>JBGSNE010000054.1:0-105755 GCA_041739785.1 Pirellulaceae bacterium
TCCGCTGGTACCCAACGTACCTGGAGTCTCTCCTGCAAGGGATTACGCAGCCTACTTCAAGGGCGGTGCCGATGACGACCTACTGTTCGTCGGTGAAGGAGCGTCGGTCAGCGAAATTAGCTTCGAAGGGGACGTCGGTGCCGATATCCTGCTGACCGATGGCAGCATCAGCAGCATCGAATTCTTTGGCGGCGCCGACGGCGATCGGTTCCGCAATCTGTCCTCGGACGTCGCTTCGATCACTTTCTGGGGCTTCAGTGACACGTCCACCAACGCGGCATCCGACGGAATCGATCTGTTCCTCAATCGCGGCAGCCGCATCGGCAGCCTGCGTTTCCGCGGAGATTCGGGCGCGGATATTTTTCAATCCTTCGGCAATGAAATCAATGAAATCAGCTTCGAGGGGGACTCAGGGGCGGACGTACTGGTCGTCGATGGCTCGGACATTAGCCAAATCGAATTCTTTGGAGGTGCCGACGCGGACGTGTTGACGGTGACCGGCACCGAGATCGGCGAGATCTCCTTCGAAGGCGATGTCGGCAGCGGGGATGCCAACGACACGTTCATCAATCGCGCAACCGGCAGAGCGGCAACCGCGACCGCACTGTCGACGGTGTTCTTCCGTGGGCTGGGTGGTGTCGACGCGTTTCGCAACGACGGCAACGGCTGGGACAACATTGTCTTCCTAGGTGGCGCGGGCGCAGACGTATTCCAGAACAACGCTGCGGGACAAAGCACGCTTCGCTTCGAAGGGGACAGTGGCGCTGATGTCTTTGAAAACAACGGAGTGGGTGTTTCGGACATCGTCTTTTTCGGAGGTTTCGATGACGATGTGTTGATCAACGATGGCGACGGCGTTTCACAGATTTACTTCTTTGGCGGGGCTGATACGGATGTGCTGCTCAATACGGGTGACAGCGTGTCGAAAATCAGCTTCGAAGGAGATGCCGGGGCGGATATCTTCATCAATCTGGGCGACTCGGTTTCTGAAATATCCTTCGAAGGCGACACAGGCGACGATCGCTTCAACAACTACGGCCAGCGACTGAGCCATGCCAGCTTCTGGGGTGGTGCCGGCCAAGACTGGTTCATCAACCGCAGCTCGGGCGTCGGCTCAACGCATCTCAACTTCTATTCCGGCAGCCGATATAACGGCACTACGGTTATTAATGTTCCGCCTGTTCTAATCCCTGTCGCCGGACAACCAGGCATGCTAACTGAGTTTAGCCTTTTTGCGGATGCGGTCACTGCCGCAGATGGTGCGGCCGATCTATTCGTCAATTTGGCCGGCGAAGTTTCGCACATAAAATTCTTCGGCGGTGCGGATAACGACGTCTTTCAAAATTCTGGATTTGAAACATCTGAGATCAGCTTCGAAGGCGATGCGGGCGATGACACCGCGCTGAATATTGCGGCGGGCTTCCGGCGCTTCACCATGACCGGCGGCGATGGCAACGATACTTTAGAGAATCGCGGCGCGAATGCCCAGGATCTCAAGCTGATCGGTGGCGATGGCGACGACCGACTTTATCAGCGCGGCGATGGTGTTACTGCCAGCGCAAACACCGCTGCGGTGATCTTGGAGGGTGGCAATGGCGCAGACGTGCTGGCAGCTCTCGGCAACAACACGACCAGTTTGGAATTCGTCGGCGGGTCGGGCGATGATCGATTGCTCAATAACGAAAATGGCGTGACCTTGATTTCGTTCCTGGGCGGAGACGGAAACGACGCGCTACAAAACAACGGTAGCTATGTTGGCACGGTTTTCATGCAAGGCGATGCCGGCGAAGATTCGCTGTTCAACAATGGTTCCAACCTTGGTCTCATCGAATTCGATGGTGGTTTGAGTGCGGATACACTGATCAATGTCGGCAACGACATCGGCGATGCCGGCGCGCAACCGACTACTCCGACCGGCATTTTATTTACCGGTGGCGATGGCCCCGATCTGCTGCGCGTCAGTGGCAACAACATCGCTAGGTTGGTATTCAATTCAGGCGCGGGCGACGATTCGCTGCTCTACAATGCCAGCGGAACAAAAGTCGAGTTTGTGGCTGGACCCGGCAGCGACGTTTTCTCGTATCGCAGTTCGGCCACGCTGGTCACATTTCTTGGCGAAGCCGGCAATGACCGCGTGGTCTACGCCGGGACCGCGCCCAACTCGGCCACCAGTGTCACGCTCAACGGTGGCGACGGCGACGACCGCTACGAATTCTCCGGCGCGCCGCAGGGCTTTACACTCATCGTCGACGACTTCACCGGTGCATCGGATACATCGAAGGACACCCTCGATTTCTCGGCCTTTACCAGCGGCGACGTGACGCTCGATTTGGCGAATCTTGCCCCGCAGCCGCAGCCCGGCAATTTGACGATTCAGCTCTCCAGCGCGATGGGCATTGAGAACATCTTAGGCGGACCTGGCGGAGATATCCTTTCGGGTAATGAACGAAACAATTACATCGGCGGTGCCCAGTACTTCTATGGTCCATTTCCCGCCCCGGTCCCGCAGGATCGCCCAACGCAGTGGGTCTACTTGGATTTCGACACGTATACTCAGGCAGCGACCGGCGAACACGTTTATACGCAGACCGAACGCGACGAGATTCTAAAGCGGATCGAGGGCAGCTATTACGGCTTTGACGAATCCAATCAGCCACGAACTTTCAGCGACCCGCTACGATGGTTCAACGTGCGGTTCACGCAGTCGCTGGGTGACCTGGCGGGTGTCACGGAATACGTGACGATTCGCTTCAATGAAACGCCTTCGTACGGTCGGCCGGGCGGTGAGTCGAGCGAGATCGATGTCGGTAACGCTGGCTTCTCGGGAGTCGCTACAGTACAGATCAACGGATTGTTGGGAGGTATCTTAGACCCCGCCGTGGCTGATCCGTCGGCCGATAAATCGGTCTTGGATGCGGAGCAGACGAGCGGTCAGGACATGCCACCGGCCACCAGCGAGAACTTCGTGGCGCTCTCGGCCAAGATTGCCGCTCACGAACTTGCACACCTACTCGGACTGCGGCACTACGATGCCTTTGGGCCGATCGGTTTTGGCGTGCATGCGCCTCCCGGCGTGTCCGACTTTAAACCGCAGTACCAAGGCAACTCGGCGGCCTTCGAAACCTTTGATCACCTGATTGGCTCGCCTGCCTCGGTGGGTACCACCCGCGTCAACGACTTGGGGACGCTGTTTTTTGGCGAGCGCGAAGCGGTGAAGATCGCTGCGGCCATGAGCAACCCCGCTGAAGTTGTCTTCAGCGAATCCTGGCTTGCCACCATTCCTGACACAACAGTGTGGCAGTTGAATTTAGCAACTATCCTGGTGCCCAACACGCTGGGCAAGGGCATCAACCATGCCAAGAACTTCTACGTGCAGGCGGCCAGTGTTAACGGCTCGATCGGACTTGCAACTAATGGCATAAGTGAAAGCGATTACTACACGTTTACGGGCGCGGCCGGCGATGTGGTCACCATCGAAATCGCCTCGCAGGCCATGCGCCGCTTCACGAACAGTGGACCCGACGGTTACATCGATTCCATCGTGCGGCTCTACGATGCCTCTGGCAGTTTGGTGCAAACCTTCGGCGCGGATGCGGTCAACGACGACGAATTCGAATCGTCTGATTCGTTGCTGATGGACATCACTCTGCCAGCCAGTGGCAGCTACACGATCGAAGTCGATTCGTTCTACCGCGGCCCGAGCGATCCGAGCGATCCGAATCATGCTGCGATGCTTGCCAGGATTACTCAGCTCGAAGAATTGACCGCGCCAACGCAGAACGAACTCGACTTGCTAAAGCGTCTGATCGATAGCCGCGACGATACGGATATCGGCAGCTATCAACTGTTTATCTATAGCTTCAACAAGGCCAATCGCGTCGACGGCATCGATACGCTCATCGGCCGCGGCGGCGTGGACACCCTCGACCCCGGACCGGGTCAAGACTATTCGTTGCAGCTCGGAACACTGCCGGCGAGTGCAATTTCGACCGAAGGTGCGACCTATGCTGTCAATTTGCCGTTTTCGAATCTGGGTGCGGAGTCTTGGGTAGCTATCGTAAACTACGGAGACAATTCTGCACCTGTCTCGTACAACGTCACGCCTGCCAGTGGAATTCCGCTTTCCCATGTGTATGCCGACAATGGGACGTATACGATTTCGTTAACGCTGACCAACGACGACGGAGCATCCGTTCCTGGTTCGTTCCCGGTTACCGTCACTAACGAGGCACCAAGCTTTGACGCGGGACCCAATGCGACGCTGCTGCCAGCAGCAGCGGGCGTCTTTGCGCGCCCAGCCATTGCCTTCACTGATCCCGGTTCGGATACTTGGACAGGTACCGTGAATTACGGAGATTCAGCCAATAACATTGCGTTGGTGATCAATCAAACCAGCCAATCGTTTGACTTAAATCATACCTACCTGTCGGCAGGTAACTTTGTCGTGACCGTCACTGTCTCCGATGGTACCGCGAGCACCAGCGATTCATTCGAAGTTTCGGTGACGCTTAATTCCGCACCGACGGCTGTCGACGACACGGCGCTAGCCGTGGAAGCCGGGGGGGTTAACAACGCCACGCCAGGAATCAACCCAACTGGCACTGTTCTATCCAATGACACCGACCCGGATTCCGGCGATACGAAGACCGTCGTGGGGGTCGCACCAGGTATCGTGAGTTCGGCATCCACCGACGTGGGCGCGAATGTTATCGGTACTTACGGCACAATAAATGTCGCTGCCGATGGCGTGTTCGCGTACACCGTCAACAATAACAATAGCGCTGTGCAATCGCTGCGCACTTACTCCGACACGCTCAATGACGTCTTCACGTATACGATGCGCGATGCGGCAGGTTTAACCAGCACAGCGAGCATTACAGTCACGATTCACGGAGCCAACGATACCGCATCCATTGCGGGAATTTCCAGCGGCGCGGTCACCGAGGACGCAGCCGTGAATCAAGTTAGCAACACATTGACTGTGACCGATCCCGATCAAGGACAGGCCGTTTTTACGTTGCCGACCAACCTGAATGGTATCTATGGAATGTTCGCCTTGAACGCTGCCAGCGGAGTTTGGACCTATACGCTCGACAATAGTCGGCCAGCGACCAACGCCCTAGCGGGCGGCCAGTTTGTCACCGAATCGCTTGTCGTTCAATCGTTGGATGGCACTGCCACGCGCTCGATTGTGATTACCATCACCGGGGCCGATGAAACTGCCGTAGTTGGCAACTCGGTACATGTACTCAATGCAACCGCTTGCGGAGCACTGACCCTGGCTGGCAATGCCAAGATTACCGTTAACGGCACAGTGCAGGTCAATTCGAACTGTGCATCGAGCGCCATTAAGGCAAGTGGAAATGCGATAATCACGGCCAGTGCAGTTCGAGTCCGGGGTGGCGTCCAGAAGACGGGCAACGCGCAGATAGCACCAGCGCCGTTGATCGGTTCGCCGATCGTAGTCGACCCTTACTTGTCGCTCACAGCCCCGGTCGGAAGTGCGGCCAGCACTCAAATCAGTTGCAGTGGCAATTCCAACCTAACCGTTTCGCCCGGTAGCTACACTAAGATCACTGCATCGGGAAATTGCAATTTGACATTTCAGCCCGGAGTCTACATCGTGGACGGTGGTGGCTTTAGCGTCAGCGGCAATGCAAACGTCAGTGGTAATGGTGTGATCTTCTACAACGCCGGCAGTAATTTTCCGAGCCCTGGCGGGAGCTTCGGTGGAATCTCACTCAGCGGCAACGGATCATTCAATCTGAACCCTCCCACCAGCGGTCCCTACGCAGGTGTTACTTTCTTTCAAGCCCGCGACAATGCCGCCCAAGTTTCAGTCAGCGGAAATGCCTCAGGCATGACCGGAGTGTTCTATGCTCCCAATGCACAGATGACACTCAGTGGCAATGGCAAGCTACTCATGTCCGTTATCGTCGATCGGCTCTCGTTGAGCGGCAATGCGTCCAGCGCGCTAACGGTCGGATCGCGTCATCCCAGTCAGAACGCAAGTTCTGTTCCGCTGGTGGAAAAAATGCAGGCTGGTATCCTGCGAGTCGCCTTGAACGACAGCCTCCTCAACGCCACTGCGGAGCAACTGGCCCGCATTCGCGAATCGATTCAGTTGATTAATGCAGATTTTGGTTCCCAAGGCGTTCAGTTGGTAGAAGTCGATTCAGCCGCCAATCAAGGTGTCGACATTCGATTTAAGCTGAGCGATACCAGCCCCTGTGGCGGAGTCGAAGACGGAATACTGGGTTGTGCGACGGATGCAGGCGAGATCATTCTAGTGCAAGGTTGGGCGTGGTATGCGGGTTCCGACGCAAACGCAATCCCGGCTGAACAGTTTGATTTCCAATCGATTGTCATGCACGAACTGGGGCATGCGATTGGACTGGAGCACGACGTTGATGCGCATGCTGCCATGTCCGCTTCCCTGGATGCAGGTGAGATTCATCGCAGTTACTCCCATCACAATCTTCCGCTTGAGGTGGAAACTGAGCCAGGTCGTCAACGCTTGTCGCCCACTCGTTTCAGCAATCAGCCTATAGCTGCGACAGTGAATGCGAGCACTGAGGTCAGCGGAGCGCCGAGCTTAGATCTAATGACGTCACTGCCGCCTGAACAAAGAAGTCAGATTGAGGTGCGACGGGTCATCGATGAACTGATGAGCGACGAAATATTCAACTTGATCGAAAGTAGATTGCTAAGTAGCCAATCAGGCGGACGGAGTGCCAGTGAACGCGGTACTCCGCATTTTCCTAATAGTTTTTCGCACCTCTTAGGTAATTCCCTTCCCAAAACGAAACCATTAGCCATGAGATTGGATGCATCAGTGTCAGAGTCAGAAGCTGATCACTTTTTTGCTAATTTTGAATGAATAGTACTCTTTAATGCGTTATTCTTTGGGTTATCACAACCCTGCAGCGTCAGTCCAAAAAGGGTGGCTCTTCATAAGAATCTGTGGTTAGTCCATCGATTCAAGAAGCAAGTTGGATAGGTTTTCCAGGGCATGGCCTCCCAAAACCTGTCGACCACAGTTGTTACCCACTAATTCTTCTGGAGAGCCAAAAAGGTAGGGGACCATGAATCCAAAGCAGCCTGATGATGAAATTCACCCCACTGTTAATCAGCCTGAGTCGAAACCGGTTCCGGGGCGTGAGGCGGAACAGGATACAATCGATCTCAAAGCCGACACAGCTCTGACGGAGCCTTCGCCAGCGGCCGGTGCGGCCGAACACGCCGCGCCGGATTCACGGTCAAATGGTAGCAGTGAATCAGCTGGGAATGCTGCTACTGGGCTCAGTGGTACTGTGGACTTCTCCATGGGAAATCAGGTAACCCAAGACCACACTCCACATTCAGGCAGTGCTCGCTCAGCTGCGAGAGCGAAGCAGCCTGCCGCGGTCGGTGGCTTCGAAATTATCCGAGTGCTTGGACGTGGCGGTATGGGGATAGTTTACAAAGCCCGCCACAAAAAATTGGGACGCGATGTTGCCTTGAAGATGGTGCTAGCCGGAGCGCATGCTTCGCAAGAGCAATTGTTGCGATTTACATCTGAGGCCAGAGCTGTCGCGCATCTTCAGCACCCGAACATCGTGCAGATCTTCGAAGTAGGTGAGCACGATGGTCTGCCGTACTTTTCGCTGGAATACGTTGACGGAGCGAGCCTCGATAGGCGACTGGCCGGCAAGCCGCTTCCCTCAGAAGAAGCGGCCCAGATGATGGAAACGATCTGTCGTGCGATGCAATACGCCCATGATCACGGAGTGCTGCACCGAGATTTGAAGCCAGCCAACGTGCTCCTGTCCTCCCAGGGAACTCCCAAAGTCACCGACTTTGGATTGGCCAAACGACTTGAGGATATCGACGATTCGTCCAGCACGCGTACGGGCACAATTATGGGTACGCCGAGCTATATGTCACCCGAACAAGCCCTCGGTCGGGTGCACGAGTTGGGGCCTGCCACCGATCAGTATTCACTGGGAGCCATGCTCTACGAATTCATGATCGGCCGCCCGCCGTTTCTGGCTGCCAAGCCGTTCGAAACGATCATGCAAGTCATTCGAGAAGAGCCGATTCCGCCGCGACAGATCCACTCCAAGCTGCCGGTCGATTTAGAAACGATCTGCCTCAAGGCGCTTCAAAAAGAGCCGGAGAAACGCTACGACTCCTGCGCGGCCATGGCGGACGATTTAGCGCGGTTCCTGCGCGGCGAACCGATTTCGGCCAGACCAGTCGGAAATGTGGAACGCGCTTGGCGGTGGTGCCGACGCAACCCTTTGGTGGCTAGTCTGTCCACCGCCGCTGCGGCTTGTTTGTTGGCCGTGGCCATTGTCTCAAGTTGGTCGGCGCTAGCGCTCCGCACGAAGAACGAGGAACTGGCGAAAAGCAATCTCGCCACGGAGACCGCCAACGCCAATCTCAAGACTTCAAATCTGGAGCTCGAGCAGTCGAATCAAAGCTTGGCTGAATCAAACCAGGAAAACATTCGCCGGACGGAGCGATTGCAGGCCTACGTGCAAAATGTGTTTAAGGAATTGAACAAGCTGAGTGTCGTTGAAAATCCACTGGCACGCGATTACAAAAATGAAGCTCTCAAGCAGACACTTCCTTTGATCGAGGAGATTATTCGCGAATTGCCCGACGGAGGTCAGGGTGAAGCGACCAAAATGAGTTTGCTCCATCAGCTCGCCATGTCCTACCGAGATCAGGGCAAAGGAGTAGAAGCCGAGCAATGGATGTCATCGTTGGCCGATAAGGCCCGCGAGCGAATTGATATACAAATGGGGTCCGATGCCGCGAGAAACAATTTGTGCATCATCCTCATGGACCTCAGTTCCATTCGTCGCGAACTGAACCGCGACGTGCCCGCTAGTCTGGCTGCGCTCCGCGAAGCATTGGAGTTGGCCGAACAGATCGTCGCAGAACCCAAGGCGGCTCCTGACGGCTTCGGCATGCTTGCCGGCTACCGTGCCAAATTGCTACTGGCCGACGCCCATAACAACTTGGCGGCAGCACTCTACCGCGCGGGCGATTCCGCTGCGGCCGCTCCACACTTTGATAAAGCATTGAGTTTGCGGCGCGAAGTATTGGCAACTGTAGTAGAGGGTTCAGCCTTTGAAAACATGCCACCCAGCAAAGTTGCACTGAGCGACAATGATAAAGCCCGGGTTCGTCCTTTGGTCGAAGCGAGCATTTCGACCGGACTTCTCGCACAAGCCGCTGTGCTGCACCGCATCGGTCGTAGGGAAGAAGCAGAAGTGGTCTTTCGTCAGGCGGTCGCGCAGTCGGAAAAGCAACTTGCGGCCGCACCACAGAATCCACTTGCAATTCGCCGGATGGCTGGCTTTGATGGCTTTCTCGGAGAGTTCCTGTGCCAAACGAACCGCATGGAAGAAGGCCTACATTACCTCAAACGAGCGGCGGAACTAAGCGACCAAATGCTGGCAGCCAACAGTACCAGCGCGGAACTCAATCGCGCTGCAGCCACGGCCTACTATCGCTACGCTCAGTGGCTGGCCGAAAGCCATGCGGACGAAAGTGCCTTTTGGGGAGGGAAAGCTCTCGATATCCGCCGCGCGATGGCGAGCGCCGAAGCCACCAACGACCGTCGACAATTGGAGTTAATGGTCGTTCAGGGTCGGTTCGGCGACATTGATGCCGCGGAAAAAATCGCGGACAAGTACTTGGCGACTGAGAATCGCGATAGCGAAATGCTTCTGGAATCGGCTCAGGCACTCGCACAGGCCTCTGCGCGCGCTACCGCGGAGATTCAGACTCGATTGCAGGAAAAAACGCTCGGCGCCGTTCGAAATGCCATCGAGCTGGGCTTTAAGGACAGAGGCTTTATCGCAGCCGATGCGGACTTGAGCCCAATCCGCCAGCTGCCGAATTTTCCGGAGATTCTTGCGAGTCTTGAGTAAGCCGCGGTCCCCATGCGGGCTGGCAAGATCCATGGCCGCAATCACGGCATCACCCATTGCGGGTCAGGCTTTCCAACTTGCGTACGTCAGGCTTTCCAGCCTGACTTAGGCCTGACTAGTGCCTGACTAGTGCCTGACTAGTAATGCCGAGTCGTTCAGCGAATCTCTAATGCCGCTACAGCGCGGCGAACGCCGTAACAGCGCTGCGCTCGTTACGAGCCTACTGCCTACTGGCTACTGGGACCAGCGATCACATAGGCCAGCAGATCGAGTATCTCGTCTTTGGTCATGCGGCTGAATAATTCGGCGGGCATCGGCGAAACCGGCGAGACGGACATCTCTTCGACTTCCTTGCGGTCGATGTTAACGCGCTCATTGGGATTGGTCAGATCGGTATTGAGCGTCAAACTATCACCGCTCAAATTGACCACCACGCCGCTGAAAACTTGACCATCCACCGTCAATACCCGCATCGCCGAAAACTGCTCGTTGATCACTCGGCTAGGATTGATAACCTGATCGAGCAAATCGTGCGGGGAATAACGACGGCCGGCGGCGGTCAAATCGGGACCAGCCATGCCACCTTCATTGCCAAAACGATGACAAGCAAAACAGCCGCTGGCGGCGAACATCTTGCGACCATTTTCTAAATTGCGATTCTTCAATCCAGTTTCAGAGGCAGCGGCGGACAACTCATCCAACGTCCATTGCTTGACCTCACGTCCACTAAATACCTCTCCCAAGTTTTCCAAGACCGTTTTGCTCTCAGGCTTCTTGGCCAACAATTCGGCTAGTTCCTGTTTGGATTTGTCATCGAACGCTTCGACCGCGTCAGCGCGAATCATTTCGATAAAGGTTGTAAAGCTGGCACCCCCTTGATAGTTGGCCGCTTTCAAAAACCATTTCAAGTAATCGCTTCGCAACGCGGGTGTCCAGCCAGCGGTCAGAAAGCGGATCGACCGTGCGTACTGCATCTGCTCCTCTTGGGTGGGAGCTGCTTGAATGAGTGCCAGCGATTTGGCCGCTACAGTCGGAGACTGTAGGTACGCCAGCGTTTCACACAGCAGCCAATTCAGTTCGTAACTCTTGGCGGGAAACTGGGGATCGAATTTGGTCACCAATTGCTCAACCACTTCATCGCTAGGACGGCCGAAACGAACCAAAGTAATCTGCAACGTACGGAGCTGCGTCAGTCGTTGACCGTGCTCGAGCTTCTGCGAGTCAATTGCCAACAGTGCCTCGAGCAGTTTTGTTCGCATGGCGGTATCGACTTGAGCATCCTCGGCGCGATGCTGTGGACAATCGCCAGCCACACGAGCTAAAGCTAATAGGGCTTCGACTTGAATTCTCGGATTGGTTTCCGTGAGCGCCTTGTCGGCCCATGCTTCCAGTGGTTGATGCTCAACGGCAACGCGCGCTGCCCAGCGAATGAAGCGATCCGCATCGGCCAAATAAGGCCAAGCGCTAGCGATGGCCTGTGGATCTTGTCGCCCATGAAAGGCTTCCAACATATGCCGCGTCTTGCGAGCGGGAGTGACGGTGGGTTTAGCCTCCACCAAGGCGGTCGATTCGTTCCCTACATAGGTTACGCGATACAAGCCCGACTGCACGCGGCGACCACCAATCGTAAAGTACATCGCGCCGTCGGCTGGATTGATGATCGCATCGGTGATGGGGAGCGGTGCCCCAGTCACAAATTCCTCTTTGGTAGCCGTATAGCTCGAGCCATCTGGTTTCAAATGGACCGCATACAACTTGCCCCAACTCCAATCGAGCGCATACAGTGCATCTTGATACTTGGCAGGAAACTTCGCGCCATATCCAAACGTGGTGCCGGTCGGCGAACCAGGTCCAATGTCGAGCACACCGGGCAGATTGTCGGGATAAAATGCGGGACGTTTTCCAGCGCCGTTCCGCCAGCCAAACTCGGCACCGCTGGTTACCAAACAAATCCGCGTCGGACGATACCAGGCCGCATTGACGTCGTATTCCATGTCGGCATCGAAGGTGAACAACTCCCCATCGCGATTGACTGAGGCGTCGAAGATATTGCGAAAGCCCGCAGCGTAGGCTTCAAACTTTTTTCCATCGGGCGAGACGCGATAGATAATGCCGCCAGGCGCGAGCACACCGCGATTGTGACCACGACCATCGGGCATGCTCGGCAGCAAATGATCTTCGCCCCACACTTGCGGCACTGGAGAACTGTCGTCAATTTGCGGTGGAATAGTGTTGTTACCGGTCACCAGATAGAGCGCTTTGCCGTCTGGAGTGGGAACTACCGCATGTACTCCGTGGTCCCCCTTCGATTTGGCTTCGCGGAGCATCTCGACTTTGTCGAGCTGATCGTCGCCGTCGCTATCGGTCAATCGATAGAGTCCGCTCGGGATTTTTTGTTCATAGTCGTTAACGCCGACATACAACGCATCAAAGGCCCACACCATGCCATTGACCGCGCGGATCTGAGCGGGCACCGTTTCGACATCCGAAGCCTTGACCGTTTGCCCAGGGGCAGGGGGGGCAATGCGATACAGTCCACCGAACTGATCGCTGACGAGCAATCGATTCTTGTTGTCGACGCACAAATTGACCCATGAACCTTGCTCGACACCCGGTACCGAATACAACAATTCGACTTTGAAACCCTCGGGAACTTTAATCCGCTCGATAGGTGTCGCTACGTTTTCGCGGATAGCTGGTCCCACCACATCCGACTTCGCCTTCCGTGGAGGTCTGGCGGCCTTCTGTTTTTTTTCCTGGGCTTGTGCCGCGTCCATGCCCAAACCGACCACTAGGCTCAGCAAGAGTATTGAAAGTCCACCAGGCAACCGACAGCAGTTGTTGAATAGGGTTGGGAGGTTTCGTGGGTGCTTTGAATTCATCAGTGATGCAACCTGATAGGATGTAATGAGAGGTGGGTTCGATAGCGGCATTAACCGCAATACCGTTTAAATAATGAGCACAATCTTGATTTGCTAGATTTCCCGGCTTGATAGCTCCCGGCTCCAACGTAGCCGTCGCCTGCGCAGGCTGTGACCAACCTTCGAGAGAATCTCTTCTTAGTTGTAATTTTTGCGATTGGCCGGTCGACTCGGAGCGACAGCCTGTTCCGGCTCGGCGTTAAACAAACTCCGCTACAGTCGGCCATAGTATAACTCAACCGCGACCTAAATAAAAAGGTTCCCCAATCCGCTGTTTGGGCCGCTATAATACACGGCTGAGGAGTAGCCCCATGGTGACATCCGAGCTGTATTTCGATCTCTTGCGGCGCATGCCCGTTTTCGGTGGACTGAACGACAATGCGTTAAACCTCATCCTCAGTCGATCCGAAGCGGTTTCGGTTCCAGCGGGTGAGTATTTTTTCCGCGAAGGAGAAGGCGCCGATTCGTTCTTCGTACTGGAGAAAGGGACGGTGATTGTTGAGCGCAATTGGGAGCAATCGACGCTCGAACTTGGTCGACTCAAACGAGGCGACTGCATGGGCGAGATGGCCATCATCGATCTCATGCCCCGCTCAGCGTCTGTGCGCGCCGAAGTCGATTGTGAGGCGATCGAGATTACCCTGCGATCCCTGCACGAACTCTACAAACAAGAAGTAGAGCAGTATGCCATCATCATGATGAACATGGGCCGCGAGGTCAGCCGTCGCCTCCGCCGCACCGACGATCGCCTGTTGGCACTGGAACAGAAACTGCGATAGTGCCCTCCAAGGGT
Source organism: Pirellulaceae bacterium (assembly GCA_041739785.1). Lineage (GTDB taxonomy): Bacteria > Planctomycetota > Planctomycetia > Pirellulales > Pirellulaceae > Aureliella. The sequence continues at coordinate 13,641 of JBGSNE010000054.1, forward strand.
CGCGTGAGATTCGCATTCTTTGGCGTGATTCTCGGGCTGGGCCTGTAGGCCCGCTAAGTGCGAGAAGAGAATCGATGCGCATGGGTTGAATACCGCGGCAATACTCTGCACTCTGCGCGGGGGGGGAAGTTAGAGCATGTTATCAGGGCGGCTCGCGAGACTTTTTATCGCGGCTTGATAGACGCCGTCAATTATTCGGAAAACCCGAATGATTTGACCTGTGAGTTATACAAAAGTCTAACTACGCCGAAGGCGTTGAAGCTATTAGCCGGTGGTCGAGCGCAGCGAACACCACCGGATAACAAAAACAACGTAACCCTAGGTGCGTTAGCGCGACCTACGGCTCAAATCTCTTCGAGGCTGTGAATCTTTGCAAACTTAAACTTGAACTTAAACCTAAACTTGAACTACAACGGCGAAAGTTGAAGTTTAGGTTTAAGTTGAAGTGCAAGTTTGGGAAATCGCTCGTAAACTCACAGCCTATTCGGGATAGTTACTGACGGATGTATAACTCACAGATGATTTGACCTAGGCTAACTCAAAATATCCTTCACGACAAAGGCTTCTTCCACACCGGTTAGTCGTTGATCGAGTCCTAAGAAGGGGAACGTCAAGCGATTGTGGTCAATGCCCAGCTGATGCAAGATGGTGGCGTTCAAGTCGCGGACGTGCACTGGTTTTTCAGCAATGTTGTAACTGAAGTCGTCGGTCTGTCCGTATTCCATCCCTCCCTTCACACCGCCGCCCGCCAACCAAGCGCTAAAGCACCGCGGATGGTGATCGCGGCCATAGTCGGTGGCGGTGAGATTGCCCTGGCAATAAGTGGTGCGCCCAAACTCGCCGGAGCAGACGATCAACGTCTCGTCCAACAAGCCACGTTGTTTAAGATCGGCGATCAGCGCGGCGGCCGGTTGATCGACATCTTGCGTTTGACCGCGTAGCTTCTTTGGCAAGCCGACATGATGGTCCCAACCGCGGTGGAACAGTTGCACAAACCGCACGTCGCGTTCGATCATGCGACGAGCCAAGAGACAATTGCGAGCGAACGAGCCACTCTTTTCGACTTCGGGTCCGTACATAGCCAAGGTCTCCGCCGACTCCTGCGACAGATCCATCAGTTCGGGGACTGAGGTCTGCATGCGAAAAGCCATCTCCTGTTGCGCGATGGTGGTTTGAATCTCAGGATCCCCCACTTCGTCCAAATGCTCGCGATTGAGTCGCGTGACAAGATCGAGCATCTTTGCGCGGCTATTAGCGGTCACTCCCGGAGGATTGGACAGAAAGAGAACGGGATCGCCGGTCGGTTGAAAGGAAACGCCTTGATGCTTCGAAGGTAGAAAACCGGAGCCCCACAGCCGGCTATAAAGCGCCTGCACATTCTGTTTATCGCCACTCCAAAATGCAGAGCTGAGGACGATAAAGTCAGGGAGATTCTCGTTCATTCGCCCCAATCCGTAACTGAGCCAAGCCCCCATGCTGGCCTTGCCTGGAATCTCCGCTCCCGTACAGATCAATGTCTTGCCCGGATCGTGGTTGATGGAATGCGTGTTCATCGACTTGATGATGCACAGGTCGTCGGCCACTTTGGAAAGATGGGGCAACAATTCACTCATCACCAATCCGCTTTGACCCTGGGGAGCGAATTGAAACATCGAGGGGGCGATCAGTTGCTCTTTCCCCTTGGTCATGGCGGTGACCCGCTGCCCCATGCTAACACTGGGCGGAAGCGGTTCCTTAAATTGCTTGTGCAAATCGGGTTTGTAGTCATATAAATCGATTTGACTAGGAGCACCCGCCATGAACAAGAAAATCACACGTTTGGCAGTGGCGGGAAAGTGCAAACCGCCAGTGTGGTCAGGTAAGCCCAGGGACACATTGCCTTTGTCGACTTCCGCCGCTTGTGCCCGAGCCAATAAGGAACCCAGCGCGGCCGCTCCCAATCCCATGGCCGAGCCACGCAGGAATTGTCGGCGAGCCTGTAGTAAGTTTAGTTGTTCAAATGGACTCATCGCATCTACTCTCGCGTTTTAGTTTGATCTAGGTTGAGCATTGAATGTATCAACATGGTCCAGGCAGCCAGTCGCACCGGATTCTGCGGGCTTGAGCCCTGACTCTCTTCGGCGTTTCCGTCTGAAATTTCTTCAGTGCTACGTCCAGAGACGAGCATCGCATCGACAGCGCTACGGTCATGTTGGTAAAGCTGCGTGAACTCATCGAGCCCCAATTGCAATTCTGTCCAAGTGTGTGGTTCGAGCTGCCGCGCCGTGATGGTTTCATAGGCTACAGCCATGCGCTGCTGGTCCGTTAGATCGTGTTTGGCCAACAGCGATTGCGCAAAGTGTCGAGCTGCCGCGAAATGCTGCTCTTCATTCATCAGTAACAGCGCTTGCAGAGGCGTGTTCGTTCGTTCGCGTCGCGCAATGCAGCTTTCTCGCGTCGGGGCATCAAAGATCGACATTTGCGGCGGTGGGATCGCCCGCTTCCAAAAGGTATACAGGCTGCGGCGGTAGATCTGCTCGCCCGCATCGGACTGGTACGTATTCGGGTAAGAACTGGGCATGGCCACCGTCTCCCACAAGCCTGCGGGCTGGGGCGGTTTGACACTCTTGCCGTACAATTCGCGATTGAGCAAGCCACAAACGCTGAGCAGTTGATCGCGGACCTCTTCAGCATCCAGCCGATACCGCGAACCGCGAGCCAGGTGTCGGTTGCGGGGATCCTCGGTGTATTGCTGGCGAGAGGCTTGCGAAGTTTGTTGATACGTTTGTGACAACACCATTGTGCGCATCAATTCTTTCACATCCCAACCGGAATCGATGAATCGCACCGTCAAGTAATCGAGTAGTTCTGGGTGGCTGGGAGCTTCCCCTTGAGCGCCAAAATCCTCGGAGGTTTTCACCATTCCTACACCGAATAGCTGCTGCCAAAACCGATTGACGGCAACTCGCGCGGTTAAAGGATGGGAAGGATCGGTCAACCATTGGGCCAAATCCATCCGCGTGGCTGGTTCCTGTTGGACAGGCAATGGAGGCAGGAAGGCGGGGGTCTGACGTTGGACAAGCTCCCCAGGTCGATCGTACTCGCCACGAATCATGATATGCGCGGGACGTACCTCCGCACGTTCCTTCATGACGAGCGTAGCTGGAATTTCGAGCAGCAATTTTTCTCGGGCTTGTTGGCTTGCGTCACGCTTTTCAGTCAGTGACTTCACTGCTTGCTCCAGGCTAGCCAACGTTTGTTCTGCCAAAGTCTCGTTGATCTTTGCTACCGCCATCGCGGCGGAGCTTTTTTCAGTGGCACTCGCTAGTTGCGAACCGTCAGCCAGTTTTTCCAAATCGGATTTAGCGGCATCGCGTTTCTTGACTAAGCCTACCAAGGCGTTTTCCAATTCGGTTAACTCGGAATCGAATCTGGCCAGGGCGGCCTCCTGTTCCGGGGAAGGCATACTCAGGTAAGGTGGCTGCAAGCCGCGCTTAAAATCCTCCGTACCACGACGTCCCGTCTCTGGTTCGCCGTCGAAATTATTGTAGAAGGCGAAGAGCTGATAAAAGTCCTTTTGAGTAATCGGATCGTACTTGTGATCGTGACACACCGCGCACTGCAGCGTCAGCCCCATGAAGGCGGTCCCCACCGCTGAAACTTGATCAACTACATTGCGAAAGAAGCTCTCCTCTGGTAGCGCCGTGCCGACATCGATAATCAAGTGCAAGCGATTGAAGCCCGAGGCGATGAGTTGATCCTGGGTCGGTTGATCGAACAGATCACCAGCCACTTGATAGGTAATAAATTGGTCAAAGGGAAAATTATCGTTGAACGCACGGATGACCCAATCGCGGTAGGGAGTTACTTCACGATAATGATCATGATGCAGCCCGTTGGTATCGGCGAAACGCACTAGATCGAGCCAATACCGCGCCATGTGCTCGCCATAAGCGGGCTCACGCAACAACCGTTCCACCAACCGCTCATAGGCCGTCTCCGAATCATCCGCCAAGTAGTTGGCAATTTCTGCGGGAGTCGGCGGCAAGCCAGTTAGGTCGAGCGTCACGCGACGAATCAGGGTGCGTTTATCAGCCCGCTGGCTCGGTCGCAATCCCTCTTCAAGTAGACTAGCCAGGACGAAGCGATCGATCTCTTGCTCGTCCCAACCACGCGACGTTGTTGCTTCATCTGCTTTCACCTGCGGTACTTGACTAGCGCGTGGCGCGATAAATGCCCAATGCTGTTCGTAGGGCGCGCCCTGGTCAAGCCAGCGCTCAAGTGTCTTGATTTGCGCTGGCTTCAGCGGCTTGTTCAACTTCGGTGGTGGCATAACGAGATCAGGATCGTTCGACGTGATTCGTTCACGAACCGTATCCGTATTAAGGTCACTGGCCAGGTCCAACCGCATCTCGGCTTCACGATGCTTTTCGTCGGGGCCATGACAAGCGAAACAATGGTTCGAGAGAATCGGTCGCACGTCGCGTTTGAAAGAGAGCGGTTTGCTGGTAGGTGTTTGAGCCAAGGCCATTGAAGCCCCCAGCCATGCGCAACCGACGATCGTCAGCATGCGTCGCAATACTTTGGAGTAAGACGCGGAAAGCATTCTCATAAAACAATCCTCTTGATAGTCAAACGCAGCCGCATTCGCCCAGAATTTCGGCTTGGCACTATCCCCTATGTATACCGAAATTCTTGGCGAATTCCGCTACGAGAAATTCATGAATAATCCAGGATTACGGCAAAACTAGTCCTAGATGCTATAGTAAACCCATCTGGCCAACATTCTAACACGTACTATCGAGAAATAAATGAATCACCCCAAACAGGCCGTTCCGGATAATCTAATCCACGAATTCATTTCTCAGCGCTGGAGCCCCTACGCATTCGCTGACCGCACAGTCTCGGTCAATGACTTGCGATCGCTGTTCGAGGCAGCTCGCTGGGCCGCTTCATCCTACAATGCACAACCCTGGAGTTATATCGTTGCCTCCAAGTCCAATTCTGCGCTGTTTCAGCAAATCCTCAGTTGTTTGGTCGAACCCAATCAGGCCTGGGCTCAGGCCGCTCCAGTACTTGCCATGGGCTGCACAAGTCTAAATTTTGAGCACAATGGAAAACCCAATGCAGCCTGCATCCATGACTTGGGGCTGGCCAGCGCCAATTTGACATTCGAAGCCACCGCGCGAGGTCTGTTTGTTCATCAAATGATCGGCATCCTGCCTGACAAAGCGCGTGAAGTCTTCTCGATACCCGAGAACGTGCAACCGGTGACCGCACTGGCGATCGGCTACGCCGCAGAGCCTGACACCCTGCCAGAAAAACTTCGCGAGCGTGATCTCAACCCTCGTCAACGCAAGACCTTGAGCGAGTTTGTGTTCGGCGAAAAGTGGGGCAGGGGGGCTGGGTGGGAGTGAAGGAGAGGGGAGAGTGGGAGTTGGGAGACGGGGAGACGGAGCGTGGGTTATGTTTTTGGGAAACACTCAACCGCTGATTATCGCGAAGCGATAGAACACCATTGAATGCTCCTATCCTCCGTCTCTCTCTGATTTTCCAGCCCACCGCACTCCCGCACTCCCGTACTCCCAACTCCCAACTCCCAACTCCCCCTCTCCTTCACTCCGGCAAATCCTGGCCGCTGGTCTCGGGGAGATACAGTAAGAACACAATTCCCAACAGAAAGAAACAACCTAGAAAGCTGACGGCCCAACGCAAGTCCATGGTCGCCTTCATCCAAGCGCTGAGCCAAATCAATACGGGTGCCGCCAGCAGTCGCCCGGTGTTGAAACAAAAACCGGCACCGGTAGCGCGCAAGTGGGTGGGAAACAGGGCGGGGAAATAGGCTGCGTAGCCAGCATGTATTCCTTGTGCAAAAAACCCAAAGATCGGCAGCAACACAAGTAAGAGTATGTAGCTATTGGCAAAACTCGGCAACCAACAAACGATCGGTGTGAGCAAGAATGCCGCGATGTGCATCATCAGAAACGTTCGCTTGCAGCCCCACCAGGCGCTAAGTGGACCAAAGGCGAGCATCCCCACGCCCGCGCCAGCGGTTTGAATGAAACCAAAGGCAATTTTCGATTTGCTCGACCAGTTAGGATCCCCTGAGGCCTGCAAAAACTTGGCGGAGAGGTCTTGGCCCGCAATGACCACTCCCCAAAACGTGGCCAATCCGACCATCGCCAACAGCGCACCCATGATGGCGCGCATCCGCCACTGCGGCTCCCCAAGCAATTCTCGAAAACTCCCCATGCGGTCGCGTTTGACATGTCGCGCGGCCTGCCATGCCGCCGGTTCCTTGATGCTTAGTCGGACCCATAACACCAACAACGCCGGAAGCACACCAATCATATAGGCGTAGCGCCACTGTGAGCCCACCAGCAATCCAGCCGCGGCTGCCAGCCACACTCCTCCGACGCTGGTCGCGTGAAAAATCCCGCCCGCCCGCTCGCGAGCTTCTTTGGGAAATACCTCAGCAACTAGAGCCGCGCCCACTGCCCACTCGCCGCCAACACCCATCGCCACTAGAAATCGTAGCAAGCCGACTTGCCAAATCTCTCCGGCGAATGCGGTAAGACCGGAGAACAACGAATAGAACAAGATGGTTAGGGCCATTACCGGATTGCGTCCCCAACGATCGGCCAGAGAACTGAAGAGCAGTCCCCCCAAGGTGCCTCCCAACAGGAAGATACCCAGAAAACGCTCTCCCCAAATTTTTACCAGTGGATCATCTGGCGACACCTGCAATAAATCGGGAAGCATATCGGCCCGAGTTAGATTGTAGATCTGCCCTTCGAAAGCGTCGAACATCCAACCCAGCGAAGCGACGACCAACACCAACCATTGATAGCGTGAGACATCGGAGTACCAAGATTTCTGTGAGGGGTTCATTTTAGGTTCGCGGGGCGGTGGTCAATGGTGTCACGGGATTCGATACCAGCCGACCTTGAACTTCGTTAAGCCGACAGGTGGGTAGCTTGGGCAATACATACTTGGCAAACAGGTCACATTCGTCCAAATGCGGATAGCCACTGAGGATGAACGCCCGGATTCCCATGTCCATGTAGCGCTGCAACTTGGCCAACACTTGTTCGGGATTGCCCACGATCGCACTGGCACAGCCGCTCCGGGCCAACCCAATGCCACTCCACAAATGCGGTTCGATATACAAGTCTTGACTCTGGGCTCGCAGTTCGTCTTGACGTTTAACTCCGGCACTTTGTGAATCAAGCGAACGCGACTTGATTTCAGCCCCTTTGTCGAGATCCAATTTACTAATCAATCGATTTGCCGCCGCCCGGGCTTCAGCTTCCGTTTCGCGAACGATCACGTGGCTGCGAAAACCGAAATCGATTTTGCGTCCGTATTGGGCAGCTTTTTCCGACATCCCCAGTATCGTCTGGGCAATCCGCTCTTCGGTCTCGGGCCACATCAAAAACACGTCACAATGTTTGGCACACAAATCCTGGGCCGGTGGCGAGATACCACCAAAGTACATCAGCGGTCCACCGTTCTGCTGATACGCTTTGGCGGCGTCCGTGTTGGGCAAACTGATATTGTAGAACTCGCCATGCCACTCGTAGGGACCGCTCGTGTTCCACATGCCTTGCAAGATCTGAATAATTTCGCTGCTCCTCCCGTAGCGCACTTCGCCACTTTCTTTCATTCCCGGCATATCGGATGAGATGATATTGATGCACAGGCGTCCCCGAGCGATATGGTCCAGCGTGGCGATGGCTCGGGCCAGCATCGGTGGCCAGACTTCTCCCATGCGCAGCGCAACGAGTTGATTGATCTGCTGCGTTTGCGGAGCCATAGCAGCCGCGAAAGTCAGCGCATCCTGTCCGACAATCCATCCGGAAGGGAGCAGTACATTTTGGAACCCATGTACGTCCGCCTTGCGAACGATCGCTCCGCAGTGTTCGTAACTCGATCGTAAACCTCCATCAGGTACGCCGAGAAATTCATAGTCATCGCCACACAGGGCGGAGAACCAAGCCACTTCACAACGCGGCTCGGGAGTGCGGATAGCGAGTGTGGTCATGTTGAAATAGTTTGATGTGGGTGCAATCGTTGCGGCTGGAATCGTTGCTGTCGACATACGATAGCAGGTTCTGAACGCTACTGCAAAAACTGGCTAGAGAAATCTGTGTTGCAGACGACATGACGCTTTGGAGTGCTCCGAGTTCTCGGAGCTTTTTATTGCCAACGAGCCCGTAGCGAATCGGAAACCTTCGTAGCTAACCGATTGGAAACCTCGTGTGGTCCAATGCCTGTTAATCGCAATCGGCCGGACAGAACGTGACACCAAATTTCAATAGGGCATATAGCATCCGCCTGACGCGAGCCACATGAAAAGAGAAAGCTGTGACAAGTCCCAGCACTCCACAGACACTGTATATAATCAGGCTGTCACAGAGCATCTCAGTTCCATCCAATGCAAAGGGCCGATTCTATGACCTTGCGAATTGAAAACCCACACACAGCAGACTCGATCTCGGCCAATCCCTCCACAGAGATCACGCGGCGCACCTATCTTGCGCGATCTTCGCTACTCGGTTCGGCTGCGCTCGCCTCAGCATGGTCATTGGCAGATACCCAATCAGCGGCCGTCCATGCTGCTCAAGACCAGCGACTTAAGATTGGTCTGATCGGCTGTGGAGCGCGGGGCTCTGGCGCTGCAGCACAGGCGCTGGCGACCGGCAACGACGTGCAACTCTGGGCAATGGCCGATGCCTTTCCAGACCAACTCGAGAATAGTCTCAAGGCTCTCTCGCGCGGTCGCGCTGGAGACTCGAAACTGGAACCTGGCGAAGGCTTCGGCTCAAAGATCGATGTCCCACCCGAACGACGATACGTAGGACTCGATGCCTATCGCAAACTAATCGATAGCGACGTCGACGTCGTGATCTTGACGGGACCGCCCGCCTTTCGTCCTGCACAATTTGAATATGCTATCCAGGCTGGCAAACATGTCTTTATGGAAAAGCCTGTGGCCACTACGCCCGCCGGCGTGCGCCAAGTACTAGACATCGCCAAGCTCGCCAAAGATAAAAACTTAAAGGTTGGCGTGGGACTGCAACGACATCATCAAGAGAGCTACAACGAAGCCATCCACCGCATACATACCGGCGAAATCGGTCGCATCACCGCCATGCGCTGCTTCTGGAATGGTAGTGCACCGGCCAAAACGCCACGACCCAAACAAAATATGACGGAGCTGGAATTCCAAGTTCGCAATTGGTATTTTTTCGACTGGTTGAGCGGTGACCACATCTGCGAACAACACATCCATAATCTCGACATCTGCAACTGGGCGATGAACGCTCACCCCATCGCCGCCGAGGGCATGGGAGGTCGCCAAGTTCGAACTGGTAAAGAGTATGGCAATATCTTCGATCATCACGCGGTGATCTACACTTACGCCAACGGCACCAAGCTGCACAGTTACTGTCGCCAGATTCCTGGTTGTAAGAACTTTGTCGGCGAAACCATCGAAGGCTCGCGCGGCAGAGCGACGCTAGGTACCGTACGATGTTCGCTCATCGCTTTGGATGACGCTGGAACCGAATCACCTATCTGGGAATCGGGAGGCAAAAATCGCGAGAAGCCACTGAGTCCTTATCAAGTCGAATGGAATGTTATGGTCGATGCCATCTTGAACGACCGCACGCATAACGAAGCTGAGAATGGCGCTCTCAGTACCATGACGGCGGTTCTCGGCCGCTTAGCGACTTACACCGGACAAGAAGTCAGCTGGGATGAGGCTATTGCGTCACCAGAGACAACGGAGGTCGATCCTTTAAACTGGGACGCCCCTCCGCCGATTCACCCTTTGGCGGACGGCTCGTATCCAATTGCCAAACCCGGCAGGACCTAGCGGCCAGCGAGGGTACACTTCCACAAAATTCCGTTTGGCAAACTAGACGTTGACAGGGCACTAGCCGAACAAACCTGGTAGGATAATACGCCCTTATACTCGTTTAAACCACAAATCGGCGTCGAAATCAATCGCTTCGTCTTGTCATAGTCTTGCCATAACGGCGCGGTGCTTGTAACGACCTAGTACTGCGCGGAGCTGGCTTGGTCGAGCGCGATGACTACTAGGGCTCAATCTATAACAGGAAGACTCATGTTACGAAAAACCATTACCATACTCCTGCTTGGCATCACCTCACTGACTTCCGTTGCGGCGGACAAGCCCAATGTGGTGATTGTGATTACCGACGACCAGGGTCACGGAGACTTGTCTTGTCACGGCAACCCTGTGCTCAAGACCCCGCAAATCGACAAGCTGTTCGCTGAATCGGTGCGTTTGACCGACTATCACGTGGCGCCAACTTGCTCGCCAACGCGTTGTGCATTCTTGACCGGTCACTGGACTAATCGTACCGGCGTTTGGCACACCATCATGGGCCGCTCGATGCTCCGTGAAAACGAAGTCACCATGGGACAAGTCTTTAAGGACAATGGCTATGCGACGGGCATGTTCGGCAAATGGCACTTGGGAGACAATTACCCGTATCGACCTGAGGATCGCGGCTACTCCGAAGTGATGCGTCACGGTGGAGGGGGTGTGGGTCAAACTCCGGACTACTGGGACAATGCCTACTTCGATGGGAGTTACTGGCACAACGGCACACCGGAGAAAGTCAAGGGGTTCTGTACCGACGTGTTTTTTGACTATGCCGAATCGTTCATCAAGAAGCAGAAGGAAGCCGGCCAGCCGTTTCTAGCCTACATTGCAACCAACGCGCCGCATGGCCCTATGCACTCACCCGAAGAATTCAGCCAGCCTTACCAAGATCAAAAAGGGCCCGTGTCAAATTTCTTTGGAATGATCGCCAACATCGATCAGAACGTAGGCCAACTTCGGCAATTTCTGGATGAACAAGGATTGACTGAGAACACGATTTTTATCTTCACCACTGACAACGGTACATCGTCTGGGGCCAACGTATTCAATTCGTCGATGCGCGGCGCCAAAGGGAGCCCGTACGATGGCGGCCACCGCGTTCCATTCTTCGTGCATTGGCCCGCAGGAAAATTGCCCCAGGGTCGCGACGTCAATCCCATTACGGCCCACGTCGATGTTTTGCCAACATTGATCGATCTGTGTGGCCTGACGCCACCGGCGGGAGTAAAGTTTGATGGCACTTCGATCAAGAAACTATTGTTTGAGCCAGCGGCAGATTGGCCGGATCGAATCTTGATAACCGATTCGCAACGAGTAAAAGATCCGATCAAATGGCGCCAGAGCTCGGTCATGACCAGCCGTTGGCGATTGATCAATGGTGAAGAGCTATACGATATTAAATCCGATCCCAGTCAGGAAAAGGATGTCTCCAAAAATTTCCCCGAAGTTGTGGCGCGCTTGACCAAGTTCTATGAAGACTGGTGGACTGAGCTTGAACCAAGTTTCTCAATCTCGACCGCCATCACCCTCGGACACCCCGCCGACAATCCAGCTCGCTTAACCAGTCACGATTGGATCACCACCGAGATGACTCCCTGGAACCAAGGGCAGGTTCGCGGCGCAATGAATGGCGATGAGAACACCGGTTTCTGGAACGTGAATGTTGTGGAAGCCGGTGAGTATGAGATACGACTACGGCGTTGGCCCGAGGAGGCGGACGCGGCGATCGACGCCGCACTAGCCGCCGGTGCCCCGGTACCGGGTGAGCGAGCCTACCGAACGACTCCCGGCAAGGCCATTGCCCCGGTCAAGGCCACGCTCCAAATCGGTGACCAAGCGGTCACCGCCGACGTAATCAAGGGGGCCAAGGAAGTGACCTTTCCTCTGCAGCTCAAGGCCGGCAAGACGACGATGACTGCGCTATTTATTGCGGCGGACGGAACGGAGTATGGTGCGTACTTTGCCTACGTTACGAAGAAATGAATTTGGTACATCGTTCTCAATCGCGATGATGCTCAAACTTCTCCTTCGGAGTCGATGTGTGGCAAACCGTGCATTTTGAAATCGGTCCCGCGAAACCTTGGTGTTCGATCGCCTGCAGGTTGTCTACCCCGGTAACCGCTGGACCAACAGCGTGTGGGCTGCCGTGGCAGGCCGCACAATGGACCCCACCGTGACCGCGAGAGTCCTTGAATAGCTTACCGCGTTCCTCAAATTCGAATTCCGGACGACGTTGTTTGTGGCAACTGCCACAGGTCGGTTCCGTGACCCAGGGGGTCCGCGCTGGATGAGCCACCGCGGTCATATCGCCATGGCACTGCGTGCAGTAAATCCCCTTCTCAAAATGAATGTCGCGTTGGCAATTCGTCGCAAAGCCGGGATGACAAGCGTAACATGAATTCTCGCCCCTATTGGTGATCGGTGCCATGTACGCCGCATGTGAGCCGTGCATCGCATGCGACATGGACCGCAGCCCAGGCACTCCCGCAGTTCCCAACGCAGGATCGGCGTGGCAAACCGCGCACAAAACTGGCTGGCCGCTTAGCGCACTGGCTACCAACTGCGTGCCATGCATGTTGTCGTGGTCTCCCAGAATATCGAATTCAACTTCAGCAGCAGATGCATTGGGCCCGGAGTTAACACCGAAGTGACACAGATTGCAACTAATCTCCCAGGAAACAGGCACTACGGCGTGAGTGGCCGCCAGCGTCTTCCCGCCGGAGGTAACCGTGATGTCGGCAATTGGATAGGGATTGAGCGTACCGTCATCATCGATGGGAGTCACAGGAATGCCGGTAGCCGCCCAATCGTTTTGTCCGGTTGACACCATCGTCCCCTTTAAGCCATTGCCGGTTAGGCCAATATTCGCAGGTAGCTCGCGGCGGAATATTTTTTGCTCCCAGTCCCAAAAGTTGGTCTTGTCGGTTGAATGCGTATTGGTGGGCAGTGAATAGTTGACGGTGACGCCCTGCGTAACAATGCGCGGCTCCTTGCCTCGCAGAATGACTTGTGCGTGCAGGTTATTAAAAGGGGGAAGAATGCAGAGCCGCGAGAAATCTTGGTTCATGCAATGCATGCCTAGATCGTTGTACCCCAGCACAACATACGATCCTGTGGGCGAGGTTCCTCCACCATCATCGCCCCCATCATCATCTCTGTCGTCGCCACGATCCTTTTCCTTTTCCTTTTCCTTTTCCTTTTCCTTTTCCTTTTCAGACTTACGATCCGCCTGTGACTTACTTCTGGACGAGTTGGATTTAGACGAGGCGGAATCGCTTCCACTTCGCTTTCCTCCCTCGTCCGAGTGCAGAGTAGGCTGGTTGAGCGCTACGGTGATCAATAACACCGCGCCTACTATCCACCCGAAGCTACTGAAGTGAGTTTTTGGTACATCAATTTTCATGGCTGACTCCCTTGATGAGGCACCGGAACTTCCTACCCGCAAGAGAAGTCGGAGGAAGCGGTGAAATGAGTAGCCGATTTCTGAGTGGTCAACCGCCAACAGAAATTTGGAAAATTTTACACGTCTCGCAGGTTCGACGAGAAACGCCGAAGATTTATAGCCTACGCCAACGACGAAGCTCTTCGTCTTCAAACGCAGACATGAACTCGACCGACAACTCATCATTGGGTACCGCGGATTCACCCTCCCCATGTGCGTCGGTATGGGAGTTCAAATGATTGACTACCAACAAAGCATCAAGGGCTGAAACAAGGCGATCGCCGCTGGTATCAAGAAAGTAGGTCGGCCCAGAAATACTGGCGAAATTCAAAGCATTGACGATCAAAAGTACGTCTAAGGGACTGACGATGCCGTCACCAGACACATCCATCGCGTTGATTGAGTTGTGAAGCGGCAAGACTGGCGGTGAGGTAGTACCAAGCTCCGGCCAATACAGCCAAGAGGGATCGTCCCACGGTGGGAGCGAAGGGTAGTAGGGGTCGAGAGGTAGGGTAATGGGATCAGGAAAAACGGGGAGTTCAATCAGAATGATCGGCTCGGGATCAATGCAGTTGTTGGGATCAGCGATACCTACGGCTGCGCAAGAAACGATCGGCTGAGTTGCCGGATCGACAATACCGATACCAATATCGATTGAGATTTCGTCTACGAAAACACGCAAAATTGCGGCCGCTGGTGGATTGCCATCGCGAGTTCCTGTTTCCAGAATTAGCGTGTAGTCACCTGGTTCCAAAAAGACCAATGGCGCCGAGCGTGAGTCTCCTTGGTTCATGGCCAGTCGAGCAATAACCTGCTGCCGCGCATCAACCAACGTGCCCCACACCGCATTGTTTTGACTTCTACCATTGCGAGAGTCTGACGAAACTAATAAGTGAACGAGTCGCGATGAGCGCACGTTGAATTGCTGTTCGACGATCGGCCGCTCGGCAGTGAGCGAAAAAGCCCCAATCTGAGTGGGTACCAATTTAGAAAGACTATACTCAGCAAACAGAGCGAATTCGCCTATCTGATATTGAGGAGCGGCTGCCGCTGATGAGACCGCTACAAAGTAGGAGTGATTGGGTTCGACGTCCCGCGCCTGAATGACCACTACCCCTTCGGAATTATGCAGGATCTGCGTGGGTATCGGATCTCCAGCATGGTCGTAAACGACAACTCTGGGGATCAAGCCATCGCGCTGCTTGGCTGAAACGACGATATTCAGAAACTCGGCATGATCGATTTCGCCGATCGTTTGCAATTGGTACAGCACGGAAGTCGACTCGGTCGTCAGCGCTCCACTGGCCGAATACCTGGCGCTGGACGAAAGCGTGGCCGTTAACGGCACGGCTTGTTGGATATCAAATTCAAAATTGGGCTCGTCGCGCCACTCCCCTTGCTCCCCAGGCTCATGTGGCGACTCATCATGGTCAACTTGTAAGTCAATTCCGGCGTATAACTTACTCAGCTTCGCCGCATCCGACGTGGTAGGACCAGTCGCATCATAGACGCCGTGAAAAAACATAGGCGATTGAGGATCATCGGAATGCCCTAATCCCATCACATGCCCGATCTCATGCAAGGCAACCGAATACACGTGCTGCAAATCAGTCCAATCCGCATTGGAGTTGAGTAGGATATCTCCTGCCCAAGAGCCTTGCGTTATGACGCTATGAGGGACCGCCTCCGCCATCACGTTTTCAGAAAGGGGTACGGCGCCAATGCGTATATCGCCAAACCGTTCATCCCCTTGTGTTGGACCAAACGTACCGAAATCTGCCCCCGAGTCGCTCTTAAACGTAATGCTAGTTGCCAGAATACTCAGCCATTGGTCAAACGCTTTGGCGAACTCCCCTTGCCACTCCAACTCGCTACCTGTCGGTGCTAGCTCCGCAAATAGAGAGCTTCGCTCATTTCCAAAACGCGTGCCGTCTGGGGCAAAGCTGTAAGTAAGTTCGGCGGGATCGAACCACGGCAATGCGGCAGCGGCACTGGCCGTCGCGTCCAGGGTAATACGTTGATCGAGGCGTTCGAATTGGAGAGTACGAATACCGCAACGCTGCCACTTGGTTTTTCTTGACCCGATATCCATAGTTGCTCGTTGAACTATTCCAGAATTTCGATGTGAGTCCCACATGTCGACGGGACAAAATTGGTTTTGGAGAAGATTAATCAAGAATCATGCGATCAGTCCGGGCATCAAAGCCACAGCCAATGCGCTACCCCGGCAAGTAATAGCGTGAATTCCCGGCTTAAATTTGCAGCATACGTTAGAGTAACCCAATTCGACTCTGGCAGCCGCCGGTAATTTCAAAATTTCAGTCACTGAGTGAACGGCATCTCGCTATTGTATTGTCCCCATACGGGTTCATTCATCCAAGACGGGTAGTGCCACCAGCAACCGGAAGGCTGGTAACTTCCTCAGAATGACTAAATCTAGATCCGTTGCGGCCATCTTCCCAAGGCTGGGATCGGCAGCTAGCGCGCGAGCCAACCAAACCAGGGCGCGTTGCTGGTCCTCGGGCGACTCAGACGTCAATGCATAGATCCCCGCCACCTGCAAAATTTCTATTGGCGTTGGCTGCCCCTTGGCTGCTACCTGCGCGTCGGCCAACGCTTCCTGTTTCGCGCCGGAGCGGGCCTGAAGAATTCCGCGCGAGGCGATAGCCGATGTTCCTCCAAGACCGTTTTCAATCAATGTCGAAAGCGTCCCAATGGCTGCGGCATTATCTTGGTGAATCTCCGACTGCACATAGGCTGTGTTCATTTGCGCTGCAACGTGCCGCGGCGAGATTTTTAGGGCTTGAGAAAAATCTTGCAGCGCTTCCTCTGGAGCCTGGTCGAGTTTCATAACCCCCAGCGAAACCCAATCGTCGCTATCGCGTGGGGCCGCATTCATTGCCGCGGTTCGATCTTGAATGGCCGCTGCGCGATCCCCCTGGGCCGCATGGAGCTGCGAGCGCAAGCTAAGCACCCGAGGTCCGCCGTTACCGGCAGCCACGATCCCGTTCAAGTCGTCAATGGCGAGGTCATATTTTCGCAGCGCGCGATAGGCTAGCGCTCGGTTGTAGCGAGGTGCCAGCCAATTTGATCGCAGTTTAATGCACTGAGAAAAGTCATCGGCTGCTTGAGCAAAGTCGGCTATCTGCAGACGTGTAAACCCACGCCAAAAAATCGACGTAGCTGAACTTTTCTGTAATTTCGCGGAAAAGTCAAATGCTTCGCAGGCGCGCAGCATATCACCTCGCTCAAAACGCGCCGTTGCTAGACTAAACCAACGTGTGGGATCTGTCGGTCGTTGATCGACGAGCTGCTCCGCGCATTGCAACCACAATTCTGTGTTTCCGGATTCACGCGCCGCGAGCATGCGTGCGAAAACGCTTGCGGTTTTTGGTCCCTCTGCTGTCGGAGGAACAGCAATCGGATCGGCGGCTGACTGCGACAACAGATTAAATTTTTGTTTGCGCAAGCGGACGGCATCTGCCAATTCAGGCAATAACTTTGCCGACCATTGGTTCCACATACCCGCAGTTGCCAGCCGTTCAGTCCGCTCGCCTTTGGTGCTGTGTAGAGCAAGTTGTGCTTCTGCTCCCGCCAAGGCGTAGAGCAAATCCGCCAGTTGACGTGTAGTTTCTAGGCGTTGAGTTGCTGTTAGCCGTTGCAAGCTCGCAATAAATTTTTGGTTGTTGTCCACCACCTTCCATTTGGTCAAGATGTGATGCGCCTGTTCGATGCCGTCACTAATAAGTTCCGGCTCACCACCGGGAGTGCGCAACATGGCCAGCGTTTCCGGTAATTCCTCGTTCAATTGACTAGCTAGATTGCTAACCTCGAGTCGGGTAGCCTTGGTCTGGACGAGAATTAGGCCGACCGTGAGACCAGCGATTGCCAAGCTGGAAATAGCGATGACCGAGGTCATCGAGGTCAACATCGGATGTCTTTTAAGAAACTTTGTTGTCCGCTCAACTGGCGAACGGTCTGCCGCATGCCGCAATACTTGATGGTTGGCAAACCGTTGTAGGTCTTCGTTTAGTTCGATCGCAGATGGGTAGCGCTCTTCTAAACCTACCGATAGACACTTCATCACGATGGAATTGAGACTGGGCGGGACGCTGCCATCCACCGACCGACAATTGGCCAGGCTCATCTCATGGCTGGCAGCCATGGCCTCCCAATTGCCTTTCGGCACTTGACTATCGTCGAACGGCAGCCTACCAGTCAACAGTTGATAGAAAATGACACCCAACGCAAACACATCATCTTGGGGTGACGATTGGTCCTTTCCCAAAACCGATCGCAATTGTTGTGGTGACATATAGGGGAGTGTCCCTCCCACGATAATTGCTGGTACATCGGCAGTCGAAGTGGCCAGATTAAAATCGAGCACTATCGGCCGCCCGTCGTTGGCAATCAAAACGTTCTCGGGCTTTAGATCGCGGTGTACGATTCCTCGCGAATGGGCATATCCGATCGCTTCGGACAAATCCCGCATCAACAGAACTTTGGACTGGACTCCATCGTGATTGAGATACCGCTGTTGCAGCGAATCGGCCAACTCGGACAACCCCAGGAGTTCTTTGAATTCCTCTTGGTCAGTCTTTCCAACAGCAATTGGTAATGCCCTGAGGCCAACGCTCGAATCAACCGTCCCCAATTTCGTCAACTTGCCATTGGGGCTATCGCCCATGGGTTGCAGGTGATCACGGGTCGTAGAAACGATGGTCGACCAGCGATGGTCGATCAGCGTTGACATAAATTGTTGCTTATCGGCCTTCGAATGACTAAACAATCGTCCGTCAGAGAGCAAATCTGCCACGGTAACTGCCCCCAAATAGGGCATACAGATACAATATAGTTTGCCATCTTGGTGAATTGAGTAGACGGGAATAATCCCAGAATGCTGCAAGCTGGCTAACTGTTCCGCTTCGGTGTTGAGCTGTTGCGTTATTTTGAGCACCACCCATCGCTCCGCCAGATCGGGTTGGCGGGCAATGTAGACGCGGGCCAATGCGCCACGCCCCAGCTCCGCAATGAGTGGGTAACCACAAAATTCTGATCCAACGGCTGGAAAGTGAGCGAGCGTCTGCCGCTCATTATGCGCGGTACCATCGGGCAACTCTTCCCACTCGACTTGTCCCAGTCCATAACGGCTGGCGACCTCAGCACAGGAGACTTGTATTCCGAACAAGCGACACAAGCGATAATGTTCTTTGGCGACCTCATTTCGCAATAGCACCGACTGGAAAACCTCCGGGTACTTAGCCAACAGCGGGCTGACCACCACTTTTTGCCCTTGCTCATAGGCATGTTCCAAATCAATACACGCCAGCTCAGCGATTAGCCGGGACTGATGTTCAGTGGGAATATCCGCCAGCGCAGCATCGACATCAATAGTTGCTTGAGCACGCCGCGCTTGGTCAAACTCGACAATCAAGGCTTCGCCGCGCGCGTCGAATTCAAAGTAAGTGTCAAGACTACTCATCGCCGTTCTCTACCAATTCTAATTGCATGCGTCTCCGAAAGCCCTGCAGAATCCGCTCCACGGTGCGTCGGGAAAGTTGGTTGCGGTCGGCCATCTCAGCAACTTCGTAACCGCTGATCCTATCTCGAATTACCCCCTGATGTGCCTCGGGAAGGCGGATAATCAGTTCTTCAATGGTCAGCTGCAAGACCTGCGACGGGTCATCTTGGGATGCGAGCTGTTGCTCTCCAATCGAGTGCGTGCGCTGCACATCTCTTTTGGCTGCGCGATGAAACTCCGCTTTTTTACGGATCTTGTTCAGCGAAATCACCAAAAACAGCTTCCAAATCTCCTCACCTTCCGGCAAATGGTAGTGCCCCGTTGAAGCGCGACGGAAGAATGTACGAAACACCGACTGCACGATGTCCTCGGCCTCCACCCGACTAGACAGCTTGCCGGTTGATCGCTTGGCAGTTAGTCGTAAGAGGCGCTCAGCATAGCGGTGGTACAACACGGTCGCAGCCTCCTCGTGACCAGCCTCAAGCTGGCTGAGGAGTTCCGTATCCGACAAACTGGATTCAGATTCGTTGGCTGGCTCTGTCACGCTCTATTGGTTTTCAAGATCCAAGCCAAGGCTCGGCCATTGAGAGGAAGTCGGAATCGGAAACCTTGTCCGCCAAAAAAACAGGAAAAAGGGAATTCCTAGCTGATCACTACCAATTGCGTAGTCAAGCAGTAGGAAGTTCCGACAGTCATTGCGTTTCTGGCGCATGACCTGAAAGCGTTTCCCAAGCGCCATTCTAATCTAATGGAAAGCGAATGCAGCGTGTGCGGCTGCTAGTTTCTTCGGCACTAGCGCTTTGTCAAACCTAAGAATTAGGATACGACGCGCGTCGGGAAAAATAGTTGTTGCTTAGAATCCATCAGTGGGGTAGTAGGTGAATGCCGCGAGGTCAAGAATTTCCCTCTAGCGGAATGCGGGTATTAGGTAATTCTACAATTCATTCAAAATGCGTGGCGGGACTGCTTCCCAAAACCGGCTACTATTGGTGAACAAGGAACCTGTGAACAACCGGGCAGCTTGGTGGAGCGAAGCCAGCCACCACGAGTAGAAGCTACCGTTGTTCGTCCTCGCTGGCTGCATGACCACAGTCCTTAGTTCCAGCTCTCATCCAATTACAGGCTTAAGTCAATCTTTGTGCTGCAGTGTTCGCTTTACGCAGAACTTTCTCTGCTTTGAGGATTGGTTACGAACCTGGTATCGTTGGAAAACAATTCGCAATTGGACTGATAATGCAACCGACAATCTGGCAACGACTGGGAATGCACAACGCACCGAAGCATGAGCGACGCATGGCCGACCGCAAGCGACAGCGGCGCGCATTGCAAATTGAAACACTCGAGACGCGCGCCCTGTTGGCATCGTTGATTTGGTCACCGAGCACACCTCTCGCCACACCCCGCGCCGATGCCGTGGCGATTCTCACGGCTGATGCTGGCATCTATGTGCTCGGTGGGAATTCTGACTCGGTTCAGGTAAAGCTCCCTGGTGATACCGGGTGGACCAACGGTCCGGCAATTGACAAGGAGCGGATTGCACCTGGGGCTGGCGAAGTAGGCGCCGGACGGATTCTTTTGTTTGGCGGCGTCTCAGGGGGTGAAGCCATTGAGGAATCGTATCTGTACGAACCAGCCAACGTCGATCCTCAAGACGGTGCTAGTATGTCGACGACTCGCGCCCAAGGTGCCTTCGCCACAGATCCACTGAGCGGGGCGGTATTCGCCATGGGAGGCATCAATGCGGACACGAATGTACTGAATTCGGTAGAAAAATATTATGCCGGCAATTGGTCGGTCGTTGCGCCACTCCCAACCGCACTGGCGGATTCAACGGCCGCTGCCGACGGGGCTGGGCACTTCTTTGTATTTGGTGGACGCCGGGCGGGATACGGTTCGAACGATGTTACCAATTTGGTTTATCGCTACGACGTCGCTACAAACTCTTGGTCGCCCAAGGCAAACATGCCTGCCTCACTGCGCGATGCAACTGCTGTGACAGGCCCCAATAATGGCAAAATCTATGTTTTCGGTGGTCGGAGTGCAACTGGAACTGTCGGTAGCGTTTACGCCTATGACTTCGTGGCCAATACTTGGGAAGTCGAAACGAGTCTCCTCACGCCAGTGGCGGACGCATCGGCCACACTGGATGCAGAGGGACATATTCTAGTGATCGGCGGTCGCAATGCCGCCGGACAGATCATCTCTAGTGTGCAAGCGACCCAAGATCTAGATTCGGTGGACTTGATCCCGGGGTTTATTTCCCAGCCACTCACCACAGCCACATCCACCGTTCCGTACAGTTATCAAGTAGTCACCAGTGGTAATCCTCAACCCACCTTCGCTTTGCTGTCACCACCGAGCGGCATGACCATCGACGCGTTGGGACACATCACTTGGACGCCCAACGAAACGCATGTCGGCACACAGGCAATCACTGTACGCGCAACCAATCGGGCGGGAGCCACAGACCAAACCTTCTCGATCGACGTGGCTTCGGCAATACCGCATATCACTTCCACACCGGTTACGGCCGCCGGAACTTCGCTCGCCTACCAATACCAAGTCCAGGCAACGGGTGCGCCTAGCCCCACGTTTCTTTTGATGACATCCATACCCGGCATGGCAATCGATTCGACCGCGGGAGTAATCTCATGGACACCCGCGGACAACCAAGCGGGCGACTTTAACGTGATCGTCAGAGCGACCAATTCCAAGGGCTCTCACCAACAGTCTTTTGTGATCAGCGTAGCCGATCGTAGCGTTCCCACGACTCCAACTTCGCTCGTGATGGAATCGGTAACATTAAATTCGATCTCTTTGAGCTGGACTGGTTCAACGGATAACGTAGGCGTAACCAAATACCGATTACTAGAGCAATATAAATACGGTTGGCGCAGCAGTCGCACGGGATATCGACTTGTTCAGGACGATATTGCAGGTAATTCCACGACGCTTGGCGGACTTCTTCCGGGCAAAAGCTATAAACTGGTTGTGACTGCCGTGGATGCAGCCGGCAATGAATCGTTGCGATCAAATCTGGTGTTGGTCACAACCCTTAGGCTGCCCACGATCTATTTCTTAAGCGGTCAGACGACAAATGTGGCGGCGACCCATGAAATGTTTCCGATTCAAGTCTACGGATCGGGCGTTCCGTCTCCAACTTTGTCACTCGTGTCGGGTCCTACCGGCATGGTTTTCAATCCTTCAACGGGCGTTGCCAACTGGGCTCCCACCGATGCTCAGGTAGGCACCCATACGGCAATATTCCAAGCGACAAATTCCGAGGGGAGCGCTCAGGTCACGGCCACGCTCACAGTTCGCGCCAATTTGCCGGTCATCGCCAAGTCGTTTACATACTTCGGCACTAGTTGGGCAACGCCATTTGCGGTCGAGGGTGATCCGTTTGAATTGCAACTTTTCGAAACTTTTACCAACGCACCAATCACATGGTCGCTAGTCTCTGGGCCCACGGGAATGAATGTCGATCCCTTGACGGGAGCGGTTACTTGGGTTCCTGGGGCCGAGCACTTGGGGACGGCAAGTATCGTGCTTCGCGCTACGAACTACGCCGGAAGCACTGATTTGCCCCTGAGCTTCGACGTGCTGCCGCTGGGAACGGATTTGCGAGCACCAACGCCTGTGACCGGAATTAATGTTTCGGTTATCGACTCCACCCGAGCTTTGGTCAGTTGGGCACCATCAAGCGACAACGTCGCCGTGGAGAGCTATCGCATTACGTCGACTTATCGCGTGCGGTCCGGACGATTTATGAAGAGTATCACAAAGACCTTCACTGCCGCCGCTGATGAGACCATGCTTGAAATGACTGGACTCAATGCACACGTACAGAATCTTTACATTCAAGCCATCGATGGCTCAGGAAATGTTTCGCCAGTCGGTCAAACGGTGAGCTTTACTCCGTTTGCCAACCCAACTTTTCCCTCGCTCGGAATCGGCGGGGCCCGCCCCAGCAACGTGGTCGTTGGGCAAAACCTACAAGTACAAATGGCCGACACCAATACCACACCGCGACAATACGCACTGCAGGCAGCACCAGCCGGCATGACAGTCGACTCACTATCAGGCTTGATTTCTTGGACCCCAACCTATGAACAAATTGGGAATTCGACCATTACCGTTCGTGCTACCAATGCCTTCGGCTATCGCGACTTCACATTCACGTTTCCCGTTGCCTTCACCGGTGCGGTCATGGACGTCACCTATCAGCGGACGGGCAATTCCTCCGGCCTTGCAAGCTGGACGCCACCAACAGATATGACGCATGTCGCAGGCTACTTTGTTCATCAGACGTGGTCGATCGGAAGTCGCACCTACAGTCATACCTATGTCGTCAATTCCCCAACCATAACATCCCAAGCAAACATCTTTCTGGTCAGTGGTCCCGTGGTTCATAAAATCCGCGTCGTTGCTTTTGACGCCTTGGGGAATACCGGGCTCACCAGTCTATCGACTTCGCTCGTTTAACCATACTGAAATCATGAGTGAACAACGATGAGTTGGCGTGAGCGCATTTCTAAAACCATACTCGGCAGCAGGTCTCGAAACCGGCGATCTAATAGCGCGCGTAAATCACTTACCCGTTGTCTGCAAGTCGAAAAATTTGAAGACCGAAGACTTCTGGCAACGCTCGATTTAGCCACCGTGGGCACCGCAAGTGTCACGTTATGGGGCGCCGATGCGGAGGACGCCAGCGGCTTTTCGGTTAATGGGGCGGGGGATGTCAACGGTGATGGCTACGACGATGTGCTGCTGGGCGCCCTGGATGCGGCAGCCGGCTCCAAAGCCAATGCGGGCGAAACCTACTTGTTGTTTGGCGGCCCTACACTACCAGCCACCATAGACTTATCGAACCTCGGAACCAACGGCATCAAAATCTATGGAACCGATGCGATGGACTACAGCGGCACATCGGTTAGCGGTGCAGGGGACGTGAACGGCGATGGCTTCGACGATATTGTGGTCGGAGCGATTGGCGGAGCCGGGTTTGGCAACGGAAAATTATTCGCGGGTGAAAGCTACATTATATTTGGCAAAGCCAATCTGCCGGCGACGATCGAATTGGCAAGCCTAAGCGTGGCCGGTGTAACGATTTTCGGAGCTGACGCCGGCGACGACAGCGGTGTCATGGTCAGCCGAGCTGGTGATATCAACAGTGATGGCTTTGATGACGTAATTATCGGAGCCAGCGGTGGCGACGGTGCGTTCAATGGTAAATCAGATGTGGGAGATAGCTATGTCATCTACGGCAAAGCCGCCTGGCCGCTAACCATAAACCTAGCTAACTTGGCAACATCCGGTTTAACCATTTACGGCGCCGATAACGACGATCAGAGCGGTATCGCGGTCAATGCGGCTGGTGACATCAACGGGGATGGCTTCG
Organism: Pirellulaceae bacterium; assembly: GCA_041739785.1. Classification (GTDB taxonomy): domain Bacteria; phylum Planctomycetota; class Planctomycetia; order Pirellulales; family Pirellulaceae; genus Aureliella. Next base: position 37,900 of record JBGSNE010000054.1, read on the forward strand.
ACGACCTGGTGATCGGTGCGTATACGGCAGATGCCTTAGGGAATTCGAAAATCGATGCAGGTGAATGCTACCTTATCTACGGCGCTCCCGTCTTACCCTCGTCCATCAGCCTTTCGGCATTGGGTACCAACGGCAGCGTAATTTACGGTGTCGAGGCCGGAGATCAAAGCGGCACGTATGTCAGCGGCGCTGGAGACATTGATGGCGATGGGTTCGACGACCTCATCGTAGGGGCTCGATTTGCGAGCGCATTCGGCAACGCCAAACTCTCTGCCGGTGAAAGTTACTTAGTCTTTGGAATGGCATTCATGCCCGCCGTCATCGACTTGGCAACTTTGGGCGATAGCGGAGTAACGATTTTCGGTGCTGACGCCATGGACCAAAGTGGGTCCGTTGTCAGTCGCGCCGGTGATGTCAATGGAGATGGATTCGACGACCTGTTGATTGGCGCCGATCAGGCCGACTCGTTGGGAAATGCGCGAACCGATGCGGGCGAAACCTATTTGCTCTTTGGTAGCAACAGTTTACCTGCCACTTTGGATCTAACTACGCTGGATTCGTACGGGATAACTATTTATGGTATCGAAGCCGACGATCACAGTGGCTTTGCAGTCGGCGGTGCCGGCGATATCAACGGTGATGGGTTCGACGATCTCATGATTGGCGCCTATACCGCCGATGCCGCCGGAAACCTGAAACTCGATGCGGGTGAAAGCTATCTAGTGTACGGTCAGGATTTCACCGCCGTAGTTACGCACCTTGGCACAGCCGCATCGGAGACGCTGACCGGAACCGCGGCTGCCGATGTGATGGTGGGAGGTCGTGGTAATGATACATTGCTGGGCAATGGTGAATCCGATGTACTGATCGGCGGGCAAGGTGATGATGTGCTGGTTATCAGCGATTTGCTGTTTCGACGAATCGTCGGTGGAACAGGCTTCGACACGCTGAGAATCGACGCCAACGGCAGATCGCTCGATCTAGCCAACGTGGCCGACAATCGCTTAAGTGGAATTGAGCAGATCGATATTACAGGGAGCGGTAACAACAGCTTAGCCGTCAATTATCGAGAAGTACTCAATATTAGTGATGAATCCAATACGCTGCTCGTGCGACGCAATGCCGGCGATACCATCAATATCGGCACCGGTTGGATTCAAGGCCCCAATGAAACCATCTTGGCAACTCCCTTTGCCGTGTACACGCAGGGGCGGGCCACGCTGAAGATTCAGCTTGTCAGAGCGCAGATTGTACAACGCCAAATCTTCTACAATCACGCGCCTAGCAGCCTGTTTGGCAATGGCAGTGGCAATCCCGTCACTGCTATCGACTCTACAAAACAGGCGCTGCTCCCCGGGATGTCCGCGTCGTTTGCCAATTGCACAAACTATCAACTTGGACTCAATGGCCTAGTGGTCGACGTTGCAGATCTTCCGGGCCAATTGACGAATTCTGATTTTCAGTTCGCAGTGTGGGACGGAATCGACGCAGACGGCTTCCTGCCACTCTCCGCGACATCGACCCTTGTGCAGCTTGCCGGTGGCGGTCTCAATGGCGTCGACCGAATTAAGGTCGAATTCCCAGATGGGGCCATTCGCAATTCCTGGCTACGCATCACGATATTGTCCAACGCCAATACCGGATTGACAAGCAACGACGTGTTTTATTTCGGCAATGCGGTCGGTGAAATGGATACCGGCAATGTTGGAACCCCAATCACCTTGAGAGTCAATGCGACCGATACGTCCGCGGTCAGGCAGAACCAATCCATTTCCTCCAATTCGGTGGGCATCACCTCGATCTACGACGTCAACAAAGACGGACGCGTTAATGCCACCGACACTGCCATCGTGCGGCAAAACCAGCTGAATCCGGCGTTGCGATTCTTTGCTGCTCCCGTCAGCGTCCCTCCCTTGGCCCCAGTATCAGGCATCCTACCGGACGTCCCTGCAGGAGTTCCAGCATTGATAGCCCCGGTTGTTAGTTACGCCAGCTACGGAGATTTAGGGACGCTTGGACAACGACTGGAAAATGCTCCTGCCGCAACATCACAAATTATGCTGGTATGTGCTAACCCTCGTTCATGGACCTTTTCGCCGCTCTTCGTATCCAACACGACAGGCCCATCCAGCTCGACAGGCCCATCGACATCAATATTTCAATCCGAATGGGTTGGCTCCGGAAGACTTTTGCCGAACAAGTTGACCCTCGAAGCATCATTGCGACTGTAAAAGATAGGCCCAAGTGAAGACATGTATAGTTTTGACGAACAACATTGGAATTGTCGAATGCAAAAGTCTGTTGCGATTGTAGCTCTGATCGTTGGTATAATCGGCTGTTGTCCGGTCATTGGCAAGGCCGACTTGGTTTTATCCTTTGAGTCTAACGTCCGGTTCATGGAGAATTCCGGCGTGCAGGAGCTATTGATCTTGGCCCGATCGAATAATGCCGATCAACTAATCGGCTTAACCGTCGACTTTAAGCTCCAAGGCGGAGCTCAGTTTAGCTTTGTTCCCGCCGCCGACTTCAATCGGGACAATATTGATCAAGATACCACCAGCCCCTCCTTCGGTCAGATCGTTACCAGTGGCCCAGACTACACAAAATTTTTCAGCGAAGTAGGTTTTATTGGCTTCAACAATATCAATCGTTCCGGTTCAAGCCTGGCCATCGCGCCGGCTGACGCGACGATCGCCAATTTGAGTTTGGAATACATCAATCCGCAAACCTTCCCAGTGGGAACGACTCCGTTTGGCAAGTTACGAATAGACACAACCGGACTGACTCAAGGTGAATATCCAATTCAAATCACCGACATCTTTGCCAGCAGTAACAGCTCGACCATGCCCCGGATTAACGCGAGCTCCCTAAATGGTTCCTTTGTTGTTACCGCCGTACCCGAACCAGGCACGATCGCCTGGTCGTCAATTCTCCTATCGGTCGGCCTGTTTGGTCGCCGCCGCACGAAAATGCCCGTGGTGTGAAATACGGCTAAACCCGACGCTCCTCGCTGATCACTACCATACGTCTCGGGTTTTCGTACTCGTACTCGTACTCAATGCAATGGTACTCCTACTCCTACTCGATTCGAACGGGGCAGCTGAGTACGAGTAAGAAAATGCAAGCTGGCGGTGGGCTTTCCGCAGAGTCAGCTCAACGAATAGGGTGGCGTTCGACGAGAAGTGTCTTAACCCCGGAATTTTTCATGAGCCGAGGGGTGTGAGCCTCCGTTTGTTTGAGCCCGTCGGCAGCAGCATTCTGGAGGCAGCAACCCGTTCAAAGCTGCCCAACTGACACCCAACGTCGGAGTGAATCTAGTGTAGAATGGTCGGCATTAGACTGGCTGTTTCGTAAAACCAGCTTGTCGGCTATGGACGAAAATTCGCTCAATTTGGGGCTTGAGATCTATAAAATACCAGTTGAACTTTGACCAACGGGCTCACTGCATGCATGGCATTGGCCACAGCGATCCTAATTGCCCGATCTTCGAGGCAGCTCTGGATAAATTTCTAGATGAATTGTCGAGTGATCCCAATCTGTCGACCAGCGGACTCTACGCGCGGTTTCCAAGTCGAGCTGCTGAGCTAGATCGTGTTTTGGATATCGCTCGTCACGAAGTCAGCTTAGAGGATAGCGAGATGCTTCCTCCGCTAGTCGAATTACACGCCAGTCGACCTCAACCACCTGGACGTTCTCAGCCACATAGTGCTGAAGGCGCCTCCGAAACGTTGGAACTACCGACCAGGTTGGGTCCTTATGAACTGCTGGAATTGATTGGCGATGGTGGTATGGGACGTGTTTTTCGCGGCGTACGCCACAAGCCTATCAAGCGCGAAGTAGCGGTAAAAATCATTCGCCACGAGTTGGTAGGCTGGGCGACTGTGGCTCGTTTTCGCCATGAGCAACTCAGTTTGGCCAAAATGAATCACCCCAACGTGGCCAGCGTACTCGATAGTGGTACAACTGCGGATGGACGGCCATACTTCGCGATGGAATTGGTCGACGGACAGAGTATTACCGAATTCTGCCAGTCGAAACAACTGCTATTGAATGAACGACTGGAGTTGTATCTAAGTGTGTGCAAAGGGATTCAACACTCGCATCAACAGGGGGTCGTTCATCGAGATATCAAGCCAGGCAACGTGTTGGTCAGCGACCCAGATAGCGAGCCAGTCCCCAAGGTGATTGACTTTGGATTGGCCGCGACATTGACAGGTGATGAAGCTCACGGAACATTGCCTACGCCGCTTGCCCAAATCGCGGGAACACTCCCCTACATGAGCCCCGAACAAGCCAGCTCACCGACCAACGGTGTGGACACTCGAAGCGATATTTTTGCCTTGGGCGTGCTACTGTTCGAGTTACTAACCCAGGAAACTCCGCTAGCGGGTGAGATTTCACCTGAGCTCCCTCTGGATGAAAACTTACGATTAGTCCGCCTGCAACAGCCGGTTCGCCCCAGCGATCGACTTCGTCAGCCGCGTAACGCACGCCAGCTCCTGGGGGAGCTGGATGCAATTTGTGTCAAAGCCATGGCTCGCAATCCCAATCACCGCTATCAAACAGTTGCCGCCCTGATCGAAGCTGTCGAAAACTTTCTTGGTGAACGGCGCGTCATTGCCTCACCTTTGGATCCTGGCTATCTCCGGTCCTCCAGTCTCCCAAGCTGACTCTACGCCATGACCGATTCCAAACGTCTTAGCCAAATCGATACGTTGTGGTCTATTGTGTATCTCGCCAATCGCGATGGCCACGCGGAACAGGGTTTCGCACAAGCAGAACTGCTAGAGCGCTACGGTCCTGCCATCGCGCGTTATCTGACTGCCGCGGTGCGCGATGCCAATGCCGCGGAGGATCTCTATCAGGAGTTTGCCGTAAAGTTTCTATGTGGTGATTTTGCCAAAGCTCACGAAGAGAAAGGGCGTTTCCGCGGGTTTTTAAAGGTCGTACTAGGACGGATGGTCGCCGACTATTTCCGCAAGCAAATACGTCGCCCAACTTCTCAACTCGATTCGCAAGTGGCGATACCCGATGACAGTGACCAGCAACGTCGCGAACAAGAATTCCTTACCGTCTGGCGTGATCAAATGCTCACTCAAGCCTGGCAGCGCCTCGGAGAAGAAGAAACCGAGTCTGGAAAACCGTGGATGCAAGTCCTCAAGTTACGCGTCGATCATCCGCAAGCACGCTCAGCGGATCTTGCGCACATGCTCTCCGAACATCTGAGGGAGCCGGTCACTCCTACGCGACTTCGAGTTATGTTGCATCGGGCTCGCGAAAAATTTTCGGAGTACCTGATTAGTGCTGTGGCGGATACGTTGCGCGACGATTCGCTCGATGTAGTTGAACAGGAGCTGGCCGAGTTGGAGCTGTTGCGATATTGCCAAGCAGCGATTGACCAGCGACGACAAAGCAACACTTCGGACCAGTCGACTCGCAATTCCTAGCGGAAACCGTCCTACTTCCGACACTTCTCGCTGATCGCCGGTACAACGGTTGATTTCACCCTCCCGCGCATTGGAGAAAACGAGGAAATCGACGAGTTCGCGGGAGGGACGGAAAGCGAGTAATGCGAGCTTACCGGGGAGGGAAAACACTTGTTTGCCCTCCCCGCTAGGTTCGTAGAACTCACCTAGCGACCCTCCCGCGAAAACATGCACTTTTGATAGCGAGCTCGTGCGCGCGGGAGGGTAGAAACTCCTACCAGTACTCGCGATCAGCGAGAAGTATCTCACTTTGCTAATTCATCGTCGCACGACTCTCCGAGTCGTGACGCTCGGAAAACATCAAACTCCGCAAGTCTTGGCGACTTCCGCTACGCTGAACTTTCCTTCATAGCTCGACTCGCAGAATGCGGCGACTCCACCACAGGCTGAGAACCACAATACCGATAATCAGAAGTACCAGCGTCTGACCTATCAGTGAATTGAACATTAACCGCGTCCCTTCTGGATGCAACACGAAGAAGCCGGCCAAAAATAAGAAAGGAAAAGCGGTCAGGATTATGACCACTCGCCACCCACTAGCCGTCTCTGCTGCTAACTTACGCTCGATACGCTGATTCTCTTGCAGTGCGCGGCTAATTTTTTCAAGTGAGTCCGTCACGCGACCTCCGCGTTGAAGACTCACTGTGATCGCCGACACAAACATCGTGAAGCTATCGAGCTTCAAGCGCCCCTTGGCTTCGCTCATCGCTTCCGGGAGCGTGCGGCCCAAACTATATTCGGAAACGATGCGTTGCAATTCGTCTCCCAGTGGCGATGGGCACTCCTGGCTAACCGCTTGCAGTCCTTGAATTAGCGATTGGCCCGCTCGGGCGGCATTGGCTAACGCCACCGTGCAGCCCACCATTTGATCACGCAATAAATCTTGTCGTTGGCGAATCGCCCAGGCGAACATCCATTTGGGAGCAAACAACAGCAACACCAATAAGGCTATCGCAATTGGAAACATACGCAAACCAATGCCTACGATCACCACGATCAGCAAGCAGGCCACGCCCCACCACCGCAAGCCATTTTGAATTCGCCGCTTTTCCAACCCCAACGTGCTGGCTTGGTCCATTTGTAGTGCCACGTAGCTCACCGCCCACGCATCCCAGGCTTGCAGAATCGTATATGTCAGCAGGCCGACACTGGCAAAGAACAGCCCACTCGCAAGCAACGGAAGCGACGCAATCATGACATTAAACCTCGGGAGATGGATGGAGAATTGGATGGAGAATTGGACGGATTGATGGATTGATGATTGATGATTGATGATTGATGAGGGATGAGGGATGAGGGATGAGGGATGTGTGATGTGAGATGTGAGATGTGAGATGTGAGATGTAAGATGTGAGATGTGTGATGTGTGATGTGTGATGTGTGATGTGAGATGTGAGATGTGAGATGTGAGATGTAAGATGTGAGATGTGAGATGAAGTGATGGAGTGGTGTGGATTAGGGCCGAAGGCCCGGCCGATTATCTAGCCCCGGCTGGAGGCCGGGGGAATAGAGCATGTATGTAAGCGTTAGGGCCAACGGCCCGGCAGATTTACGCACGGGCCTCAACCGCGAAACGGTTCACGCCCTCCGGTCAACCGATGTGCGAGTCATCAAGGTAGGAATCTGTCGGGCCGTTGGCCCTAACCGGAAGCGGATGGCCTTCCCACCCCGGCCTTCAGCCGGGGCTAGACAATCGGCCGGGCCTTCGGCCCTTCATGCCCACTCTCCCACTCTCCTTCACTCCTTCACTCCTTCTCGTAAAAAGTCTCCAGATCAAGCAACCCTCCTTCGAGCAACTCTCCGATGAATGTCGGTAACTGACCGGTGGGCTGCAGTGTGTTCTGATCATCGAGCAGATACAGGTCGCGAATTTCAAGCTCACCGGAATGCGAATCAACCCCTACGCATTCGGCAATCTGACTTACCACGCGTCGCCCCCCGGACAGGCGTTGGAGTTGCACGATGACGTCTATCGCGGAACCAATTTGACTGCGGATTGAGGCCACTGGCAAATCGGCGGCCATCTGCACCAACACTTCCAACCTCAACGCAACGTCTTGAGCGGTGTTGGCATGAATTGTGGTAAGCGAACCATCGTGTCCAGTGTTCATAGCTTGTAACATATCGAGCGCTTCGGCGCCACGACATTCCCCCACAACTACTCGATCCGGGCGCATGCGCAGTGCATTGCGGACCAAATCACGAATACTGTAGGCTCCCGCCCCCTCGACGTTAGCTTCCTTGGTCTCCATCCTCACAACGTGCTCCTTGGCAAGTTGCAGTTCAGAGGTATCTTCAATCGTGACAATCCGCTCGCCGTCTGGTATGAAATCGCTGAGGCAATTCAAGAGAGTGGTTTTGCCGGTTCCCGTACCACCTGAGACGATCAAATTGCGACGCGAAAGTACTATCGCTCTAAGAAATTCAGCCACTTCGGCATTTAGCGCCCCAAGAGCTACCAGGTCATGAATCAGGATTTTGCGATCAGGGAATTTCCGTATCGTCAGAGTAGGCCCGCTCACGGCAAGTGGTGCGATTACCGCATTGACTCGGCTGCCATCAGCCAGGCGAGCATCGACAAGCGGTTGCGATTTGTCGATCCGCCTGCCAACCTTTCCCACTATGCGTTGAATTATCGATTCGACAATTTCGTCCGAGATAAACTTACGTCCACTGTTTTCGATCACCCCTTGGGACTCGACGTAAATGTGATTGCGGTCGACGACCATAATTTCACTGATACTCGGCAGACGCAGCAGATCTTCGAGTGGCCCATAGCCAAAGACCATATCTTTGATCTCTTTCTTAATCCGTCGCAGCGCCAAATACTCGCGAAACTCGGCGTGAATTTTAGTTTTCAAATCGTGCCAGGCGGACCAAAACCCTTGCTCGATCTGTTGGATACTCAGACGCGAATCAGTTGCATCTGTACTCAGTATCTTGGCCACGTAGGCGCTCGTCGTCTCCAGTTCTTTCTCACGTTCGGGTACTGTCGTTACAATCCTGCTCCAAGCTGCGGAGCCTGACTCAATTGAAGACGAATGCTCCCCATCACGGCTGCCGTCGAGCTGCAGCAGATGGTCGCGTAGTGCGTGGCCGGCTAGATGGAGAGTTAGCGGCGACGTGTTATCCACTAGTAATTTGTGATTGCGGGCTATGGTTTCCAAATGTCGTTCGAGTTGCAATTGATAGACGTGGTCGTTCTGCTTGGCTACATCAATCCCGCGCCGCAGATCCATGCGGTCCAGCAATTCGCGGTGAATTTCTCCTAAGACCTTGGCCAACTGGTCGTCCAGCACCGCGACTCGTGCAGACTGACTAAGCTCCTCGGCTCGCGGCATGTCAAGCGTTAGAGTGAAGGGGAACATTTCGATAGCCACATTGGCCTGTATCTCGCGACGCTCGCCAGCGGCTAAATGTTCACCCCCAAATTTCATGCCGTTCATACCTAACACGCGGATCTCCCAGCCGCCTGCCCGTCTCAACAGTACTGCCGCCTCAGCGGCAATGTACGGGCTATGCAGCACAAGCTCACTGCGTGGATCGCGACCAATCCGGAGCCGATCGCCCGTAACCTCCAGCACCCGGCGTTGTGTATCAACGACGTTGTTGTACCAAATGCGCATTAGAAACCAATTTCTTTCGGGATAACAAAGCGTATGAAATCACCCGCTAGCAGCACGGCTGGAACATTGGGGATGCCTTCCAATGAAACAGTTTGATAGACCACTTGGGATTGTGAGGGAGTGATACCATCGCCTCCCATATTCACCGCAGCATTGTTGCCTGGCTCACGCAGCGCAGAGTTTTGACTGCGCATTGGTAACACCTGCACTGCCACGATCTTAAGATCTGTTGTTCGATTAGCCGCAGCATGATCGGAGATCACATTCAATAGTTGGCTGGTGCGTTTATCGAAGTTGGCATCGACAGCAATGGTTATCGTATTGCCACGCGTACTGCTGATAGAGTTTTCGCTGCGCCCGCTGGCAACTGTAAACTGATCACCCACACTAATTAACTCAAACGGACCAATCACATCCCATTGAGGAATATCGTCTGGTGGTGTGAGATCACGTGTGAATAACACGTCGCCGCGTTGCAACGTCCGCGGCAGTGAGGCGCCAAACAAAATCGATCGATTGGCAAAAGGAATAAGCGAACGCTTTAGCTCCGCCGTATCGCCAGGGATGGGCACACCCAGCAAATCATCCTCATCAATTTTAGTCCCCGCAGCCAATTCTCGCGCGGCGGCGACATATTGAGTGGGTTGCGTTTGCAGCGCAAGAACCATCCAATTGGTGATCGCCGCAGCAGTCCCCAAGCCGAGCGCTATGAGCAGTTTTACGACATGTGTCATCTTCGTTTCCCCAAACTATCTAGTGAAATTCCCCCACAGCAAGGACCGCTGTTCCGTCGCAAAACCCACCTGCGGTTTGTTGATTGAGTGAGCCGTGACGCGTGAGCGGCCGGGCGACAACCATTGCCCGGTGCCTTACAGCCCACGGCTCACCACTGTTTCGCCAGTGACGACTAAATCGACAAACTCCATGGCTCTCTAACGGACTTTGCCAAGTTTTGTTGCAGGACGCGCCCAGAGTTTCGGCAGTTGTCGCCGGCAAACAACTTCGCTCCACTACAACAGCTCCTTCAGTGTGGCCTTTGCCAGTTCCAATTCGATCTCTAACCGCTTTAACTTGTGCTCGATCAACCAGACTGTGTCATCGGCGGAGTCTTCTTCGGCATCGTCAGCCTCGTCAAGTTGCTCGCGCAATTGCTCGATTTGGCGTTGGAGATCGGCCACTTGTCCCTCCGCTTGATTGCGATCCAGCTGCTGATCAAGCTCAGTGCGATTCTTGCCCCCAGCGGCTTGGGAATCCAGAACAGAACCTGGATTGAGCAACCCCATGGCAAATTCTGCTAGCGCGGAGCTGAGTGCCCCTGAACCCAACTGTTGCAGCTGGCCAATCAACGACTGTGCATCTTCATAGGCAAATTTCAGATTCACTGTTTTGGCCGCAATGCCCATCTCCGCGTAGAGGCGCCAATTGGGCAGTCCATTGAATTCTACCAATCGATGGTCCCAGGGGCCTTTGTCTATTTGATGTTTGGCTTGGGGGCCTTGTTCGCTCGCTAAGAGAGGCGTGACCGAAATTTGTCGCGTGGCTTCGCCGCTGTCCGAATCTTCGGCCGTGAAATCAAATTTGCTCGGTTGCCAACGGTCGAAGCGTTTATCCCAAGCGGCATGGCGTGCCTCTGCGGTAACTTCCGATTGACCAATCACCGAGAAGCCGAGCCAAACAATCGCCACGAATACCACCAAGATAATCGGCAGCGCGAGCACCAGCTCCAACGTCGCAATAGCTGGGCGGCTTAGTCTTCCCATGAGCTGCATCCTACTTAATGTCGTATTAGTTCGGAGTGTTCGATGGCCAGTGACAACGCTTCACGCATCGCGTCGTTCCAGCCATCTCCAGGCGCAACCTGTTCAGCTTGCTCCAATCGTCTGGCAGTTAGCGGCACCAACTTTGGTTGCCAATTCAGTCTTACTGCTGGTGGGTTGTCAATTCCGGACAGCAATTCCCAAGGCCAGCTGGTCGCTTGTACTTCTGCCGTGGCCCCCCATTCATTGACCGCTTGCTTGGCATCCCAATTGAGCGTGTCCCAGCCCACTTGGGCTTGTGCGTTCGCCGATCCGGACGAGGGTGATTGCGGATTGGCGTTGTAGACAATGGCTTGCGCGAATGTCACCAGGCCCTGTGTCTGCGGCTGAGGGTAAACGATCGTCGAAAATAGTGGTTCGTATTCACGATGAGAGGCCGCGACCAACGTAAATAGGTCTTCCGCTGTGTTGCGGCCGGCGCTATCGCTCCCCGTCCACGACTCGGACCCTTTGTGTGGCAATTGCTCGCGATAGGTACCACGCATCACCAGCATAAACCAAGGGTCCGCCTGCTTTCTCCAGCTTGCCGATTGAGCCCCCGACGGTTCCAAACGTTGTCCGCTACGCAGTGCCCAAGTGCGCACCAGTGTGTAACGATTGGTCCATTTTTCAAAATGCTTAGCCGCTTGGCTAATCGTTAGATGTTTCTTGAGCAAACCGAGTAGCGGCGCCCGCAGTGCATCGACATTGGGTGTGGTGGCCCGGGTCCACTGGGTGACTCGTTCTAGATCGGGATTCATCTGCTGGGGAATATGATCGAGCGATAGATTCTCCGACCCAAGCGCGCCGGCTTGCGAAAGGACCGTGTCCAATTCGCTGCGTTGTTGTGAAATTTCATTGACATTCTTTTCCAACTCCTCCAGCTGCAACTCTACTTCAGCTCGAGCTTCTTCTACGCGGATCAATTCGGACTTCATCTCAGCCATTATGGCTGGCGCTGCTTCGTTTGCATCGATGCGATCACGCAATTCCGATTCAAGTTCATCCAGTTGCGCTACAGCCTCCCGAAGCTGCTGCATGCGTGCGGATGTTCGACTCAGGGCCTTACTGAGTTCGCGCTGCGCATTGGAAAGTTGATCACCCAACGCGGCTATGGGTGAGCTCGTGTCTTCTCCCCAGCCGGATGGATAGGAACCATTGAAGTTCGTTAGTTCGGGCTCAGGCTCGACCTCAACCGGCAGTTGAAATTCATCCGAGGCTGGATAAACTGCCACAGTGGTTTGCTGTCGTTCACCTGATTGCTCCAGAGCATCTTGGCTGGCCCGCGCGATAAGACTTTCACTTGCCTCCGACTGGCCACTTTCCGCATCGACCCCAGCAATCTCTAGAGCAAATTCTTGAAGCGTAGGAATTAACTGATTCTGAAATACCTGTTCATGGACTGGTGCCGCCACTTTGGCGTACTTCTCAATCACTTCCAGCAACAACCATTCTTTGCCGATCAACACAATCCGCGCCGTCGAAACGATATGCACGCCATAGCCGATAACAGCGGTACCGTATCCGATCGGCGGTGGCACCAGAAACAAGAAATTCGCGACCCACTTGGCAGCTAACATCTCAAAGAGCCTGCGTTTGAGCGTCATCCGCGCATCGTATAAAGTAGCAAAGGCGGCTTGTTCTTCGCTATCCTCCGGAGAGGTGCGATCGGTAACGAAGCGGATTAACTGGTCGTCCACCCCCGTTAGACCTGCTGGTACATAGGGAGATGGATAGCGTCCCATAGGAGCATTTTTGGCGGCCAGGCGAATGAGCGTGTCTAGCTGGCGATTCTCGTTCGTGTTGGCCTTCAGTCCTAACCGCAGCTCCGGCCCTCCCCATGCCTCTTGGATCACACACAAGGCAGTAGCCTCGCCCATTAAGTGATTGCTGGCAGTGATCGTGTTCAGCGCTCTAGCTCGCCACATCGCTTGCGAAAAAGCGACCGCGTCGACTGCGTTTTGCGTTTCCATTTTTTGACTGGTGACATGTCCCGTGTTGCCGATGAGTCCAATTAAAATCACCATGAACAGCAGTAGCAGCATAGCCACCAATGCGATTTTTCCTGATCGCCGAGTCCTACCACCATAACAGCTCGACGCACCAGCGAGTTGGGTGCCTGATCGGTGCATGACTGGATTGTCTCTCGAACTACCCCCAGCATCCCACGCACTACCGCGTTGGGTTGGTATTCCCGTTGAGTTCCGCGAAGGTGGCGCTGTACGCTCAGGGTTTGCCATAGCCAATCCCCAATTCTTGAGCAGCGTTTTGCGGAGCATCGTTGTGCAGCGTAGCATGACTCGTGACCGCGAAAACATAGCCACCTGTTGGGCTACGCTGTCCAAGTATTTTCCCCAGGCCGGGAATATGAATCGGATAGTCGTAGGTTACTGCAACTTCAATATCTGCGTCCCAAGTCGCTGGTCTCTTGGCGATCTCAACCTGCAATCGACTGTTAGAACTCTTGGCCTTGGCAGCGATGTATCCTGGGGCCACTCCATCGCTCGTCCATGAATTGTAAGCATCAAAATAGACTTCACTGTCGGAGCTGTCTGCTCCCATGTCACCTGGGGAGCTACCGCTAGCGAATGGAATCATGGCTTGTCTGGCAGCTTGCTCGGTTTTCTCCAGCACAATTGGCCACTGGGCCGCAGAACTCCATACACTCGCCGTTCGCGCTGCAGCAAAAGCTGAGTAAATCGTTCCTACCTTGGCCGTCATCATCAGCGTCGATTCGATAATCAAAGAGGTCAGGAGTATCAGAAAGGGAATCGTCATTACATAGGACAAAGTGTACGCGCCCCCGCCTTCGTCACCATGAAAGCTACGGATGCTATCACACAGTCGGGTTAAGTCTTTGCGGATTCGCATTGGCAGTGTGAGGGTGTACATAAAGCAATCGGACGCTTTCGGCGTAGTGACAATTCAAAACTCTGCGGTACTTCCAGTTGTAGCCATGTGTTCTCCGCCAGCTCAAGACACTTGATTGGCAACCCCATGAAGTCCCTATAAAAACGGCATACTCAGTGTTCCGCTCAACGCCGCAAAAGCGTATCGGCAGACGGCCACCGCGAAGAACAATAGCCCGGCACTCAGCGGAATAGTGACCGCAGCGACCAATACCACTTCCAAACTAGCCGCACCGCGACGAACGGGTTTCCTTTTTCGATGCATGGTCAAGTCTGCAGTAAGAGCACTACGAACACTCCCGCGGAAAAGCAAGCGGCCAGTGGAAAGGGACGCTGTAACAACTTGCGTTGCTGGCTGGTAGGCGATGCGACATGCTGAGGTGTAACGAAACTGAGCCCACCCCGCGCTACCGCCGGTGCTAAAACTCTCAGGCCGCCACTACAGAGGGACATCGCGACAATCCAGGTAGCGGCCACAACATAACCACAGCCCAAGGCCCACAGCGTCCCCTCCAACCCCAATAGCCCTCCCATGGCCGCTGCCAGCTTTACATCTCCGGCGCCGCCGCGGGACAGGCTGTACGGAATCAACATCAACAGGCCACTTCCCATCCCTCCCAACAAAAACTGAGTGACGGTCAGCGAGCCAAGCCAATCGCTGGGGATGTTGTAGTAACGCAAACCGCTAGTCAGCAGACTAATTACGCCACCACACACGATCACGGGATACGTGGTCCAGTTGAAAATCTTGTGCTCGCGCAGATCGCTTAGCGATGCCATAGCCAGCAGTCCCAACAGCAGTAGTTCACTTACGCTCATTTCAACTGATATCCTCGCCCTTGAGTTGGTTCCATTTCTCTTTCATCCAGTCGAAAATCTCCTGGCCCACGGTCATGAGGGCGATGATCACGATGGCTGCCAGAGCCACGATCATCACCACTTGGATGGCCTCCAATCCGTCTTCATCATCGTGCAACGTTCTCCAAAATTTTGAGCGTGTCATTTTCATTGTCTATTCTCCTTTGGAGCTTGATGGTAATGCTTAACACTGACTGCTTACTGCTTATTGCTTACTGCTTATTGCTTACTGCTTAGTAGCTACGCCCGCTTCTACTTGACCGCATAGCGATCAGGTTTGTAGCCAAAGTTGTCGCAAGACTTTTCGTCGCACGATTTTTCGTCGCACGACTCTCCGAGTCGTGACCAAGCCTGTCGACAGCCGCTTTCGGCACCAACTCGACTCGGAGAGTCGAGCGACGATCTGGCATCAAACTCGATGCAGAGCCTCGAGCAACGCTCTGTATCAAATACGCGTCACTCATGGAAGTGTTACAAATAGTCCACGAATAATTTCTGGGTTTCTTGCACTTGATCGGCCAACCCCATAACGCTGATGAGTTCCGCAAACTGCGGCTGGCTGCCGGTGGCTTGTAGCTCCCCCAACATTCGTCCATCGCTATCGCGACCATTGGCGACAAAGCGATAGAGATCGACAAAGCGATAGTTTCCCTGAGCGTCCAGCCCCTGGCATTCGCTAATGGTTTGAATACGCCGTGAGCCATCAGCAAAACGACTGATTTGCACCACCAACTGAATTGCCGCGGCGACTTGCATTCGCGCGACAGCTATCGGCAGTTCAATGCCACTCATTAAACACAGTGTTTCCAGTCGCACGGCTGCGTCGTGAGGGGTAGATGCATGGACGGTGGTCATGGCGCCACTGTGACCAGAGATCATCGACTGCACCAGGTCAAGCGCTTCGCCACGGCGCACCTCCCCGACCAGAATACGATCGGGGCGCATGCGTAGTGAATCAACAAACAGATCGCGTATCGTTACAGCACCACCACCATCCGGATTGGGCGATTGACTCTCCAAATAGATCGTATGCGGTTGCTGCAATTGCAGTTCCGAACTATCTTCAATCACCACGATCCGTTCATCAGGACTGATCATCGTCGACAACGCATTGAGCAAGGAGGTCTTGCCGGAACCGGTGCCACCGGAGACAACCAGATTGCGGTGCAAAGCGACCGCGATCCCTAGGAATTCGGCTGCTTCGCTGGTTAACGTCCCGAAGTCGATCAGTTCGGCGAGTCCAAGCGTTGAGGTAGTGAATTTGCGAATCGACACGCATACCCCTGCGCGACTGGTGGGGGGTAGGATGATATGCACTCGCGAGCCGTCGGGGAGTCGCGCATCAACGCTGTGCGGTCCCGCAGAATTTCTGGTACCTTGGAGGGCGGAAACAGGCGAGGGGAGCGGTCGACCAGCATATTCTGCAATATTCCGAGCTGCGGCTAACAGCGCGCCGGGGCTGGCAAAACGCACACCTTCGGCCAAACTCAAGCGTCCTCGCCGCTCGATGTACACTGTCTCCGGCCCATTAATCATGATCTCGCTTACCGTCGGATCGTCTAAAAACTCCGCCACGGGTCGCAGGAAATGACGAGTGGTTTTGGCATAGATTTCTTTGGCTTGCATCTTGGTCGTCATTGTGGTTGGTCAGGCGCGGCATTCAACTCGAAAACTTATTCGCAACCTACCGCGGGTTGTTTCATGCTAGCTGGAAACTTTTTCGAAGTAATTTCACTTGGCTCTCAGGTCTTAGGAACTAAATCGCGAGAATCGAGAACTTTTCTGTAACAAGTTCTCCATTCCTGCGAATCAGTTTCAACGCAGGCTATTTTGACGAACCGTGTTCAGGAGACGTTGATCGTGGCGCAACCACACCCTACCTACGAACTGTTCGAAGAGATCGGACGTGGCGAAAATTCCGTCGTGTATCGGGCTCATGACATTACCCTGGGACGCTCCGTGGCAATCAAGGAGCTCAATGATACAGGCCGTGCCGATGCTACTCGGCGACAACGTTTCCTGAAAGAAGCACAGTTCTTGGCCCAGCACCAACATCCGGGAATTCTATGCATTCATGGCGTTGATACAGAGCGCGGCTGGATTGTGATGGAATTGATGCGTGGCACGCTGGAGGCACAGATTCAACAGGCCCCTCTGCCAGCCGACGCGGTGCGGAGCATATTGCGGCAACTCCTACCGGCACTGGATTTCCTACACAGTCGCAACAAAATTCACGGCTCGATTCGCCCCTCGAATATCTTGATTGACGAACGCGGAACGGTGAAGTTAAGCGACTTTGAGGAAACACATGTCGATAGTGAACTTCGCGCTCCCACGCATAGTCAAAAGTATATCTCTCCGGAAATGATCCGCTCTGAATTTGGCGAATTGGGGACGACGACCGATCTGTACTGCTTAGCCTTCACGGCTCTCGAACTATTGGCTGGTCCTAAGTTTGACGCATTGACAGTCGATGCGATGGGAGCATCGGTCGATCGCAACGTGGCTTGGTTGCGGTGGCATAGCGGAGAGCAAGCCAATCCGTCGGTGCAGGACATTCTGCCAAACCTGCCTCAGGATCTAGTGCTCACACTCGATGCGATGCTACGCAAGGAAGTTTCGCTGCGCTGCGCCACGGCCGCAGACGCACTCAAAACGCTGAACGACCAAGCCTTGGTTCACGTTGCCCCCATCGCCGTTGCGATGCCCAAACATGCATCGCCAAGTATCATGCCCACCAACGTTCGCGAAATCGAACCAATCGCTTCGCCGTCGCGATCGCCATCCGCCGCACCGAACCCAGATGCGAAAAAAGGTAGGGGGGCCAGCCAACGCAAATCGGCCAAGCCGCTGGTCGCGGCTGGTAGAGGCAATGCGGTAACCGCCTCCAAAAGTTCACGCGACCGCGCGAATGAACTGCTGGGAAAATGGTATGTGCTCTATCCACTTTGCGCTGCACTATTGCTAGGCGCGGTTGGAATCGGTTGGATGCTACAGCCCAAACAAACCGATCCGCTGGCCCAATCCCCCGATCGTCGCTCGACGCTCCGAGTCGAGTCACTCCCAGAGGCGCTCCCTGAGGCGCTCGCCAAGTCACCCTCTAGAGAATCAACGGCTGACAAACTCGAACGGGAAGCTCTGGACCGTACCGTGATTCCTCCGGTCGAGACTCCACCGGAGCCACTCAAGCCGGACGAGCCGGAACCGGAGGTCACGCCAGCGGTTGAGCCCGTGGCTGAAGTGCAAGATCCAGACTCGCTGGTCATCAACACGCCGGAAAAGCCGGAGCCCCAAACGACAGAGCCAGAAGGTGATCAGCCGCAACCGACTATCATCGACGAGCCCAATGTGGACTTCAATAGGCAGCTCCTGGAGCTCGTTTCCGTGGCTGTAGATACCCAACCGTTGATGCAAGAGTTTAAAGGTAAAGCAGAACTAATTATCGACGGCGGCGGGTTCATGAGCGAAGTTACTGACCTGGCGATTAGTCCCGATGGTCTGTGGTTGGCAGCCAGTGGCGAGAAAGTGGTTCGCATCTGGGATCTGAACAGTGGGCAACTGATGCACACGCTCCGCGGCGATCGAAATCGCGTCTCCTATGGCGATTGTTACTCAATTGCGTTTTCCCCTGATGGAACCTACTTAGTGGTAGGTGTGAACGACTATCGTGAACATGGTGCCATCCGCGTTTATCGCACAGATAAGCTCGATGAAATCGACCAACTCTTGCCGGGGCACAACGTACCTGTGCGGCATGTCGCTTTTACGCGTGACGGAAAACAACTGGCCAGCGTCGATGCCGACGGCTTCATCGCGGTCTGGGATTGGGACTCGCGGAAAGTCGTCAAACGTCTTCCACCGCGCAACGCCGAGGCCCCCATCTACGATGCCTTGCAGTTCCCAGGCAAGGAACCCGTATTGTTTGGTGTCGACTTTGGTGGTCCCGTGCTCTATTCGGCGCCCTCGTTGGTGGCCCCCCAGCCAGATGCATTGGCGTCGCCGCTGCGAGCTTGGATGATCGATATCTTTGGTCGCAAGTTTTCCTATCCGTTTGGCGCCACGCGCGATCCACGCATTCTCGATTTAAGGATGGACCAAAACGTATGGGCGGCCGCCGGAGTTGGGAATGAAGACGGTGGAAACAAGTTTTGGGTGGGCGTCTGGCCGACACATGCAACCGAAGCCCCCAGCGTGCCAGCCCCAACAACCGTCTACGATCAACATCGCTGGAATGTAACTGCCCTCTGCTTGGCTCCCGAACAAGGATGGGTGGCCAGCGGCGATCGTTTCGGCGAAATCCATGTCTGGGAATTGAAAACAGGCAAACAGCTGCACAAGTTTGTTGGTCAGGGCAAACCTATTTATGAAGCCGCCTTCGATCGCAATTCACAACGAATTGCCTTCGGAACCACTCCCTTCCAACCCGATCGCTGGGGGAGCAATAACTACGGCCAAGCGGAACAATTGATCGATTTAGCAGCCAGAACCGTCTATCCAATTCCAAGCGACGAAACAGTCGATCTGATCGGCGAGCTGCCCAAGCAAGGTCAAGTGGAGCTCAAAGTCCGACAGGCAAGTGATCAGTCAGCTCTGCGACTCCAAAAGTTAGTCGCGGGAAATAACGCGTCCGAATACGAATTGACCTCTGGGCGACTCCCTACCGTTTTCTCGATCATCGGTCGCAGCGTGCTCGATGTGACCGAACCTGTGCTGCTTGGTGACGATCTGGGATTGCTAGCCGTCTGGGATTCAGAAACCGACGAATTGAAGCGCGCATTTGTGGGACACGAGGGCTTGGTCTCTGCGGTCAGTGTATCCCCCGACAAACAACTGATGCTCAGCAGTTCGGCCGACCGCACGATTCGCCTGTGGAGCCTGGAAGACTATCGACCCACGGGTATCTTCGACTTCAAATTCGAAAACTCAAAAGTCACGCGTGTCATGCCCGGTACTTCCTCTGCAGCTGCGGGTGTTGAAGTCGGAGATCGCATCCTGACCATCGATGGCAAATCGATGAAAGACATGTACGAGCTGATGCTGCAGGGAGAATTTGACTATCGTCCCGGCCAAGAGGTCGAGGTGGAAATGCAACGCGACGAGAAGCCGTTTCGCTTTACAATGAAACTCAAAGACGGCTACGATTTTTCCGAACCAATCCTGAGCGTCTACCTCGGTGAAGACAACAGTTGGATTATCTGGAATCCGCAAGGCTATTACGATTGTTCACCGGGCGCCGATCAACTGATTGGTTGGCATATCAACCGCGGTCCGGACAAAAGTGCCAACTACTATGAAGTACAACAGTTCCGTAAGCAACTTTATCGACCAGACGTCATCAACTATTTGCTAGAGGGGAAGAGTTTAAAGGCTTCCGTGGCACTGGCCGATCAGGATAATCTGCGCGAGGGTGAGTTTGATTTTCGCAGCCCTTCCGACCTTGCCGCCCACCACCCTCCGGTTGTCGAGTTCGTTTCGCCGCAACGCGATTCACAGTCGATGGCTCATTCCGAAAACGAACAAGTACCACTCCATGCGCGCGTCAAAAGCGTCAATGGCTTACCGATTCGCGAAGTTACTCTGCTGGTCAATGGTGTCGCCGCACAGGTTTTCACCCCCGATTCGCCCAATGCGCAGGAATTCGAGCTTCAACAAACCCTATCGCTGACTTCGGGGCAGAACGAAATAGCCCTGATCGCTGCGAACTCTGAATCCACCTCAGCGGCCGAAACGCTGCGAATTGACATTGTTAAACCAGTTAAAGTAGAAGCTAAGAATTTGATCGTACTAGCCATCGGCATCTCCAACTACGCCACCGATGACCAACGATTTAATCTTTTGACGACTGCCGCCAGAGACGCCCAGCAATTTGCCGACACAGCAGTCGTACAAGGTTCAAGTCGACTCTATAACGATGTGCGGACCCGCGTTATTCAAGATGCAGGGGCCGATAAGACCAAATTCTGGGAAGGAATGCAATGGCTGGTCGATAGTACTCAGCCCGGAGACACAGCTGCTATCTTCATCTCAGCCTATTGCCTTCTCGATAGCACCTCCAATTTCTACGTTGGCACACACGATGTCGACATGCGCAGCCCACGGGCTACGGCCGTATCCTGGCGAGAGTTCATCAAGACGCTTCACGAAGATTTGCCCAGTTGTCGACGACTGGTGTTTCTCGATCTACAACCAACCCAGCAAGCCATCGCACCTGGCCTGCGCAATCCGTTACTCGATCTGGCAGCACCGGAACTCGCCACAACGTTTTTCTCATCGACTGCCTTGCAACAGACACGAATCACACAACCCGCTCAAGAACGGAGTGGAGCATTGATCGAAGCATTGGTCCGCACATTGGCCGATCCCGCGTCGGATTTTGAACCGCAACCTACCGATACACTGCTGTCAAACTTCGAAGTGTCGAAAGCCTGGCAATCACAATTCAAAAAACTGACCGACGGAAAGCTCGTTCCCGTCGCCTATGTACCCACCTCCAGTCGGCAGCTAAACGTATTTCAACTGAAACCATAGCGCGACAAACACTTAATTGCTTCCCATCGAATCCAGCGGACCTCAACCAACTCGCCATCGACATTTACCACATCACATCGGAGACCAACTCATGCTATCCTCCCACTCCACTCTGCGCCGCCTACTAGCGATCATGTTAGTAGCCGGCCTACCAGCCTTCGGTTTTTCTCAAGGCGGATTTCTAGATGGCCTGCGCAATCAAGTCCAAAGTGATATCGGTGGCGCAGTACAACAATTCGGAGCAGAGATCCGAGGCGGCTTCAACCCGACCCCCGCGCCCCCGCCGCCGACTAGCGGACAACCCCAATTGCGAAGCTTGCCCGGAGAATCAGGCCGAAACAATACACCGGGTAATTTCTTCAATCCTCAGCCAGGATTCAATCAACCCAACTACGGCCAACCCAACTATGGCCAGCCCAACTACGGCCAACCCAACTATGGTCAACCCAGTCAGGGACAACCGAACTATGGCCAACCAACCACGGGCCAACCATACTACGGCCAACCGAACACGGGACAACCCAGCTATGGACAACCCAGCTATGGACAACCGGGCACGACCCTCCCCAGCTCGTCGACCCCGTCCTATTCCCAGCCACCGCTGCGCAGCGATACGCATAATGGTCAAGCCATCAATGTGCGCTGTCCCAAAGGCAACGACGTGACGATCAACTATGAATTGATCGTGGATGGAAAACCGTATCCCTACAGCATGGGTCCTGGGCAAAAACAAACCTTCAACGACACGCAACTGTGGCTCATTCGCTACGACTCTGCAGGCTCTAAAGTTACTTATCGATTGGTCGGTGGTAACAACTACGAGTTCGACAGGGATGCACAGGGCAACCCGCAGCTATATCGCGGCGAGCAATATGCCGAACCACCTACGCGACGCTAGCCATGATGTCACTTACTTTCATGTCACAACTCATGCCCCACGCCGCGACACTGGCTTCAGTATTGTTAGGTCTGAGTGCCAGCCTGTCGGCTTGGTGGCTGTTAGGGCTAGTGGCAATGAAAAGAACGAAAAGCGGCCAGCGCTACGAAGATGAACGTCGTGGTCGTATGCGACGGCGCAATAGCATCTATCGTTGGTTCGAACCTGCCATTGATGAACTATCGCAACTCATGCCCGATTCCAGCCCTGAGGATTCATCACATCTGGAACTCGGACGCTTTGAACGCGCGTTGCTAGTCAGTGAATCGCGTGATTGGAAGCCGAGCGAATTCTGGGCGGGCAAATGGATCGAAGGTTGCCTGGTCGGCGGCGTCGTAGCCTGCTTGGTCAGTATTACTGGTCGCTTCGGATTTGCGATGGTGTTGGGCGGGCTGCTGGCGATGGGTTACCCGTGGATGGCCGCGCAATCGCTGGTTGCCAAGGCGGAACGCAGACTCAAAATGCAGCGACTACGCCTGCCGTTTGTGGTGGACCAAATCGCGTTGATGATGCAAGCTGGGGCAGGGTTCGAAGAAAGTCTGCGGACAGTGGTGACCGATGAACCCGAGCATCCCTTGTTGCAGGAGCTGGCAATTGTACTCAATGACGTGGATGCCGGACGCAGTCGCCGCCAAGCACTTGACGAATGGAAAACCCGCATGCGCGATGCGGATGTCGCTGAATTGGTCTTCGCGATTAACAAAGGCGAAGAGCTCGGGACACCGCTCAGCGCCATCTTGATGGAACAGGCGGAGCAGATGCGACTCAAGCGATCGCAGTGGGGTGAAAAAGCGGCCGCCGAAGCCGAAGTGCAGATTGTATTTCCTGGCATGCTGATCATGGTCGCTTGTTTGATTGTGATTATCGCCCCCATCTTATTGCCTGCCGCATTCAATATTTTGGGAGGCAATTGAAATGGGTGCTCGTATCCTGGTGCAATCGGGCGTAGCTGCCGGAACCGAGATGTGGATTGAACAGGCGGTCATTCGTATCGGCAGCGACCCGGCCGCCGACCTGAGCCTCCCCAGCATCCTACTGGCTCCCCATGCTGTTACGGTTGAATTCCGAGACAACTCCTATCGTGTCTACAACCGTAGCACGGGGAACATATACCTAGGAGGCCAAGCATTGGCAGCCGGGCGCTACGACCAATGGCTCGACAGTGACATTCTGGAACTGGGCGACGGCATTCAGCTAGCACTTGAATTGGACGATGATCCGAGTCCCTCGAGACGAGGGTTTGATGATCCCTACCGCCAAGTTCAGTCGGACGCACAAGGCGACGCAACTGATCGTCCCGAAGGTCGGTTCTTGGCTGAAGCGGTAGATCAAGATGACAAATCACGACCGCCACACCAACGTTCGTCGAGTGGCCAAACTGGCCTGTACCTAGGAGTCACCCTGGCCTGTGTGATTGGCTCAGTGCTTCTTCTGGCTCGCCATAACATGAAAGCGACTGACGGCGCCGCAAGCAATACAGCTCCCAGCTTCGCGCAAGTAATCGCAGAAGCACAAGCCTCCGATAACGTCGTCGATCCGAGATTGGTGAGCGAGTTACAGTATGCGGAAGCGTTGGTCGTGCGTCGCGCCTCGCGCCAGGCCAGAGAGCGCTACCAGCGCTTGCACGAAGCGCTGCTCAGAGGCGATCAACAGGCTGGCATCTCACAGAATTCATCGCCTGTGCGTGATGACATCAAGCGATTGGTCGAAGCTCGCCTAAGGAAACTGAGCGAGTACTAAGTTTTTGGAGAGCTGAGACTGGTCACAGCTTTCTTTTTCGGCTCTTCAGAAGAATCTGTGGGTAGTCATCGATTCAAGAAGCAAGTTTGATAGGTTTTCTAAGGCATGGCAAGGCAAAAAGAATGGCTTCAGGCTAAAATCATTCGGTATTCAGAAACTAGATCTCGGTAAAACATGAGTCGTACCGAGGCCAAGCGAGACATTCTTCTCGCCCTGACCCAGTTATCCCTTGGCAGGTTGCTCCTCAGCAGAGCCCACCTCGGTTTCACTGGGCAGATTAAGCGTAACCGATCCAAGGTGACCGTGTTGTCGCGCCCGAAAATACTGTTGATCCGTTTTGCGATCGGCCTCGGGTAGAATACATCCGTCCATCCGGATGGAGTAATGGACCATCACGACTCTGAGCTTTGAGCCATTTTGACATCATTAAACTGGATTATTCGACGCACCACGCTGATCACCATCATAAGTCTCGGGTTTTCGTACTCGTACTCAATGAAATGGTACTCCTACTCGATTCGAACGGGGCATCGAGTACGAGTACCACCTGCGGCTGAGTACGAGTACGAAAGTGCAACCTGGCGGTGGGCTTTCCGCAGAGTCAGCTCAACGAATTTTGGTGGCGGTCAGCGAGCCGTGTCGATTATTGACGACAAAAGTAGGCAGCAACAAGCAAGTTTTCTCCACACCGCAACTTACGCCGCAAGCTCAATTTTGCAGACTGTGCCCCCAAAAGTTTTAACGACTAGCGGACTTGCGCAGATGTAGATTGTCTGATTCCGTGGCCGGACTTTGCCATCCGTGCTACGCTCATGCATAATGGGCAGTGCCATTTTTCGTACGATGCTAAGCGATAGCGAGCATTGGGAACTTAAATCTATTTTTGACTGTGAGATGTTGGCATGAAATCGTCCTTGGTTTTAACTTATTGCCTGAGCCTGCTTGTCCAGTTCTCACTGAACTCCCATTGCCACGCCGATTTTGTCACCTTGGTGAACAATGGTAGTTCGAGCAATCGAGTCGATCTGGTGTTTATTGGCGATGGCTACACAGCCGGCGAAATTGCCACCACCTATTCCAATCATGTCAGCTCAATGGTCTCGTACCTGTTTGGTAACGCGTCGAACCCGCTATCGCGTTACGCCAGTTACTTCAACGTCCATCGCGTCAATGTCATCAGCAATCAATCGGGAGCGGATATACCACAGTCAGGCATTACGCGTGATACCGCCCTAAATGCGACCTATCGCTACGATGGAACCACCGATCGCCTACTGTATTTTAATGCTTCGCTGGCAAACGCCGCGGTAAACACCGCGCTGGTGGGTACCGGTATCGATGTGAATATGCGCGTCGGGATTGTGAACGAATCGGTGTACGGCGGAGGGGGTGGGCAATGGGCCGTGTATGCTGGAGGCAATTCGCTGGCTCCCGAGATCGCCGTACATGAGCTCGGACATTCTTTCGCACAGTTGGCCGACGAGTATTTTTCGCCGGGCACTTACTCAGGCCCTGAGCCCTCAGCTGCCAACGTTACGACCAGTCCAGCCACCGGCAAGTGGGATCGTTGGCTGGATTACAACGATCCCAATTCGAATATCGGACCGATTGGCTATTACGAAGGGGGTCAATATGTATCCAACGGCATCTATCGCCCATCGTTGGATTCGATTATGCGCAATCTCAATCGCCCCTTCGATGCCGTGGGACGTGAAGCATTGATCAGATCGATTTACGATGATGTCAATCCACTCGATGCCTGGTTGTCCGAAGCCACGATACTGGATCAGAACGGATCAGCTTGGGTGGATGTCGTCGATCCGACACTCATCGACGTGGATTGGTTCATCGACGGAAATCTATTGACGGCCGCGGGCGAGATGATCAACATTGGCCAGCTCGGATTGGCACCAGGTAACTACACATTGACCGCCAAAGCGTACGACAATCTGTTAGATCACGCGTTTACTGGAGACGGTCTCGATTGGTGGAGACTTGCCCCCGGTGCTCTCACCCAATCGGTTTCTTGGAATCTGGCCATCACGGCCGTTCCCGAACCGGCTACATGGAGTTTGTGCCTGGTCGTTGGAGTAGTCACTTTTGCTCGTCGGCGCACGAGATTGGAACCCAGCGATTTTTCGTGCCCCACAGCGTAGCGACTGGTCGTGTTCACCGAAACGATGATTAAGCTAGGCCTAGCTACTTGCGCTGCGGTATGACAGTAGCGCTTTCTGAAAGACCCAGCGACTGGCTAGCACCGACAAGATGGTGGCTAGAAGTGTAAACCCAGCCAGCGGCCATTCCCAACTGGCGCGCGGCGTCAAGGGTTGAGCCAGCAGTCTGGCAGGCACGTTGACGACTACCAGTACCGGGATGACGAACGTAAAGATAAACAACAACGGTATACCCCAGCCCCGCGAATAGATCTCCATCGGATAACGCGAAAAATTGGTGATGTAAAACCAAAAGTCATACAACGTTTGATTGCGTCCCAGCCAAACGCTAGTGGCTGCCAAGCAGATCATCAAGCTGTACAGAATGGCTACACCACAAGCGATGTACAACGGGTAGAGGATCAGCACCATTGGCTGGAACCGCCACGGATCCTCGGGTCGAGTTACCAAATGCGCCAGGCTGATCACCAATAAAGCGATCCCCAACAACAGGTTCGACAAACTCGACCAACTCACCTTGCGCAGCGAGATCAGGAACTGGGTATCGATCGGCTTGAGCATGGCAAAATCCAAACCGCCGGTCCGAATCAGTTCGCTAAATTCTTCGGAATTGGGCATGAAGAAGGTCTGCACCAGAGAATTGATGATCCACGTGGTCCCCATGAAGACGAAAAATTCATACTTACCCCAGCCTGTGTCACGTCCAATTGAGGTCGTGTGTTCGAAGATGATCCAGTACAAGCCAACGTTCATGATCGCCCAGCTCAAACTGGAGACCGCTTCAATCAAAAAGTTGGCGCGAAACATCATGTCGCGGACTAGCGAATTGCGAGCGAACATCAGGAACACATGCAAGTAGTTTGGATGCTTGGGTCGATCGTCACTTGTGCTCATTATTAGCCACCATATCCGCTATAACGCCGCAAACCGCGTGCATACAACACGCGTGACGCGCCAATCAAAGCCAACAACCACAGCGCCTCGGCAGCCACTTGATACCATAATTGCCCCGCTGGAATTTTCCCTAGAAATATTGCCGCTGGAAAATAGGCCATGTATTTAAAGGGCAAGTAGTCGACGATGGTCTTCCACGGCTCGCCCAAAAGATCCAGCGGAAACATGTGACCGGACAGGAAAAAATTCAGCAACATATAGATGAACAACAGTGAACTAACTTCGAGGAACCAAAAACCAATCAAGCCGATGCAGAGATCGAGAAAGTAGCCCATCAAGAATCCCAGCATGCATGAGATAACAAAGGCACACACAATTTCAGCCGAAGGCCAACCGCTCGTGAAATAACCGCGACAGAGATAAAAGACCAAGGCAAATGGGAGTGTGGAAATGGTGTAATAGGCAATCTTATGCGCTACGCGACCTAACAACATGAAACCAATCATGTCGATCGGCTGCACCAGATACTTTTTGATCTCGCCATCACGAATTTGCTTAGCCACCGACGATGCCAAACCGGGCATGCTGGAAAAGGCGCGCGCCAACATCGACAATAAATAGTAGGCAACCATATCGGGCAGCGTGTAGCCAGCCAACGAACCACTGCCGACAGATTCGAATACGGCCGCCCACAGAAATATCTGAGTGATGATCGGCAGGAAACGCATCAACGTGCCGAGCGCAAAGTCCCCGCGATAGGCTAGCCGCTCCTCGAGTGCGATCCGGAAAATCATCCACCAGCAAGCAAACCGACTAGTAAGCGTGAGGCTGGTCATGGGCTATCCTTCTTATACAATGCAGCGATGACTTCCTCCAAGGGCGGATCTTCCACGGCCACATCGTCCACTTGATAGTGCTGCAAGATGGCAGCCAGCATCTTGGGTATTTCTGCCCGCGCGCAACGCAAGGTCACCTTCGGCAGCACAACGGAAGTAACCTCCGCAAATCGCTCCAGCCCCTCAGCAGACTGGCCATCGGTCAATTGCAATTTGAGAATTTTTGAACCACTGAAACTGTCAATGATGCCTGAGAGTGAACCATCGAATTTGATCGCTCCGTCAGTGATCACCACCACGCGCTGACACAGTGCAGCGATGTCCTTCATGTAGTGACTGGTCAGCAGAATCGTCGTCTTGCGTTGCTCCTGATAGTACCGCAAGAACTGCTGAATGTTGTGCTGAGCTACGACGTCCAAGCCAATGGTGGGTTCGTCAAGGAACAAGACTTCAGGCGAGTGGAGCAGGGCGGCAATCAACTCCATCTTCATTCGCTCGCCCAGCGATAGTTCGCGCACTGGACGGCCTAGCAGTTTTTGCACTTCGAGCAAATCAGCCAGTTCGTCCAGAGCCCGGGTGAATTCACGGGACTCGATCTGATAGATTTTCTCGTGCAGGCGAAAGGATTCTTGCGCCGGCAAATCCCACCACAGCTGGTTCTTCTGCCCCATGACCAGCGCAAAACGCCGGCGATAGTCGTTATCGCGGAGCCAGGGTACATGCCCCATGACTCGCGCCGTACCGCTAGTTGGATAGATTACGCCGGACAGCAATTTCAGCGTGGTGGTCTTCCCGGCACCGTTGGGACCAAGGAAGGCGACAAATTCTCCCTGTTCGACGCGCAGGTCGATCGAGCGCACCGCGTCAACTTGGCGGTATTCACGATGCCACAAACCACGCACGGCCGACATCAGCCCTTCTTGCTTTTGATAGACGCGGTACGATTTGCTCAGTTTTTCAATATCGATGATGGCCATAGTGGTAGGATTATAGGTGGCCAATCAACGAGTGCACAGCGGCGGTAAAACTAAGCCAGCCAATGTACGGCTGCGCTAGCGTGAACAGGAGTATTAGAGGGACAGAAAGAATTGGGGGACTGTGATGGCGGTAGATATTCGTACTGGGCTGGGGCATGACACGCACCGCATCGCCAGCGGTGGACCGCTGCGTTTGGGGGGCGTTGATATCGATGTCGATTTTCATTTAGTGGGACATAGTGACGCCGATGTGCTGCTGCACGCCATTACCGACAGCTTGCTCGGAGCGGCCAACCTGGGAGACATCGGTGAAATGTTCCCCGACACAAACGACGAGAATCGCGGCAAGGACTCAGCCGTAATGCTGGCTGCAGCCATGAAGCGTGTTCGCGCTGCGGGCTGGCAAGTCGGCAACATCGACTGCGTCGTACTGGCTGAGCATCCTAAATTACTCCCGCTCAAACAGCAGATCTGCACCCAAATCGCGAACATTCTTCAGGTAGAGCCTGACCAAGTCAGCCTCAAGGGCAAAACCGGCGAGCGCTTCGGAGAAGTAGGCACCGGGCAGATCATGCAAGCGATAGTGATCTGTTTGCTATCGCGTTAGCGAATCCTTGGAGTGCTCCGAGTTCTCGGAGCTTTCCTTTTCAAACGAGCCAGCAGCATCCGGAAACTGGCTGCTCCTCAGTCGTGTTGGCACCAAATCTTCGGACCCGTCGAAACTATCTCGTATTGAACTCGCACCCGAACATTCATTGTCTCAGGTAACATCCCTGTGTCCGATTGATGCGCACCTCAGAAAAAGTGAAAGCTGGGATAAATCCCAGCACTCCAAGGCGCTAGGCCAATATTTCTGCGATCGGCTCAGCTTCGATGAGCTTCACAGGGCGTCGGTCCTCGGAAAGATTTTCAAGACTCGGATCCACTCCCACTGCGCGACAAAGCGTGGCTAAGAATTCGGGTGCCGAAACGGGACGATCGACAACCTCCATCCCATCCTCGCTGGTCTTGCCGACAATCGAGCCGCCCACAACGCCAGCCCCCGCCAACACGCAACTCCACGCATTAGGAAAATGATCACGCCCTCCCATATCGTTGATCTGCGGCGTGCGACCAAACTCACCCATCCAACAAATCGTTGTCTGCTCCAGCAAACCCGACGACTGCAGATCCAGCATCAGTTGACTCCAACCACGATCAAGTTGCCCACTGAGTCGCTTGACAATGTTGAAATTATCAGCATGGCTGTCCCAAGATAATCCGCCTGGCCCGTCGCTGAGGGAGACTTCCACCACAGGCACACCTCGTTCGATCAAACGTCTAGCCATCAGGCAACCTTGACCAAAGGCTTCATTGCCGTAGCGCTCGCGTACTTTGTCCGACTCTTGTTTGAGATCAAAGGCTTCGACCAATTCACTTTCCGCCAATTGCATCGCGCGACGATAGACGGTGTCATGCGTGGCGGAAGGACCACCTCGCGCAGCGGCTGAGTAACTTTGTTGCAATATGTTCCAAAACTGTTGGCGGCGACCAATCCGCTGCTGATCTAAGTCATCCGGTGGCAGAAGATTGTCGACGCGCAGGTCAACCGGCCCGCCATCACTAGTCGATTGGTTCGCGCTGACTTGCGTTGGATCGTAACTGACTGCATTCCCAACCGTTAGCGGTTCGCGAGCCGCCCCCAAAAAGCCTGAGCTGAAAGCCGGGGGATTGATAAACGTATTGGGTAGGATGCTGACGTAGCCTGGAATTGACGATCCGCTAGGCTTCAGCTCCTTTGCCAGTGCGGCAGGCAGCGAGGGATAACGCAGCGGATTTCCCGGACGCTGGCCAGTGCGCACCAAGTAGGTACCGCGACTGTGGTCACCCTCTTTGGTTTGCATGCCACGCACGATCGACAGGTGCTCCGCCAGCTTGCCAAGTTCGGGCAGGTGTTCGCTAAACCGCATTCCGCTGACGGAGGTCTGCTGCTCCTGAAAGGGACCGCCATTGGAATGCCCCGGCTTGAGATCGAAGGTATCCATCTGCGACGGGCCACCAGGCATCCACAACACTATTAGTTTGCGTCCACTATTTTGTGCCTGGAGCTCCGCAGCCAAGCGACTTGGCCAAGAGAGCAGGGGACCAGCGGTGGCTCCCAATGCGAGCAGTGTTTTCAAAGTATCGCGGCGATTGAGGTTCATAATTCTTTCCCTCGCTAACAGAATGTCAGGCCATGCAAGCAACCCAAGCTCATTGCTTCATGAATCATCCGGGTTTAACCGGGAAGCCTGCGGCGACTCACGCACCTCATAGTCTACTCCTTTTTCGAGCGCCATGCGCGTTGCAAGCGGGCTTTCGGCATCCTTAGAGAATAGGCACAATGTGTGGCGATCGAAATCTCGGAACGATCGTTCAAGCCCGCTCCTATTTACAGTTGGAAAACTCATGTCAGGACATGGCCAATCCTCTACCGACAAATCCAGCCTGATGGTCGATCGATCGTTTTGGGGAATGACTTGCACGCAATTCTTAGGAGCCTTCAACGACAATCTCTATAAACAATTGATGTTGCTGTTGGCGATCCCAGTGGCCGTGGCCGCAGTGGCCGCAGGAGCAGGCGTTGACGGAACCGGTTTGGCACCAGCCGATCCTGGCGGCGCCAATCCAGGGGGCGATATTCAAGGCTGGGCAACGCTGGTGTTTTCACTGCCGTTTGTGTTGTTCAGCGGCTACGCCGGTTATCTCTCCGACCGCTCCAGCAAGACCCCCATTATCGTCCTCTGCAAAGTGGCGGAAATTGCCGTGATGTTCTTGGGATTGCTCGCTTTTTACTTTTACGACAACTTGGGAATCACTGGAACCTGGGTCGTGCTGTTTTTAATGGGGACACAGAGCGCTTTCTTCGGACCTGGTAAGTACGGTATTTTGCCCGAATTATTTTCGCCCCGCGATTTGCCACGCGCCAACGGTATCATCTTGATGAGTACCTTTCTGGCGATCATTTTTGGTACGGTGCTCGCCGGTGGTCTTAAAAAAGTTTTGACGGGTGCAGATGGTTCGACGCAGAATCTTTGGCTGGGGCTACTGGTCTGCGCGGGGATTGCAGTGATAGGAACGCTCACCTCGCTATTGGTTCGCAAGGTGCCCCCTGCGCAGCCCGACATTAAACTCACAGCCGACTGCCTGGGCGTTAGCAAAGATGTTTCGACGGTACTCAAGCAGGATCGCGTACTACTGGGTGCCTTATTAGTATCGAGCGTTTTCTGGCTGGTTTCGGGATTGGCCGTCCCCACCGTCAATCGCCTTGGTTTGGGACTGTTAAAAGTAGATGAACTCCAGACGAGTATGTTGACGGCATCGATCGCCTTAGGAATCATGCCCGGAGCATTATTTGCCAGTTTTCTGTGCCGCAAGGGTTGGGGAGATTTCTCAGTCTCGTTGGGGCTGTGGGGGATTCTGGGTTCGCTCATCATGCTGGGTTTCTGGACGGACGGTACCAGTCATGTCCTAGGTTTCTCGGGCAGCATCGTCGCGCTGGTTTCAATGGGAGTCTTTGCAGCGATCTTCGCCATACCGATCCAAGTCTTTTTACAAGATCGTCCGCCCGCCAATTTAAAGGGACGCATGATCGCCACCATGAATCAAGCCAACTTCATGGGGATTCTGATTTCTGGTCCGCTCTATCAATTGTTCGAAGCGATCGCAGGTTGGGCGAACTGGCCCATCTGCAGCGTATTCCTAATGATGGGTTTGTTGGTCCTACCGCTAGCAGTCTTTTACAGATTAAACACAAAGTCGGCTTAGCATTCTTTGGAGTGCTCCGAGTTCCCGGAGCTTTCTCTTTCCAACGAGTCACTCAGCGCATGGAAATTGTCTGGTTAGTGTTGTCCAAACTTGACTACTTTCTTGTTGCCAGACAGATAAGCTTTATCAAGTCGATTTGGCTATAATGCTGGTGAAGCGATTATCCCCTCGATCATTTCGAACTTCATTTGTTACGACGTCAAAATTTCCCCGAGGTGGATTCGTGCTTATTGGCGCTATTCGCGGGCAAGTCCTACGAATCGGGCTATTTCTTAGGCCTATCGTTACGCAAGGGAGCCAAGACGTTTGGTGGCGAATCTAATTTCCAATTCTTTAGTGACATCAAAAGCTAGCGACATGAAGCGGAACTCATATTTTATCGTCGGGTTGCTGATCTTGATTTTCTCGGCTCCACTGCACGCCCAGCAGCGACCACGTTTAGCGGTGCTGACCGATATTGGTGGGGATCCGGATGATCAACAGTCGCTGATTCGGCTGCTGGTCTATGCCAATGAATTTGAGATCGAAGCGCTCATCGCCAGTGCGTCGGGAACACGTGGGGAATTAAAAGCTGCGACCACCCGCGCCGATTTGATCCGCGACACGATCGACGCCTACGAAAAAGTTCTTCCCAACTTGCAGCGTCATGCTAGTGGCTGGCCAGCTGCCGCAGCGCTGCGCAGTGTAGTCAAGTCGGGCAATCCGCATCGCGAGCTGGCACATATCGGCGCAGATCACGATACGGAAGGTTCGCGTTGGCTGCGTGACAAGATCGATGCGGGTTCTGTCGAGCGTCCACTTAACATTTCCATCTGGGGTGGCCAAACCGACTTCGCACAAACACTATGGCGAGTCAAACACGACGGTGGCGACGCAGCGTTGTCCGAATTCGTCAAGAAGTTTCGCGTCTATGACATCAACGATCAAGATGGTATTGCCGATTGGATGCGTCAAGAGTTTCCTGGCATGCATTACATTCTGGCCAAAGCACCAGCCGAACGTGACAAACGCGAAGGGATTTATCGAGGAATGTATCTGACCGGAGACGAGACACTTACCAGTCACCAGTGGATCAAGCAGCATGTGCTCAGCACCGGACCACTGGGAGCTCTCTATCCAACGAAAACATGGACGGCCCCCAACGAGCACGGTTGCCTCAAGGAAGGGGACACACCTTCTTGGTTTTTCTTTTTGCCACTTGGCAAGAACGACCCCGCCGACCCTGCACAACCTGGCTGGGGAGGACAATTCGAGCGTCAAGCAGACGGTTGGTGGCGCGACCTGCCCGCCAGCGACCAATTCGATCCACGCACCACGGTTAGTCAGTGGCGAGCTGATTTCCAAGCCGATTTTGCCAAGCGGATGGCATGGTGTCAGCCATAACACTCATTTGCGCGGCACCAATTGCCTAGAGTGCGAACCCATCTCGTGCTAAAATGCAATTAGGCGATTCGCATTGCACGATTGTCGTTTCGCGAATTGTACCTACGAAATTGGGATCTAGCCGCGATGACCATGAGAACTGCTCCGGAGATGCCGGAGACACTACCCATTACAACGGAGCAGTATCAGATACTGATAGACCAGGGTGCGTTCGTTGCTTCGACCGGTCAGATTGAACTTATCCACGGAAAGATTGTCAGGATGAACCCGCAAGGCCCTGTTCACTCCGATCCAGTGGATGAACTGAACGAATGGAGCGTTCAAAATGCCGCCAAGTTGTTTCGCGTACGAATTGAAAAGCCGATCGAAATAGCAGGTTACTACAGCACCCCCGAGCCAGATGTGGCGTGGGTTGTTCGCCGCCGCTATGGGGATCGTCATCCAACCGCCGAAGAAATTCGTTTGTTAATTGAAGTCAGCCATAGCAGCGAAGCCTTCGACCGTGGAGAAAAGCTGCAACTCTATGCTGAAGCCAAAATCGTGGAGTACTGGATCGTACATGTCGCCAGTCAAACTATAGAAGTATTCACCGACCCTCAAGGTAGTACTTATGCTCACTCTACCGTTTACCGGTGCGGCGACGAAGTCCATCCAAACTGTCTACCACAGGCAACTCTCGCTATCGCCAGGCTGTTTAGTAAAACAATTGAATAGCTGTAGCGGACGTCGCCAAGACTTTGGGCCATGCCGAGTTAACTCCGGCACAGTTCGGTTGCCAATGTAAGCCGCTTGAGGGTAAGCTAAGTAATCCTACACTTTAACTCGAATGGCCATCGCACTCTCCCTATGTCATCTTCACCAACAACGCCGCCACCTTCCCCTACAGCCACAGTTCAAGAATCGGGGCCGAGCAATCGCTATTTGCTCGTTTTCGGTGGCATCATGCTAGTGGGTATTTTAATCCTGGCTTGGATCGGTAAGCCCCCGCGGGCGGTTACGATCGGAAAACCTCTGCCGGAACTTGATCTGCAAGCTTTACTGGACAATACGTCCCCCACTAGCAACGCTGAATTAAAAGGAAAACTGGTCGTGCTCCATTTCTGGGGAACTTGGTGCGGACCTTGTGTAAAGGAGTTCCCTGAATTCGCCAAATTGGCCGCTCAGTATGCCGACAGCGACCAAGTAAAGTTCGTCTCCATCTCCTGTTCCGGAGGAGCGGAATATGATTTGGATCAATTGCGAAGCGAAACGGTAAATTTTATGTCGAAGATTCCCAACCCGATCCCCACCTATGCCGATCCCGCGGCCATGACTCGCGAACGAGTTGCCTGGATCCTACCGCGCGGGTCACTGGGCTATCCAACCACTTTGTTGGTCGACCGCGACGGCACCATCATTGACTTAATTGAAGGTTATTACCCCGGCGAGATGGAAAAACTCGCAACTGAAATCGAGAGAAAACTGTAAGAAGTAAAAGACAGGAGCGACCTTCAGGCCCGAATTCCACGAGGGCAAGGATCTGCTCGCAACGGAATTCGCCAAGAATTTCGACAGTTCTCGCCGATCGCCAGTACTGATAGGGCTGTTTTACCCTCCCGCGCGCCAAGCTCGCTATCAAGAGTGCAGGTTTTCGCGGGAGGGTCGCTTGGTGAGTTCTACGAACCTAGCGGGGAGGGCAAACAACTGTTTTCCCTCCCCGGAAAGCTCGCATTACTCGCTTGCCGACCCTCCCGCGAACTCGTCGATTTCCTCGTTTTCTCCGAGGCGCGGGAGGGTGAAATCAACCTTAGTACCGGCGATCAGCGAGAAGTGTCAGAATTTCGGCTCTCAATGGGAAACGGTTACAACTGAAATTCTTGGCGAATTCCGCTACGCCTTAACCTCGTGCCTTTCCCCTCAGAAGCTAGTTGCGTGGCTTAAACGCTCTTTCATCGCACGGGCTGTCGAGAGGGCGTCAGCGGACTGGTGGATGACAGCGCTCACCGCCACGCGCCAGCAGCCAGCCAGCAGTACTTCGCCAACGTTATCCACGGAGATACCACCAATTGCGAAGAACGGTATCGTGATCTTCTCAGCGGCTTGCTTCAAGAATTGTGTCCCCGCAAAGGCGTCGAAACTCTTGGTTTGCGAGTGAAACGTCGGTCCGCATCCGATGTAGTCGGCCCCGTGCTGTTCGGCTTGAAGGGCTTGCTCAATGTCGTGCGTTGAAATACCGATCCACATTCGACGGCCAACGATCAACGCCTGCGCGTCGGCGAGCGACATATCATCTTGGCCCAAGTGAACGCCAGCCGCGCCGCTAGCCAGCGCGACGTCAACGCGATCATTGACGATCAACTTGGCTGACGTGTCGCTCAACGCTGCCACTCCCGCACGCGCATATTGCATGAGCCGTGCCCCGTCCGCGCGTTTGTCGCGCAGCTGAAATAGATCGACCCCGGCGACGGCTAGACTCTGCAGCGATTTTCGAAAGTCATCCACAGGCAACGAACAATCAACCAGCAAGTACAATTGCTGGTCCGTAGTCAGACGTTGGTTACTCGACAATCGCAATTCGCACTGCGCCAGTAGATCGTAGGCTTCGTAGCGCAGTTGCTTAACGGCTCCGCTGACGGGGACGGAAAACAGCTTTGAGAACTCTTCGAGATTGCGAAGCGACTGCGTCACGCGCTCACAGGCAGCCGGTACAGTACTCGCCAAATCATCGCGCGTTGCTTCTTGTTCCGTCGTCAGCTCAGTCCCTACATCAAGATGGGTCGAACGCGCAGCCAACCGGTCCGTCCGTGGAAGCGGTGACAGAACGGCGGTCAGTCGATGCCGGAGTTGTTTGATCCAGGCCGCAACGCCTGCATCCTCGCGAACCAACCGCGCATAATCCTCCAGTGTACGCAGTCCTTCTGCCGCGCGATTGGCATTGGCATCCAACACCCGCAAAGCCTGGCGCTGGTCTGATGTTAGCTGGTTACTCAACGGATTGGCCACTAAAAAGTAGAGTGAAGGACCACGGCAACTTAGGGCGATTTCAAAACAAAGGGTATCAGCAGCCAAAGAGCTCCCCAGGGACCGTCCGCCGGAACCCTACCCACAATCTTTACGAACTCATAGATTGACGTTATCGTATCAGTTCCGTCACGCGCGACCAGCCGGACCGGAGCCCCCGTAGTTAAGTGGATATAATAGGGCTTTCCTAAAGCCTAGTCGCAGGTTCGATCCCTGCCGGGGGTATTTGAATTCCCGCCACCATCCCCTGTGGAGCGAGGGGCCTCATCACTGTTTTGCCTTACCCGAGGAACAGAATTGTCGGCATGGGCAGTTCGTCTTGAGTGCCGCGTCCGTGGACATTCAGAATTCTCCAATCCCTCGCCGCAAGTCGGAATCGCGCTTCAGACTAACTAGTAGTTCATGACGCAACCCAACCGACCAGAGATACTAGTCACATCTAGGTTTCCCAAGAACAATTCATTTCGCTTTGGCTTCATGCACAAAGTTAGTTTAGAATCGACAGCGATATGATGTAACTTGGGATCCCGCACAAGGTGAGAGACTATGAATGCTGCGCCGCGACTTTGGCTACGATTCTCGTTGTGGTCGATCTGTCTGGTGACCATGAGCCAGTCGACCGATGCACAGATTACCGTTGGGATTCAAGATTTTGCCAATCTCCCAAGCGGCACGCGGATGAGCGTGATGACTTCCGACCCCAATGGACGCCTATTCGTCAATGATCAAAGTGGACCACTCTACATGGTAGACCGCAACACCCGGGCGGTAACACCTTATCTCAATCTCAATACGGCCAATTTTCCGGACTTGGGGTTGGTCTCAGGCAACGGCGAAGCGGGCTTTCAGTCGTTCGCGTTTCATCCTGACTTCTACAATGTCGGTACGGCGGGTGCCGGCAAGTTTTATACGATGCACAGTTCCAACAACACGACGGCTACACCCGACTTTGATCCAGGCGGAGGAACCGCTTTCCATAGCGTGCTGCTCGAGTGGAGTACCAATAATACTGCGTCGAATACTTTCGTGCCGGCCAACGCGGCGACACCGTTTCGCGAAGTGGCGAGGTTTGATCAACCGTTTAGCAATCACAATGCGGGCTTGATAGCGTTCAATTCCTACGCCTCCGCAGCCAGCGGTGATCGCGCGAATTTGTATGTCGCCATGGGCGACGGAGGATCGGGTGGTGACCCACAGAACAACGGACAAAACGCCGGCAATCCCTATGGCTCTATTATGCGAATCGATCCACTGGGCAACAATTCAGCCAACGGAAAGTACGGCATCGTCCCCGGGAATGTTTTTGCCTCGGATGCCCTCGCCACCACACTCGCCGAAAACTATGCGATAGGCTTACGCAACCCACAACGCTTTGGTTGGGATAGCCAGACCGGCCAAATGTACATCGCCGATATCGGGCAAGGGGCGTTCGAGGAGATCAACCGCGGTGTTAACGGTGGCAACTACGGCTGGAATGTACGCGAGGGAAGCCAGGGAGGCACCCTTCCCGGCGCGATCGATCCCGTTGCCGAATACGACCATGGCAGTTTTGTCACTTTCCCACTTTCAGGCTCGCGAGCCATTACGATGGGGGAAGTCTATCGTGGACTGGAAATCCCCGAGCTGAATGGCCAGTTGTTGTTAGGGGATTTCCCCAACGGTGTGATCTATACATTAGATGTAGACAATGATCCGCTCACCGGTGGCTCAGCAGGTTTAAAGGAATTGATGATGCTGGATCAAAATGGACAATCGGTTCGGTTGATTGATCTACTGCGTCAATCACCGGGCTTGGCGGGACTGAATCGCGCCGATCTGCGATTCAGTGTCGGCTTGCAGGGCGAAGTGTTTGTATTGAATAAGTACGATGGTGTTCTCCGGCGACTAGTTGCCGTGCCAGAACCAACGACAATCGCAGTCGTTGCAGTTGCCCTGGCTGCATGCGGCTTCCAGCGTCGTCGTCGGAGTTTGAAGTAGGCCGCAACAGCGCGAAGTGCGTTGCGGGACCACGTTTTCTGCTCGTTGCGAGACTACGTTTACTACGTGCGACAGGAGGGCTTTCGTTGCGAGCAAGTTGCGGTGATGCTAAAATAGAAGGATCAGTCTGAATTTAACAGTGATGTAGGAGAGGTAAAGCATGAGTATCGTTTCGCCAGCAGGCTCTATGACGCTCGCGGAATTTCTCGCGCTCCCACCGGATGATGGTATCGAGCGAGAATTGATTCGTGGTGAATTGAAGGAACGTCCCATGACCAGACGCAATCGATCCCACGCCAAGACCGAAGCTCGTATCGTTCGACTGCTCGGAACGTGGCTTGTTGCCCTGAGCGAGCCAAGGGGAGAAATTTACTCAGGTGAGGTCGGTTGCATTTTGCATCGCGATCCGCCTTCAAATGTTGGCATTGACGTCGCCTACTTTTCCGCCGAAACCGTGGCTGCACAGTCGGACGCATCGACCATGGTTGATGGCGCACCCTTATTGGCGGTCGAAATCCTGTCACCTTCGGACAAGCATGAAGATATCGCCGAGAAGATCGATGCGTATTTGAAGGCGCAGGTGACAAGTGTCTGGATCGTCGATCCGCATTTTAAAACTGTCACCATACATCGTGGCGACACGGAACCCGAATTGTTCAATATCAAACAACTTATCTCTGACCAGCCAGGGTTACCCGGTTTGCAACTGGCCGTTAGAGACTTGTTTGAATAGTAACAGGCTTGCTAACAAGGCGGCGCGAGCAAACCAAAACATGGAGGCGCTATGCAAGCCCAGTGGGAAGTCGAACAAAAGTTCGTAGTTGAGGACGTCGTTCCTTTCCGCAACAACCTAGCTGCGCATGGCTTTGAATGGGTCAGCAGCGAGGACAATAGCGACATCTATTTTCGCCATCCCTGCCGCGATTTGAAGGCTACGGACGAAGCCTTTCGTCTGCGGACC
Organism: Pirellulaceae bacterium; assembly: GCA_041739785.1. Lineage (GTDB taxonomy): Bacteria > Planctomycetota > Planctomycetia > Pirellulales > Pirellulaceae > Aureliella. The sequence goes on from JBGSNE010000054.1 coordinate 77,768, forward strand.
GTGAACGACCGTTGCTGTGTAACTTATAAAGGGAAACGTCTGCCGGGGCCCGTTAAAACTCGCCCCGAAATCGAGTTGGATGTTTGCCTGGCGGATCGTGAAAGTTGGCTCGACATGTTGCAGCACTTAGGCTTTCGGCCCTTGCCTGCGGTCAACAAACGACGGCACAACTTTGCCAAGAAAGAGGATGCGGAGGACGAACCCTCCAAGATCCACGTTACGATCGACGAAGTACATCTCTTGGGCAACTTCGCCGAACTGGAGTTGATTGTCTCGCAGAAGAGCCACCTAGACTTAGCCGCTGTGCACATCCAACAGTTGGCCTCCAGCCTGGGATTGGTCACCGTGCAGCCGCGCAGCTATTTGTCGTTAGTACTTGAGAAGCTGGGAGTCGAGTAAGTTTGGCACACTCCTTGCATTACATGGAACTCATGGATGCAACGATGCTGTCAAGTTGACAGTCCTTTCGAATCCTTAGTTTCTTGTTACCAAGGGAGAAGCAAAAATGGCAAAACTTGAATTGAATGGCCGCAATGGACTGGCACCGTATGAAGACATTTCGCATGAAATGGAACGCATGTTCGATTCACTACTCGGGCGCACGGTAGGGACCATGCTACGCTCTGAGAAGGCGGAAAAATTCGTTCCCACCTTGGATGTGGCTGAGACACCGGAAGCTTACGAAGTCGCACTCGATTTGCCTGGAGTCAAGCCCGAGCAGGTCAAAGTCGAAATGCATGAAGGCAAGCTGATCGTTTCTGGTGAACGGACCAGCGTCCACGACACGAAGGAGAAAAGCATGCACCGCGTCGAGCGAACCAGCGGTAGCTTCTACCGCGCAGTGGGTCTACCGACAGAAGTCAATGTTGATCAAATCGACGCGCGATATGAACATGGCGTGCTGCATATTACTTTACCCAAAGTTGCCAAGCAGCAACCCAAGAAGATCGAAATTCGAACCGGCAACTAGCGACAACTGTTTTAAATGTGTCGCATGCTAAGTGGGTCGCTCCTGCTAAGTGGGTCGCTCGTGCCGGGAGCGACCGCCGAAGTGCCGAAAGACCATGGTCGAACGGTCAGGCACAACGGAACCTCCGTGCTTTCGCGCCAGCGTGCTAACTAGTCACCCTCGGCAAGGGTGACCCACTTCACGCGTCACCCTCGGCAAGGGTGCCCCACTTCACGGGTCACCCCCGGCAAGAGTGACCCACTTCACGCGTCACTCTCGGAAAGAGTGACCCACTTGGCCTGGTCACTCTCGGCAAGAGTGACCCACTTTGTCACTGCTCAATTTTTACAATTTCCAGCCAAGTTTTGACAGAGGGATGTGAGCATGGCATCGAATACCAGCCCTAGTTTATCGTGGTCGCGGTCCTCTGCCTGAATCTGAACGAAATAGCTCGTACCAGCATGCGTAACCAACAGCAACTGCGAAGTGACGATCAGATCCAGGTATACAAACCTTAGCACTTCGCCGGTCAGCGTTAGGCCGGCAAACTCTTTGACTACTGATTCGCGTTCGACTTGGTCGTACTCTTCCTGCATTGCCTCGCGGGCTTTCGCCAAGGCGTCATTGGCGTTAGCGGAGGGAGTACATTGCGTAATTGCCAAAAACGCCCCATCGGGACTCTCGATAGAGACCATGTGCGCGTCAACTTCCGAATCGAGCGTCCAAGAATCGGGGTACATTAGCTCGATTCCAAATCCTTCAAAATGTCCAGGCATGGCTGATCTCTCGTTTTGCTAGCGATCGGTCACGAGTGCTCTTTCGACTCGTCGTAGATTTTTGCTATGGTTGCCAATTGAAGAAAGTCCTCAAGCAATCATTCTAGCTTTTCTTTCATTTTAGTCGCTAGCAGGCCCACTGGTGCGAATCTCAGGCGCGATGGCAGTCATCCTAACGCAATGTGTATGCCTGTTGGTGCTGACATGCGGATGTCACTCCCTGCGCGCTCGTCGGCAGACTCGCGCGCTCGCGGACGCTCGCCAAAATTCGCTGCGTGGCACTGAAAAGCTGCAGCAGAATAAACTACAAGAAGCCGAGTTTCTATTCACGGAAGCGCTCCGGCGCAGTTCGGCTGACGAGCGGGCGCAGGCGGGAATGGCAGAAGTTCTGTGGCAGCGCGGCGAAAATGCCAAGGCCATCGAACACATGACGCGAGCTGCCACTACCAGCGGTGGAAACCCCGACACGTTGGTGCGTTTGGGAGAGATGAACTTGCAGCAAGGTCAGCTCGACCAAGCGTTAGCACAAGCCGATTTGGCACTGGACAATCAGCGCAGACATGCAGCAGCATGGGCGTTGCGCGGCAAAGTCTTGCAACAGCAGCAGCAATTCGATGACGCCCTGACCTGTTATCATCGCGCCTTAAGTGATCAACCCAACCTGCCGGACGTCCAAATCGCGGTGGCGGAGATTTACCGTGGTTTGGGACGCCCCCAGCGAGCACTGGCCACGCTGGACGCGATGACCGATGGTCAGTCGGGTGAACAGGTGAATCCCCAGGCGTGGATGCTGAAAGGACTGGCATTGGCCGACATGGGGGAGAGCGGCGCAGCCAGGAGCTGTCTAAAAAGTGCAGCCTTGTGCTGTCGCGACGACGCCAGCGATACCTTGCTGGTCATCGCACATCATCAGATTGAAGTAGGGGATTTTTCGGAAGCCCGCATCTGCTTGGGACGCGCTGGTCGTCACGACCCGGATAATCCGCAAACAATGCGTTTGCAATCACTACTCGAACAGCAGGCGCGGAACGAGGCTCAAACGCGTTTGGCCGGATTTGAGCGTTCCGTAGCCATCGCCCCCAATGCCGATCCGGAAAAGTGAGCCGCGGACGGCGCTAGCGGGAGACCGAGTACGTTAAAACCCAACGACATCATCCGCATAATCGAACCAACAACCATTTGAAAATCGGTTAGACCGCTTTGCCAGCGGCCGGTTCCAGAGCTAATCTTCAGTTGGTGGGCCGCTAGCCGACCACCATGAACTGGCTTAGAACCATTCCGTTTGCACCACGCCGCTTCGCGGAGAAACAACTTGTCAACTTCAACCACGCCACCCACCCTTGGAACAGATGCCTCCAGTTTGGCCCCCTTCGTTGAGCGGCGAACAAGCTCAACTTCCGCCAGCGGAGCTGAGCGGCGACAGTTTACCAATTCGCACATCGGCCTTTCACCTCCCGCCTGTGAGTTGGCCGAAGCCATCGATAGCTATAAAGTGAAGAATCGTCGACGGTACATCACCTTCGAAGAGATGCTCAGCGTCATCACCTCACTCGGCTATCAGAAACCCTCCTGAGCTTCCAGTGGGTCGTACAGTGGGCGCACCTGCCGGGTGTGACTTAGTCAGGTCGCACCTGCCTGGTGCGACTTGGTCAACTCAATTCCGTCACTCTCGGCAAGAGTGCCCCACTGAAATTCTTGGCGAATTCCGCTACCGCACGTAAATCCAACTCTACGCATTCGACAGCAACAGCGACATCAGCCGCTCCTTGTCGACGATCCCTACCGTGCGTCCACTAGCATCTTCAATAGCCGCGATGGGCGCCTGGGAACTCTGTAGGCGTGTCAAGACTTGTATAGTCGACTCGGATCCCACAGTACGAAAAACAGGCAACAAGGGCAGAGTCGCTTGAGTATTGATCAGCACATCGGCTACTAGGTAGCAGCCCAACAAACGTTGTGCACCTTCGTCAATCACACCCACGATCGATTGGCTGCGGCGACTGGCTAGACTGAGTACCTCCTGACGATCGGCCTGTAGGTTGACGAGCGGCATCGCACGTAGGGGCACGGCGAACTGCCGCACCGGACGCACACCGTAGGTAAACATATTCTGGGCGATCTCGCGTTGAATAGGTAGCAATACACCCGCTTCCTGGCCTTCGACCAACACGCGTTGTAATTCCTGTCGTTCCAAGGACGATCCGGACTTGATCGAATTGGTTCCCAATGAACGCTGCCACAGCTTTTCCAACGCAATCAATATGAGCGACACCGGCGAGAACAAGATGGTGAAGAGTACCATGACGGGCGCGCCGCGATTGAGCAAGCGGTAAGGCACTTGATAGTACAAATACTTTGGCAACAGTTCTCCATAAACGAACAGGAAGGGAGTCATTAGGAGCGGCATTAGACTCTGCAACTGGGGCCAGCTGGCCAGCCAGCGTTGACTGGCGAGCAACAAACCGAACGAGACCAAATAGTTTGCGATGTTGTTGCCAATCAGCACAGTGGCAACCACCACCGTCGAATGATTCGCCAGCCACATCAACATCCGTGAGATCCACTTACCCGATTTGGCATCCATTACCAATCGCACACGAGTGACGCGATAGAAGCCTGTTTCACTGCCGCTGAAAAAAGCGCTCAGCCCAATCCCGAAAGCTAGAAGCAAGATGATAACCATCTAAGTCGCTTCCTCATCACTGAGTGCCGGAGCATCAGAAATCCGCACAAGAATTTCACCGCGTTGCCCCGCTTCCACTACTTCCAGCAGCAGATTCTCTAGGCTGCACACATCCCCCTTTTCCGGCAGTCGATGAAGCTGTTCTTGCACTACTCCCCCCACGGTCAAACTCCTACTAATATCGAGCCTGCGACCCATCAGACGCTCCAATCGCCTAAGTTTGGTCATGCCCGTAGCCAACCAAACGCCGGGCGACTCCAAATGCACTTCGGCCCGCGCAAGTTCACGAAGTGACTTAGAGTTTTCCGAATGCAGTATCGCCTCAAAGATATCCTCCCAAGTCAAGATACCAATTGTCTCGCCAAACTCGTTTACTACCACTCCCACACGACGTTTCGTTTGACGCAATTTCTTGAGGGCTTCCGCGATTGTGGCACACCAAGGAATAACCACCAACGATTTCTTTTTTGCTGCCAGATCATCGACTTCGGATGGCAAAAGTGAGTTGAGTTGAATGGCCGATATTACCTCGCGTCCACTTGTGTTGGTCACCAGCATGTAACCGCTGGGAGTCTTCTGGCCATTCAATTGGTCGACGTGCAATGGCGGGACAAAGGAACGATATTGAGTTCGAGGGCGCATCCATTCCTCGACGCGAATCTCGCTGAGTTGAATTACGTTCCTCAGAACCTGCCGCTCTTGTTCGACCAACTGAGCATCATCCGTCGAGAGCTCAATCGCCCGATCCAAATCGGCCAACTCCAAATACTTCTCGGGCTTGAGCCCCGGCCATAACAGTCGTCGCGAAGCTTCATTGGCAAATTTGATAACTGGCAAAAAACCATCCAACACGCGTACTGTCAGTGACAGTGGGAACGCGACCAACTTCACGACAGGCACCGGATTGAGGACTCCCAAGCTCTTCGGTAGAAACTCTCCAAAGACAATGATTACTACCAACGCCGCAATCGTCAGGAGCGTCGCCACCTGAGGACCATTGGGCAAGGCTTGCACTCCGAGCGCTGCCCGCGAAACAAGCGAAAAGTAGGAAAGGTTGATGGCTAGATTCCAAAACAGAATCCCCATCAACAATCGCTCAGATCGCTCGAGCAGGTGGTGAGCAGCACGGGCGGCGCGAGTTCCTTTGCCCAGTTCACGACGCTGGCTCAGGGTCAATGAAAAGAAGGCTGCCTCGCTGCCTGAAAAGAATCCACTCAGCAACAGCAAAACCAGCAATCCGGGCAGATATGTCCATACACTAGCCAGGGTCTCAAGCATACCTAGCCTTCGTCGTCGACGGTGCGCGTGCGTCCCATAGCGAAATCAAATTCACTTAAGGCCGGGACGATCATGGCCGTTGTGGCAAAACCGTAAGCTGCCATGATGACCGAAAAGACCACCATCTCTTGACCGCGTAGAATAAAGCTGGTGATGGCAAAGAAGGTCAGAAAGGGAAGGCCAAAAGCGGCCAACGCGATAGCCGGACTCGGATTCCTACTTCCCATGGCCACATACAACCCTGTTCCACCACCAAGAATAATCGCTAAGAATGGCGGTAGCTGACGCGTAAAAGACCCTCGAAAGCTCATCATAATCATCATGCAGGTGGCGATGCCCAGAAACAGAAAAAACAGCGTTCCCAAACTGGTGCCGATGGCTGTCCGCGATTGACTATAGATCATACCACAGTGGACCCCTAACATGGCCGAAAACAGATCCATGACCAACAATCCACCGACCGTAAAAACCAAGTTCTCCGTCGTTAATCCTCCCTGCCACCAAAGATATCCGCTGAGAGCGATTGGCAGCAGCAGCATCTCTTTGGTCACATACAGTACTCCGAGCAGCTTGCCCAACAAAAATTGAGTCGGCGTGATTTGAGTGGCCAGCAATAGATCGAGCGCTTGACCATCCCGTTCGTTAGTAATCGAGTTAACCGCCAGGGCATTGATCATTACGAAGGAAACGACAAAAAACGGCGTCAGTATTCGAGCGGAGATCGGTATCAATTCGTCCGCCAAACGACTCCGCTGCAAGGCCGCTCCGGAGGTAACCGACCAGTACAGGCCAAGCATGGCAGCCATGAATAATCCAACATACGCCAAACGAATGATTAACAATTTGCGACCGTAGGCCCAGGTACACATTTCTCGCCAGAGCACTGGATTATTCCACATCGGTCGCGGAGCGCGAACCTTCCAAGAGCGAGCTTCCGTCGGTGCCGAACCAGATGCCATTGCATAGTTCTCATCCGGCTCGGGTGCTTGCGGGCGAACTTGTTGAGACGGATTCCAGGTCCGCAATCGCAAGATGGCCACGGTCGAAAAGAGTAGGGTGGCCAACACTCCCAGTAGACAATGAGCCGCCGCTAATCCACCCGGCAAAAAGCTCCACGTCCTTGCCCCGATCGGCTGACACACGCCCCACACCGCACGTATCGGGCTAAGCAATTCAGCCCAGGTGGGATCAAGCCCCGCGAAACTTCCAGCCGCAATCGCTTCGCAGAATACCAACCAGCCAACGATTGCCAAAAGCGTAATCGCCAGTGTCTGGAAAGTCTTCTCCCGCCAAAAAGCAACTAGATTTGCTAACGCTCCGGTCCAGGTAGAAGTCACAACGATAATAGCCGTCGCCGCAAACACTTGTGCCGCACTGACACCCCCCAATACCGCAATTAAAAGCAACAATGGCAATGCCGAAAAAACCAAATTGGCAACGCCGACCAAAGTCGACATCAGTTTCCCCAACACGATTTCTGAACTGTTCAAACGCGTTAACAACAACAGAATCAATGTTCGCCGATCTTTTTCTTGGCTAACGCTACTGGCCGCTGCCACTGCCGAAAGAAACAATGCGACGATCAATTCCAAGGGAACGACAATCTGAAATACCAACCCACCAAAGCGAGCCAAATCCCCTAGGTTTCGCACATGCTGAATACCTGCCATCAAAGCCCAAGCCGTGCATACCAAACTAAATAACACCAACACAAACACAACGCGCTGTGCATAGAAGCGCAGTCTGCGCGGAGCTACCAACCATTCACGTTGTAGTATTGGGCCAAACATAGAGGCGTTTTCTCGTTTTTATTGCAAATTACTGAGCCGCTGGCGCGGACCAACTACCATCGGGACTAACCTCGCCTTCGGCTGCGGGTTTAACCCGGATTATTCATGACCTTGTGAGCCGAAGGGCGTAAGCCCTCGGTTTCCTAGGCTTTTCAGGAGGCCCGGGCGCTCACGCCCCTCGGCTCATGAATAATCCGGGTTAAACGACCAAGACTACAGGTTAGTCCGATTTTACCGTTTGAACCAGTTCCTGTACTCGACCTTGCGCTCAAATTGGAACAACATTCGCCACGAGTCAGCAGATTGCAAGCTAGGCTTGAGAAAAGAAGTTAATCGGTTCCGCTACATTGAATACGGGTCAAGGAACACTAAAGTGCTATCCTTTTTGGAAAAAACGAAGCGATTTCTGGCCAGCGAAGACGGTCCCACGGCTGTCGAATACGCCGTGATTATGGCCCTGATTGTAAGCGCCCTCATCTCTAGCGTTCAGGCCTTGTCCACGGCTACCGGTTCCAGCTTCAACAAATCGGCCGCCGCCCTTAACGGCCCATAACACACCAACCTTTGAGTTTTTCGCTATGGTTCTGAGGCAAAAAGTTTGGATCGACAGCAGTGTCCAAGGGGTACTAATCGGGCGAATTTTTCTCTACTGGGTTTCTGCACTCTTGTACGTAAGCCTGGGAACAGCTTGCTTCCAATATTACCAGTATCCAGATTGGTCACTCACCAAACACACTGAGGTGCTCTTCACGCAATTCTGGCCTTGGCTGCCGAGCGCCATACTGTGCTTGCCATTGATCATCTTCGATATTGTGCGCCTGAGCAATCTATTCGTAGGCCCTATCTACCGCCTGCGTCAACACTTGGCCGAACTCAATGATAATCCCAATTGTCGCGCGTTGAAATTTCGTGATGATGATTACTGGCAAGATCTGGCTGAGCCAATTCATTGTTTGCAAGCTGAGATTTTAACTTTGCGTTCCGAAGTCGCCAAATTGCGTCGCATTGGAGCCAGCCAGACGGTGATGGAAGCAGCCAAAATTGCCACCCACTCAACAACGCAGCAAAACGCTAAACTGGGGGAGGTCGAGTTAACTCAACTCAAAGTTCAGCAAGTTAAGAATTTGCTCCCCGCCATGGGCTCAGCTGTGGGTCAACCAACTCTTTGAGGCGAACAATCCATGTCGCGCAAGTCGCCAAGACTTTCGGCGAGCTTGACTCCGGACACTCCGAATCGTGTCACTTGGCTTGAACAACTTCCGAAAGCCACGCGACTTCCGCTACATGGGTTTCGCCTCGTGGGACAACCGCTCCAGCATCCCACGCAAGCTATTGGCCAATTGGATCATCAGCGGATCGTCTCCCTCACGCGATGGTCGCTGACTGTCGACCTCCAAGGCCGGTCCGATTTGCAAAATCGCGTGCAAGGGTCGATGAACCCGTGCGCGATCGGTCAAATCCTCTTCAATCCGCTCAACCGACTCTAGAATTCGCGTATCGGTGGGAGCATCTAAATAGTCGCTGACGCTGGTAGCAATTTGTTGGGCCACGTAGATATCGGCCAATTGCGTCCACAGCCGTCCCTTTTCTTCCGAGGTTGTTTCGGGCAGCAGCAAGCGTGGAACGATCGCAGTCCGCAACTGCTTGACGCGAGGCATGATCGTTTCCTGCAGGCAACGTCCCAACCACTCCTGCTCCAATGGACACAAGAGGTGTTCGATTAATAGACGTTGTCGCTCGGAAATGCAGCCACTTTGAACGCTCCCCAAGTATTTTATCTCTTGTAAGGCGAGTATGGCTCGGCTGACCTTGGACACTCGCTCGATGAGTGACTGCTTAATGCCAGTGCGATGGAGCGTTAGTCGTTGTTCGATCGCAGACAGCGTTGGTTCAAGAGACTTCTCCAGATCTCCCCGAAACAGATATTTGATCGCCACCGGGTGAATAACTACCTTTCCTCCATCATGCTTGGCGCGACGCTTGGCAGCCGTGCGGGCTAGGAAAGCGACTCCATCCAATAGTGGTTGGAGAATATCGTTGGTGCGAAAGACGGTCCCTTCTGGAAATACAACCAGCGGCCGCTTGGCCTGCACCAATACCTCAATGGCCGTATTCAGCGATTGGCGATCAACGCCTTCCCGATAGACACTGAAGCCACCGCACATGCGAATTGCAAACCCCTGCAAACGACTCTGGTGAAACAGATGCCAACTGGCCATCGAATAGATATACACGTCGGCTTGGCGCGCTAACCAGCCCATGGCGATCGGATCGGCATATCGACAGTGATTGGGGGCCAATACAACTCCATGTCCCGCTTGCAAACTTTCCTGCAGATGCTCGCTGCCGCGCACTTCATGCGACTCGATCCCTTCGCACTTACTCAAATACAAATCGACAATTCGCAGCTTCTGTATCAACCACGGCACCCAATCGCCATGATGCGGTGCAATAAACTGATATGGCTTGTCGACAATCACATTTTGCATAGAAGTCTCTCCCTAGTAGCGGAACTCGTCAAGAGTTGCAGTCGTTCGACTCCACTTGGCCCTACGGACCGACGAAACTCTTGGCGAGTTCCGCTCTCACACTCAGCCGAAACTCTTGGCGAGTTCCGCTACAAGGCTCTGCCGAAAATCTCTTGGGCAGAGATCTACTAACTCGCGTAGCCGCGCGGATGAGAACTATGCCAACGCCAGGCCGTTTCCACAACCGATTCGATCTCTGTGTATTTCGGTGCCCAACCCAACACGCGTTGCGCCAAACTGCTATCTGCCACAAGTTCGGCAGGGTCACCTGGGCGACGTTCTTCGACGGAAGTAGGAATCGAATGCCCGGTCACTTGACGGCAGGCTTCAATAATCTGTCGCACGCTCTGTCCACGACCGGTCCCCAAGTTCAATTGCAAATTGGCTCCTGGGACAAGCAAGCCCAGCGCCTTCAAGTGAGCGTCGGCTAAGTCATCCACGTGAATGTAGTCACGGATACACGTGCCATCGGGTGTGGGATAGTCCTCACCGAATATTCCGATCCGCGCGCGTTGCCCCAAGGCGGTTTGCAGGACCAAGGGTATCAGGTGGCTTTCCGGATCATGGTCCTCACCGATATCTCCGTCTGGACTGGCACCCGCCGCATTAAAATATCGCAGCGCCGCGCATCCAAACCCATACGCCTGGGCATAGTCGGTCAAGGCGTGTTCGAAAACTAGCTTGGTAAAGCCATACGGATTGATCGGCAGTTGCAGAGTACTCTCAGCGATCGGCATCTTGTCGGGTTGACCATAAGTGGCGGTGGTGCTCGAGAACACAATGCGCCACACCCCCTCGGCGCGCATCGCTTCGAGCAACTCCAGCGGAGCGCTGACATTATTCTGATAGTACATCGCTGGCTGCGCAACCGACTCGCCCACCAAAGCAAAGGCTGCGAAGTGCATCACGGCCTCGATCCCATGTTCGCTTAGCACGCGTCTCAAGTTCGCTCGATCGGCCAGCTCCCCTTGGACAAAGGTCCCCTCGGGAACACTATGCCGGTGACCGCGTGACAAATTGTCGTAGACCACCACGTCATGGCCACTACGCACCAATCGCCGCACGGTGTGCGAACCGACGTATCCCGCACCACCTATCACCAACACCTTCATCCTCAGAATCCTTTTATTCGAATCATAGCGCTAGGTTGGTGCCACCCACGCCCCGCCACGGGACACTGCTGCAAACACCACCGACTAAACCGATTTCGTTGCTTTGCTTCCGCCGACATTAACCTTAGCGAGGCTTGACTTTCCCAAAGTTCTGGCGACTTCCGCTACGAGTTATTTCACCAGTAGAACACAGGTTCCCATTCCACGATGGCCAGTAAGCTTAGCCGACTTCGCCAAAAAGGAATTGTCTCCAGTAGCTTGCCACCGGCCGAATTGGGGAGCAACTGGCACCAAAAATTTACCAGCTACCTGCGGACCGAATGCCATTTGTCGGAGAATACCGTCAGCGCCTATGGCCGCGATCTGCAACGTCTGCTCAATTGGATAGGCTCTAGCCATTCGGTCAGCCGTCTCAAACTGTCGGATTTAAGTGAATTTGTCGCTTCATTGCAAGCGGAGCATTTGGCCCCCGCCTCCATTTCTCGGGCCATTGTAACCACCCGCATGTTTTTCAAATACCTGCAGTTAGAGGGCATTGTCCAAGATAATCCTGCCGAATTGCTCGGATCGCAGAAAATGTGGGAGCGCATCCCCAAAGCGATTACCCCCGCCGCCATCAATCGCTTCCTGGCAGCCCCAGCTCGATATGACACCTACTGGCAACGCGATCTGTGCCTTTTGGAGCTACTGTACGCCACTGGTTGCCGCGTTTCCGAAGTTTGCGACCTGCTGTTGGCCAATGTTCATCTAAGCGAAGGTTTCTGCCTGGTCGAAGGGAAGGGCTCCAAACAGAGGATGGTTCCAATCGGCGCCCGAGCCATAAGCGTCATCAAAGATTATCTGGCCGATGGGCGGCCTGAGTTGCTCGGCGAGCGAGATCCGGTCGTAGCCAAATGGCTGATCCTGTCGCGGACGGGTAAACGTCTGCGGAGGGAAGCCGTGTGGGAATTGGTCAAACGCTATGCGCTCCGCGCCGATATCGATCCAGACATTAGCCCCCACACGCTCCGCCATAGCTTCGCCACGCACATGCTCGCCGGCGGAGCCGACCTACGGCAAATCCAGGAACTGCTCGGTCACGCCAGCATCCAAACTACGCAGATCTACACCTCCGTCGACAGTTCGCGGCTCAAACGCATCCACAAACAATTCCACCCCAGAGCCTAACCACGCGTCAGCCTTTCCTGGCTGACTGCCGAAATCCTTGGCGAATTCCGCTACGGCTTGAGCTTGCGCCAATCCTATTGCGTTGCCTGCTATTCTCGCTTCTTTGCAAACTTAATGCGGTCGATCAGCCGCACGATGTCATTGCCGCTGCGATAGCCGGTCACCGCCGTGATAGCCTCGATGACATGCACGTAATGTAGATTGGTATCGAGATCGATCTCCACTTCGGGCCCTTCCTCATCAGTCGGCCCCGCCTGATCGCCCACGAGTTGCACCACATACCCTCGCAATTGCTCCCAGTCGGTTCCGAACGATTGCGTATCATTGAGCACAATCTCGCTGAGGTTACCATTGGCGTCCGCTTTGAGTCTTAGTTTCAATGGCAACTGCGTATTGTCCGCGGGAGCGCCGCTTTCCTGCAACGGCATCTTGACATTGAAGTCGCCTTCCTGCGCGCTGATCTTAAAGGTCATCACAAAGAAGACCAACAACAGAAAAACGATGTCGATCATTGAGGTCATCGACAATTCGGTCTTGTCGTGCTGTGACCTGGAATGGCGAAACTTCATCAGATCTCTTCCTTTACGCGCAAGGCGAACTTTTCAAAACCCAATTCTTGGCATTTGCTGATCAAATCTTGAACTTGCCCTCCCGGGACCGCGCGGTGACCACGAATGATTATGTTCGCATCACGGGCCGTCTTCCCTTCGAGCGTCAGGAGCGATAGCTCAGGTGCCAGCCGACTGCGCAACCCACCAAGCCCAATCTCATCTCCACCAATCACAATCGATCCCGTGCTGGTCATATGAACGATAATTGGGAACTCTATCGGCGCATCAACCGGCTTCGCCAATTCGCTGGTGGGGAGGACTACTTTGTCGTTCTGTTCGCTCTGAGAAAAATTGATCAGCACCATGAAGAAGGCGATCAACTGGAACGTCATATCGATCATCGGCGTCAGATCAGCCTCGGCCGGCGGGGCCGTCGATTGTTTTATACGCATAGTGTTTTCAGGCAATAGATCTGTGTGTTTGAAACAAGTGGGTCGCTCCTGCCGGGAGTGACTAAGTGGGTCGGTCCTGCCGGGAGTGACTAAGTGAGTCACGTCTGCCGGACGTGACTGAGCCCCAATCATCCACTCCCATTCCAGCTGACCTGCTGAGTTCTCTCTTTACTGTGCTAACTAAGTCACGCTCGGCAAGCGTGACCCACTCAAGCGTGACCCACTTAACGGCTACCCTTGAAACTTTTCTATCAACTCTTCGCTGGTCACACCGACTTGCAACGTCAAACGTTGGACGCGATTTCTCAAAATGTTGTAAACGGCAATTGCAGGAATCGCGACAGCCAAGCCTGCCAAGGTGGTGAACAATGCGGTGGAAATGTCCATCGCCAGATCTCCTGGTCTGGGAGTTGACCCGGACGTGGCGATTGTGCGAAAGGCACTAATCATCCCTTGGACCGTACCAAACAAACCGATCATGGGGCTGATGTTACCGATCAATGCCATGTAGCTTAAATTGTGTTCCATCTTCATCGTCTCCTCTTCACCCACTTCTTGCATCGCTTCGACGGCGTGGGAATGTCCTTTGCTGAGCTTACCCAGCCCCGCGGAGACGACTTGCCCGAGAAACGAGTCATCGGTGCGAATCAGTTCGGCTGCTTCTTGCGGTTGGCCGGCCGCCAAATGCTGTTCGACACCTTCCACCAAGTCCGGTGGACAGATATTGTCGCGCCGCGCGGCGATCAAATTCATCACGATCAGCGTTAGCAGCGTTATGGACAAGGCCAAGAAAACGACGGTGTAGGACACGCCCAGCGCTTGAAATGTCCAAGCCAAGAGATTGCTGGGCGCCTTGGGACCAGTTTCATCGACGGCCGCGTCTGCCGCTGGCACCGCGCCTGCGGCACCCGGAGCCGGCTCTACTACTGCTGGTATATCCCCCCCCAATTCCTTCAGTAAATCAGCGTCATCTTGTGCCACCGCACGTTGGCCAAAAACAAACGACAGCCCGAAGAGCACCAGCCACATCCAAGCGGACGCACTTCGTGCCACACATCCACTCAACGGGTTGATTGGCTGCCGCTGCTCAATAACTCGACTCGACGAGTCCTTCATACTGCTACTCCAATGGATAGAACCTTACAACAACGTGTCTAACACTCTCAGACAAGTCTAAATTCACAAGAATTTACTGGCCTCAAATGCGTCAGACAACTTGTTCGTTGGGTTCTTAGCTTAGGGCGAAAAGGAAAAGGTGTACCCTTCAGATGGGCCGATACCTCGATTGTACATCAGTGCACGGAAAGCTTGTGAGTCTACCTCAAAATTTTGTCGATAGCGTGTCAAACAGTCACGGTGGCTCAGTTCTCCATGCGTCCCTTTTGCGGCCACCGTAGCGAATCGTCAGTGGACGCAGCCAATGTGAGAAAGGTATAATGTAATGATCAGTAGGTATTTCCGAAGACGAAACTGGGCTGGAGTGGCCGCATATCGAAGGAAGAAAGGTCGATGCAAGAAGAACTGAAGAAGATGCTGAAGGCGAAGCCATTTGTTCCCTTCACTATCGTCATGAGCGACGGCACACATATCACGGTAAAGCATCCAGAGACGGCGCTTCTTATGAAGCATTGGATCTATTTGACCACGGATGGAGGTGAAACAGCCGAACATCTGTACCTATTGCACGTCACCCGCATCCAACGGCAGCAAACGGAAGCCGCGTAACGATTTATTGACTTTATTTGCTGAATGAATATTTCTGTCCGTCCTGCTATTTATTCGCCCAACTGCTTGACGCGTACTGTGAACCGAGGCGCTCTTTGGCTTCGGCGGCCCGCGTGGGTTGACCAGCCTTGGGCCATAACTGAGACAAGTGATAAAGCGCCTCGGCGTGCGCTTCGCCATCGGTGAAAAACATCAGGTCGGTTTGTAGATAACTTAGCAAGGCTTGATTGGTTTTCCCTAGGGATGTGTAACACGCGCCACGCGCATTGTTAATACGAGCGAATAACCCTTGATCGGTGGAATCAAATTGCTGAGCTAACCCGTCGAGCTTCTCAAGTGCCTGTTGGCTGTTACCAGCCAAGTTGTCGCAAACGGCCAAGCCAACTTCGGCTAGACTCTTCAAGCGTCCCATCTCGGGACTGCTGCTGGTGGCTCCTGACAATTGCTCAAATCGCACTTTGGCTTCTTCATGTTTGCCCTGAGCCAACTGCACTTCGCCCAATCGATAAACACCCAGCGCTTTGGTGTCTGACCCCTTCGCGCTCAGGAGCATGTTAAAAAAGGGAATGGCCTGTTCCGGCTGACCACCAGCCACTTTGAGCTCACCGAGCAACTCGCTGATCTCATACAAATGATGTGTTTTCTGGTTGGCTGACGCTACAGCGATCAGTCCCTTGCTGGCCGCCTCCTTGTCGCCATTGCCCGCCAACGCCAGTTTGCCTTCGCAGTAGTAGCGATAAAATTCGACGTCCTGCTTGACCAGCGGATTTTCCAGGCTCTCAAGTGGAATCTTTTTGACTTCATCTAGGGCTTGTTCGTATTGCCCTTGAACGACGCTCTCCCGCGCTCGATCCAGCGTATTGGGTTCGCCATCGAACGAGACCTTGCGGACGTCACTCATGTCGTAGGTCTGATCCTTACCACGCACGGTAATTTTCACCGCCGCCGGGTTTATCTCGACGATTTTTCCCGAGGCCACCGTATCGCGTTTGGGATAAACGCGATCCTGTGCCTGTGCGGGAACCACGCCGCCAGCCAACGCGACCAAGACGATGGGAAATGTGAATAGATTCAGTTTCATAAATCGCAACATTAAAAGTTGAAAGGGGATCTTGCGTGTGAACCTCGCCAACGGCTGCGGGTTTAACGACCAATTCGACGGCGCGTGACACTCCGGGCGGCGCTGTAATCTTTTTTAACGTGAGCTCTTAAGCGCTTTGAGCAGCGTTTCGAACCGTTTCTTCATGAGAGGACCACCCAATTCAGGATACAATTTAGCGGTCATCTCAATATCTCGCTCGGCGCGTGCCAGCTCCTCGGCTTTTAACTTTGGATCTTGCACACCCCGCGCGTATTGCACACGGCAATAGGCAAGCTGATAGCGAGCTTCGAAGAACTGTTCCGTAAAATTTGGTTGGTTGGCAGTCTTCTCTTGAATCCCCCCCCAACCCCAAAGCAGCTTCCTACGCGTCTTCGGGTCGGGACGTCCACCTTCAATGGCTAACTTAAAACCCAAGTGTGAATTCGCCCCCCAGGCTTGATAGGTTCTAGCCGCCTCCATCTGCGCATCTAGCAAACCGTTGTTGGTTTCCAGAATCGTCGCCAATTGCTCAATCGCATTTTTGAAGTCCCCCAAGCCGCGCGATGTCTGCGCCAGCTTTAAGCGAAGCTGAGTTGCATAGCCGGGAGGACTGATCCAGCCAGGCTGACTTTGTTCCTTCGCTAGGATTTCCTCCAATATCTTGGTCGCTTCACGGTAGGCCGTTGAGGCTTGAGGTTTGCCACCGGGAGTCGTCTCCAATTCCTGGGCGATTGAGATAATTGTGTCTGCGGCCCAGTACTCCGTATTAAAACTGTTTGCCTTGGCGGCTTCGATAGCCACGATCAACAACGTTTCAGACATTTTTTTGCGTTTATTATCGTCCTTGGTCGCAACCAGTTGCTCCTTGAGATCCCGCGCCAAACTTACGAAAATACTGGCCAGTGTTTCACTGCTGGCCGGGTCAGTCGCAGCCCCCTGCAATTTCTTGATCATCTCGCGAATTTGAGCAATGGCTTGATCTGCCGGGAGTTTGTCTTCGCTGAGCAAGGCGATCGTCAATTGGATGGCCGTGCGGTAGGTCTCCATCACGACTCGCGGTGGTACACCGCTGGCATCTTTCTCTAAGGCCTTCAATGGTGAACTGTCTGCATCGAAGATCATTCCCGTCGCCGCGTCGAGTTTGCCATCGGACAATAACAACCGCGCGACCACGTTGACCGCATCCATCGCACCAGCGTCGAGCGTTTCCAGTGTCAATCCAGCCACACCGGTTTGCAGCAATTCAATCGCCTGCTGACGAAGCTGTTGCGTAATCTCTGCATCCTCACCGGCCGCATTCTTTTCTTCTAAGTATTTTCCGTAAAACGTAAGCCCAGCATCTCGTCGCAATTTGGCCGTCGCAGCATTCCCTGCCGGCACTAGATTTAGGAATTGTTGGGCTTGTTGAAAGTTCTTGTTGATCAGAGCCAATTGTACTAGCGCTGACGCCGCGGCCGACGCTTCGGCAGAATCTGGCCAAGTCACAACCAAATATTCAGCAAACGGTTGAAGCTGGTCGGTCAGTTCGCTTTTGGCGTCAGGTCCAGCCGTGCGCAGCAGGTCGCTGAAGCTTCCCAACGTGATCGCCGCTGCCCGCAGCCCTTGGTCGGTACCAGCCGCGGATCGCGACAAAAACTGAGCCACAGCCATGGACTCCCAGGGCCTTTGTTGCTTGAGCAGCAAAAAGGCCAATCGAAACCGCGCGTCGAACAACTGCTCACGCTCGTCGCTCGACTGGTAGAGCCGCAAGGCGGTTCGCAATAAGTCGATTGCCTGTTGTTGGTCAACATCAATTGCCGCTTGCGAGACACTCAGTTGTTTGCTCAATTCTTGCTGGCGCTCGACCGATGTTTTTCCATCCGCTATTTCCAGGTTGAGGGCTTCGATGCCGATCGAGGCAGTTTCCGAACGATCAATTCTCTCCTGCGCGGCCGCCAGCGCTTCGGCAAAGTTTTTCACGGATGGGAGTTCTTCGCTCGGCGCCAGCGTCTCTTCGACACCCAGCTTTCCCAACAATGCGCGCGTCTCCTCCACGTGAGCCCCCGGGGTGCGCATCAAGCTCCGCAGTTCGCCGCGCAAATCGCGGACCAAGCGTCCGGCCACACGATCCTCAGGATCTTTGGCCTTGAGCGCCTCAGACCAGTCGAATTTCAATTTGGCCAATTCGAGCTTCAGAGTCATCGTCTCGGCTGTGGAGCGTTCGTCAGGTCGCAAATCCGCGAGCCATTTTTCGGCACGATCAACGGCCAGGGGGAATTTCTGCTGCTGAGCCAGCAGCTTGATCAATTCGCTGGTGGCCTGCGATTGAAGTGGCCGCAAAAAGTCGACACCCTCCGCGTCGGTAATCCGTTGATAGCCGTCGATGGCATCGTCAATCTTTCCCAATGTTGCTTGAATCCCGCTGCGGTAGAAAAGCGCATAGTTGCGAACAGCGACCAACCCCAACTCCTTTGAATACAAGTCGCTGAACATTTTCAGGGCTGCTTCCAGGTCCTTAGTCCGTTCAGGGCTCGATGCCGCTCGGCTGCGTCCACGATCCTCAACCGACTTGGCCGACAGCAACTGGGACTGCCGAATGTCCTGCTGTAATTTCAGACGGTAGGCGACGGCTGCGGTATCGGCGGAATCCGTGCGTGCGCCCTTGAGCCCCTCCAAAATCCCTGCCAACTCGCCAATGGTCGCCTCGAATAGCTGGTAAGCCTCGGTGTAGAATTTGATGGCTTCCGTATTGTCTTGCGCCGAGTCGGTGCCCGCTTGCGACCTTGCCTCCTCAGCGCGAGCCAACAACAGTTCGCCAAGTTTCATCCGCGCCTCGCCTCGGCGAGGATGCTGCTTACGAGTGTTCATGAAGTTTTGCAAAGCCGCTTCGGCGTCATCTAGCTTCTGAGGACGCTCGGGCTTCGAAGCCGGCATGATGGCGGCGGCCTGATAAAGCAGTAGCCCCCGCTCCAGTTCAATATCCGCCTTAAACTTACCACTCACATTCGGCTTGTCTTGCAAATCATTCAAGTAGACTAACGCTAAATCAAATAACTGCTCATCGCGCAATTTCTGCAAGAAGCGTTCATACGGTTCATCGGCTCGAGCACACGGGGTGAACGCCAATAACAAACAACACCAGAGCACGGACCCAATCCACGGGTGCCGGGAGTGCAGATTACCATTCCATAGTTTCAAGCAGCGCAGAACCACGACGGACGAGTTTCGTTTCATGGGTATGTGTAGCCGAAGTTGCCAAGCCTTTGGTCAACTTTGTGATCCCCAAACTCTTGGCGAGTTCGGCTACAACTAAAAGTTGTTTGAACAGTACTGCCTAATTTACCAAGTGTGGTCGAGAAAAACCACTCAGACCGAATGGCACCTGGTTAAGGTGTAGCGGAATTCGCCAAGAATTTCCACCGTCACCGTTTTTCCTCGAAAAGCCGAAATTCTTGGCGAATTCCGCTGCGAGGAAATTCTTAGCCTCGTGCCATTCCCACGCAGACCAATAATTCGATAAGTGTTGAACAAGATAAGCAAGCGACGCCGCCAAATTCGCCGCCAACGTCCTCACGAACGCGAAAGCCAATTCTACCTGTTTAACTTAACTCGCGCAGCGGCAAGTGGCAAGGATTCGCGTTATCGGAATTTACGAAGTCGCGAAAAACATGCCTGCCGCGATTACTAATTTCCCCTTAATACCACTGGTACGCGAATTCTTTGAGCCGCTTCATGGCAGCCCGACGCGTAGTTTCGTCCGCAGTAAACTCCAACAGCAATTCTCGGTGCTCGGCCAGTTTGCGTTGGAGCAACCGATGCGAAACCTGATTCTGTTGCCAACCAGCAGCCTCCACACCTGGGGATTGTACGACGAGGAGCTCTGCCAAATGCGCTCGCACTCCATCACGAACTAACGGCTGCTGGCAGTCGACCAAAGGCCAGATCGACAACCAAGCTTCGGGCGATAGGCGTTGCTCCGTAACTTGCACTATTGGAGGCAGCTCACCGCGCAGTACTCGGCCGGTATTGATCCTATACACGATCCAGTCTACGGGAGTCAGAGCCAGCAGATAGAGGGCAAAGACCAACACCAGCAATTGCCGCTGAACTAACCATTCGAACGACCGCCGCGCATGAATCTTCCACAGCACCAGGCTAAAACCCACCACCACGCTACTAATACCGAAGAAACCTATCATTCGCATGAAGGTCATGCCGTTGAATTCAACATAGATCAACAAACGATGGTAGACCGATATAGCCAGTACATAATTGAGTATCGACCACACTCCAGCTAACTTGCGGAGCTCAACCACCCGCGGATCATCGAGCAACTCACCTTGGAAAATCGCTGATAAAACCAGCGTGGTGCACAATAGGGCCAGCGTTAACCATGCCGCCCCTTGATGAGCATAGCCCGAATAGTAGAAGCCCTGCGGAAACTCACGAAACCACAAGGTTGCAAACTCGCAAATCAAATAGATCGAAAACGTGACAATGACTCCCCAAAATACATTGCGGCTGGGGACATACCACTGCGACTCCAACTCCCGCGGCTTTGGATTTGTCGTACTCCTTGACCGCTCAAACTGCCAGCGCGTCCAGTTCGGCGAGAGCGCCCCCAACCCCAGTACCATGACAAATCCCCACAACAGCAATTGAGGAATAGGGACACTGAGCACCCACTCCTGCATTCGCTGGAAAGCGCTGCCAATTAAATCAGTACACCATGCAATGGCAGCGGGATTGGCGTAGACAAACAACGCGATAAAGCCGCTACACACTACCAGCGGCACCCCGTAGTTCAGCAACCGCCGACCACTGGCCAAGTTTGCCAGCCCCGTCGAAGAGAGAACGGCGGTAGGAAATGCAACGACTCCCCTGGGGATCAAACGGGCGATGAACCACAGCAGATTGTCAATCCACGGATGGCGACCGTGCATGGCCATCGCCAGTGCCGCAAGCTGCACCACCCCGGCCGCGATCAGGCCAGCATTGCCTTGCCAAGCCAATCGCACAGAGGTCAGCAGCAAAAGTGCTAACAGGCCCCCTCCCAACACTCGGTAACGACAATGTCCGATTCCGAATCCTAAACAGATAGCGGCAGCAAATAGGAATACCGCCCAACCACTCAGCCCTCCTGCACCTTGGTACAAGCAGTAGTCGGCAGTCGTCACGAGCCCGAGTACGCTCAACAAACCTAACGGTTTGATTGTTCGTTGCGTGCCATCCTCCTCAGAGTCCAACAACACCGAAGGTTGGGCCACGGGAGGCGGGACGTGTTCAGAAAGGGAAGCGTCGCTCATGACAAAACTCTGTACTGCAAAGCTATTTGAGAAAAAAATTTGCCGAAAACGTTGGCAACTTCTAATTCGATTTAAGTCGAACCAAAGGCTTGAGGGTCGACGCGTGGTTTCAACGCTGTTGATCTGGATGCGTCTTCAATGACCCTCTGGAGTTCGCTCAAGTAACGCATAAAGGCTTTTTGACCTTCGTGGGTGATTCCCACCGTTGATTTGGCCCCGCGCCCGGCACCAACCTTTTCGACTTCGATCAACTCTGCCTCCTTGAGTACTTCCAAGTGCCGATTCAAATTACCATCGGAAAGAGCGCATAGCTCCTTGAGATCTGAAAAGGCCAATCCCTGGCGGTGACTGATCAAGCAGGTCATGATCCCTAGCCGAGCCTTTTCATGGAACACGCGTTCCAAACCTTCGTAGGAAAAACGTCCCGGTCCGGTCAGCCTGGCGTGGGAGGCTTGACCACTATTGGCTACTTGCTTCTTGGCCATGTCGAACCTCGGAGTAAAAATACAACAGCGCCGCAGTCAATAGCTGCCCCGTGCCAAATGTCAGACTTATGGTCCAGGGCGCGAGCGAATTCGGACCGGTTCCCCATTGAACGCAGAGCACGGCCGCCAACCAATAGTAGCCCGCTATCCAGATTCCTCCGGCTGGCAATCGATGACGCGACGCCAATACTCCCAAGCCAAACAGACACGCCCACACAGCTGGTAACATGCTCACGTGTTCCGGTGCAGACTTTAGCACCGCCCATCCCAAAAGTGCGCCCACCGCTACAAACGGAAAAAATTCGGCTAGAGATTGACGTGTCTGCTGCCGCAACAGCGCTGTTGACCTCCATGCATAGCGAAAGCCGATCTCCGCTCCGATCAACACAACACTGGCTACCGCTACTAGGCTCCAATATCCAAAGAAGGTAACCACATCCTGTGCCGCCGCAGGCATCCAATAAGGTTGGCCCACGCCAGCCACAAGTGCGACCACCCCACTACCGCCAATCGAAGCCGAGCGATAGCAACTCGCCCGCTGCGTTCGCTCTAAATGTGCATGAATACACTGCAAATCCACCAACGCTTGTTCCAGCCGCATGGCAGTTACTCCCACGCCTAAGACACTTTACTCTGCAAAGCAAAGTTTACGACAGCGAGTTTAAAATGTCAAGCGTTTTTCTTTTGGAGTGCTGGGATTTATCACAGCTTTCAATTTCCCCTAAGCCAACACCAGCCTCGACACGCCCTGCGAAATGAACGGTCCGCACCAGCCAACTTCCATGCACTTCTGACTCGATTGAAAAGGAAAGCTCCGAGAACTCGGAGCACTCCAAAATTGCCAACACTCGTTTTGGAGTGCTGGGATTTATCACAGCTTTCAATTTTCCCTAAGCCAACACCAGCGTCGACACGCCCTGCGAAATGAACGGTCCGCACCAGCCAATGTCCATGCACTTCTGACTCGATTGAAAAGGAAAGCTCCGAGAACTCGGAGCACTCCAAAATATTCACCTCAAAAACTACGCTAGCTGTTCACGCACGCGTTCAAGTAGCTTCTTAGTGAGCTTAATCCCTTCGAACGAATCGGTGGGGCCTTCATATTCGACTCCAACCCATCCCTTAAAGCCGCTGTCGAGCACAATCTTCATCATCCGCATGAAGTCGGTCGATGTCTCGTTCCCTTCGTCATCAAACGCATAACTCTTGGCACTTACGCCTTTTGCAAAGGGCATCAACTCCGATGTCCCCAAGTAGCGGTTGTATTCGACCGGCGACTCGCCACGCTCGATAAAGAAATTGCCAAAGTCGGGAAGCGTCCCGCAACGAGGATGATCAACCATTTTCATCACCGTATGCAGCCAACGACCGTGGCTCGAAAATCCACCGTGATTCTCCACGATCGTATTCAATCCATAGGTATCTCCCAACTCACACAGCCGACGCAACCCGTCCGCGGCAAGTTCCAATTGTTCGTCGTACGTACCTTTGGAAGCTGCATTGACGCGAATGGAATGACATCCAAGTTCAGCGGCCCACTCCAGCCACTTGATGTGATTGCGAACCGCCGTTAAGCGTTTCTTGAAATCGGGATCGCCCAAACTCCCTTCGCCATCGCACATGATCAACACATTGGTCACTCCTGCATCGGCGGCTTTTTTCTTCAAGTCTGTGAGGTAGCCAGGTTGCTTCACGGCGTCAACATAAAATTGATTCACATACTCGACTCCGCCAATGCCGAATTCCTCTTTGGCGATGATCGCAAAGTTTTGTGGGTCGAGTTTGCGATCCACTTCGCCTCGTTTCTTCCCCAGGAACGCAAAGAACTGGCGATTGAGCGACCACTGAGCAATTGAAATGTCGAAAGCTTGCTCGTTCTTTTTATCCTGGCCCTGGGCCACATGCCCCAGTGCCAATGCAGAAGTTGCCAAGCTGGCCGCGGAAAGAAAGTAACGCCTGTCAAGTTGGTAAGTCATGAAAAACACTCCTAAAGGGTGGGCTATTGAAGAGAATATGCATGTGAAGAATTGTAATCTCACAAAACCGCGAAATAAAGCGACGGATCTGTTGCTCATTTGATTGCGTGCAATTCACACAATGATTAGTGTAAAGCAGTGCTGTCCGCTGGCTCAACTCTTCTCAGGATAACAGAAAGTCTTCTTGTATGTTTCGCGCGACAATTCTCCGAGGCGTCTGCATCTTAGCTGTCTGCCTGACATTGGCCCCCGCAGAAACTGAAGCTGGTTTCGCATACGTGGAAACTATTAACGGCGATTTGTCTGGAGACAATCTGCTGCCAACGCCGCTGGGAGATGCCATGTTAGGTGGCAACACCGTCTCGGGAACAGTCGGCGGCTTAGAAGCGGATATCTTTAGTTTTGTTGTTCCCACTGGCTTTCGATTGCATTCGATCGTTTTGACCAGTTTTAGCTCATCATCGAATAATATGTTTCTCTCGCTCGATAGTGGTCCCACCTACGAATTCTCTAGCGATGAAATCAATGACCCGAACATGCTTCCCAACTTGAACCTAGTACTCGGCTCCGCCTTGGTTGGGACCAGCCCAGGCGTGAGCGTCGGAGACGACATTCTGGATAATTTGGGAAACTCGGCCCCGTTTCAACTTGGCGCAGGATTTACTCCTCCACTACCGGCCGGAACCTACTCGGTTTACATCCAAGAAACAGGAACCGTTTCCAACTACGGACTGAGTTTCAATATATCCGCGGTTCCCGAACCAAGTTGCCTCACTTTCTTCGGCCTACTTTCGCTCTCTGGCCTTCAACGTCGTCGACGAGGTGCCGTTCAAGTGTCCAACACTATCTAAGCCAACTCACTGCACAATTACAAGCTCATTTCTCGATCGTTCGCAACTCCCCACGCAGTCGCTCAACCATTTCCGGATGTTCTGACGCGAGATTCTTCGTCTCACGCAAATCGGTTCGCAAGTTATAGAGCTGCACCGCTGGCTCTCCCGCTTGCGGCTCAATTCTTTTGGGCGCCGAAAACCCACCTGACCCCAAACCCTCAATCAACTTCCAATCGCCATTTCGATACGTCTTCATTCCGTTGCCAGAGTGCATCGCCACAGAAGTTCTAAGCGGTGTTGCGCTCGATGATTGACTTGACAGCACGCTCGAAAAATCGAAACTATCCGGCCCCTCGTCAGCCCTGCGTCGATAGCCCGTCACAGCGGCCAATGTCGCCAGCACATCGGTAAAGCAGACCAATTGCTCACTCACCGAATTCTTCTCTACCTTACCTGGCCAGCGAACGATAAAGGGCATGCGGTGACCAGCCTCCCAGGCATCGGCCTTCATGCCGCGCAGTCCACCAGCCGAGTCGTGTGCAAAGCGTTCCACATCCTCTGGGTACCACACCGGACCATTGTCGGCGGTAAAAATCAATAGCGTTTCGTTGCTCAACTCCGCGTCGTCCAATGACTTCAGCACGCGTCCGATCATGGCATCAACCATTTCAGCAAAGTCACCATATAGGCCAACTTGACTTCGCCCGGCGAACTCCGCCGACGGCAACCAAGGTGTGTGCGGTGCGGGATAAGCTAAATACAAAAACAGCGGTTGTGGGTTCGAATCATCAACTGCTGGAATGGCTTTGGCCGCGTGTCCTTCGATCACTGCAATGGCTTCGTCTGTAAATCGCGGCAATACATCTTTTAATTCCATATCTTCGGCAATCAGTCCAGCTCGCCAAAACTCACCTTGAATTGGCGACCAACCTGGCGTGCTGTTGTCCGCAATTTCTCGAGTGGGAGGTGCGACCGCGCGATCGCCACGAATATAGAAATAGGGAGGTATGTCGGTCGATGCGCGAATGCCGAAAAACGTATCGAAGCCAACATCAATCGGTCCGCCAGGCAGCGACTGGTCGTAGCCCAGCTCCTCAAACCCTAGGTGCCATTTACCTACCATGGCCGTGTGATAGCCTTGTTTTTTGAGTAGGGAAGCCAGCGTGGTCTGCCCGGGTTCAATTAAAGCGTGTTTCGGCCACTTGCCAACATCAGTGCGAAACGGATAGCGGCCAGTCAACAGACCATATCGCGACATATGGCACAACGGACCCGGCGCGTGCGCATCGGTAAATCGCATGCCACTGGTAGCCAACGAATCTATATGAGGAGTCCGAATCTTCGACGCAGAATTAAAGCAAGTCGGATCGCCATATCCCATATCGTCCACCAGAATGATCACGATGTTCGGTTTGTCCTGAGCGGTCAGTTGAGTTGACTGAGTTGACAGGCAGTGCACGGACCAAAGTGATGCAACCAAAAACAACAAACGTCGCGACGCAGCGATGTGCCACATGGTACTCCCCTTCGAAAATAATTTGTACCCAAAGTAGGCCGACGCTCCGCGTCGGAACCACTCGGCAATGAGCCAAAAAAACGAGTCAAACAAAAAGCAGTTTCAATCCACACCAAGCGCACCTTGCAGAATCGGTGCAAATATCTCTGCTTGTCGCATGAAGCCCAAATCGTTGGCATGGGAAGCGTCGGTAGCACCGTCGCTGTCATCGCCGTAAAGATGATCCCCTTCGATGTAGTACAATCGATCGAGGCCAGCGCTCTTTAAAGTTTCATACGCGGCGCGCAACGCAGCGTGATTCTCCGTATGAAACTGCTGCTTGGCCGGTATGATCCAATCATTCGTGAAGCGTCGATCCTCTACCAATACAATTGGCGTGTCGGGCTTGGCGGCTCGCAACTGCTTCACCAACGGTACGCACTTGGCCGTTACATCAGTCGGTTGCATATTGGGCAAGCAGTCGATCACATAGGCCGCCGCGTCGACCTGCACCAAATACTTGCCCACTGCTTCATCCATGCGACCGTTGCCGGAGAATCCCAAGTTAACGACAGGTCGATCGAGTTTGCGTCCCAGAATGGCCGTATGCACCATCCCTGGTCGACTTGCGCAAGCTCCATGCGTAATGCTCGTTCCGTAAAACACGATTGGTTTTCCGCGTGGTTCCGCCCCTTGGAATAAACTCTTTTGCTCCACGCCTACACTCAGTGCATCCACTCCGTTGTAAAGCGGTAGGTAGAGCGCATACTCGCGTTTGCCCGGTGCGAGTCCCTTTATGATCTCAGCTGTAATCTCTTGCTCGGCCGGCTTGACGACTTGTACCCATCGCCATTTCCCTGCCGGGTCACGAGCATACAGATCGACACCACTGACACCGGTGGCTGGCATGTGCGGCATCGCCAAGTTACCGTCCATCAATTTGTATTTCACATGAATCGATGAGGAATCGGTTTCGAAGCGGACCATCATTCCCGCACTATCGCGGCTGAGATTCCACACGTTGGATGTAACCTCTCCCTTGGCCGAAACGGGCAGACGATCAAACCAGCGTTCACGTTGTTGGTCGGGAAGTATGCGACCTTCCACTCCCCACTGGGTCACATCATGCCAGACCACTCCCGTGCTCGCCGCGCGGTTGACATCCATAGCTGGATCAAGCTTCGCGGTCTTTGGCTTTTCTTGGGCGATAGCCAGGGAAGTAATTGCCACGAAGGCGAGCAAGAAAGCAAATCGAGTTTGCCAGCGCATGTCAGATCCTCACAGGTGAGAGCTAGGGCGGGGGTGATGCAGGCCCAATATTCTAACATGCCCCATAGCGTCGTGCTGCCTTCACGTGACGTCAACTGTAGTCGTTTAACGCCTAGCCGGAACAGACTGCTGAATCGCGTTAGATGCCAATCAAGAATGTGCGGCCCAGAACAATATTGACGAACCGTCTAGCGAGTCGCAGGCTGTGCAGGCGCCGGCTGAGGCAGCGAAATCAGATCGCTCGGCAAATAGTTTCTATCACACCACTGGCGCACTCCTGCCGGCGCCTACGTTGCTTGTGAACAATTAGTATCCGCACCGTATTGCTACGATCATCCGCCACGCAACCGCAAAACCACTCGCTTAAATCACAAGCAACTGCGGCTAGGCGTTAAACGACTGCGCTGACTCTAATCATCAGCTGCAGTCGTTTAACGCCTAGCCGGAACAGACTGCGGAATCGCGTTAGATGCCAATCAAGAATGTGCGGCCCAGAACAATATTGACGAACCGTCTAGCGAGTCGCAGGCTGTGCAGGCGCCGGCTGAGGCAG
>JBGSNE010000129.1:0-37727 GCA_041739785.1 Pirellulaceae bacterium
TTGACATGGCAAAACCACTCGGAATTGATCCAACCTTTTTCAGAATCACAACAGGCTTTGTTATCGGCTATGCCGCACTATCGTTCTTCACGAATTCGCTAATCCTGCTCCTGAACAAGGAGGGACACGAAAAACCTAAGCACCTCTATACGTTTAATGGCCTATATGCAACTGGCGCGATGAGCGGTGCACTTCTCTCGGAGTTTATTCTACGAACGAACCCCAAGTGGCCGCTTGTCTACATCGCGACCGCAATCGTGGTCATTGCTGTCGCCAACCTTATGTCCCGCTACAGTAGATTGGCTTTTGCGCAATAAATAGTTGGTCTAGCCGATTCGGCGCAATGGGCAAGTCGTGCTGCGAATCAGTGGTCGCGATGCGAAAATTCGGTTTAGTACGAGCTCGAATTCCAGCCTGACGCATTAGCTTGGCAACGGTGTTTACTGAACTTGAAAGTCCAACGTTGCTGAGCTCGCGCGCCATGCGTGGACTACCATAATCGTCGAGGCTTGGTAGTGAGTGTATGCGTTTGATTTCAGTCACGATTTGCTTCTGCTTGACGGCCGTTGCTGAGAGCTCACATGCGATCGACTTGTAGTATGCAGCCCGAGTCACATCGAGGACTCGGCACTGCGTAACAATCGGCCAGCGCGCTTTATTGTCAAAGATGAACTTGCATCTCAGTTGCTTTCTTTGGCAAAGTAGGCTGTCGCTTTTCTTAAAATATCGCGTTCCATTTTAAGTTGCCGATTCTCCTCGCGAAAGCGTTTGAGTTCCTCCTCTGCCGAAGTACCGTCATGAGCGATAGCTTTGAGCTTTCCATCCGCTTCAAATGCTCTCCGCCAGTTATGCAACAAGCTATCACCAATGCCCAGATCACGAGCAACCTGACTGTACGACAGCCCATGCTCCACGATCTTCTTGACTGCTGCTAATTTGTATTCTCGACTAAAGACGCGTCGCTTTTCCATGAATCAATCTCCTGTCATGCTGTCATGACATAAGGTGACTCACTGTCTACCAAGTTTGGGGAACTTCGGTCCAATCGTGTTGGACCCACCTTAGTTTCTATTATCGTCACAGTTGGCGACTAACGACTTCGGATTCATGCAAAAAGAAGGACCAGTATGGAATCGGAAAGCCAGGATGCGTTCATTCGAATCCCTGTGGTTGCAATTCTTACGAAATCCAACGCAACTTCCATGTTGACTGATGGATAACAGGAATGGAATCGACGGTGTCGTGCCACGTGCGATTCTGATGGAACCTGATCACAGGATTACAGCTCAATCGACTGACCGAACTGTTGATAACCATTGGAGATATGACATGTCCGCCACCACAACTTCTAGCACAGAGTTTCTGCCACGATCATTTTCCCAAGGGGGCTACACAGTCCGGATTGAAGCAGACCGCTCGATCGTCGTCTTTCCAGACGATTGGCTCAGCAAGTACTCAATGGCGATCTACGGAGACTTCAACCATATTAACGAATTCATGCGGATAAACGAAGACGGCGACTTTGAGGAAATCTTGGAAAAGGACTGTATCGATGTCGGTGAGATACTTTATCATCCGAATCCACTTCCCGGCGAACCCAAGAGTACAAAGCCAGGCGTCACCCTACCCGACACAGGGCAGGCGCATCCCAAACGGCCGCTTAAGTCAACCAATGTGTCTGACTTCCTGCAATGGTGCAAGCAACGATTTGTTGAGACCGATTGGCGAGTTTCAGGAACGGGTGGTGGCGATCTTTCCATTTCATTTGGGACGGCACAGTACGCCACGATTGGGATTGTCAAGCAATCTGTCTCGGTGGAGAGATGGTATCACGCCGTGGCCCTAGGCGTAACCGCTGGCTTTCCCACGGAGGGCTTTATCGCAGGTGGTTCGTTTTCCACGACGCAGTTTCCAAGCCTTGGCACGATTGTAAGATTTGCTTGGCGTAGGGAACTGACGATCGAAGATTTTCGGCATGGGATAATAGTCCTTGAATTTGCTGGTAATCTTGCTACTCCCGTGGTTGCAGGCCCTGGTGGCTCCGTAGCTTTCGTCCTATTTGGCATCCAATTTCCATTGATCCTAATGGCTGGAATACTCAGGTATTTTAGGGATGGCAATGTCTATGCGTTGGGAAATGCCTTCAACAAAACCGCGCCGGCCGGATGCGCTATTCTCGGCGGCGGGACAGTTGGAATGCCCGGCGGCAGTGCGAGCGTTCGCGTTGGGGCTATGTACGACCGACGTTATTTCGGGCTTTAAATTTGGTGCGGCGAAGTTCCTACGCATAGCCCAGTCTGAAGGAAGTTGCTAATTGCGACAGAAGTTGTTTCTGGTGCTGTTAGCCACTCGGGCGCTAAGACATCGCTCCCGGTAAGAGCAGGACAGGCAATGTAACCTTCCTCCCCAAAGCTTCAACAAGCGTGTTTGCCATGACTTGGCCGAACTACCCAGGCGGTCGAAGATATCAGCCAGCTCTGCCGAGATCGATCCCTTGCCGTCACGCAACAAACGCCCCGTGTGCTCGACTAGTAAAAGATAGTTCCCCAATGTAAAACCCTCCAACATCCCCTCGCGGACACTGTCCAAGCGCCGACGATCTTCAATTGGGACCAGCCACAGATCGTCTTCCAAACCTTGCGCGCTTAAGTATGGTTCTTTTCTGCAGCCAATCAATCCAAAACTCGCGAGTCAAGAATTGAGAAATACGTGCCAAAAATTCTTGAAGGACGAGGTATCCATGATTAGTGCGCACAAGTAGGTACCGAGCGTCGGCCCGCCTTTGCGATCCATTTCAGATTGACGCGACTGGCTTACGGTGAATGTGCACTTTATCAGCGTGCATCTGCGTATCCGGATGAGCGGATGAATGTGCAACTCCTGAAAACAGGGTCTGACCCCGGCTTAGGTTGGCATGCGGCTGCGGATGATCTTGGTTGTCGGGTCGCCGGGTAAGATGGTGTCGCTCCACAGTTCCCCTTCGAAGCGATAGCGAATTTGTATGGCTTTTGCCTGACGTTCGACAAATGCCGACTCGGCTTCGGCCAGGGTCGCTTGACGATCTTCCGATGCGGTCCGCATTTGAACGTGTTGCACTTCCGCTCCAGCTGCCAAGTCACTGAAGAGTTGTTGCACTTGATCGCTGGCCCATTCGGCTTCAAGCAATTCCGATAACTCAGGTTCAAATTCCATTGCGTTGCCTACTCGATTTCGATGGTTACCTAGCTCAGGAAGTTTTTAATCGGCGGCTAGCGTTGGTCTGTGAAAAGCTGGCATGAGCAGGATCGCATTCTCCGGTGCTGGGCACACGTAGCGGCAGACACCGCAGCCCGTGCATAGCTCTTCGTTGACAATGGGCTTACCAACCTCAATGGTGATAGCGCCCTCGACGGGGCAGCGTTCACTGCACACGGTGCAAGTTGTACCGTGGTGCGCCACGCACAAGTGGGCCGTGATGAGCGCAGTACCCATGATGGCAGGGATTTGATCGCTCAACACGCCCGGTTCACAAGCAGCGATACATGGGAAGTCGACGCACATCAGACAAGCTGCAATGTCCGCTTCAATGGTGGGCGTCCCCGCAACTGCGCCAAGCCTATCCGCGGCTGGGCGAATGGCTTGGTGCGGACACGCCGTACTACACTCGTTGCATCTTGTACAACCAGCTAAGAACTGCTGCTCCTCGATCGCTCCAGGTGGGCGAAAGATGGGAATCGAACGTGTTGCCGCGGGCTCGATTGCCGTGGTTGGTACGGGTTCGATCGAAATGCCAGAGAAAGTACGCACGCTCGTAGGGGAGGCTCCTGCGCTAGTAGGCGTACTTTTTGCTTCGAGATCTTCGGCGACTTTGGGGTAGCGTTTTACGAGTGGTTTATAACGTGGCCCTTGGAATCGCTGCGGCTGAAATAACTTCCAGAACTTGCCGTGAAATAGGTCGCGCCGCGAAATTCTAGGTTCACGCGCCGCATCGTCATCGGGTTGGTCTGGGCGGTTGTTCATCGACTTGGCACTAAGGGTTGACAACGTCCAGTGGTGGCAACATGGGAATGAAATCGGCCGCGATGGCTTGATCCAAAACAGCCGAAGGGGCGTGACATTGAGTGCAGTTAGTTCGCCAGGGGTGAGTTGATTCCATGCCTGCCCATCCGTTTGGCCCTCCGTGGCAGGCAAGGCAATTTTCGCGCATCCATTGTGAATGGGGAATGGTTGGCGGTGCCCCCGGATAGGCCCGTCGACCCTCGTGCGGAGCTGGCAAACCGACAAAGCTGGTTGCAACTTCAGAATCGATATTTTGAAATGGAGTCGGGGGAGGAGACGCATGACACTGCGTGCAATTGGCTAAGAATTGATGCGACATCACGCTGGCTTTCAAGCCTGCCATCTGCGTTCCGTTGGAATGACAGGCGTAGCATGCTGCATCGGTCGTGCTCTGAACCGCATGGGGAATGATGGGAGGTGCCCCATTGTAGGCCCG
The DNA here is from genome assembly GCA_041739785.1 of Pirellulaceae bacterium. GTDB lineage: Bacteria > Planctomycetota > Planctomycetia > Pirellulales > Pirellulaceae > Aureliella. The sequence goes on from JBGSNE010000129.1 coordinate 4,475, forward strand.
ACGTGAAGCTCGTATTCGACCGGACGCCTCTTTGTCGGCCTGGCTCGGTTTGAATTCAGCGAACAAATCGTAACTGGTTTGCTCGGGGAGCGATTTGGCAACGGCGCGAAACTTATCTGTGGGACCCATAGCCGCCTGCGGTATCTCAGAGTAGGTGATCGCAGCGATCAGTTTTGGGTGCTCTAGCGCGTCACCATTATCGTCGACAATATGACTGCCATGAGGCGTTGACGAATCGGTCGGCAAGCCTGCCGACTTCTCACTCAAACTATTCGGCCCCACATGGTTTAAGCCGACAAAATAGCCGACCACCGCCAAGCAGATAACGCACACTAAAAATATGGTTGTGACGCGTTGCCAAATCATGACGTCACCTTCGCAAGCTTGGTGATGCGCACAGCACATTTCTTGTAGTCTGGCTGTTTCGAGAAGGGATCATGAGCTTCCAGTGTGCAATTGTTGATGAGCTTGGTCTCATCGAAAAAGGGTACGAACACAGAGCCTCGAGCTGGTCTGCCGCGACCGTCGATCCAAACTGGCAATTCGGCCGTACCTCGTCGTGATTCAATCGTTACCAATTCTCCCTGTCGAATATTCAATTCCAAGGCATCATCGGCATGCATTTCGACATAGGCAGTTGGCATTGCGCGATTGAGTGGCGCGAGCCGCCGAGTCATGGTCCCGGTGTGCCAGTGCTCCAGCACGCGACCGGTACATAACCAGAATGGAAACTCATCGTCTGGAACTTCGGGTGGTGGAGCGTATTCGTGAAACCAAATCTGTGCCCGACCATCGCCTGAAGTTGAATGATAAAACTCAAACTCTTGCCCTTGGGTCACGAAGGGATCGTCAAAACCGGAGAATCGAAACTTGGTTTCACGCCACGATCCGTCCTGTTGCTCGACCACCGGCCAACGCAAACCGCGCGCTTCGACGTACACATCATAGGGCGCTAAGTTTTTATGCTTCATCGTCGTAAACTGACGGTACTCTTCGAACAGGTGTTTGTCGACGTTGGTGTCGTAATAGTGTTCGAAATCCCAGATGGGGATCTCCGCGCCCTGATCGTCTTTGACTGCGAAGATGAATTGTCCGTCGCGGTCTTTCATCCCTGCGTGGCCAAGTTCGAAGAGGCGATGGGCGATGGCAATTGTCATCCAACAGTCATCGCGCGCTTCACCAGGCGGGTCGACCATCTTAAACCACTGCTGAGTTCTGCGTTCGCTGTTGCCAAACATTCCGTTTTTCTCGACCCACATGGCGGCCGGCAAAATTAGATCGGCCAACTCGGTGGTGGCAGTTGGGTAGACATCTGAGACAATCAAGAACTTGTCTTCGAGTCCTTTTTTACTTTCGAACAGGAGGTTCAAATTCGGCAGCGTCTGACCTGGGTTGGTGACTTGGACAAAGATCGTGTCGATGTCACCCCCTGCGGCGGTGGCTTTGGTGAACTGCTCGAACATTTTTACAGTGTGATAGCCTGGAGCTGGGTTGATACTGTCTGGCTTGAGATTCCAAAACGCTTCTGATTGTTGGCGATGTTCAGCATTGGCCACCACGCGCCCACCGGGCAGCGCGTGCGCTAGCGTTCCAACTTCACGCACTGTTCCGCAGGCCGATGGTTGGCCAGTCAAGCTGGTCGGCGCATCGCCGGGACGACCAAAGTGCCCGCTTAAGAGATGCACTCCGTGCACCAATGAATTGATCGCCGTTCCCATTGTGTGCTGATTCATCCCCATGCACCACAGGCTCGTGATACGGATATCGCGGTTGGCGAACAGGTCACCCAGCATCCGGATTTTGTCGGCCGGTACTCCCGATAATTGTTCTACATGTTCGGGTGTATACTTGGCGATTCGCGTGCGAAACTCGTCTTCCGTAATCGCTTCGCCTTGAAGCGTCGGCGTATCAGCTTCTGCGCCGCGAAAGTTGCAGTGCTGCTTGACAAAGTTCTTGTCGTAATTCTCGTTGGCAATGAGCAAGTGCATAATGCCTAGCGAAATCGCTACGTCGCCGTGAGGCTTCATCTCCAGATATTCGCTGGCCGCATCAGTGGTTCGCGTGCGTCGCGTGCCAATGTCGATGATTTTTACTTGCTCACCACGGGATCGTCGATCGGTCACCCGTGAGAACAGGACCGGGTGCATCTCGGCAGGGTTATTGCCCCAAGTGATCAGCACGTCGCATCGGTCGAGGTCCGCGTAACACCCGGCTGGTTCGTCGACGCCATAGGTTGCTAGGAAGCCTGTCACCGCAGAGGCCATGCACAGACGCGCATTGGGGTCGATATGATTGTTTCCCAAGCCTCCTTTCATGAACTTTTGGGCCGCGTAACCCTCTGGAATTGTCCATTGACCACTGCCATAGAAGGCGAATCGCTCGGGAGCTTGCATAATTCGCTGAGCAATCGTGTCGATCGCTTGATCCCACGAGATTTCATGCAATTTGCCGTCCTTGCGCAGTAGTGGCTTAGTCAGGCGATCCTGGCCATAGAGAATTCCGCCAACGTGATAGCCCTTTACGCATAGTAAGCCCTTATTCACGTCAGCCGCTTTGTCGCCGGCAATCGCCATGACGCGACCATCAGCCACACCGACTTGAACGTGGCAGCCGGTACCGCAGAAGCGACAGGGAGCCTTGTTCCAAGTCAAATCATCTCCACCGGGGAGATCATTTTCGGCCGCCAAGATTGGCAGCGCAGTGTTTTTACCTGACAGGGCCAGCGAACCAGCCGCTGCCATCGCAGCAGACTTCAATAGACTTCGACGTTTCAAATCCATCGTGTTTTGCATCTTTCAAAGTTCAAATCGTACCACAATGCTCGCCAAGACCGTCCTGCTTGGCGGCGTTCTGATTGGTGTCGCCCCGCTCAACATCACCCTGCTTATTATCATCGTCGAATCCAACAAAGGCAATCTTGATGTCGCTGACTCCGGGAAGGCGCCTCATCCATTCCCAAATCTCGATATCCTGTTCATTCGATACGGAATCGACGACAACCGCCACTCGATCGAGTTGCCGTTGGCCAACTTCAATTGCTGGGTGACTAGCAAGTCGCTCGATTGCTAGATCGTCTAACGTTTCCGAAGTTTCGAAGACCACAACAAGTCCACTGATGGGCACCGCGATTGGTTTCCTAATTGGGGTAGTGCTAAATCAGCATATCAACGTATACTATTTCACCTGTCGGTCAAACCCCATTTGAGGCTAAAGCGAACTGATGCGTTTTACGAGCTTTGTTCTTATTGGTATCGCCTGTATTGTTGGAGCGGTGCTTTTCCGTGACCAAACTCAGGCAACGAGTACTCTCGAGCCACACACGGAACGCGAGCTGGCAGAGAGTATTTCAAGTGATTACCAGGGTCCAGCGGTCGGCGCGAACCCGGCTCGCGAGCCCCCCGTTCACGCGGTCATTGTTCACAAACCAGCAGGTCCTCCCACAGTCAGGTTGGCAAGTGTCGATCCTCAACAGCGCCTCGCAGAAGTCGCTTGCTCGACCTGCCATAGCGTCCGACCACCGAATCTCGAAAACCGGCTGAGCACCGCACTCGACGAATTTCACCAGGGGCTGGAATTCAGCCATGGCGAATTGGCATGTTATGCCTGTCACAACCCGAGCAACGCTGACACTTTGCGGTTGGCTGATGGCAGCGCCGTTGAGTACGCCGAAGTGCTGACGCTGTGCACCCAGTGTCACAGTAAGCAAGCTGAATCGTTTGCTCATGGTGCCCATGGCGGCATGAATGGCTTTTGGGACCTCTCGCGTGGACCACAGTCCAAGAACAATTGTATCGATTGCCATGACCCCCACGCTCCTACGTATCCCCAAATGACTGTGACCTTCAAACCCAAAGATCGATTCAATTCGGCGGAGGATTCCCATGCCCACCAGAAATGAATCCGAATCGCAGCCACAGTCGTCGAGTCGAGCGTTGCCTGTGCTGCAAAACGTGCCTCGTCGGGCTGTGGTCAAAGGTGCCTTTGCTACGCTGGGTGCTGCCGCTTTTGTCGCTGCGGTTTCTCCGTTGCGCCAAGTCGCCAGCAACTCATCGCCCGCCGAGTTTATGCAGCAGCATTACAAAGAGTTGTCGCCGGAGGACAAAGCCGACGTGATCGCGCGTCTCGAGCAGGAAGCCAAGGAGAAGTACGGAGCCGAGGTCACCATTGGCGACGATCGACCGATTCCCGGAACCAAATTCGTGTATGCGATCAATCTCAGCGTTTGCAACGGCAATGGGAAATGCGTCGAAGCCTGCCATAAAGAAAATAATCACGATCGAGCGACCAATCAGTCCTACATCCGCGTTATAGAAATGCCCAAGGGGACCATGGACATGGAGCAGGGGTCGACGACCTACAGCGGCGTCGTCCCGAAGAAGGACAAATTCTATTTGCCGGTCCAGTGCCAGCAGTGCGACAATCCCCCCTGTGTGAATGTCTGCCCCGTCCAAGCCACTTGGAAAGAAGAAGATGGCATCGTCGTGGTCGATTACAACTGGTGCATCGGCTGTCGCTACTGCGAAGCCGCCTGTCCCTATCACGCTCGACGCTTCAATTGGAAACAACCGGAAGTTCCCGCTGACGAAGTGAATCCGGATCAAAGTTATTTGAGCAACCGCATTCGCCCCGTTGGTGTCGTCGAAAAGTGTACCTACTGCTTGCATCGCACGCGGCGGGGTCGATTGCCGGCTTGCCTGGAGGCCTGTCCTACCGGAGCTCGCGTGTTTGGCAACATTCTGGATGAGAATTCCAATATCCGCTGGATCTTAGAAAACAAACGCGTCTACATCCTCAAAGAAGAGTTGGGGACCAAACCGGCATTCTTCTACTACTTTGATTGATCGGCCATCACGAAATAATATGTCATCATCCGCACACTCGTCGTCTACTTCGCCAACGCGTTCTTCCGCACTACTGAGCTATCCAGGCTTTCTGGCCAAAGCCTTATGGCTGGCGACCGAAGGCTCGCTGCTGTTTTATGCGTGGATGACGCTGTTAACAGCGTTGATGTTGGTAGGTGCCAATGCCTGGGCCAATCAAGCTGCCGGTGGAATGATCAACACCAACATGACCGATCATGTCAGTTGGGGACTCTACATCGCAAATTTTACGTTCTGTGTCGGCCTGGCCGCCGGCGGTGTGATGATGGTCATTCCAGCCTACCTCTACGACGACGAGGAGATGCACCAAGTGGTCATCATCGGCGAGGCAGTAGCGATTGCTGCCATCGTCATGTGCACGCTCAGCGTGGTTGTTGATCTTGGTCGCCCAGATAGGTTCTGGCACTTGATACCAGGCATCGGCAAATTCAACTGGCCCATGTCCATGTTGACCTGGGACGTGATCGTCCTCAACGGTTACTTAGTGATCAATCTGCACATCGTCGGCTACTTGTTGTACATGCGTTACTTGGGACGCAAGCCCAACCCCGTCTGGTATTTGCCGTTTGTATTTCTATCGATTTTTTGGGCAATCAGTATTCATACTGTGACAGCCTTCCTGTACTGCGGGCTGGGAGGTCGTCCATTTTGGAATACAGCCTTGCTCGCACCACGTTTTCTGGCCTCCGCCTTCGTTAGCGGCCCCGCCTTCATTTTGTTGGTCATGCGCGTCTTGCGCATCACGACGGGTTATACAGCTCCCCCTGGTCCAGCGCGCACGCTGATTCAGATTATTCGCATCGCCATGGTGGTCAATCTCGTGATGCTGGCCAGCGAAATCTTTACGCTATTTTATACCGGGGGGGCGCATGCTTCCTCGGCGCAGTATCTGTTTTTTGGTGCGCACGGTCGCTACGGGCTCGTCCCCTGGATATGGACGGCGATAGGACTGAACCTAGCGGGAACGTTTCTGTTCTTCCTACCCGCTGCGATGGAACGCAGTACGACCCGCATTGTCGCCTGCCTGTTTTGCATCGTCGGTATTTGGATCGAAAAGGGAATGGGGCTGATCATTCCCGGTTTTATCCCATCCACATTGCACGAAGTTGTCGAGTACAGCCCAAGCCTGGTTGAGTGGAAGGTAACCGTTGGCATCTGGGCGCTGGGCCTGATCGTGCTGACCCTGATTCTCAAACTAATTACCGAAGTACTCGCGGGGCGCGTAACAACTTCGCCTACGGCTGAAGGTTAAACGGAATCCCGTTCCGTTTTCCTGTGCGGAATTTGTTTAACGCCGAGCCGGAGCAGGCTGTCGATCCGAGTTTGATCGGCCAATCGCGAAAATCACAATTTAGTAGCGAGATTCACGAAGTTCACGTCACAGCCTGCGCAGGCGACGGCAGTTTTTGCCAGTGGCTTCGCCAAGCTCAATTCATCATTGCAACCAACGCTTGCTTCTATCCGTGCCCCGGCTTTGCCATCCGTGCTAGGCCAATCACCAACGAAATGGCACGGATGACCAGGGTGCCAGTCCAGCGGGATTGAGTGCAAGTGCGCAAATGCGAAGCAAGCTTGCGATTGATACTGCTATTCGACCAGCAGTTTCAGCCCCAGTGCACCGATAGCCCCTTTATTGCCTTCATAGTGGGCATGACACATAACGCACTTGTCCATCACCACGGGAATAGGCGTAGTTGAGAGCAGGTAGGTCTTGTCGCCTTCTTTGACGAGCTCTTCGTAGATCTTCGATCCAGCTAGCATGGCTTTGATGGCCTTCTTTTCGTATTCGTCCTTGGGCTCGTTGTCCGAATCATAGGCATCGCCGGTAGCATCCAGCAACCGGACTTCGTGGAATCCGTTTTCTTTCATGGCCTGGAACAGAGCCTGGAACGCGTCTCCCGCGGCCAGCGACTCGTTTCCATCAACATAGTGCTCGGTAATGAGGACGATGGCTGTTTTATAAAGCGTATCAAGCATTTTGGCTTGCTTCCGAGTGCGCTCCATGGCAGGCGATTTATCAGCCACGATCCCTGGGGTTTTGGTTTCCTGAGCCAAGGTCGATTCACCTTGCATTGCGAACGCCACCGTTACGCAGAGCGCCAATCCGGCAGACACACCAATCAAAATTCTCTTCATCGTAGATTCTCCCCAAACATTGAACTATGTCGCACGTCCAATACGCACGATCATTGGCCGTAAGTCCCGCGCCCATCGTGGGGCAGCCTGAACTCACCGCGGATCATAATATACTCGGAGGTGCAGAATAGAGTCTAGGGATTGAGTCCCCAACAACGCACGAAAAGCCCAAAAGGGCAACAGCAAAACCAAATCAGTCGGCTTCAAGGTCCTTATGCTGGCGGAGCTACCAAGACAGAACGCCTCGACTCTGCCCGAAGGAATCCACTTCTACCTCGATTTCCTGCAACATCCGCAAGAATAGATCGCATAGTGGAGTGCCTTCAGGTTGCTTACAATAGCCAACATGCTGAAAACGACCACCAGCCAGCAAGATGGGCAAATTTCGAGCGTCGTGCGCGTTCGCATTACCAAGGTTGCTTCCAAAGAGAATCATGGAATTGTCCAACAGGTTTGAGTCTCCCTCGGGCTGCGCACGCATCTGACTTAAGAATTCCCCATAACATCCAACGATTCCACTCTCGATCTTGGCAAGCTGCTCGATCTTGCTTTTGTCTTGGCCGTGGTGTGAGAGATTGTGATGATTTCCCGTGACCCCGTCGACTTTGGGTACGACAAAATGATCTTGAACCATCAGGCTAATGACGCGTGTCGAATCGGTCTGCACAATCAGTGGGATTAGGTCGATCATCAAGCGCGTCTTGCCGATCAAGTCGGCGGGATCTGCAATATCGTTTGGCGGATCCAGGTCGACCTTAGGCTTAGGCTTATCCAGCCAACTTTCGGCCTCCAATAGTCTCGTTTCTGCATCACGCACGGATTGATAGTAGTCGTTCAGAAGGTGATTGTCTTCGGGGCCGACCTTGCGGCCCAGCGACTGCGATTGAGATTGCAATTGATCTAAAATACTTTTGCCTTCCTTGAGTCGCTGTCTTTGGGCGCGGAGCTGTTGTGGACTTCCCTTCAGGAACAGCCGCGAGAACAATTCGGCGGGACTCGTTTGGGACGGGATCATTACGCCACCGTTCGTATAGGATTGGCTCTGCGGTTTTAGGGTCCCCAAAGAAATGGATCGAAAGCGTGTGTGATCGCCGACCTGTTGCGTGGCAAGTTGATCGACGGAAATTGTATTTCGAAACCCCCCTACGCCTGGTTTTCGTGCAGCGCTCAACCAAGTCATCTCACTGTCATGCGGTTGCCTGCCGGTCTGGTCTTCGTGTTGAAGCCCCGAGAATAGAGTGAACTGCCCGCGATGCTCGTCGATCAGTTTGAGATAGGGGGTTGTTTCATACTCGGCCCCCTCGGTCTTTGGCCAAAGGTTCGGTCCATGCAAGCCCAGTGTGGTACACACAAAAATCATGCGAGTCGGCGGCTGGACGGTCGAGGCTCCACAGGCGGGATGCATAGCGTCCAGGAGCGGCAGTGCCAGCCCTACACCAGTCGCTTTCAACATACTGCGTCGGTCAATGGATTTCATCGGAGCACCTTTGATTAAAAGAGTTCAGTTGAAGCGTGGTAGGGAGTTGCGCCGCGGGAAGCGTCGATCAGGGCCGGATTACAACTGTGTGAACAGGGGGCTGCGAACTACTTCGTGAATCAGATCGCGAATCCCAAATCCAGTGTCGCGAGTTTTATCGAGAATCTTGGAGATCTCCTGGCGATCTGCAAACTCGATGTCTCCTCCCGTGGCATAAATCACCAGCTGCGATGCAAAGTTTTGAGCAATTTGCTCGCGTCGATCAAGCAATAATTGTTTGTACTGTTGCACACCGGAAAACTCGCTTCCCTCGGGCGTTATGCCAGAAGAATCGACAACTGGTCCTTGGTGATAAGTCTTCGAACTGAATTGCGCAAAGAAGCCTGACCCCTTTCCCAACGCCCGATAGTGTTCGCGAAATCCGCCGATCGGATCGAACGACTCGAGCGCAAACCCAGGCGGATCAATTTCCTGATGGCATTGATTGCAGGATTCAATATTGCGATGTGCCGCCAACATCTCGCGAATGGTGGTTGTGCCACGCGTGTCAGGCTCGATCGACCCCACGGCTGGCGGAGGTGCGGCCGGTGGCGTTCCCAAGATACTGACAAGCACAAAATTGCCACGGGCTACGGGAGATGTCACCGTGCCATTGGCAGTCGTCTTGAGCACAGCGGCTTGAGTCAGCAGGCCACCACGTGGGCTGTCAATCGGAATGGGCACTTTTCGAAAGTAGGTTCCTTCAACACCCGGGAGTGCATAATGCGTTGCCAACCGATGATTGACAAAGGTGAAATCGGAATCAACCAAATTGTCTAGGCTTAGGTTTTCATCAATTAGATGCGCAAAATACAATTCGGTTTCGGTGCGCAGCGAATTGCTGAGCAATTCATCAAACTCGGGATACAAATTGTCGTCGGGGGTGGTGGCATTGATTTTGTCCAGCCGCAGCCACTGACCGGTAAAGTCGCGCACAAAACGCTGCGATTTAGGATCGCTGAGCATCCGCTCTAGCTGCGACGACAGCACATCAGCGTCGCGCAGTTTCCCTAACGCGGCCAAGCGCAGCAGTTCATCGTCCGGCATACTCTTCCATAGAAAGTAGGACAGCCGATTGGCTAGTGCAAAGTCATCCAATTCTCCCGGTGATCCGCTCAACAACAAGAACTCGGTGGAACACAGCATTCCCCGTAGTGTTACTTGCAAAGCCTGCACGTAATCGCTCCCGTCGCGAAGTGCTTGCAGACCGGGCTGTAGCAGACTTTGCAACTGACTCGCAGGCACGGGCTTGCGGAATACTCTGGGAGCCAATCGCTGTACGGCTTTTGTCAATTGTGATTCGGCGTCGCTCGGCTTCTCGACCTCAAAGGGTCCCAGGCTATCGGCTTGCTGGCTTTGTAACTGACATTCGTCTAGCAGCCACTGCGTGCTTTCAGGTGGCCACGCAGTAAACAACGGTCCTTCAGCAACTTGATAATGAATTGCCAGCCCAGGACCGCGATAGTTTTTGGAACCGCCAGAAAGGGTCAATCCGCCAAACGCTTCGATACTCGAGATATGCGGGGTTAGGTAAACTCGATCTCCAGGTTCGGCAAAGGCTTCGACATCCAGTAGATAGGGACGGTTGGGGCTTAACTCAACTGACTTCAACAATTCCGCAGAGCCACTTTGACCCTTCAAGATTACTTTCGCAGTCAAATTGTCGGGCGATTGAAAGGCAGATAGGAGCGCTTGGAATCGATAACGACCAGGGGTCCTAATTTCGATCGCGAAGTGTGTCAGGTAGTCTGCCTCTGCGAACAACGCGATTCCTTTTTCCAGCGGTCTGGTAACACTACCTCCGAGGGAAAGTGGCTTGTCGTGCCATTCAGCTAACCATGCATAATCGGTGAAGGCGACTTGGTGAGGGTTCGAACCAAGTTGGATTGCGCTGGACAGCGCTTGATCCGCGGCAGCCAGGTAGCCTTCGACGTGTACCGCAGAAATACGCTGGTTGGTGGCCAGAGTATCAAAACTACCGGAATCCAGTTCGTCCGGCAGACTACTGTCAAAATCCCCTTCGATGTGCAGTAGATCCTGCAAAGTGTAGGTGTACTCGGTTTGGGTCAAACGCCTAACAGGTACTCGGCCTACACCCAGCCTTGCGTTTAAGTTTTGCGCACTAAGTTTGCCACCAAGTAGTTGCCCCAACTGAAGGCGCTGATCCGTAGAAAGTGGCGGTTCGTCAGCTGGAGGCATTTCACCAGCCACAACTCGGTCGTAGATCAATTCCCAGCGTTTGAATTCCGCCGGTTGCCGAAGGTCGAATCCGATGGCGGTTAAGTCAAGGTTCGTGTCGGTGTCCGTGTCGTGACAGTGATTGCAGGACTCGGAAAATAGCCTTTGCCATTGCTCCCGCCAGTCGTTGGCTTGCGAGTTGCAGGCTGCCAGGCTCACTATCAATAAACTGAAGACGCTCGTTCGCAGAATCATTTCAGTGCTTTCCGAATACTTTTCTCAGTACTAGTTCGCTTCGTTTCTTGACGATTTTGCTCTGAGCGTTTCGCTGTAACCTGCTTAAGTGACATTTGGGCCCAAGCGCAGGTGGCCGCAAATACGTCGAAGCCAAATTGTTGCGACAGTCTGGCACTCAGAGTCCAGCTTGCGGATTGCGCCTGGTTGCTAATATCCTTCTTCAGCTCTTGTGTGTATTGCGTCGAGTGTTGAATGAATTCATGCAAGAATTTCTCACAGGCTTCCAGTCCACAAAGACTCTCTAAGAGTCCAAATCGCAGAATGAGCTCATCGAGTTTGCAACTTACGTCATCGAGCGTGACTGGCTGGGCAACGTGTTCGCGGAGGTTGCGAGCACCATCGTCTGAGACTTCATAAACTTTTTTGGGGCGTAGTGTGTCTGCCTGTTCGACGGTACCACACACCAACCCCATCCCTTCCAAGCGCTTGAGCACTGGGTAGATGGCTCCCGGGCTGGAACTGAACTGGCGGAAAGGCGTGTCGGCAAAGACTTTGCGAATCTCGTATCCGGAGGCTGGCCGGATATAGATCTGTGCCAGCACAGCCAATTCAAGGCTCGATAGTTGTTCGGAGGATTTCATGGTCCATTTAGAATAGTACGAATCGTACTATGTGTCAAGCCGTTGGGTATCGCGATACTCTCGAGAACCTCCGTCACGAATGCCGAGAGGTTTAGAATTTCCTCGTAGCGAATTCTGCTACGCCTTAACCTTGCGCCATTTGTGTCCGACACCGTCATTGTTCGGCGTTAAGCCACGGCATGCATTCGTGCACGCCCGGGTATATAATCGGGCTGCACAAACTCTCCAGCGATACTTATTAAGTGAATCCGAATCGATGCTCTCCAAAACGGCCGAATATGCGCTGCGCGCCATAACATGCATGGCTAGCCAGCTGGGCCAACCAACTTCGGCGGATGACTTAGCCGAAGCAACTCAAGTTCCGCGACGCTACTTGAATCGAGTCCTTCAAGATCTGGCTGCTGTCGGGTTGGTCCGCTCGCGCAGCGGTCCCGGGGGTGGTTACGGCCTAGCCCACACACCCAGTGAGATCACGATTTTAGAGATCGTCAATGCGGTATCGCCGTTGGAGAGGATTCGATCATGCCCACTTGGGCTTAAATCGCACAAGCAGCTGTGCCCACTACACGCAGAGCTCGACCGTGTCTATGCCGCCACGGAAGCCGCCTTCGCGGGCGTCACCGTGCAGCAACTGCTTGAAAGCTCCAATCCAATCATTCCGCTACGCGATGCGAAATGAATTTGACATTTTACAGACGTGACAGCGTAGCGGAATTCGTGACGGACACCTTTTCCGGAAGCGACACTTTGCAAATGTGATAGCCCTACTTTTTGACGATCTGCCACTCATCCTTCGCGCGTTACGAACTCGCGACCCCTGCGATTTGCTTCTCCGCAGTGGCGATCTGGCTTTTCAGCTCGATGATCCGCTGCGCGGTGATCTTCGCTTGATCCGGCGTTTCACCGGCTTGTTTGGTTCTAGCCTCCAGCTCGATCAGCTCGTGTTTCCAGTCATGGATATTAGCTTTGGCCTGCTTGATAAAAACATCTTCGGTACTCATTGCAGCCTCCTATGGTTAGCGCCAACATGCAATGACGCACAACTTTGCGCGTTATCGCACAGACTTTCAAATACTGAACCTCACTCAATAAGCTGAGCAAGCCGCATGCCAGTCGCCCTTAAAATCGGATTATTCACACTTGCTTCTTGAATCGACTGACTACCCACAAAGCCTAGGCTTGGTCCGCGAAATGTCCGATACTTATTATGTTTGACGTTTTATGTTTGACGTTTAGGCAATTCTAAGTTTTGAGTTGGCAATGCACTCCAATATTTTTGAACCAGGTCCAGCCGAAAACATTGTCCGCAGCGCGAGTGGTCAGCTACTCACGGTTCCGGTCGGCTGGAGCTTGCTACCGCCGGGGGATGCCGGTCTAACTCGTCGCGTCAAGTCGGCCGGAGATCACTGGGTAGTCCAGGAGAAAAAAGGCCGGCGAACTTTCTCGCGAGGCATCTGGGCTCCTTCGGAAACGATCGTTCGCATTCGTGCGGAACTCGAAGTCGAACGCTCCACGGAAACCTACGCCAAACGCAAGCAAGCCGCTTTGGTCCGACGCGAACAGGTGCAAGGCGAATACGTGGAGGATTTCTCAGGTGCCGTTCTCAAGTTTCTTAACTTCCATCCTGCACAACAACCGTTGGCAGATCGGTTGACGCGAGCTGTGACCGAACACGCGACGCCCGTAGGTAGTGGCACAGTGGCTCGTACAAAACGCATTCCCATCGAACAGCGCGCCGAAGCTGCCGTCATCGCTTGGATGCGACATCAGACAACCGCCTATGATTCCATGAGTATACCAAGGGTGCGCGGCAAGCGGCGCGAAGTTCGCCGCATGTTGGCTCAGCGTTCCAAAGAACTGCTCTCTCAATATCGAAGTGGCGCTGAGATCTCAACGAATTGTCCGCTGCGCCAAGCATTGTCGAAAATGGAAGCTGCAGCTTCATAACGCCAAAACAAATTCTGACTTCGAAATCGAAAAGCCAGTCTAGGACTAGTTTCTTGTAGCCTGGTTGCCGCTGCGTGAGTGAGGCTACGTCGTAGGGGACTCGACTAAGGTAACACCTGTACTACTTGGCTCGCAGTGTTACCACTGTGGCATGGCCTGAGCAGCCATTTGCAATTCGCGCTCATTAGCGCGATTCGCGGGCCAGACCCTCCTTAATCAACGCTCAGTGCGCGATTTCCACCGAACCGAAGTTGTTCAAGAACTGGATGCGTAACGGTCCACGATGTCATCGAGAAACGATTGCTGGTCGCGGGTCCAATGTTCGGTTGAGAAGATCTCGACTTCATTCCAACCACGGAATCCGGCCGTCTGCATCATGTTCCGGATACCTCGGATGTCGATACAACCGTCACCCATCAATGCGCGGTCATTCAGAAAGTCGCGTGTCGGCACACGCCAATCGCACAGATGGAAGGCAAACAGGGCGTCCAAATCGCCGAGCTTCCGTATTTCGGTTTCTAGCTCGGGATCCCACCAAACATGGTAGACATCAACAGCAACTCCCACCAGCGGATGGCCAATGGACTCGCAAATGTTTCGCGCCTCCGCGATGCGGTTGATGCAGCTTTTATCAGCCGCGTACATTGGATGCAGTGGTTCTATAGCCAGCCGAACGTTGGCTGCTGCCGCGTCTTGAACAAGGCTTTCGATGCCATCTTGGACCCAACCTCGCTGACGATCCAGGGGCTCGCCCGGCGTCGCACCAACAACCAACACCAACATTTCGGCCGACAATGCAGCCGCCGTTTCGATCAGCCCCCGGTTGTGATCGATCTGTCGCTGTCTCACGCTTGGTTCGGGATCGCAAAAGAAGCCGCCACGCACGAGTGCAGGCACTTTTAGCCCTGCGTTTTGTACTGCACTGTTAGCTTCCGAAATGGACATCCCTTCGAGCGCTTCAACCCAGATACTAATGCCGCCAACACCGGCCGCAGCGTAACGCTCCGCTGCGACGGCCAATGGCCAAGGTTTGGTGGTGATCGTGTGGATCGCTAAGCGGTCCATCGAGGCCAACGAATCGCTAGGGTCATTTGGCATGGGCCGAGTCCTGGGTCAGGGATACCCAACGTTGTTCAGCCGCGGAGCGCGCGCCCGCACCAGCCAATCGCACTCCTGCCGCCGCTGAGGAAAGCGTCCATGGGAATTCCGCATCACCAACACAGTGGCGGATGAACAACTCCCACTGAATTTTAAAGGCGTTGTCGTAGTCCGTGGTGTTGGGCATCTGTTGCCAGTTATCGTAGAAGTTGATCGGTTGCTTCACATCGGGATTCCACGTCGGTTTGGGCGTCGCAGCCGCACTTTGAATCCAACATTCTCTCAGTCCCGCAACGGCCGAGCCGTGGGTCCCATCGACTTGAACAGTTAACAAATCGTCGCGTCGAACGCGCGTTGTCCACGAGCTGTTGAATTGACACGTTAAACCATTCTGCAACACAAAGATGGCGTAGGCAGCATCATCTGCGGTGCAGCGATAGGCTGTGCCCGCCTCGTCAATTCGCTCTGGGACTTCGGTCGACGCATGAGCCAGTACGCGATCGACTGGGCCAAACAAATCGTTAATCAGATATTCCCAATGGCAGAACATATCGATCATCATGCCCCCGCCATCTTCACTACGGTAGTTCCACGAAGGCCGTTGAGCCGGTTGATCTTGATCGTGGCCTGTGAAGACCCAATATCCGAACTCGCCTCGAACGCTGAGAATCTTGCCGAAAAATCCTTGATCGCGCAGCATGCGCAGTTTGCGAATTCCTGGCAGCCACAGCTTGTCTTGCACGGCTCCGTTCTTTACGCCTAGCTTTTGAGCGAGCTCAGCCAACTCACTTGCCACGCCGGCATCTGTGGCAATTGGCTTTTCACAGTAAACGTTTTTTCCGCGCTCCATGGCTGCCCGCAATATGCCTGGGCGCATCTGAGTGCTAGCCGCGTCAAAGAAGATGTCGACACTTGCGTCTGCCAATACCGCATCAAGATCGGTTGTAAACGCTATCGAGCGACCGATTTCATCCGTCGCCACCGTCTCCGCCAGTCGTCGAAGCTTTGCGGCATCGCGACCAATCAGTATCGGTTCGATAGGCTGCCATTGTCCGGTGGAAAGCTTGACGCCTCCTTGACGCATGATAGCTAGCACAGAACGAATTAAATGTTGGTTTGTGCCCATGCGGCCGGTCACACCGTGCATGGCAATTTTGATCGAGGGACGAGTCATGCTTCGAGCTTTTTAAGAATTTCTTCGAGAATCGCGACATCCGAATCGGGGCGCGTGGGACTTCCCGGGTAGGTGAGTGAAGTTTGGATCCAACCGCGAGCCTTCAAGAACTGGGCTGCATTGTGTTTGTAGGCAGGCACCGGCGAACGAAAGGCCAGGAAACCGAGGTACTGCAGCACATCGTTCAGTTCATAAAAGCCGTTGTCACCGTTGGCCCACATCGCATCCCGCCGCGCGAACTCGGCAGGCGCGAAGGTACTTAGCCCCAACAAATAGTCGCTGCCATACATGACCATATCGATGGCCAAATCGTTGCCGGTCAAAACCATGAAGTCAGGTCGCACACGGTCGCGAATCGCCAGTCGCTGCCATTCGAGCCCGCGGTTGAGCGACGAGTGTTTCGCGCCCAGACATTCGGGAATCTGAATCAGTCTTTCGTAGGCCGCCAGGTTATAGATGGCACCGAAGGGTGCAAACATTTTTCCAAGTTCAAACGCATAGAAGCCGCCAGAGTGTTTGCCAATACGGGCGTAGGCGTCGATCAAATCGTCATCGCTCTGTTCGGTCAATCCATAGCTTTGGAAGATGACAGGCTTGCCACCAAAAGATTGAATCTCGTCCATGCGCGAACGATACGTGTCAAAATCGAACTCCGCTCCCGATGCGTCTCGAACAAACGCGCCTGCAATGAAAGGTCGACCTGCGGTAACTTCCTGCGTAGCTCGCAATACGTCAATCCGTTGCCCCTCGCTGATAAGATTACCGTATCCCGTATCCATGTTGACCGCTGGAACAAGTCCAGCGTCCGAGGTACGAGCCACGTGGTTGCGAAACCCCTGCCAATCAATCTCGGTATCCGAGAGCAGGGGCAAGAGGATAGCTGACATGCCGGTGATTTTGCGGCCATAACGAATGGGTGGTGTGTTTTTCATCATGCTGCTAATCATACTCTTATCATCAGTTTCCGCTTGGCAATTTGAGCAGCAGTTACTGGCGTTTTGGGCAAGCTACCGATTTTCGTGTATGCTAAATGGCACACACCTCAACGATCGACCAGCCATGCCAGCTCCCAATCAAAAACCGATCGAACGTTCGTCGCCAGTTCCCACCGACATACGTGATAATGGGTTGTGGGCCTTTGAGAGCCGACATGCTGAAACCTTTTCGATGCAGGTTACGCAACACCCGTTTTTGAAGCTGTTATGGATTCGCGAAGGTGAAGCCAGCATTGAATTTGAGACGACATCGAGTCCTTGCGAAATGGGCAATTGGGTCATTGTGGCGCCGCGATTAAAACATCGCATCATCGACTCGCCGAGCAAACCCGTTTCACTTTATGGTCTCGGCATTGATTTTCGTAAATTGAAATGCATACAACCTGTCTTGCCCATCTTGAAATCGGGGGTTTATCGCGAGCTGAAATTCCAGTCGCTGCGGGTGGAGCAACAGTTGCGTAGAATTCTGTACCTCATTGATCAACAGGATGTCGCCAGCCAACTTTCATCTGTATCAACGGCCCTTGATTTGATTGCCGAGCTGGCCCTGGTGCTGGCGCCCCCCAAACGCTTTGCAGAAAATCGTGTTGTTAAACACAGTCATCCCGAGAAGTTGCCCGCAGACCCGATGATGGAAGCCTACATCGATTGGCTACACCGCAATTTCTATGAGTCGCTGACCCTGGACGATGCCGCCGCTTCCACCAGATTGTCCCGGCGTTCGTTTACCAGCCAATTCAAAGCCAGAACCGGTATGACCTGGTTGGAGTACTTAAATGTCCTGAGAATTCGCCGCGCTGAGGAATTACTCAATGAGACAGACCGCAAAGTTACTTCGATCGCATTCCAATGCGGCTTTGATGATTTGACGACCTTCTACCGAGCATTTAAGCGCGTCACCGGGCGAACGCCAGGAACGCGTGGTACGAGATAGCTCCTGGATACGCGGCGTTTTGTAAACATGTTTAACCGCTGTGAGGTCTGCCTTTTGGCTAAAGCAGCCATGTAACTTTCAATGGGTTGGCTTCCAATTCAGCGAAAAGGCGATCTACCTCTTCAATGAGTGCGTTCTTAGTTGATGAGCTGGCTGGAGCTATTAACGGACTTGCGTCAAGCTGAGGGTCAATGAAACGATCAGCGCGCAGTCGAACTGGTGTGGCCAATGTTGCTACATGCGGAAGATTCCTTTGACGACTCGCTTTTTGATTCATGCCGGGAGTCGGTAAGGTTAACATGGCGTTCCCTGTGAACGGAGTGGCAGACAGTCTGGTCGATTTGGTATAGACGCCGCTCGACTCAGTGTTCGCGCTCCACAGACTCGCCCCTTTGCCTCCAATGACGACAGGTCCGCTGGAAAACGCTCCGAGCGAGGAGGCTCCTTCGGCAGCGGAACCGGCGACAGGAATGGTGATATTTCTTAGCGCGCCCCCAAGACTATTTCGAATAGCCACTCCGTCTGCGTTTAGAACAAACCCGCTCTTGTCCACATCGCGATTGTTGTTCACAGTCGCCACTCCGAGTGGTAGCACCAAAATCAGGTCGCTATTCAACACACGATAGGCGCCTACGATTACAGTACCGTCCAACTCACCCAGCAAGTGTCCCAAGTAAAATACTTGAGTGTTGGCCAGACCCGTATTCACCGTGGGCAGAACCTGAACTTGCAACCAACGATTGGTTATCGCATAGTTGGGCCACTCCAGCACGACACGAGCCGGTGAGCCAGGTGTGACTGCAATGGCGCTCGGAGCCGGAGCAGTGGCCCAACTGCTCGGCGGATTCGATGCCTCATCGAAAACGCCGGTGGGACTCATGCGAAACACGAAGTCCGCAGCACTAAGGCTGATCGCAGAAAGTCCGGCAACGTCCAAAACGAGTCCATTGATTCCTCGCGTGGTATTGATCAAGTTGGAGTACGAGAGCGTCTGTGGGTTGGCATTGGACTGGGCTAAGAACTTATTGGGGTCGAGCGCAGCAGCTACATTGGTTCCACCGGCTGAGAACGACGATCCCTTATAGTAGACCTTGGTATTGCTGATGTTGGTGAGGGCTGGAACCTGTCCCGGCGAACCAATATCGGCAAGGCTAAAGGGTACCAGGGGGGCTGGGTCGGGAGGAGCGACGGGATTTCGCGCGGAGTCCCTCCCTACGGTGGAGTTTCTCCAATTGGTACCGACATTGTTATCGACGAATATGTTCGGGAGATAAATGCTAGTGCCGTCGGCGGGTCCCGGCCACAGCGTACCTTACTACTACCTGAAAATTTGGAGTTTGATATGATCACGAAAGACTTACTTCGCGCGATACGCAATGACCTGCCGATGAAGTTGACCATTGTACGACTTGGTCGTCACGGTCCGATCGCCAAGCAGAGTGATGGTTACTTCCGCTTTCAGTGTCCCCGTTGTAGCGAACTGCGGGCGACAGTGAATCCAAAGAACAACCTTGCACACTGTTTTAGCTGCGGCGAGAATTTCAACAACATCGACCTGTTAATGATTCAAGGCCACGAATTCGTGCCAGCCGTGGACATCCTGAAAGGCTGGTTAGAAGAGTATCGACGCGACCTCGGGCGTAGCAGCCCTTCGGTTCACGCGGTCGCCCAGTGACCATTGTCGCAACTTCACCACTCAGCAAGTGCGTTCGCCCGACTGAAGCGATCGCACTTTTTTCATGCGCAGCAGACTAGAGAATCAACTCGGCCAGCCGGATCGGAGCAGGACACGAGAAAGATCTGCCTTAGTCAGAATGCGACCACAATTCGGTCCGCAACATCTACCGCCACAGAACAAAACTGCGACCACAATTCGGCCAAGAAACAGATCAGTGCATGCAACGGCTCTCCAGAATTCTCAACAATTCGGTCACACGCCCCTCGCAGGAACCAAAAATCCCTACAGTCACAATTCAGTCAAAACTGCGACCGCAATTCGGTCGGTAACAACAAGGCTCGCTCGATCACGCGACAAAAATCTACTTGGAGCACTCTCACACCGAGCGACCTCATCAGGGCTTGGCCAATGAGCTCATCGTTCCACTGGAGCGTCCGCCTGACGTGAGCGGCCATGTTGTGGTAACCAAGCGGTTAGGTGGCCTACTCAAGTCCTACCAACGGCAGGCAGCTTAGCTGCTGCCTCTTGCTGCCCAACGAAACCGGCTACCGGATTGTCAAAGACTAAACTTTGGCAGCTAATTGGCCGCTGCGCGCACAGTTAGGTTATTTACCACGGGCGACCAAATCCTATTCTTTCTTCGCGCTCGATCGTCTGACTTCCAACTGCCAACTCTCGCACTTTCATCGAAAAACACGCCTCCAAACGCTCGTCTGAGTTAATTGACAGGACGGGATCAATGGAAGAAGTTGGCGAACCTGATACATAACAATAATTGTTCAATCCTCCCAAAACGCCACTGCCCTCCTTGGAGCAAGACTCGATTGTGCACATCGTAAACGTAACCATTGACGCATCGTAGATATAGACCTGACAGTAAACTTGAGTTTTGGGCTGCATTTGCATTTCGACTCTCAGCATCGTAGATGAATAATGCGACTTCGATGTCTTCCAATTGGTCGAAAATTGCATTTGACTAGCTATCAAGTCCCGAAACCGCTACCGCCTTTTCATGAGCCAAAGTTGCCCGAATACTCTTGCTACACCATGTTTGGGAACTGTCCGCTGGTCATAGCGGTCGGGGGCCGTTGCTTGACTGTCACTGCACCCGCTCGCTGGACTGTTCGACTTCTAACTCTAACTCAATATTGAAGCACTTGGCTAATGCTAACATGGATCACAGGGTGGAGGCAATCACCGACCGCATGGCAAACTGGGTAGTATTTGCGAACCGGTTCCGGGCACCGGAACGAACCCCGCTGTTAACCTGTTCGGACTCCGCGACCAGAGAGCGCGAGAGTCCTGGGCCAGTTTATGGCGGTACCACCGTTCCGATAACCTGTGGACAAGGTGCTCGGACTTCCCGACTCAACACGAGCCACAGAAAACGCAGCCACGCCCACACTTGTGGCTAGCTCCATTTGCCACGCCCACAGTAGGTTGGATAGAATGGCAGAGCTCAGTCCGTCGTCCACTAAATAGCGCCCCGAGTTGAACGCGATGCGTAAGACCACGCCAACCATCGTCGCACTTCTCATCGCAGTGCCGATCATCGTAACGATCGCCTGGCTGAAGTCTCGACCATTGTGGCAGATGTCCGCGCGGAACTCGCCTCAAGGTGTAATTGTAGAAGTATTCAAGTCTGATGCCACGAGACCGACTTTCAGGACGTTGCTCACTGGGCAGACCATCAGTACTGAAATCGATCGCGTCAATCGATCGCGTCAATCGATCGGGACTACCGGCTGAAATCGGACGCACAACCTTTCACGACGAAACGCTACGACCGAGACGCTGGACTGTTGTAGTGAACGAAACAGAAATTGATATCATGGAACGTGCATTGATCGTCAATGGCACCTTCGAGGTCACGCCGGAATACTAACCTCAATGAAGTCACAGGACTGAGTGAGCAAGACTGTGGCGTGACTTGCCGGCTCACTCACCACCTACAAAGCTTTTCCACAGTTGGCCCGGATGCCAGCGGGTCGCCTAGAGGGAAGCAACCGAAGCCAGATGGAAGCCGACCACGCCTAGAATCGTGGCTAGATCCATTTGCCACGCCCATAGGAGGTCGCCAACAGTTCGCGTAGCACAAACTGTGGACACTCCGCTCGGAGCCAAGGGAGCGACAGAGAAAACAGCCACACCCACAGTTGCAGCTAGCTCCATTTGCCACGCCCACGGTAGGTCGGATAGAATTGCCAGTCGCCCATCAGCAACAAAGACCAGCCCTCAAACTCCGCGACTTTGGATGGATCACCAATCAACTAAAGAACCCAACTCGGCGGCAGAAATCGCATTTGCGGTTTGCGTGGGAATCTGCTTCTTTTTAGCAAATTTCTTGTTCGTAGTAGTCGCTGATCGGCTCACATTATACGACGAGTATCTTAAAGGTTCCGCGTTGATCATCGGCCCAAGCGCAATGCTAATCATCTACAAATCGCGACTGGGAGGCGCCGGTGCGATCACTCTGGGATTCATTTCTCTTATGGTCGTGCTACTAAATTTGATGTTTGTTGGTTACGGGGACATGTAATGACGCCTAACCACTAGTAACAGAGAAACCGCCCACTCTCACAGTTTTGGCTAGTTCAATTTGCCACGCCCGCAGTAGGTCGGATAGAATTGGAAACTACCGATGGCTTGGCTGGCATTACGCAATGTCGCCTCGGCTACAGTATCGATGCTTAACACCTTAATCGTGATTCATGAGTTCGGGAACGCGAAAACGAATTGACCCAACAGACGAAGCAACGCTGCTAATATCGTGTCGTCGTCGTTGCTGTCTTTGCGCACTTTATAAGAGCGATTTCTCTAGGAAAAAGGGGCAAATTGCACACATTGACGGAGATCGGACCAACGCTGCGATTGCGAACTTGGCTTTTCTGTGTTTTGAATGTCATGACGAGTTTGACTCTCGGTCATCGCAATCAAAAAACTTTACGCCAAAAGAGCTTCGATTATGCAAACAGAGATTGGAATCGTACTATGCTGGTGACAAACAGCTGCGGGTAACAATCTCAGTGACGCTTGATTTGACGCCGGCCGAATTCGACCAACGACGAGACGACATTCACGATTTGCTGTCAAGTGCTATTGGGCGTGAAATCAATGCAATCAATTTGCGATTCGGGACAGACACAGCCGACCTTGATCTCTCCACCGACGAGACTCATCGACTTGTCCTAGAAACAGCTGGCGGTACTCTTGGTGCAATCAAACTCCGCGATCGCGAGATCATCGACGTTCGGTGTATATCCTCTAGAATCACGCCTGCATTTAGTGATGGCTTTGGCGACGATTACCTTGATGAATTTGTTTCCAAAGAGGCGATTACAAAGACCTTTGAATCTCCCAAGTCCGAAGTGCACTTTGACGCGACTGGCAATTCCTGTCAGTTTGATGAGTCAGTGTTGTCGATATTCGTGAAGCAATTCGGTTCCTCGACACGACAATTTGCTGTAGTTGTATTTGTCGTTCGGAGTGAAAAATCACCCACCGAACGCATTTTTCACCCTGCGATTAGAGTTTACCGTAGCGAATTTAGCTATTCCGATTCCTGGAACGCGGTCGACTACGCCAGCGCATTTGCCGAAAGGTACGGGATTACCATTCAACCCTTTAGTCGAAGAATGATCTTGCCGCCAGACAAGATCTCGGGGCTTGAAACTATCACGCGAACGGTCGCATCAACAAGCTTTCGCGGTCCCTATCATTACATCGCGATGCAGCAAACCAGTTTTCTTGGCGTTACGAATATCTACTTTATGCTGATCGTCAATGTAGTCGCATATGCGAAATCACTTCGAAGCCACGGATATCGACTGCCGCCAACGTTTAGGAAGAAACTTCGAACGAAAGACCGTTTTCCTTTGGACTTGTGATTGGACAGGAATCGCGACTTAGATAACGAAGGGACCGGGCAAGTGTCCCGAATTATCTGGAACACATAGTTACAACTGGCTGGTTCGCCGTTAAGACTGCTCCGTTTGAGCGACTCGACACTATCCATGGCGTAACCGCCCCCGCCCACATTTGTGGCTAGATCCATTTGCCACGCAGACAGTAGGTCGGATAGAATTCGAGTAGGCCGATTTCCGATGAGTCGGAAATGGTATCACGTGCTGGTCTACTAAGATTCCATTGATGGCTACGATCCCAGTTCAATTTACATTCTTCGCAATCACCTGGATTGCATTGGTTGCTAGTCATTTTCAGTTCTCCTATGCTGCAATGACCTGTCGGGGACATCCACCGTTACTCGCGGAACACTTTACCGCAATGTTCATTACCCCTCTTTTTGTTTGGATGCCCGCACTTTTTGCTGAACGCAAGACTCGGTCCGCAGGCGTAGCAGTGGGTGCAATTAGGTTCACTCTGATCTATGCGATTGTTAAGACCAATCTGTCCGCATTTCGGTCACACGCACGGTGTTATCGGCATTGTTGTTGAGGATGGGCTGATGGTGCTATTGCAGGCAGCGATCCTCTACATTCCAGTGGCAACTGGACTCTATTTCTTAGAGCGCGTGCTTGGTGATATACTGGGAGAACCAGTTCGGCGAAAATTGTCACGATTCCAAATGGTCAACGACAGCCACCGGGCTGGCCAATCCCCTCGATAATCGACCAGTTCCTTTCTCTTCATGATCAGGAGTTCACCTGCGACATCAACTCGAACAATTCCTCTAAGCCGTCCATCGAAACACGCCTTGTCGGCGCACTGCGATGCTGGATCGCTGCTGCGGGATCGCCTGTAGCGAGTCGGATGGCAGCTGAGAAGGAAATTAGCGATCTACTTGAATGGTACATTTGCCAGTGCCTTGTCTACGCTCCCAATCCCCTTCGTGGCTGGTGGTCTGATGGTGTGATCCATCTCGAGGTCACGCAGACTTCCACGGGGAGGAGTAACGCAAATTCGTGGCGAATCACGCACGGTGTCCTGCCTCCGTTCGCTTACTTCAGTGTGCTGCTGGTGGCGCGTAACTCGGCATCCTGTTCACAAAGCCCGTCGTCGAGTTGTGGGCTCGCGTTCACAAGATGGTCCGGTTTCAGCACGCGCACACATACTTGATTATTGGTGTCGCGATTATCGTTTTGATGCTGGCCATCAATCGGCTCAGCATCAAAACGGTCGAAGGGAATCAATGGCGGGTTCGCTGTCGCTTAATTCTCGCCATCGATGTCGTGTAGCTTATAAATCAGAGCACGTCGGCTGATGCCGAGCTTCTTGGCCGCTTGTGTTCGATTTCCGTCGCATTCTTCGAGTGTTGAAAGAATCGTTGCCCTTTCGACTTGTGACAAACGCCCAGTGTCGGATACTTCGGCCGTCGCGTCGGCAGCAATGTTTGCGGGTAGGTGCTCCGGCAGAATTACATCGCCCTGGCATAGCAGGCAGGCACGCTGAATTGCGTTTCGAAGCTCGCGAACGTTTCCGGTCCATGAGTGAGTGAGAATCGCGTGAGATGCCTGAGGTGACATGCGCACCTGTCGCTTTGCGAACCGACTCGCGAAATGTCTGGCCAACGGAATGATGTCTTCGCGACGATCGGCTAGCGGCGGAACGATCAATTCAATGACGTTCAGCCTGTAAAAAAGGTCTTCCCGAAAGCGGCCCTCTTTGATTTCGTCCATTAAATTGCGGTTAGTGGCGGCGACAAGTCGCGTATCGACATCGACGGGCCGATCAGAACCAACCGGTTTGACTTGGTTTGTTTCCAAAGCACGTAAAAGTTTTGGCTGCATCTCCAGCGGCATCTCGCCAATCTCGTCCAGGAACAAGCTGCCGCCACTGGCCGTGCGAAACAGACCCTTTCTATCTTCCGATGCTCCCGTAAACGCACCTTTAACATGTCCGAAAAGTTCACTTTCGATGAGTGTTGCCGATAGACCTGCGCAGTTTGCAGTCACGATCGGATGTGATGCTCGAGGACTCCACTGGTGAATCAACTGCGCGATCCACTCTTTGCCGGCGCCGCTTGGGCCTTGAATCAGGATCGGAGCATCCGAAGGCGCGACGACCGCGACCGTCTCGACTAGTTGACGCATCGCTCGGCTCTTGAAGATGAACTCCGCAGGCAGATCGGGCAACGCAATCTTGTTCTCCGGATCATCTGAACTCGGGAGGGCCAAGGCATCGAAAACCGCAACTTTCAATTCTTCGAGATCGATCGGCTTGGAAAGGTAGTCGTCCGCACCACTTTTGACTGCGGCGACCGCTTGCCGCACATCTGCATACGCCGTGATGAGCACAACAGGCACGGTCGGAAATCGTTTCCGGATTTTCGGCAGAGCGTCGATCCCACTCATATTTGGCAGACGCACGTCCAGCAAAATCATGTCGGTAATATGTTGACCGAGCAAATCGAGCATCGCTTCGGCGGATTCCGCTTCGATGATCGTGAACCCAAAGGCAGCCAAGAAACCACCAATCAGCTTTCGTTGAGACGGCTCATCATCGACGATCATCAGCGTTTGGTTTGCGGTTGGGGCTTTCACCATGCGAGATTGACTACTTAAAGAGAGAGTGAAGGCTTGCGCCACTTTCAACTTACAGTGCGATGGATTCCATCAATCCAAAAAACACTACCGCCTTGAGTGCGTGGCCGGTAACCAACGTCCCAGCCGTGTGCGGCCGCGATCCGCCGAACAATGGATAACCC
The DNA here is from genome assembly GCA_041739785.1 of Pirellulaceae bacterium. GTDB lineage: Bacteria > Planctomycetota > Planctomycetia > Pirellulales > Pirellulaceae > Aureliella. The sequence goes on from JBGSNE010000129.1 coordinate 30,553, forward strand.
CAAACCAGTTCCACCGGGCCGACGCGTAACATACGGTTCAAACAGCGAGTCAAGGATTTCTTCCGGAACGCCAGGACCCTGATCGGCAATCTCCATACGCAGTGTTCCACGCTGCCCATTGCACATAGAGATTGTAATCGAGCTGCCTTGTGACGCCAGCGCGATAGCGTTCTGAAGCAGATTGAACAGTACTTGCCGCAGTTGGTCACGATCGGCCTGTATTGCAGATGGCTGATAAAGGCGAATTGTCTCCAGCGTCAACCCAGCGGCATCCAGATCTGACTGCAGCAGTGTTTGCAATTCTTGGACAAGTTCTTCCACAACCACCGACCCAATGTTCGCTTCCGCCTGACGCGCGAACGCGAGGAACTGATTGATTCGCGCAGTCACTCGGTCGCACTCCTCCAATACGGCGTCGGCCTGTTCCCGTTGATCATCACTCGGCAGACCTGCGTTTACAAGCCTCTGAGTCCAGCCACGAATCAGTCCCAGTGGGTTGCGAGTTTCATGCGCCAACCCAGCCGCCGCTTGTCCCAATTCACGAAGGTGTCTTGTTTCTGCCTGTAAGACACGGGTCGTCCCTTCAAACTGGGCTAGTCTTACCGTGAATTGCCAGACCGCACCTACGGCGATGAGCAGTAGGGTTCCCAACGCAAAGATCAGAATGCGGTTCCTGGCCTCGCGATAAACCTGATCCATCATACCGGTGCGATTCAGCACGACTACCGAATGGAAATCAACTGATTCGGGTGTCCCCGCGAACTCAGCAAGGCCCCCATGCAAGGGTGGACTGTTTCGCATGGTAAAGCTGCTGACGACTTGAAACGTGTCGCCGCGAGCATGTTCTCCAACAGGCAAAGCAAAGTCGATCGCAGCTTTGTCGCCCGCGAAGAAGACATCGTCCGAGCCATCCCCTACCACGAGTGCAATTGCAAGAACACCATTGGACCTGGCAAGAACCTCAAGCGTGGATGGCAGTTGTTGCTGAACGAATGGTCCGAACCATCGATGGGATTGGATGCCGCTGCTCACTGCGCTCGTCAAGGCTTCGGCCTGCGAAGAGAGCGAGCCGTAGATTAGTTCACACTGGTGAACATGCTCGGTCCGCTGCCACACTGCAAACAGGATCCCAACGACGAAAAGAAACGCCAGTCCAACGATCCTTGGCTTCGGTATGCGTTTTAAACTCGGTTCCTGCATCGTTCTATCTTGCTAGCGGTTGTTGTCTGACGAATCTTTGAATCGCCCCGGGTCGGCTTGACTCGCCTCGTCGTTACCGTCCGTGACGCTGTTTGCCTAAACCTTGCCCGCTGACACCCTGGCCATTTTGGTTCGATACGCCGAAACGTTGGCCACCAAAAGTCTGATCTTGCAATCCAAGTTGTTGTCCATTGCCTCCATACTGTGAACCTTGGCCAGAATTGTTCGCTCCAAGTCCGGCAGACTGCTGTTCTTTTCCTCGCCCCGACGATCCTGCGATTTGGTTGAACTCTGCTTGCGTTAGGAATTCGGCATTGTAACTCCCGCCCTGCTGGGCAATCTGCGAAGCGAATGCCCGCAAATGGTTTTGCGAACCGTTCATCAATCGTTCCAACACCTGTCGAACCTGGGGATCGGTCATTTGAGTCAACACACGCCTAAGGTCTGCAATATCCATCTCTTCGATTTCGGCCCCTACCATTAATGCATGCAGCGGACTACGTGCTCCACTAGCGACTAGCAAGTTATAGATTTGTTGGTACTCAGGATAAACGAAGAAACCAGGAGTGTCATCCAGAGCATTCCCATTTGCTCCACCAGCACCGAGCAGTCGCTCAAGGGCTCGCATGTGCTGACTCGTGCAAAAGAGATGCCACGTCGTGTCCGGCAGAGCAACAACCTAACTCAAGCGTCGAAAGTACACGCAAATCCTACGATTCGGTTAGAACTCAAAAGGGGAATGAGCGCCGGAATGATGAAGTGCAGCTCCGCTCGATGACTAGTCCTGCAATTCATGCGCAGGCCACCTGCCTGAGCGCTGCAAATTTTGCGCACTTCAAGCCGAAGGATTTATCTGGCCCCAGGATGCTGAGCGAAAGCAGACAAATCCGTGAAATCAAAACATGTCGTCTTGACATGGAAACACGCTAGTTTGGCCGCGTCGTCGTTGGGAATTGTCAAATCCTTTCCGAGTTGAGTTGCAACCGGCACAGCTATTGCGATAGGACTAAGCAAGGTCAACCCACATCGGCTCCACGCATTGGGCCAAAACACGAAAGAAAGACACATGAAGAAACGCATTTCACTTGCAATTATGTTCGCCGCAGTCGCGGCGCTTGGGATCGCTTTAACGGGTGCAACCAATGGTGAATCGTCATCGTCAACAGAAACGGCCACGAAATCAGTGAAGCAATGCTGCCAAAACAAGGCGGCCAGCGTGAACACGAGCGCGGCGGCATCGCCGAAACCCGTCTGTTGCTCCGAGGCGTCTGCGGACGCGGAAACGGAGGCCTGCAGCAGAGAATCTTGCAGGGCCGGAAACAAAGCGACCGGCGAATGCATACTCTGTGCGAGCGTTGTCGCGATAGCATCGGACAGTGAGAGCCAATGCCCGTCCGGCAATCCCGTTCATTGTGGCGATAAGTGTGTTTTGGACCCTGCAGCAACAGCAGAGTCATCGGCGAAGGGCGAATCCCAGTTGTGCGGAAACTGCAAGGGAGTATGCAAAGAGGTATGCAGTAGTTGCGCTGAAGCTCACAAGGAAATTACCGGCGACAAAGCCAACTTGACCAGCGCCAAAGAAAACCAAAAAGGCATGGAGCATGGTCATGCGGGCGATTCACAGCACGCGAAGGACCACCAGGACTTCTTCTACTTAATAGAGCATCGAGATTCAATTCACCGTACAGTGAAGAATCTCCCAAACGGCGTCGAAACGCTGACGGAGTCCGACGATGCGGATGTCGCAAGCATGATTCAAACGCATGTCGAGGCGATGTACGACCGGATGGAGCATGCGAATCCGATCCGCATGCGAGACCCAATATTCCGCGAAGTCTTCGCCAATGCAAAGAAGATCAAGTTGGAAATTGAACACACCGATCAGGGTGTTCTCGTGAAAGAGACTTCAGAGGACGCGTATGCTGTTAAGTTAGTCCAGGAACATGCGAAAGTTGTCTCGCTGTGGATCCAGAATGGCTACGCGGAGTTACCCAAGAACCATGCCGCACCTAAGCATTAGGTGGACCCGGAAAACACTGAAATTGACACTAAAGTCGGGGCGGGACAATGCTTTCCTTCCTGATTCCAACGCACGTGTGATTTCACAACCCCGGAAGTCTACTTGAGACTGCACTGAACGACACCGCTCTAACTCAACCCGGTTGGTTCGTCCAACGCGTTTAGCGCGATGCCGCCCAGCCTGAATCTCCAGCTAGACATTCGTAAACGAACGGCATGTTGGCGCACCTGCGGAGCGGCAATGTTGGACCACTTGGGCGAAGCGTTGAACGCAAGAACTGGATTGACGCTCGGAGGTTTTGTGTCGTCACGGAACAACGCAGACCATCGTCATATGGAACTTTGGACCCGTTTCTGTGACGAATGGCACTTCATTGTGTATTCGCTAGTCGTGTGCCTAATCACACTCACGACTTCAGTTTGCGCCCGCCGAAGTCGGGAGCGTCTCCAACTGACCGGAATCAGTTGCGCGGATGTCTGTTTCGTCCGTCAGAACGCCACGTCCATTCACTCAGTTGTTTTCACTCGTGGTTACCTCCGATAGGTCCTGCAAAGGACTTTCACCTTCAATTACTCAATCATGCCCAACGCACCGCTAAAGCAGCGCAGCGACACCCCAATTACGTTACCCGCTTCCCAACCCAATCTTTCAAACCCCCGGGTACAGGAAATTGGGGCGTTCCACTGCGACATCAATCATGAAAAATATTCCCTGATAGCCACAACTAGAATTGCCGGCCAAAGCGCAGAGGTAGTTGCCACCGGACAGTTTCCTATGAAGCGACGTGTTGCTATTCTATGGCGAGTTCGGCAACGAGTGGAATCGAATAGCGATGTGGATCGCGACGTGAGCAGGTTAATGTAGCCTGCTCAACTGGCAGAAAGGCGTGTGCTATGCAACAATCCCAGAATGGATCATTTCGTCACATTGCGATTCTCACCTGGCTCGCGTGGGCACTTCTGCTTGCTGCAGGGCTTTCCGTTCGTATTGTGGGTGATGCCGGGTTGTCTTCGATCGAGACCGAACTGAAAGCGGGATCGACTCTCGCACTGGCTGCGTTCGCGTGGTTACGCTTCGTAGCCACGCTGCCGAAAAATCGCAGCACTGCATGCCTGATCGCGGTTGGTATCTCGCTTGGGTGTCTTGGAGACGCGAGTCCTTTGTTGGGAAGCCTGTGGCCCGACCCGCAACGCACGCTTGTTAACATGCTGTTCTTCGGCGTTGGCCATGTATGCTATATACTTGCCTTCGTGAGCCGACACAAAGCGGAAAACGGCAAGCGATCCTCAGCACTTTACGGAAGTATCGCTTCGTGGCTGATCATTGGCGTTGTAGTGTGGTACCTCTCAGCGTACACCGGAACACGACATTCAGTGATGCGAGTGCCGGCCCTTGGATATACACTCTTATTGTCGGCCACAGCTGGCACCGCCGTGGGCTACGCTCTCGTGAATCGCTCGTTCATCCCTGTAGCGCTCGGCGCTATCCTTTTCTTGATCAGCGATGTGTTGCTTGGGGTCTGGATCTTCCACGATCTTGTCTATCGTCCGTTTGACTTGGTGTGGATCACCTATGGCGTTGGGCAAATGCTGATCGTTTACGGCGTTTTAGGAATCAACGGGGCGAAGAAGAAACACAACGCCAATCCGCCGGTGCGACGAAGCCAAGCAACTAAAACGGTCGGCTGACTAGGAAGGTATCACCAGAACGATCGTAGCGCAAACATATAGCGCGGCGACATAGAAACCAACGGCAACAGAAAAATTGAGAGAACCGTTCTCGTCAAAGTCGCCGACCGCCAGTGGTTGCAAGCAATTCAGGTGCCTGCGATAACGAGACTCCGGCATTAAATACAGCTCCAATCGGCACTAGCAGTTGCGTCTAGTCTCTGTCAGTCACAATCGCCAGTGCCGAGTCACTCGAAGCACCGACCTGGTCTTGCGAAGGGGCATGAATCAGTTGTTTTCTAAATCGTTAGCTAAGCCAGCACGATCAACTGATACGCTGCTTAGCCCGATACCGGTTTAACTGGCTTCTACCAAGTCATTAAAATTCAATACCGAGATTGCCGAATGAAGTTGCTCTGGGAACAAATGACGATAACGTCTGCGTGATGCGTCTGTCTGGTGGCCCATGAATTCATCGATCAGCCGCTGGTCAACACCCTTGCGAGCAAGGTTGCTGGCGAAGGAATGCCGCAAGATATGGTTGCCACGTAGTACCGCCCAGGGGCTTCGCACAGTGACCGCATCAAACGCCTCTCGAGAAACTTTGTCGCACAGAGCAGCGAGGTTGCAGGACTAACTCTGGGGCGACAACGGGGATACGTCCTCCACGTTACTGGGGCAAAGCAATCCAACACACGGACCGTCCGCGTAGAGAAGTGCATCCCGAAAATCCTCGCCGGCAAGGGCTTTCACGACCGCTAGTGAGTTTGAATCAGGCGATGGTTGGAGTCGCGGTGTTCGCGACGATGAAGGCGATGGGGTAAGGAAGCAGTCAAGAAAAATTCACATGCAGACAATGAATACTGACAATCAGAAAGATCGTGTGAAACGTCAATTTGGTCGTTCCGCAACGGACTACGCGACCAGTGATGTTCATGCTCGTGGCGAAAGCCTCGATGTCCTTCTTGACTTGGTTGAACCGATTTCGACTTGGCAGATGCTGGATGTAGCGACCGGTGCCGGGCATACTGCTTTGGCATTCGCCCCGATGGTAGCGAAGGTCATTGCATCCGATCTGACGCAGGAAATGCTCGCCGAATTTGCGCGGGTTCTCAAATCGGGTGGCGTGATCGGTTTTACGGATAACATCACGACTGAGAATTCTGAGGCAGCCGAGTTCTACAATCGCTTTGAGACCATCCGCGATCCTTCACACCACCGTGTCTACTCGATGCGAGAGCTCGAAGCCATGTTTGACGGCGCGGGTTTTCAGATTCGCGAAAGCAAGATTCTGACGAAAGAGTTTGAGTTTGAGCCGTGGGCGGATCGCCAACGAGTCAATGACTCCGACAAGAAGACTTTGCTGGATATGTTAGAAAACGTTCCAACCGAACTTCGACCATGGATGCGTGCACGACGGCAATCGGGCAAAGCCTATTTTACGCTTTCGGAAACCGTTATCATCGCTGATCGAGTCTGATAGAATCAATTGGGAAGTCATCGTTTGAATCACGAATAGGGTACACCACAAAATGAACAACGACACGAAAGACGGCCATCGCAATGCAAAGCGTTCTACGGTGATTCCATGTTTGGGGTATCGCGACGCGGCAGCGGCGATCGACTGGTTGTGTGCCAACTTTGGATTTGAACAGCGTCTCGTTGTGCCAAACGACGATGGCACGATTGTTCATGCTCAATTGAGTTTCGGAAACGGCATGGTCATGCTCGGATCAGCGCCTCGCAAACCGGTGGCACAATCGTCAACGCTTGAGCTGGCGACATCGGTCCCGCATCCATCGCTTGCCGAAGATTCACCCCGTCGGTAGAAGCTTAGAATCGCAGCCGGCGAGACGCCGATTTTGTATGCGAGAATGCAAAGCTGATTGACGATTGTTGTGGCCATCAGACCTCTTTCGCGCCAACGACGCCCCGATGTTGTAACGGTTTGTTCAAGCAGCCCAATATTTCCAATTCGTCGCAATCGCTGCGCCAATTCATAGTCTTCCATGATTGGTAAGTTCTTATAGCCACCTAGCAAATAGAACGTGCTGCTGCGCATTGAGATTCCCTGGTCGCCGTACGGCAATTGAAGAAAGCGCGAGCGAGTATTCGCACCCCATTCGACCATTCGTAAGCCTACGTTGACTCCGCAAATACCCAGGCGAAATGCGCATGCAATATTGCCGGACGAAATATTGTCAATTATGGAATCCACGTAACCTTCGGGCAAATGCGTATCCGCATGGAGGAAAAGCAAGTACTCACCTGTGGCAGCGGCAGCACCG
>JBGSNE010000179.1:0-21441 GCA_041739785.1 Pirellulaceae bacterium
TTCGCCAGCGATCGACCGTGAATGCGGTCGATCGCTGGCGAAACGGATGTCGGTAGATTCCATTTTCCCTGGGGTTTGCACCCCAGGCTACCCAATGCCACCGCTTCGCGGTTGAAATAGTGCAACTTCAAAACTGGCGCGGCGGGCTGATATGCTTATGATGCTTGGGCCATCATTTCGACAGGCATCACGTAGTCGGCCGCCGGCTTGAGTTCTAGCTTGCTACAGCGGTCCACATGGAATTGGCGAGGTTCGCAGCGGCACAAGCATAATGCCAAGAAGCGTCCCGGCGACAAAAAGCGAATTGGGCTGACGATTCGCAATGATTTATTCCCCTTCGAATCGACATATTCGAGTTGCAGCACCAAGTCGTCGGGGGATTGCATAGCCCAGGCGATAAATTTTTGATCTTGGAAATTTTGCATCGAAAAAACCTCTCGGCTGCGAGGGGGGGGAATTCGCTAAACAGAGCACCGTTTTGAGTTTGCGCTGGCCCCGTCAACCTCAGGCGCTAGCCGTGGGCAGCCTTGCGGGAGGCTCGCTCACAAGGAAGAGGTGAGGTTCGGAAGCCCACGGCTAGCGCCTGAGGTTCACAGGGAAAACGGTCGAAACTGGAGCGTGTCGGCTATGTTTATTATTATCCGACACCCCTGTGACACCTTTGGTCACACCCTTGCACCAATTCAAGATTTTTGTGAATGATCGAGGATTATCACCGAATAGTGTAAAGCCTGGCCGCTTACGGGCCTGTTGATTTAGTGTTGATTCGACGGTTCTTTGTTTAACCCGCAGCCGTAGGCGAGGATCAACAGTCCCACCTCGCCTTCGGCTGCGGGTTAAACGAATAAATCTACAGCCCGTGACGTGTCACGGCTCACTACATGCCAGCTCGTAAGGCATCCAAGTGGCGACTAAAGTGGTCGGCTAGCACTTCGGTATAGGTCTCAGGATGCGACTCCAGCACTGCTCGCAGAGCGGGACCCAATTCGGGATGAGTGAGCGTGGAGCCGAATGTGCAATGTAGGATCTGGCGGCCGGGCTCGGTAAATCCGAGTCCGCGCGGTACGTCGGCCCAGCGCTCTAGATAGACCTGTTCCAATCGGTCGCGATCGAGGCTTTCCCCGTCTGGCACGGCTGCGTTGGTAGCCGAGACGTGATAGGTGGCTTTGTCCACGTCGTAGCGCGACCGTGCAAAGCTGACAATCTTTCGAAATAGGACTTCATCATGCCTGGCAACTACCCGTAGCGCTTCCAAGTAACTGGTACCCGCAGTCTTAACGTGGAAGCGTCCCTTGGTCGCACGCGCCAATGCTGTGTACATGGACAGTTTGTCCGAACCGGAGTGCAAACTCAGCTTGTACGGACCGAGCAACTCGGCGATCGCGGCGTGGTCATTGAGAGATGCCTCGAGGGCAGCCACATCCCCTTTGTAATCGACCCCTTTTTCCAATTCGCCGATGAAGCGTGGTGCAAGACTAACTAGCTTCATCCCGCCCCGCAAACACTGGTCAGCGATAATGTAATGTTCCGCCAGCGTGGTAGGTTGATCCGTTTCGTCAACGGACAGCTCAATTTCATAGTCGCCACCGGAGCGGTCGTGGACAGCGCGAATGTGGTTTCCCAGTTCTAGGGCTTTCTCAATTGCGGCACCATACTTTACAGCAGCGCGCATCAGGGCTTGCTCGTCTAACTGGATGTGCTTGCCGGTTGCCAGCGCAATGGACTTGCCAAGGTATTCGTCGTACCAACTAGCGTTACCACGGGCGGCAGCGAATTTGTCGCGTAAGTTTGCTTCGTTGTAGTCGTCGGCGCGCTGGTCAACGTGATCAGATGGATCTATCGTGAAAAACGTGAAACCGACCGCTGCCGTAACGTCGACGTCTTGTGGAGTTTTCAAGTGATCGGCATCGGCGCCAATGCGTCCGGTCCAACCCGCCGTTCGAGCGCCGTTCATCGCATCATCCATAACTTGGATCGGCGTGCGTTGCGTGCGACTCATCTCGCGAATCGATTGCTGCGGAAAAATGGGCTCGATGGAGCCCGCGGAGCGCTGCATCGCGAGCACATGCCCCGGCGTCGCTAGACCGATGCGATCACCAAAACCGAAGCTGGGCGCCAATCCAAGAGGGACGCAGCCTGAAGTGCTGGGCTTGTTTGTCATGAGTGATGATCCTGTGGTGTTTGAGTTGAAGTAGTGTGTTTGTCCGTCAAATCATGCAGACGCAAGACGGAGTGTGCAACGGCTGGGTCGTTGAAGGTTGAAAGTTTTTGTTTTCCTGATTGAACAGGCAAGCGGCCGATGGCGGAGCGTTGGGGCGCAATATCGAGTGATCGTATGCGAGCCGACGGCGGAGCGTCGGGGCACTTTGGGAAAGTTGCCCCGTCGAAAGTCTTGGCGACTTCCGCTACGAGGGACTCAGGGAGTCAGGCTGGAAAGCCTGACGTACGGTTGGGTTAGCCAAAGTACTTGCGGTAGGCTTCGATGGTTTTGACGGCGGCGGTATCAGAATCGGGAAGCGGGAACGCTTCGGCGGAGACATAGCCGCTGAAGCCAATCTCCCGCAGCGCTTGGGTGATGGGTGCGAAATCGGTGTGCCCCAGTCCGGCCGCTTGGCGATTGGAATCGACGAAGTGCACGTGTCCAATGTGCTTCGCCCCAGCAAGCAAGGCATCAGCCACGTTGGCTTCTTCGATATTCATGTGAAACAGGTCAGCCAGCAGGCGCACGTTGGTGGTCTTGAGCGATTCCAAATAACTCGCCCCGTCGACCATGGTCTTGATAAGATTGGTTTCATAGCGATTGAGCGGTTCATAAATTAAGGTGACCCCCTGCTGCTGAGCATGAGGGCCAAGCTCATTAAGCGCCTCGGCCAGGAGTTCCAACGCCTGATCGCGCGAGATGTCACCACCCCACCTGCCCTGCATCGAGCCAATGATTGCCGGGGCGGCGAACTGCGCGCCAAAGTCAATCATTTGCCGAACAAAATCCTTGGCCGCAGTACGTCGTTCGGCGTCGGGATCGGTCAAGCTCAAACCGTGCTTGACCATACCTGCTCCGGTTCCAACGGCGGCGACTTGCAACTGATGCTGGTCGATCAACTGTCGTAGCTCCGTAGTGTCAACGGCGGTCGGGCCGGGAGCAAAAATTTCTACTGCGTCAAAGCCCAGCTCCGCTGCACGAGCAAAGGCGGCCGGCAGACCGTCCCAGAAAACAAAGGGACCACCGCGGGCTTCGGCTACTAAACTCGCTGTAACTGCGGAACGTATCATGGAGCATCCTAGATATAAAGTTAGTGAAGGTTCGAGCAAACCGCATCGCTTTATAACGCGATCACAGCCTTGATCACACCCGATTCGGGCCGAGTAAAACTCTCGAACTGATCAATGACTTCGTCGAAAGTTGTGCGATGAGTGATCCACGGATCGGTATTGATCGTCCCATCCTCGATCAAGCCGATGATGCGAGTGAAATCGTTTGGCAGCGCATTGCGAGAGCCCTTGATGGACAACTCTGGTTTGTGAAGTATCGGATGCTTGAAGGAAACTTCCGCTGTAGTAATGCCGACGTAGACCAATGATCCGGTGTGTGCCACATACTGCAGTGCGCTCGACATCGAATGGTTGTTTCCGGTGGCGTCGGTGACGACAAAATATTTGTCGCCGCCGGTGATTTGCCGCATCTGCTCGACTTCGCTGCCATCATTTTTATACAAGATCGTGTGTGGAACACCGTACACTTCCTTGCAGAAATCGAGTCGAGATTGGACCATATCCATGACGGTAACGGTGGCTCCGGTCAGACGGGTGAATTCCAACGTCGCCAGACCAATTGGCCCTGCGCCGATAATCAACACGTGGTCACCGCGCGTGGCGGCGCCGCGATCGCAAGCATGGCAACCGATGGCCAGAGTCTCGACCAAGGCAAGTTGTTCGTAGCTGAGTTGAGTTGAAGGGTGAAGTTTTTCCGCACGAATCAAGAATTGTTCGCACAACCCGCCGTCGACCATCACGCCGATAACGTTCAACGACACGCAGCAGTTCCCGTTTCCCTTGCGGCATGCGTAACAGGAACCACAATTCATGTAGGGTTCCACACTGCAACGATCGCCCACTTTCACATTCTTGACGCCATCTCCGACAGCCAAGACTTCGACTCCTAGCTCATGTCCTGGGATGCGCGGGTAGCTGAAAAAGGGCATTTTCCCTAAATAGCCGCTGTAGTCGGTCCCACAGATCCCCATGCGATGTGTTTTGACCAGCACTTGTCCCTTGGCTGGGAGTCCTGGTTCAGCAATCTCAATCTTTTCAAAACGACGAGGTTCCACAAGGCGAATCGCTCTCATGCTGGGCTTTCTAAATTGATGCAGTTGATTTCGTAGTCACTTCTGCTGCTAGCAACTGTAGTAGTGGGTCGTTTCTGCCGGAAGCGACTGTCTTAGTGGGTCGCTTCTGCCGGAAGCGACTTTTGATGAACTACCTTGGACGCTTCGAAGGGGATGAATAATACCTAGAGACAAAACATGGACTGAGGCGTTAGTCAAAAGTCGATGATCGCTCTCGGCAAGAGCGATTCACCAAAACCGTCGCTCTCGACAAGAGCGCCCCACTAAAACCGTCACTCTCGGCAGGTGAGAATCACCTAAAATATCAGCCAACGAGAATGTCAGCGAACAGCTGGTTCAATGTCAGCAAACACGCGATTCCACTGCACATTGTGACGAATTGCGCGGGGGCTGACTAGGGCATTGGCTAGCCTCAATTCATGACACCGCGAGGCAATTTAGCGTTTTTGAAGCGTTTCAATGTATGCCAAAATCTCCAAGATCTCATCCTTCGAGTAGCGATCGAGTAGCCCCTTGGGCATCATCGAATTTGAGGTTTTCTGCATCTCGTCGATCTCTTCCTTGGGGATGACGCGTGGCTCTTTCGCCTCGGGGTTCTCCATGATCGACAGGGAATCTTTGGTGTCTTCAACGATCAAACCCGAAATAGTTTGACCATCAAGTGTTAAGACGATGTGAACTGCGTATTTGTCATCGATTCGGTGCGAAGGGTCGATGATTTCGCGCAACACAGCAGCGGGATCACCTTTCGAGCGTGCGAAAGCTTCGCTCAAATCGGGTCCAACATTTCCCACTCCTACCGTTCCTAGCTTGTGGCATTGCGCGCAGGTCGCTTCAACAAACAGCTTTTCTCCGATGCTGTTTACGCGGCCGCGTAGCCCTGAAGGGAGATCTGACTGAAAGTCGTCGATGGTCCAGCTTTGCACAAAATGGCGATTGCTGCCGATGGGGTCTTTAGGTTCGACAGGGTTTTTTTGCCACGCGTCTAAGTCTGCGACGACCACCATTACGCCATACATCCGCATCCAATGGCGCGGAAAGGTGCAGACGTACGGATATTCGCCGGGTTGCTCCGGAGCTGTGAAGGTCAATACCGCTTGTTCCCGTGCAGCAACCATGTCGGTTGCTTGCAGCACTTTTTCGCTGTGCGGAATGTATTGCTTGCCATCGAGTCCACCCGTTGGGCCAACTTCAAGACCTGCGTCGGCAACTTCCTGCAGAGCGCCTGGAGTCGTGAACACTAGGTTGTGTGGCATCATGTCATCGTTGATCAATACCACTTGCACCGGGCGGCCCGCCTCGACCGCGAAGAATGGGATGTCATAGCGCATCTCCTCTTCGACGGTATGGGTTCGAACCACGCGAACGACCGTTTCGCGCAGCCTCGCGCGGTACGTTTTCGCCAATTCGCTGGGTGCGCTCGCCAGTAATTGATCCACTAATTCCATGGCGTCGAGGAAAGAATCACTGGTACGCTGAGCGGCGGGTGTCTGTTCGGCGAAGTCAACCAACCAGGTAATCAATTCACGACTCTTGGCTGAATCACGGGCGGCAACCGGGACCGACAGGAGTGTTTTCACTGCGGCGGGCTGCAACTCCGTGTGGCTGATCCGTTCCGCGGCGGCACCAAACGTTCGTTCGGCGCCAACGTCAATTGTGGCTAGCGCCGTTAAGGCAGCCTGTTGGATGTCTAACCCTTGCCCCGGTTCGAGCAAGGCCAAGACCCGGCTATGCTCGCGATCGCGCGCAGCGGCATCAGGGACTAAGGTGACCCCCGTCAGCAGTCGTGGCAGTGCATCGGTCTCTGTCGCTTGAGCCCAGGCCGCGTCCGATTGCCCTGCCCGGAGCAAGGCAGCGTAACCAACCGCTGACAATTGGGAGTTGCTGTTGCCGGCCAACGCCATCAATGCGCTCGATTGTTCTCCGAGCGTTGCCGAAGGGAGTTCAAGTAACAAACCTGCCAGGCTCTTAACCATCCGACCGGTTGCGGGTGTTTCTCCCTGCATATTTTGCAACACGCTAGTGAGTTCGCTAACCGGATCCGATTTCCGGAGTTCCACCAGCGCGGTCAGCGCTTCGTCGCGATAACTGCGTGACATGCCCTCACGCATGAGAATCGCACTATAGACCGGAAGATACTTAAGATCGTCCGCTGAACGCTCTACCAGCAAAAGCTGTTCGTTCGAGAGACGTTTCAGTTGATACTCGACGATTTTCGGACTCTTGTCCAGGAAGACTTTGGGAGCGGCCACGCCGCTGGCCGCCTGACCATCGTGTCCGTGTTGTGCAGGAACGAGGCGAGCTGATGAGAGAAATAAAAGCAATGCAAGGGGAATGTTTCGAAACATGAGAGGCGACTGGCTCAATCGAGAGGGGAGGGGGGACAATTGCTATATTTTAGTTCGTGCGCTGGCGCAAGAACATACCACCGAAGAACATCGTAGGTCGGTCTCACCGAAACTGAGTGCTGAAACACTGAGTGCTGAAACATTGCCGACTTTTGCCCAGGCCACAACACTTGCCACGGTCAGCATAATAGCTGAGCGACGATCTGAATCGCCGCGGCGTACAATGCTCTGTACAATGCTCTCAACGGTATTAGCGTTAAACCTGGATTACTCACGAGCTTGCGAGCCGAATCGCGCTGCGTTGGGCCACGCAGTGAACCTCAGGCGCTAGCCTCGTCATTACCCACATCTTTTAGTCTCAAATCGCCCCGACTAAGCGCATGCCGTCAAGTAGCGATTGCATTTTCCTGAAGCCGCGCCAGATCGTTTGCCATCCAGGTTCGCCGTCGCCTGTGCGTGCTAGAAATCCACCCAGCTTGGCAAGTTCTCTGAAAAACCCGTAGACGGTCAGGCCAGTCATCTGCAATTTGGGACGGGCTAGTTTTAAACATTTTAACCAACTCGCAGGAACATGAGTTGCGGCTCGGGCTTCGGGTTGACTTCGTCCGATCAATTTCAGTTGAAATAGCCTCGTGCCGATCACACTTATCAAGCCAATCAACGGTTCGAGTCGTTCGGCGGTCTGCAAGGCGTGTATCTCTATACTACAAGCCGACTTGATAACTTTGTGATACTCTTCCACGAGCCATCGATTTTCGTAGTCTTCTACAACCTGCCAGGCATCTTCAAACGTACTCACTGGCAGGCTTGTCAGTAGTACCCACTGGATTGGCTTTACTCCTTTAGGCGCATTGACTTCCTGAACGACAACTACGTTCATACTAATTTCGCTGATGCCACAGTTCCTGACCCATTTGCTGCGATGGCTAGGAGCGGGATAAGTGACTGAGACTACTCGAAGTTCTAGCTTGGCAGTCCGGGCTGCAACCCCTTCCCGACTTCGCAAACTGAGTTCGTAGCTGCCTAATGTTCGAGCATCCTTGATGGCCTTGCTCAGTGGCATCCTCTGTTCATCTTCGATAATCACCGCTCTACTGAGCTTTGATGCGCGAATTACCCAGTCATTTCCCGCCAATCGCAAATGACACATCGCCTCGAAGTTGTCACCTCCGCGATCCCAAACATGAATCCATTGGCTGCCATTGGGGGCACTGCCAATTTGATCGACCAAGTCGCCCCACACGCTGCTGTCTCGTACTCGGGACAATCGTTGTGCCCGTGTCTCTCCTTTGGGTGTCCGTTTGCGATAGTGAATCAAGGCTCCTGCGGCCCCAACTATCTGCTTCTTTCCTGAGTCATACATCAAGCAATTGTGGAACTGCATGCCACGGCCACGACCGTCACCTAAAATCCCCAATCCTGTCGTCGATTTGTGCGAATAGTGATCGATATCCGTCGTATCGCAAATCAGAAGATAGCGGCCAGACTTCGCTTGTCGCGTTTGTTGCCAATGTTGCTGAGCAACTTTTTCGAAAGTGATGTTGGGGTTGTCAAAGAAACGATAGGCGGCTTTCACATCTGCCCAATCAACATTCTGCTCGGGAAGAGATTTTTCAGGTGATGCAATCATGTTGCTAGCCAATTTCTTCAAACGCTCAGTACGTCGCTTGTCTCCCAAATCACACTCGTCAAACTGTTGCAATACCCACTGATCATTGTCTAGCATCTTCATCGACGAATCCATCCACTACAAAATCCTACTCGCTGGACTGGACACTCCTCGTTCTGCCATGCGAAAATATGCAGGCCACGATCCAGGCCTACGCTGTAAGCTTCGCAACGGTGCCTAGTTCGTCAAACCAAAAATGTTTGCAAGCAATCACTTAAACACCCACCTGCACGCGACTTAAACCATTTAAAATACTCTTAAAACCCGATGGAATTGTGGGTAATGACGAGGGCGCTAGCCGTGGGCTCGAGATTAAGGCCCGCCCACGGCTAGCGCCTGAGGTTCACCAGCCCATGAATAATCCGGGTTAAACTTACCAGCTAAAGAAGCTAGGGACGTGGAGCCCGCGTCCTTAGTTCCACGATGTGCCCCCTGTGTCGCTGAAACCCGTTATCGGTGTAACATGCTCACTCCCAAGACCACTCCATGCAAACCAGCTGATCACGACAGCACAGCGTTTCTGCTTGTTGGTCACGGCACGAGAAATGTCGCCGGCCAAGGACAGTTTCTATCGGTCTATCAAGCATTTGCACAACTGATGGCCCCCAAATTGACTGCATGTGCCTTTCTTGAACTGGCCGATCCGACGATCCAGGAAGCTATTGAGCAGCTGGCCCAGCAGGGGGCTCGGAGAATTGTGACCGTGCCGGTGTTGCTGTTTGCAGCGGGGCACGCCCTGAATGACATTCCGGCAACGGTGACCGCTGCGGCGAGTGTCCACGGGCTCATCTCAGCGGGGCAGACGGCCCCGTTGGAACTTAACCCTGCAATTATTGAATTATCGGCGCTTCGCTTTCGTCAGGCGGTGTGCCAGGCGGCGACGACGCCAAGCTGCCGCGATCGCTGTGAGGGTAAGCACTGTTCGGATGTCGCCCTGGCGATGATCGGTCGCGGTAGTCGTTCGGAGTCGGCTGCTGAGAGAATGCGGCAATTCTCCGCACTGCGGAGGCAGAATACCCCAGTCGCGGAGTTGATAACGGGGTTCATTTACGCGCAAAAGCCTACTATCTCTGAGGTTTTGGAGAAACTTGCCAGCAGTACCTGCCGAACCATCGTCGTGCAGCCTCATCTTTTGTTTGAAGGGGAGCTAATCGAGCAACTACGCCAGCAAGTAGCCGAGGCAGGGGAGCGAAACCGCGCCCAACGCTGGGTCGTTACGCAAACGCTTGGCACTGATTTTGCTTTGGCTCAAACGCTGGTGAAGCTGGTGCAGGAGCCATTGAGGTGCAATTAAGGCGGAATGTGGGTAAGATTTGAGTGCGGAGGGACGCATTCGTGTTGCCGCAGGGTTTATCATTTCCTAACATCAAGGGCGCGAAACGCGGTGGCCCTCTAAGTCACCTGTGCTCTCTGGATTAACTCTATTGACATTCGGAAGTTGGTTCATGCTTAGAAATATTACTGCAACGATCTCGATGTCTATCGTGGCCGCACTGGCCGCGACTTCTTCGTCGACCTTAGCTCAGGGGCAACAACGCGACAATCCTCGCGTGCAGGACATGACGGCGGGAAGGGCCTTGGATCGTACGATTATCAAGACGATCGCCGAATACATGCACAGCCAACACTTGTCCAAGCACCCCCTGGACGACGAAATCTCCGAACGAGCGTTTGATCAGTTCCTCAAATCGCTCGATTCCATGAAGATCTACTTTTTGCAAAGCGATATTGATGGTTTTAAGGCCAATCGAAATCGTTTGGACGAATTCGCCAGAGCCGGCGATATGGGGTTTGCGATCGATGTCTTCAAAACGTTTCTCAAGCGAGTTGACGAGCGAATTGCGATGGCACACGAGCTGATCGATGAGCCGCATGACTTTACTGTCGACGAGTCGATGGCCATTGATCGCGAGACGTTGAGTTACCCGATCGATAGTGCGGAAGCCCGCGATCGCATGCGAAAGCAAATCAAATACCGACTGTTGGTCTACGAAGGCGACCGCATTCGCGCTGCAAAGGACAAGGAAGCCGGACGTGAGCGCGGCGCGGCTGCGAACGTACTCAATGGTGATCCCAACGAAGATCCAAAAGAGCGGCTGCATCGCAGCTTCCGTACGCAGCTCAAACGTTGGCACCAAACGGACGCCGATGAAATGTTGGAATTGTATGTAACGTCGCTGACAAGCAGCTTCGATCCGCATACTTCGTATATGTCTTACGACACGCTAGAAAACTTCCGTATCGTGATGAGCCTCAACCTGGATGGCATCGGCGCTCAGCTGATGAGCGAAGATGGCTATACGAAGTTGACCAGTATTGTTCCTGGGGGCGCCGCTGACAAAGATGGTAGGCTTAAGCCCGGAGATCGTATTGTTTCGGTCGGCCAAGGCGAGTCGGGCGAGATGCTCGATGTAGTCGATATGAAGCTCGACGATGTCGTTGGTATGATTCGCGGCACGGCAGGGACTGTCGTGCGATTGGGAGTACTACCCGTCGGTGGTGGCGAAATGACAAACATCGAAATTACCCGTGCCAAAATCACGCTCGACGATAGTGCCGCGCGAAGCGAAGTGGTCGAATACGGATCGAAGGCCAACGGACAACCGTTCAAATTCGGCTATATCGATTTACCCAGCTTTTACATGGATATGGAAGCGGCTCGCGACAATGCCAGTGGTTTTCGTAGTACCACGCGAGACGTGTCCAAGATTTTAGCCGAATTTCGCGATAGTAAGGTCGATGCTGTTGTGCTCGACCTGAGTCGCAACGGTGGTGGTAGCTTAACCGAAGCCATCAATTTGACAGGCCTATTTATTGATCGCGGCCCTGTGGTCCAAGTCAAGGATTCACGTGATCAGATCCAAGTTTACGACGATGAGAACAGTGGCGTGGCCTGGAGTGGACCGTTGATCGTCATGACCAGCAAGGAAAGCGCCAGCGCCAGCGAAATTTTGGCTGGTGCGATTCAGGACTATAAACGAGGACTGATCATCGGCGATCCGTCTACACACGGCAAAGGAACGGTGCAAAGTTTGATCGACCTCGGTCAACAATTGCTCGGCAGCCCCGGCGAAATGGGCGCGCTGAAGATCACCATTCAGCAGTTCTACCTCCCCGACGGAAAAAGTACTCAACGGCAGGGCGTCATGTCCGATATCGTGCTGCCAGCCATAACGGCCAGCTTCGATAATTCCGAAGCCGACCTCGATTATGCCCTACCCAATGATCAGATTAAACCAGCCCGACACAGCGACTATAAGTTGGTCGATAACGGAATTCTAGCCAACCTACGAACCAAGAGTAGCGAAAGAATCCGTCAGTCACAGGGCTTTGATCGACTGCTGCAACGCATCGAATCGTTCAAGAGTCAGAAAGACGAGAAAGCAGTCTCCTTGAACGAACAGGAGTTCCTCAAACGCCGCGAACAACTCGACGCGCAACGCGAAGAAGAAGAGAAAGTCCTGGAAGATCAATTGCCGAAGAAAGAAGTCTTCAAGCTGGACTTCTACAATTCTGAGATTCTCAACGTGGCTCGCGACTACGTGGATGCGTTGGCCAAATTGAACTTGGCTCAAGCCGGCTAAATTCCTGTCGACGCCTGAGCCGGCTGTGCAATCGAGTGCGGCCGACGTTGCGCTTCTTCAACCGCGAAGCGGTGGCATTTGGTAGCCTGGGGTGCCAACGCTGTGAGTTATACAAAAGTCAATCTACGCCGAAGGCGTTGAAGCTATTAGCCGGTGGTCGAGCGCAGCGAACACCACCGGATAACAAAAAAAACGCGGTATTCGACCCCGAAGGTGGTCGCAGCCCTACCAACCTGATCGCTGCTACACCCTTCGGGGCCGAAAAATCGGCGGGATCACAACGCAACCCTAGGTGCGCTAGCGCGACCTACGACTCAAATCTCTTCGAGGCTGTGAATCTTTGCAAACTTAAACTTAAACTTAAACCTAAACTTGAACGACCACAGCGAAAGTTGAAGTTTCGGTTTAAGTCGAAGTGCAAGGTTGGGTAATCGCTCGTTATCTAACAGCCTATTCGGGAAGGTTGCTGACTTATGGTTAACTCACAGGCTGCCAACCCTAAGAAATAATTTATTCTTCTAAAGCTCGCTCGATGATAGCCAAAAGTACGTTTGGGTCGTAGGGTTTGCCCAGAAAATATCTGCCACCTGAAGCGCGAGTCTGGCGAATGGCGCTCGATTCCGTCAGGCTACTTAATACGATGATAGGTAGCCCCACTGTCGCGGGAGCGTTGTCTAGCTGCTCACAAAACTCAAAGCCCGAGCCGTCGGGCAATTGCACATCGAAGATTGCCAACTGAACAATCGTATCGGACATTCGTTGTCGTGCCTCGGCAATTGAGGCTGCAGTGACCACCTCAAAATCGATCGCCTCGAGATGCTCTTTGAGCAACCGCAACTGGAGAGGATCGTCTTCGAGCACTAATATTCGGCCGCGGGGCAGCGAATTTGGCACGGGCTGCAGTGCGACTTGAGGAACGAACGCAGTTAGGCCATTTTGCTGACCAACGCTTGAAAGGTCATTGATTTGTTCCATCGTTTGGCCGCCTGTCACTGACGAAACAGAGGTGAGTCCTTCGGAATATTCGGCTATCACGCATAGATCGTCCCTTCGAAATCCGATTGCTAGCAGGTTGAAGCCGCCAGCCCAACCGATTGTGTCGGCTATAACGATTAACTATTGAAAATTGAGCGTTGGAAATGCAGAACATGGAAGGGCGTCGGACATTCCCGGAAGTCGAGTCAAAACGAACGCTTTGTCCCGCTGCTTCAATAAAAATGGGATGGCCAAGAATGGCCATCCCATGATTTTGTCACGACCGATTGATCAGTCTTCGGTAATGATTGGTCGCGAAGGGAGTTTAGAACCCACCGTTTTGTCCACCACCTTTAGCTGCACCACCGGCGGCACGAAGCACGCCCTCTTCAACTGTGATGCGATACATGGCACCGCGGTCGATCATACGAGCCGTTACCTGAACTTTGTCTTTGCCCGCATACTCTTGAATCGTTTGCAGTGCATTGTCAAGCAAAGGGTTGGGAGCAATCGATTGCGCGAACTTTAACAACTGTGTCGCTTGGACCGTAGCATCGAGCGGGGCCACTTTCTCGCCTTGCGAGCTTTCAATTCGATCGATGGCGGCTTTCAGCGCGGCATCGCCGGTCGGATCAATGGCAATCACGTACGATTTATCACCGGTGGCGAGATTAATCTGCACAGAATCGCCAAACATTTTTTGTGCGTTGCGATCGCTAGCGTCCACAGGAACGGTGACTTTATGCAAATTCATTCCCTTGTACTGCCCCACGCCAAATTGGAATTGGGGTGCCTTCGGCTTGCCCGACACTCCTTGGGCGATGCGTTTTAGTTCTGCCTCCAGGGCCTTGCCATCAGATATGCGACCGCCGATTAGGGCGCGGAAGGTGTCGTCAGCAACGCTAACGCTACCAGCGCCGTCAAAGACTCCCTCTTGGATTGTCTGCTCCAAGATTTTGAACAAGCCATCGGATATTTCTTTGGCCAGCGCTTTGTCTGCGGCCGGGGCTAGGTTCTCCATTTGTGCAAACGAGTTGCGGAGATTGAGTATTTGCGTAGCTTTCTCTTCCTCAGCGATCTTGGAAGTAAAATTAACTTTGATAGCTGCGCCGGGAAAACCCAATTGTGTATAGTCCGACTTCAGGTCTTTCATGACAGCCATGGAACCAGCCAGTTTGCTACCGGCCAAAAACTGCGCAGCGACGTCAATGGTTACGTGTTGCTGACTTGGCACGACGTTCCAGCCGACGATAACTTTTTCAGTATCGGTAACAAATTGCTCAAGCTGTTGGATGTTGGCTTCACTGACTTGCTTGGCCTTTTCCAGGTCCTCGGGGGACAATCCGCGTTGCTCGGCCATGCCTCGCTCCAGTCCGGTTCGCATGCCCTCGATGGCCATTTGCTTCATTTGTGGCGGCACCGCTTGGACATCGATACTGACAGCCAAATTGTATTGCTGTGGGAGTGCGCCGAGCAATTGCGCGGGATCCGCAGGGACGTTCGACAAAGCTTGCTCTGTTTGAGCAACATACATCCAGCCACCGGTTTGCTTGGCAAAAATGGTTTGGCCACTGGCGTCAATCTCGAACAGTCCATCGCCCAAGTCGTCGGGCTCAATGCCCATACCGGCCAGCGCACCGAAAAACTGATCGCGATCGCTCATGGGTAGAAAAATGGTGGCCGTGGGCATCTCGCCTTCGAATATCACGGACACACCAATTGGCTTACTGCGATCAAGTCCTTGGGTATATTGGTTGGCCATTAGGCTCACCAGCCCGCCAACCTCAGGGACATTGACAGCTCTGAGCAGATAAGTGGTATCCTGCAACAGTCGATCTAGCGGCGCGATGGAAACAATGCCTACCGGACGTTGCGGTTGTTGAGCCCGCAAGGCCGGAATGGCCAGTCCACCAGCAACAACCGCCAGCGTGGCAGCACAAACTACGAAGCGACGAAAACGCATACGTAAACTCCTCGATATTAAGATCCTGATTCAAGGGGCTGTCAGGACGCACCAGCCCTCTGAGCAAAGTTGCTCACTATCTCCTGGCCACAAAACTCCGATTTCATGGCGCGTACCATCCCTAATAAGCTAACGGTTTCCCGCTGGACTGAATAGCCGCAAGAACTGCGAATGAATTAATATAAGTCGCATCGTAGGCAAACGACTCATTGACCGCTTAGTCAATCGTCCTGACTGATGTGCAGCGGGTTAGAATGTCTGGACAGGCAGCACGATTCTCTTGGAGGCCTAACGCTCGCGGAACGTAATGCGTCCCTTGGTCAAATCGTAGGGCGAAAGTTCAACTCGCACTTTGTCGCCCGGTACAATACGAATGAAATTCTTTCGCATTCGTCCCGCGACGTGCGCGAGGACTTCCGACCCTGTCGAAAGCTGGACCTTAAACCGTGTATTCGCGAGGGCCTGAGTCACAGTCCCCTCTACTTCGAACGCTTCTTCTTTTTTTGCCATACATGTTCCTGTGTTCGCACGGAAAGCAGGTAAACTAGGACGCGTCCGAACCGGTCACACCAGCCTGCTTTTAACGATGCCTTGCTGAATTCCTGCCATCGACCCAAATGTCGATAAGAAAAACTAATCCACTGTTATAGATTATGACCCCGCCTCTCGTCCAGGAACCTTTGCCGAATACAGCCCGAATCGGCCAAGAACAATTTGTCTTTCTGCTTTGCCAACACGGGACCGAACCTACGCTGAAAGCGCGTTGGACTGGGGAAAACAACTCTTTTCGACTTGCTTTTTCCCGCCCCGGCCTACTCACATTAAAAATTGCAGAAATTCCTTCGTCCGCCCCCCTATTGGCAAAAAGCAATGGCTCGAGCTCCAGTGTTGCCGTTCCTCATGACTGGATGATTCGCTTGTCCGGCTTGGCGATTGGGCAAGTTAAGGAGTCTGCAGAGAGTAGCGTTTCCGCAGAAGTGCTTGTCAATCAAGCGTTGGAACTGGCAGGAACCGATTGGCAAGCGGTCCATATTTTTGCCCGCGACCGTGATTTGCCCGGGCTCAACGGTGTCGAACCTGGCCCCACTCCCCTGTGTCATGAAATCGGAAGAATCTTCGGACAACGCTTGCAAGAAGCTGGCGCTAAGCCGCAGATAAACCTTGAAACCGAAGCTGGCCAACATGTGCTGGACGTGGTTCTCATTGAGCCGAATCATTGGCTTATTGGCCATCATGTCGCGCATCTTAGACACCAGCGCTGGCCAGGTGGTGCATACGATGTGCCTGCCCCCAAGCACATGGTCAGCCGGGCCTACTTAAAAATGGCAGAGGCCCTAGCCTGGAGTGAATTGCCCTTCGAACCGGATGACTGCGTTGTCGAAATTGGCAGTTCACCGGGCGGGTCCTGCCAGCGTTTACTCGACCTTGGTCTGAAGGTTACCGGCATCGATCCTGCCGAAATGGATCCAGTGCTGCTAGCCAATCCGCGATTCGAACATTGGCGCGGCAAGTCATCGGCAATGAAGCGGAAAATGTATTCTAAGTTCCGGTGGCTGGTCGCCGACGCAAACGTGGCGCCCAACTACACGCTCGATGCTGTCGAGGATATTGTGAGCTACAAGACCAGCCGCATTAAAGGTTTGATTCTGACGTTGAAACTCTCTTCGTACGAATTGGCTGATAACATGGAGGCCTACGTCGAACGGGTCCACAGCTGGGGCTACCCACGCGTCGAAGTTCGACAGCTGGCATCCAATCGTCGCGAATGCTGCCTGGTAGCCGAACGCTAGCCATCAGCCAATTGATCCGTTTCGTAGCGTAAGGGCTGGTCACTCGACGTATAAGAACGCGTTCAAATTGAACAATGCCAGCGAGAACTCTTCCAGCCCGACTTCTTGGATAAACTCTTGGGACAACTTCAATTCCATTGTCAGCGGGTCGCGAGCCGTTACCAACCGATAGGCTCGACGCACAACGGACACGGACTCCCCATCGCTTTCACGCAACAATCGACTAGCTAAAGCGGAAGACAGCTGGTTCGCAATTGGCCCGTTGAGCAGTTCAAGGGCCTGCCGCGCATGCGTGCTTTGCTGACGCACGCCGCAACTCGTTTGCGAACTTGGTTGATCGAATACTTCCATAAATGGGTGGCGTAAATTGCGTTTGGCCAATAGGTAAATCGAACGACGATGGTGTTGCTGTTCATCACGCGTGACCTCCCATTGCGACGGCTTATAGAGTTGATCGACCAACTCCTGCTCCACTGGCAACACCACGCTTGGTCCACCTAGCGTGGAATTCAATCGCCCGGCGATGACAAGCATCGCGTCACGGATCTCTTCACCACTCAAACGTCGTCTGGAAAAATGACTCAATAGACGATTCTTGGGATCGACGGTTTGGAGTTTACTCGACAGCTCGTCAGTGCCCAACCCCTCATCAGAGCCCGAACCCTCATCAGCGCCTGCCGAGGCCTGCCGATACACGCTGCTAGTCACAATCTCGCGGTGCAGTGACTTAAATTGCCAACCGCTTTGCACAAACCGATCCGCCAGGTAGTCGAGCAGTTCTGGATGCGAGGGTCGCGCCCCGTTCTTGCCGAAATCATTGGGAGTGTCGACGATGCCACTGCCAAAGTGTTGTTGCCAAATGCGATTGACCATGACTCGAGCGGTCAACGGATGCCGAGGATCAGTCAACTGTTGAGCCAACGTCGACCGCGGACGCGGGCTGTCATAGGGCAGTTCGACTCGCTCATCAGGGCTAAGTACTCCCAAGCTTCGCATACCAACGGTGGGGCCAGGCAAGTCTGGATCGCCGCGTTTGAGCAAAGCCACTGGCGTTGAGCTTTCCCAATCGTTTTTGACACTACAAATCGTCGGACCGTCGGGTGGCATTTGGGCTTCGAGCTCTTGGATCTCGGCTTTGACCCGCAATTCCTCGTCGCCATCCAGGTTGGCCACGATCACCTTCAGGTCATCGACCTTAGCTTCGAGCTCCTTTCTCAAAGCCACTAACCGCTGGCGCTCGTCACCGTTCCTGAGCGAGACATTGTCTTCTTGTGTGGCCGCCACGAAGGCTTGCAGGCGATAGTAGTCGCGTTGCGGAATTGGATCAAATTTGTGATCGTGACACCGCGCACAACCGACCGTTAGTCCCAAGATGGCGGAGCCTATGATATCGGTCCGCTCCGTCAATACTTCATTGCGGCTACTGGCAACCGCCTGGTTCCCCGCATTGCGTCGCACCGCTCCTAAGCGATGAAAGCCTGCTGCGATTCGCAATTCGGGTTCATCTCCCAGTTCGTCACCGGCGATCTGTTCCATCAAAAACTGATCATACGGTTTATCGGAGTTGAAAGCCGCGATGACATAATCGCGATAGCGCCACAGGTCCGGCATCAGGCGATCGTATTCAAAACCTTCCGTTTCGGCGTAGCGCACGACATCCAACCAATGCTGCGATTGTCGTTCTCCATAGTGCGGACTATCGAGTAATTCATCGACGATCTGGCGATAGGCTTCGTCGCTCGGATCCTGAAGAAAGCCATCAAGCTGCTCGAGCGTTGGAGGCAGTCCGGTTAGGTCAAACGTCAATCGCCGTAGCAAGACCTCCGGAGAAGCAGGCCGGCTTGGTTCGAGCCCCTCAGCTTCAAGTCGCGACAGGACAAAGTGATCGATGGGAGAACTACACCAATTTGGATTGTGTACCTCAGGCATGGTTGGCGGCAGAACTGGCTGAAAGGCCCAGTACTTCCGCGACTCGCGATAGTCGGGCTCGCGATAGGGGAGTTCTTCGACAGCATCGCGTGGATCAACCGCACCGCTCACAATCCAGCTGCGGAAATCCTCGACCACCTCCGCCGACAATGGATCATCCGGCGGCATCGGATTGTCCTTCGAACGCATGGCCGTCAGCAACAAACTTTGCGACTCACTGCCAGGCACAACCGCTGGTCCCGAATCGCCGCCATGCCGCACGCCATCGCGACTATCCAAACGCAGGCTCCCCTCCAACTCTTCTGCCTGCTGGGAGTGGCACGCGTAACATTTGGAGACCAATACCGGAAGAATTTTTTGCTCGAAGAACTTGGAAGGTTCCTCAACGCGAGCTTCCTGAACGGTTTCCTGCGCATGGGCAACGCTGCTGAGAACCAACAGTCCAACCGCCAGTTGACAGCTGGGGGTCACACGCCGCCTGCTTGCCAGGTAGTTCAACATTTCCTTCGTCTCCCGAGCAACCTCTGGACAATCCCACTAAGCGTTTCTTCAACTCTTGCCTGACTCTTTCCGGGGCACCGCCCAGATTCTATCATAGTTGCTCCACGAAACGCCCCCTTTTGCCCGCTATTTTGGCCACAACCCATTGCCGGTCGCGCTCCGGCGGCTCACTTGAGCTAGCGAATCAACTATGATTGCTAGTGAACCACAACGTCACTTATTTCTTCAAAAGCTGACCACTCATGAAACGACCACTTCAAGCGATTGCGCTGCTGCTCTTAAGTTTGGCTCTTGTCTTTACTTCGACCGCGAAACAGACCTCCGCGCAGGAGTCGACTGGAAATCCATCGCCTTTGAAAGTGCTCTTGGTAGCTGGTGGTTGCTGCCATGACTACGCCACACAAACTAAGTTGCTCAAAGAGGGGATCGAAAAGCGAATCAAGGCCGAAGTGACCGTGGTCTACAACTCGAGCACAACCACGGAAACGACTTTTGAAATCTATGAATCCGACGATTGGGCTAAGGGCTATGACGTTGTCATCCACGACGAGTGCTCAGCCAATGTGATTGAGCGTCCCTACGTGGATCGCATCTTGGCAGCCCACAAATCTGGCGTTCCCGCCGTGAATTTGCATTGCGCGATGCACAGCTACCGCTGGGGCGATTTTCGTACTGCTGTTGAACCGGGGGCAGACAATGCCGCTTGGTACGAGATGCTCGGAGTTCAATCTACGGCTCACGGTCCTAAGACCCCCATCGATGTCACCTACGTTGACGGTGAGCATCCCATCACGATCGGGCTGAAGGATTGGACCACGATCGACGAGGAGCTGTACAACAACATTCGCGTTTTTGGTCAAACAACCGCGTTGACAAGTGGCGAGCAAATTCAGGCACCAACCAAAAAGGACCTGCAATCCGATCCTCAAGCACAGCCTCGCACAGCCAACGCCGTGGTAGCGTGGACCAACGAATACGGACCGAACAAGACGAAGATCTTCTGTACTACTTTGGGCCACAATAACGACACCGTTGGTGACGAGCGCTACTTGGAATTAGTTGTGCGCGGCTTGCTATGGACGACCGGTAACCTAACCAAAGATGGCAAAGCTGTCGCGGCCCTAACGAAGTAGAACTTTGTTTCAAGTTATGATCCAAAAGCTGCTACATGTTGCTTTTTCGATTGTCTCCGTGCTGTGCGTCGGCTGCACGAGCGCTGCTGGAGAGTCGCCATTCAACATTGCAACCAAACGTGACAACGATAAAGTTGAAGTCAGATTCGAAACCAGTGTCAACGATTCCGCGTGAGGGTGGGTACTTTGAATTGCAATTACCCAAGGCGTTCCTCGAAGCGAACCCCAACTCGATCACGGTGAGCTGGATCGACTTTTACCGTTGAACGACTTTTACCGTTGAAAGTTGAGTTGCAACGAATCATCTGAATTGCGAGCGGAAGAGACGGTGCAGGAGGGACCGCATTGCTCGGCTGGGCGCACACACACCGGAAAAGTGTGTCTTGGGGATCGCCCGGGAAGGTGCTGTGTCCCCGTCAGACTTTGTTCGCAAGCCAAGCAAATCCTTAGGCCACGTGTCGCTCT
Source organism: Pirellulaceae bacterium (assembly GCA_041739785.1). Classification (GTDB taxonomy): domain Bacteria; phylum Planctomycetota; class Planctomycetia; order Pirellulales; family Pirellulaceae; genus Aureliella. The sequence goes on from JBGSNE010000179.1 coordinate 20,701, forward strand.
CACTGGATCGCTCACGACGTGTCACTCACCGTACCGGGCTAGTCCCAGCGGGAGCATGACTGGTTGGCTACTCAACCAAGCTCACTAGCGCCGTGGGTGAGCGGTTGACTCTGCCAGCCGCTGTTCGTATTCGAGTCCACCACATCCCTGTCGTTCGGCCCGCGTGATGTTGCGGACTCGGTCAACCGTCACTTACTTGCCATCACTACCAGTCACCCTTCCGCCGGGATGAACCCGGGACAGTGAGGAAGAACGAGGGAAACCACATGGGGACAGTGCATCGATACTGCATGTATCTGCGCATCCGGATGGACGGATGGATCAGCCGCGAGTCTGTGCGGTCAAGGCAGGAAGATTATTGGTAGGAATATTCACAGGGCAGTCAATCGACTGAGATGGCGTGCGGAATATCGTGCCTGACCGTTAGGTGCCTTCAAGTCCTCCCATTTTCATACCAACTATTTTCCTGCCGATCCGAATATCGCCAAGGTCAGCGCCCACAGCGATCTGCACCGCCAGCTGAGAGAAGTCCAGTCCCCACATGAATGAAATGTGTCTCGATAGTTCGCAACTCGCGAAAACAGGGTCTGCCCCCTAGCAAGCACCCCTGGCAGGATTCGAACCTGCGACCTGCGGATTAGAAATCCGATGCTCTATCCAACTGAGCTACAGGGGCAATCGTGTTTCGACCAGCGTTTTCCTTGCTCAAATGCTCTGAAATTTTAGAGCATTTTTTAGGTT
>JBGSNE010000203.1:0-13241 GCA_041739785.1 Pirellulaceae bacterium
AACCCTCAGCACACCTGGACCATTGACGCTGTCCGGCGCCAGGAGCGCAAGCAGAAACGCCAAGTTCCCAAACGTCGCAGGCCAAGCAGCTAGCAAACTAACCCGCCTGTTGCAAGATGCACTTCACCGTACGCTCACGGCGAGTTGCAGTTCGTCGATAAAGCGACCAACATGGGCGGGGGAGATGCCACCAAGTTCAAGGCTGCGCTCGTCACACCAATCTAAAAAACGATTGATCGACCGTGCGTAGGCACGTCTCGTGTGCGGGCTGCGAATCCGCCCAAAGAAAAATTCTTCCCACGCAAAGCGAGCAGAGTTGCCGGCGCGATCAACGATTCCAGGAATCTGTCGCGCAGGGCCGAGTTCGGAGTCAGGTCTCCGTGCTGGAAGCTTGTCATCCAAAGCAGCTCGAAGTTTTAGTTTACCTGAGTCATTCGATGCAAGAACTCAAGAAACGGTTTCCGGTGACGTTGATCCCAGGCATCAAGGGCTTCCATCATATCGAAACGACCGCACTGCCAATCCATGTTTCGATTCCAAATGTAAAGCACAAGCCTTGCCGCATGTACCGCCGTTGCGTCACTGGCTTCTTCCGCTGCCCAAATATCAAGCCTGTTTGGATTCCACGGCCAAACTCCGGCAGCGTTTTCCAGACCAGGAAAACGAGCTGCCAATCGTTGCGTATCTCTTGAGAAATTAATCACCATTTCTGACTACCTCCATGCGTAAATATTTTTTGAGCCAGCGCCAGGCTACACCTGATAAAAGGCATTATCAAGCACTATTGCTGAAACCCCCTGTCGCGAGTTGACACTAATTCCCGACTGTGATAGTCGGAATTGAAGGTTTTCAACGAAAATTTTCTTTTTAAGCGAGGGTTCAGTCATGTCACCCGAAGGAGAGGCACTAGTGCTTTTTGCGGTTGCAGTATTTCTAACATTAAGCGTAGTCATATTCGCGTTGCCGATATTCGCATTTTGGGGAGAGCATTCAGACGATGAGGATAACGAATAGTTTATTACCGACGACCTAAACTCCAAGGTTTTCCGAGGGGCAACTTATCGCCCCTCAAATCTATTCGCATACAGTCGGCGGTTGAGTCTTAATCTCCAATATACCATTCATACGATCAACAAACTCGTCTTTGACCATTGACTTACGTACTTCTAGCCACCCTTCGACAATTGAAAGACGACCCACCAGTCTCTCCGTGTAGTTGCCATCTTCGTCGCAGGACATAGCCTTTTTTTGAAGGCTTGATTCCCACTGGCTATACATCAGCTCTGGTAAGAGACCGTTGTCGTGAAAATGAAACTGTTCTTCATGGAACCCGAAGAATCTCTCCCAAAAACGTGAGCGTTGCTGGGCAAATTCCGAGTCATCTGATATCGATTCTAACTCTAGCCGCTCTTCAAACCAGATTTTGTGGTAAAGAAGATTGAAATGGAGTAGTGCGTCAAACGCTCGCGGATCAACTTGCTGCTTTCGTTTTCGAATTACTCTTGCGAGGCGATATCCCGAGTTGCATTCGAGTTGCATTGTTGAGAATCCGAATGTCAGATCAAGAAGCATAAAGAGAATTAGTAGTCCAATTCCCGCGCCGAGCGTAGACAAGATGTAGAGAGACGGCGCCGAGATTTTTGCAGTGCTGGAAGCTGGAACACACAACAGTGCCAAGCACCCAGTAAGTGCCAGCGACAGGAACACATCAATTAGGGCCAATGAGTTAAGAACGAATCGATCTTTAAATATTCTTAATTGCTTTCTAATTGAGACAATTCGATCGACGCGTTGACTCGAGAAGCCATTTCGGTAGATATCACCGAGTTCAGCCGTAAGTTCACGGATTCTGCCCGAAATCGATGCGTTTCGGTTATGAAGCGTAATGCCCAATGAACCTGCCACTATGATAGCAGCGGCAGCAAGTTGAAGCGCTTGAGTTTCTCGCAACTCAGCAGTACAGCTGCAGACAAACGAAAATGACACAATTGCAACAACTATGCAGCTGCCCCCAAAATAGAGCTTGTTCCGACTTAGCCGAAGTACTCTGTCGTGAAAATACGGCATTTCTGTGTCTTCCGGAAATTGACCGAGCAAAATGGAAAATCAGTAGATGTATGGTAAGGGCGCACCTTTAAGTCTGCTCGTATGACTAGTTGAGATCGGGAAATTGAGACCTATTAACTTGAAAAAACCAATACGCACACTGCGAAGATCAGGTGGCGTGCAAAAAAACCTGACCTCGTTGTCTGCTACCAGCCTTGGCTAAAGCGGCAGCAGGTGATGGAGCAAAAAACCTCGCCCGAGAACTCGAAGGCATCGTCGCCGGGAATTACAGGTGTGCCGCAGAAGTTGCAGTCAAACGACTGGGCTTCACCCTGCAACCGGTGGCTGTCAGGAATTATAGCGGGTTCGTCGTCAGAAAGTGCGTCGAGCCAACGGAAAATTGTCTCTGGATCATCCAGGCCCGATTTCCTGGCTTGTCCGATTTCATCGACCGAGGCACCGAGCCGAAATGCCATGTAGGGAACCGACTTGCCGTGCTCTTTCATCATGGCAACGAGTTCATCTCCGCTGACACTTTGAACTTGCGCTGACAATTCTCGCTCACGCTTTTTCGTCGCTGGAGACCCGGCCATTACCTCGACATAGAGTTTGATGTTTGCCCGGTGAACGGACAAGCACTGCTCGATGAACTCTCGGCGATCGGAGGCTTCCATTCGTCGAAAAGTGGTATAGCCGTCTCGAAGCTTCGAGATGACGTGCCTGATTACGACACGGTTGCTTTCGCCAACGTGACAGTCGCGCTCGATGATCTGCCGGATAATGGGATGAACATCCCGTCTATGCTCCCGCATGGCTCACCTCCGCTGCTTGTTGGCTTGCGAGGGGCGTTCCAGACAATGCCTCAATAATCTGAGCTGCTGCATTGCGGATGTACTCCAACGACTGATGCAACAGTTTTTCGTCACCAGCGTAGATCTGGATATAATCGGCAGCTCGGGTTGAACACTCAAGTCCAGCAAAGCGACAAACTGCATAGGCAACTGCCTCCGCTTCTGTTTCCCGAACCGTCTTCGACGTTGCGTCTCGCCGGTCGCCACGGTGAAGCAGTTCGTGTGCAAGTTCATGCACAGAGGTCGAAAACTTCTGAGCTGGCGGAAGGGACTGGACCACTTCAATTCGCCCATCCAGGGAAACGCCATTGGCGCCATCGAGGTGATCTGCATAGGCAAACTCAATTCCCAACGATTCAACCAAAGCGACAATTGCCAATTGATACTCGCCAGGATCCCCCTGAATCTCAGCAAAATCTGGTAGTGGCTTGCCGTCAGTTTGAGTCACGTCGTAAACGTAGACAACGCGGAATCCGTAGACCACCTTCGTTTTACCCTCCTCGGCAGAGTCGGGTTTGGGTGGAGCATCGGCCTCTTTGCGTTTGCCAATCATCGGGGCGAGAATCGCGATTCCCTTCTCCCCTTTCTTGACCCAACGCCCAAGCTGCTTCCATCGGCTGAAACCAGCCACATGACTTGCCGTCGGCATCTGCATGGCGATCATCATGCAGTTTCCGAACGAATACTGGTGGAACCTGGACAGCATGTCCAAGTAATGCACCAACTTTTCACTTCGGCCAAGCCTCAGTGATTCTGCCAGTTCATGAAGTGCGTCTTCACTCTTTTTCTGTGCTTCTTCACGATTCATCAGAGTACTCCTTTCGATCCAGTGCGGATCAAACGGGATTAACAGCCAAGAATTTGCGACTTAGTTGTCGCTTGGCTGTTTTGAATAGAGCGGCAGTAACCGATACTGCCAAAACCTAGAAGGAATGCACGCCACCATCCTCCATCTGCAAATGCCAGTGCTTTTGCAGTGCAAGAGGTGGGCTGATTCGTTTATCTATTCAGATCGCGTAAAAACAAAGAACAGTGATGGCAAAAAGGCTCGGTGGTGCATCGAACCTCTAGTTGAATTCACAAGCGGACAGACTTCACAGATTGAGTGCCAATCATGAGTCGTCGGCGGACGCTTGATTGGAGACGCCATGCTCAAAGATCCAAGAGTGCGCCAAATCGGCGACTTTCTGGACCAATGGCAAGTCGTCACGCCCAAAGCTAGTTGAGTCTTTCCACTGATCGCCTTCTCGGTATATTCGAGTAAGTGAGACGTTGTGGCGAGGTCCATTCTGAGTTGAATTTTCCCAGATGGCTGCTTTGATGCGTCCCATGCGAACTTCGTGAACGGGGCGTTTCGAGGTTACTGTAGACATAACATGTCCTTTCGAGTTTAAGTCATTGAAATTACGAATGCACAGGCTGCGGTTGCAAGCTCATGCTGAAACTTCCGCGCCACGGAAAGCTGCTCTTTCGAAGCTTCCCTTAGCGCTGGAATCACGCAAGGCGGAAATCCGCCGCGCGTTAGCCATTCGTGAAGGTCCGTCGCGATCGCGACGGCTTCATCAGAGTCTTGGCGTTGAATGGCATCGAGTAGATCTCGCCAAAGACAGTCTGGGTCCATTGTTCCCTCCAAGTTGCAAAAACCATGAATTAAAACGAGGATGCACCACCGGTCCTCAACTGTGGTCAAATCCCAGTTGAGTGCCGGCACGGTAGGCAATTTCCCAAGACCGAAGATTTGGAGAGCTTGTAACGACTGATTCGTTTTGACGTGACTTGAGCAGGTGTGGCAAAAAAACTTGATCTATCGCGGTCACAAGTATCGTAATCGCAGATAGACGGCTGTTTTTGCTGAGAATCTGGCGTGTAGAAATTGCGCTAAAAATCAGCACGACGCTGCAAATTGCAGCAATCACCCCGCGTCCTGTCAGCTGATGCAATCGGTAGCCAAAGTCAGCTTCCGAACCGTTCCGCGTGCTAAAACTCCGGTGGGAAGAAGTTTTGTGAACGCGCGTACGACCGACGCATTGCGACTATACTAGACATCAGCGGGGCACACAGGCCACGCGGCCAACACTGGCCCTGCCCCCTACCAATCCGGTCATTATCAATTTTTTTCCATCACACCGGGAATTAAAAGCAAGGTGTGCGCTTTTGGGTCGAGTCGTAACAATAAGGCCCCGTTTACCCTCGCCAATCTGTTGGAACGTGTTCAGCCATGCATTTGCATGGTTGAATTTGAAACAACAAAACATTGGAGGCGTTTATGCGACGTTCGAGGCGTAAAAAGAAAAGCTCCGCAAGAGATAATCATCAATTGCGAAGCCAAGAAATCATTGGACTGTTGAGAATGACCATTGTGGTCGCTTTCTTCGTTCAATGCTGGATTAGCTTTGGCCAGTAAAAATCAAAGTAGAGGCAGCCACACACGGCTGCCTCTTTTTATGCGCCATCAAGCATTCAAGTCCGCTAACTTCAGTTGTTATGCCACAGTTTTGCCAATAGGTCTACTAAGGGAACTAAGTCTGGGTCAGAATAATTCCGTCTGTTGACTCTTTGGTGGATAGAACACGCCAAGTACGAGCCAGACGTTGTACGGAAAAAACGTTCCCATAAAAAACCGAGTGTCGAGTTTTGGCGCGCACATCTGTTCGAAGTACTTCTTCTTCACACTTTCGGCGGCAGCTTGTTCTGAACCAAGCCGGTCGACTTCCTTCAGAAATAGGACGCCAAGTTCCCAGTCCTCGCACACGGCAACGTGAGGCTTCTCACTATCTTCACATTCGAAAATATAATGGAAACTGAACGGGATCTTTTTCAGCGGTTTTTGCTGGGGGCCAAACAAGGTCATCTGAGCGAACAAATTTTTCCAATCGGGTTTCCACTCTGGGTCAGCTTCACGGATTTCCATATCCAAGATTCGGGTTGGTCGAACTACCCCAAGCGAAGTTTTGTCTGACGTGTACTTTGCCCGAAGCGAGTTGACGCTCTCGGCGGGGAGTCGGTCGATGATCTCTCGACGAGCTCTCCAGTCGTCTTTTGTTGATAGCGGTTCTCCAACAACCCGAATCGAATCGAGAACGGGGCGCCGACTTTCTTTTCGGTCATCGTTTCCGGCACCCTCCAACTCTAGCTCAACCTCGATCCACTGGTATTTTTTGAACTGCTGGCCGCGAGGGCGGTAGCGATAGTCAATCGGGTAAAGCCGCACCCACTCCCCAGCTTCGGTGATCCCAGCTGTGCAAATCAGCTCTTGGTATCCGCGAGATGGATGGGGATAGGTCATGACAGTGACCAGGACCTTAGTCTTTTCAGTTTGCGCCACAGTCTTCTTGTCCGAGATGAACTATTTCAAGGTTTGTCAATTTGGAAACCGCTTCTGCCAAGTGGGATCGGTGGCAGCAAGATGGCTTTTCCTCCATGCAGACCAACACGCTGGGTTGCTTCTGAACAAGTTCGGAAAGGCGTTCGATGGCTTCCGATTCATGCGCCAACGTGGATTCTCGATATAGCTTGAACAAGCGGTCGTAGTCGGCCTGGTTCTCAAGACTTTGCCTTAGCTCAGAGCGAATTCCAAGTTCTGGGACGTGGACATAGTTGATTCCAAGATTTGCGGATAGTTTACCAAGAGTCGATTTATGAAATCCATAGCGTCGGGCAATGGGGTTCATGCGTACATCAAGAAGCTGCGTGATGCCGCTTTCAACCAAGCGGTTCAGGAAGCCATCGACACTCAAGCCTTCGTATCCGGCAGTGTAGACGGCTGGCTTGGCGATCATTTTTTTTGCGAGTTTCTTTCGTTTGCTATTTACTGTGTAACGCGGGTACTTTGCGTAGACGTAATCTACCAGCTCATCTGTCGACACGCTGCTGAAGCGCCGCAATAAACCAGCAATGTCAGAACGCGTCTGGTGGTCGGAGAGCGGAGGAGGCGGGACTTCTCCAAGGGTCCATGAATCGTCGACCGAGCTGATATAGCCTTGGACTTCGAGCTTTCCTAATTCCTGGTAGAGACTGAATGAAAACGGACCGTAGTGGTAAGGAACAAAGTCGAAGAAAGCCGATCCACCGGCGCTTGGCTTCTCAAACCGCAGGAGGAAAGCTAGTTTGGTGAGCTCAAGTCGCCCAAGTGGGCGCTCTGCTTGTGTTAGTAGCTCAAGAATGGTTTTTTGACGAGTAAACATAGTAGCTCTTGGTTCGGATGGGAGTAGGTTCGACTCTAACACAACTGCCTTGCTTCGGGAATCTCAGCTTGCGATCGATTTCGTCTTTTCAACCTGCCTTCGTCGGCTTTCATCAATCGGGGCTCGTCCGACGAAGCCGTTTAGGCTCTTGGCCCCGATTGATGAAAGCCGACGAAGGCGCGGGTAAGCGCCTACATTTCGCCGCTGCATCAGAGTGTCCCTCATCCGCCAGATTTAATCTGCCTTTGTTGCGCAGATTCAGGAGGGGCTCATAGCGATCGCTGCCATTGCAAAATGAAATAGGCTCGTCCAAATCCAGTGAGCTTTGGACTACGCAGGCCGTGCCACAGATTGTTGCTCAACGTATAATGGTTGGCAGAGAAATCGGGTTCCAACCTGCCGCAACTTTGGAAGTGAGCCATGCCAACTCAAGCACTGTTCGTCGATCTCGAAAATGTATGGGCGAGGAACCTCGACCTTACTCGCTTAGTTGACTCCCTTTCCAAGCGAGGTGATTTAGTACTTCGGCGAGCGTTTGGGACTAGCGTTCTGCTAGACGGGATTAAGGAAAGACTTGACGAAGCCGGCGTTGAGAGGGTCTACTATCAGAAGAATCCTCTCTCCCACAACCAAGCGGACATCGAGCTAATTGTCGATGCGATGGAGGTTGCACTTCTTCGGCCTGAAATCGATACCTTCATTATCGCTTCGGGGGACAGCGACTTTCTCCCGCTGGTTAGAAAACTCCAGGACTATAAGCGGCAAGTGGTAGTTGTTGGTAGGCCAGCAACAATGAGTTCAAATTTAAAAAGAACTTGCAATCAATTTATTAGCCTTCAATCGTTCGTGTCACCTTCAAACGCAAGCACGACTGAGGGTGTTCCGCTTAAGTGCTTGAATTGCTTGTACTGGGCCAACCAGATTAATCTGGAGTGCGACGCACAGTTGGAAGCCGAAGGACACCGGGTTTCTCGAAATGAACGGAGGTCCTACTTGAGATTGGTAAGCACGCTTCACATGCTCTACCCGACGTTTAGTCCACGTTCGTATGGGTTCCCCAAGAACTCTGGCATTCGCAAAATCCTCCAGGCGATCGAGCACGAAGGCCACGGTGAACTATCGAGATGTCAAGAGTCTCGAGAAATTCTGTTTGAATTCAATGACAGCTTCCCGGTTCCGTCGGATCCCAGAAACCGCCCAGTGAATTACGACAAAGTCCTAAGCGTTTGTCTTCAGCGTGAACGAACCAATTGGCGAAAACAGTTGGTAGGCGACATGACATCGGAGGCGCAATCAGCTAGCAGTCGTGCTCATTGTGAAGCGGTATCGTGACGGATCGTGAAGGAATACAGGGTATTCCAAGATTTTAGCAGCTCACCCTGCGGATCGGATGGTTTCAAACTGCCTGACAAAAGTTGGTTCAACCTACGCGACTTTTCTTCTATCTCGCCGCAACATCATCAACCCGGATCCCATTAGACCAAGGACAAGGGATGACGGTTCGGGAACGCTTGAGAGTCTTGATGCCTTTGTGGTGCTAATCCATTCATGATCTACCAAGGAAGCGATATTTACAGAAAGTAGTGATCCATCGCCTGGACCCAACGCATTAATTCCCACCAACTTAAACTCTCCGTTTACATCGACGAAAAAACCACCGCCAGAATCTCCACCACCGTATGCAATAGCAAAATCACTTCCTAAAAGCCCACCTCCTGGTCTAAAACTACTTCCAATAAAGTTTGGAGTAGCACTACCCAGAGGGTTAAGGGTACTAATCACACTAATCCCAGCCCTCATATTTCCATCTATTCCAGTCGGTCCAGTAATTTCATTCCCAGTTTCACCAAAGCCGGCGATATGGCTATCTTGGAACCGAAGAGTGCTAGTGTCTCCAGTGAAAAGGTTAGCCGTAGTTGGGATACTAATAAACGCTTCTTCCGAATACAATAGGGCGATATCATACCCCTGCCTAAGCCCATTGTAGCTCGGATGCAAATCAAAAGCCGTAATCGACTTAACTTCACCACGATTTGTAATAAAGTTTGACCCAAATCCAAGGCTAATGTTGGAGTAGGCCGAATTCACGTTGTTATCATCATCCAACAGACCATGCACCGAAGTGAGCGCAAAATGCGGGTCAATTAGTACCGCACTTTGTCTGAAAGCGTTATTCCCGCCTGAATCCGTTGCCTCAACGTAACCTACATAGGGAAAGAACCCAGCATAGTCCAAATAAAACTGATCTGGGGTAATCGAGAGGATTAATCCTGCCCGAGCGTCCCTTTCAAATCCTCCAAGCGTCGCTAAAAAAGCAATCGCTACTGCAAAGAAAGTCCTGGACTGCATCGGTTGGCCTCTCAAGAATGACGATCGTCTGCCATCCAGGTTACACGGTGGCGAATTGGCGGCAAGAGGCGGAAACGAAAACCCGACCGAATTTTGCCCCAAGCCAACGATATCGAACTGCGCCCGACTGACAGCCAGTATCAAAAAAGCGAGGGAGTCAAGTGACTCCCTCGCAAGGTTTCTGAACTAGTTAACACCAGTCACGTTGGGCCTTAAATATAAGTCCCTAATCAACTTGACTTCGGTCTTGGACTGAGCAAGATAGGTTTCGAAAGTAATCATCCCTACATTCTCAAATCGGACCCAAGTACAAATGGCCGCATTCTTCTCCAAAGCGTTGGCATTTCTATCAAGAATATCTCCTGAATAGAAATCCTCCGAACAGGCATGCAGAACCAATGCCCGACAAATGTCGGGATATGGAACCAGTGCCAGAGCACCCCAGGACACAACTGCGTCACCGACATGTAACCAAGGACTTAAGCCCTCTGCATTGTCGGCAATCCAGTCGTCCGCATTCTCCATGATGATGGCTGGAGCATCACCACTAATTTCGAAACAGCTCGTGCAGTCTCGAAGCAATTTCATATCGACCACGGTAGGCCAATACTTCATCACGACATCCTCGTCCACCGATCGTTCCTTCTTATGTCCTTCCATAGCATCCTTGTTGTTTCCTTTCGTTTGTAAACGCAGGAGTTCAAGCTCCCCTGCAAGAGCACTCACCTTATTATCCACCCGGCGACTCGGCGACCCTTCCTTGTTTTTATTCCTGGAGGGGCGTGGGAAATTTTATTTAGATCAGCGGCCACGGAATTTGCCTGAAGCTTTCCGAGTCGCTGCGATTCATGGCTTTCGTCAAAAATCTCGCTCGACGGATATCAGTGTAGACACCAAAATCCAGCGTTCAAGAGCGAGTGGTGACGTGAATTGCGGAAGCGCTAATGGAACGCTGATCATCCGCACAAGTCGCTATCGTGCGCTAAAATTCTGCACAAAAAATAATTGAGAAAAATGTCAGCAGGACGTGCCGCCCAGGATGGAAAAAAGTGGGCCCCTATGTTTTACCACCCGGGCCCAAGGTAGACGCCCTATGTTTAGTCACCCGGCATCCAGGTGAAGTGCTTTTAAGAAAAGCACCAAACTAAATCGGACTTCGAGCACCTAGGGGGCAAGCAAGCCTGCTCGAACCATGGCCTCTCCGTGTTTCTTCAACAGCAATTGTGCGGGGTTGATATTCACCTTATCAAACGGCGTCATGGGAGCCCCACCGCGATCTCGGCCAGTCTCCTCCAGTTTGAAAATGTAGTGGCGCCAGAAATCGACATTTTTCATGTCGAGCACCTGGGCTCCTTGTATTGTAGCCCACGAGACAGGCGCAGGCTCCTCCAGCGTTACAAACTGATTGTTAGCGTCAACTTGAGTTTGCGCTTTACTGATAAAGGGCTTTAGGACTGAGGTAACTCTCGCCATGTCATCTTGCAGCGCCTTGTCCGCTGCCGCGATTGCCAGCGACTTCTCCGCACTTATCTGACTGTCGCGATCTTGCCTATCAATGTCCAGCACTTGCATTCTCATCGCATTCATTTCCGATGCATGCCGCTTGGCTCGCAGTTTGTCTTCCAAGTCTAGTCGCTCGCGCTCCCTCGCTACCGATTCTTCGAGCCGTTTTTGATTTAGTTCCTGTTGCAGTACCTCAAACGCCTTGGCCTCGGCTGCCAAGAACTCAGCTTCAGCCCGTTCGTCGGCTTTTTCAAGCGCTGTAGCAATTTGCTGCTCTAACTCTGAGAACGATTCGACCTCTGGATTCAATCGAAGGGCTGCTTCGACGATCGCAAAATTCGCATCCGAGTAGTACTTTCGTGCATAGTCAGTGCCGTGAAAGAGCCCTAAGCCGGTGGTCAGCAAGTCGGTCTTGTCGTTCAAGCTGAGAGTTTTCCATAGCGATTGCTTGAAAAGATTAAACGAGTAACTCCCCTTTCCAAGCTCTGACGTAAAATGGAAAAAATCGTCAGGCGCGTGTCTTCGATCTTGCCCGCAACGAAGTTCCTCCATTAGTAAACTGTCATCGCCCTTCAAGTCGATCACTACGACCGAGCAATCTTCAAAGTCCATGAGCTGAGAAACTAGTGGCGAAAGGCCAATGGCAGTCTTCCCAGAACCAGTACTACCAAGGAAATGAACATGCTCACGAAGGGCGGACCTTGGAACGAGAATCGGGGAACCATCTTCTTGGCAAATCCCCCACAGCAAGCTCTCGCGCTCAGTTGCATCATTGGATGTTCGAATGCGTGCAACTAAATTCCGCCAGTTCGATGTGTTGTAAACTTGCTCAAGGGGTAATGCAAAACCCTTGCTGTTTAACTCCGCTTGAGCGCGGCCAATAGTCGAAACGAGTAGACCGATAAGTGTGAGAAGAGGCAGGAAGGAAAGCACGAAGTGAATAAAGCCGATGAGGACGGCGTGCAACGTGCCTTGAGTTACCATACGCCGAGCGTATTCCGCCCTGGCTCGATCAACGCGCGCAAGAACTGCGTCGGCTTCAGCTTTCCGATACTCTTGGCTCAGCACCCTCCCATTCGGCGTACTTGCCTGGTAATCGCGATAGAAGTCGTTGTCGTAAAAGATCGTGAGTGAGCCATCTTCGTTAATGCGACCGCGCTCAGGATGGTCACCCAAGAATCGAATCGCTTGCTTGTCAAGCACAGTAACTGTTTCGTGCTTCTTCTTCGGCTCAAGTAAATTGAACAGACCTCTCCCGCCCGAAAAGAGTTCTTCGGCTGCAATATCTTGCTCGCGTTGACGGTCTAGTTCCGTTGGGAACAGAAATCTACCTGCCTTTAGTTGCTCCCCTCGCACAAAGTCTATGCTCTGGTGGAAGTACGGATTTGCAATGGGGCTAATGAAAATCAACGCGGCCACAAACAGTGCCATACGCCTTCCCGCCGTACCGGCAGGTGTCTGAAATCCAACCGGAGTACTTGCTCCTGCAAGGTTATAGGTAAACCAAGAATGAAGTGTCTGGAGCCCAGCACGGTAAGAATCGAGAACACCAAATTGCGGCTTTTGTCCGCTCATCTGGTAGCCGATATGCATGTGTAGCGGCAAGTACCACACAAACGCGCAGACTCCCAAGGCAAACAGTTCCGGACCAACGTACTCGCGCGGCGTTGTAAGCCACGGCCACTGCCAAACTGTGAAGGCAAGGGTGACTGCAAATAGTGGAATCAAGAAGTGGTGAACTGGATACCTCGGCGAGATTTGTGAGTATCGATAACGATAAATATCAAACAGCCTGTCCCGCCGCTTCTTGTCGCACGGTGCTGCGCCTCTAATCGCAAGTCCATGCACAAAAACGCTGTCTGATAGCCCAAGAAAAACGAAGAAAAAGACGATTCCTATGAGGTATGGCTCCATTAAAGAGCCAACCATGCCAAACGCTATGATCGTGGCGACGATGCATGCAACCCAAGCATCAAAAGCAGCCTTCCTACCAGGAAAAGTCCACAGGAAAACGCCTGCCGAGAACACCGCCGCGGTTATAAGTGTTTCGAGAATCGCAACTGCGCCAAACAACCCTCGGAGAAGTAGCGGATACGCAGCCACCATGAGTACGACTGGAACAAGCAGCCAGTAGCGCCGTGTGGCCCGGCGGTGCTGGTCCTTCGCAATCAGTGGCAACAACAACTCTGGTTTTCCGTTCGCTGGGTAGCGTGAGTCGTTGTGTAGGCTTGCCCGACCAGGTGACATGTTGTCAGGCCAAGCATTGTCTCTATTGGGAAGCAGGCTAAACATTTTGAATCGCCTGTAT
>JBGSNE010000275.1:0-39479 GCA_041739785.1 Pirellulaceae bacterium
CGCGGTCGATCGCTGGCCTACCGGACGTCGGTAGAATCCACTTTCCCTGGGGTTTGCACCCCAGGCTACCAAAGGCCACCGCTTTGCGGTTTAAAAAGCGCGGGCTTCAAAACCTACGGCTGCGGGATAAACAAAGAACCGTCCAATCAGTTCATCATGCAAAAGGGCGTTCACGAAATTCGCACAAGTCTTTGCAGCAACCGCAAGCATCGGTCACATGGTCTGCTAGATTAATGCTTACCGCCGCGAATCTGTTCAATTTCCTGAATGCCTTGCCTATCAACGAAAGTATTTCTATGGCACTTTCGACACTTGAGGTCATCGTGCGAGCAAACAACCGACTTCGATTTCGTTCCATGGGGGATTCTGTCGCGGCTGGCGCGGCAAGATTCGCTCCCTTAATCTTTGGTGGCATCCTATGCGTATGCTTGGGTGGTTGTGGTACGGAAACAAAATCTGCTAACCAAACGCCTGGCACGCATTCCATAGATTTGGCATCGACGGACACGGCAGCTGATTCCAACGGAAGCCCAACATCGGAGAGTGTTGCAAGTCCTACAACTCTGGCTACGGACAAAGTTAGCTCAGATAGAGCAGACACAAGTTCAGCCCCCAAAGTTGATAGTGAAATTGGCCCAGCACGTCCGGCCGAGTTTAGTCCATTAACCGGGGCACAATCGGCCGACAGCGAAACAGTCGCAACTCAGCAGCTACCTCAACCGTCGAAAGAACAGCTTGCCAAGTGGGCGCACCCTAAATTTGAACCGTTGCAATTGCTGGCCTGTCGCGAATCTTCCGAGACTGGGTTCGTGAGTCACATGGCTCATGTGATGGATGGGGAGCAGTACATTACGGCAGGCACCAAAGTCGTCTTGTGGTCGCTAGACTCCGAGATGCCAACGCATGTGTTTGAAGAATTGAGCGGAGAACAGTCAATCAAATCGTTGGCCGTTTCGCCAAATGGCAAGTGGTTCGCGGCGGGCGACAGCGAGGGGACCCTGCGAATTTGGAGCATCTCGGATCGCAAGCAAGTCATTTCCAAACAATTGTACACAACAGCAATTGTGCAAATCGCGATATCACCGGACGGCCAAGACGTCTGCACGATCAGCTACGGAGATGAAATCACGACCTGGAGCGTACCTAATCTCGCGCAGAAGAACCGCTTCAAAGTCGACACCGATAGCTTGACACGTATTGAATACATGACGAATGACTTGTTGGTCGCGGCTGGACAAACGACCTCGAGCTGGAACATTCAGACGGGGAAGCTTGACAAACAGCTTTCACCGGGGCGCTACAACGCTACTCTAGCGAGGTCACCTGACGGCGCACGTTTCCTACTTGGCCAAGGCGAAACGCTCGAATTGTGGAACATCGCAACACAGAAATCTGAAATTGCCTTGACCGGCGGATTTGCCTCCAGTGAGATTACAGCGTTTTCCGACGACGGCCAGCATTTGGCAACTGCAAATGGTTTTGCCATTCGAATATGGGATATTGCCAGTGGCAGGCTCGTACAAGTGATTGATACGTTTGGCTGGTCCGTTACTGGGATGAATTGGCTGCCCAAAACCAATCTTTTGGTCGTCAGCTCACTCAACGCACGCGTCCGTATTTGGGGGACGAAGTCAGCCGGGCAAGAACGAGGGCTGCAGCCGCTCCATGCGACAATAGCGATGCCCGACCGTAACGCACACGAACCTGCGACACCGACACAGTTGTTGCACACAATAGATCTACGGACCTATCCGCGAATGCCTGGTGCGTTGGTGTCCACCAACAACGAATTCAGTCTGATGTACGAGTGTCCTGCCAATATTGATGAAGCCAAGTTGTTTTATCGCTATCAATTGGGGACTGATGGTTGGAGTGAAGTTGAGCAAGCGGTGGCAACGCCGCACATGATCAAGTTCCAGAAAGAGGGCTTCGGCCTGACAACTACTTTCTACGATGGCTCGCAGTTGAAGACGATGGTCAACGTGAGTTTCGAAGGAAATTACGATTTACGATGGATTCCCAAGTTAGACGATGCTGCGATCGAAGTGGTTTTTGAAAACGATGACACGGTGATGTATCGCGTGAATGGTAGCGTGCTCGACATCGAAACAGCGCTACTTCGCAAATTGCCCAAAGCAGGCTGGACTGCCTATTCTCGACTCAATTCATCACACAACGAAGAGGAGGACGTCCGGCACCTAACGTTCCTGCGCGGAAGCATGACGCTCACCGTTTTCGTCCGTCGCGATCCTGCAGACTTAACAAAATTCATCGTCCAGTATGGAGGCATCCTGACGGCTAAATCGATTCCTGTGCCGCCAGATTCAGGCTATGTCGAGTTCGACGGCTCAACGCAGCCGATGCTGGTCGCCACGACGGCGATGGATTTGAAAGGTACACGGGAATACTACGATCAAGCCATGGTTTTAGAGAGTTGGCTCAGTCGCGATTTTGGTCGAAATATTAAAGAAACAGACCGGAATTGGCTCGCATATATTCGTGGCCAGCAAGAGGTAACGATCGGCTTGCAGCGCTTGCCCAACGGCAGGACACGCGTCACCGTCGGTGAAGATGTGGAACGATCCTCGTGGCAGCTTGCCAAAGCCACGCCCCCGACATCAAACGACAGTGTGGCTATTGGTCTCGAAGCCGTCGACTTTCCAATCCTGAACGAGTCAAAGGTTGCGAAGTATGACGCAATCGCAAAGAATGTCGAATTCTCCATGGATGCGACGCCACTGGTGAAGGTCGGTGAAATCTATAAGCAGCATCTGCTTTCCATGGGTTGGAAGACCGAGAGACCAGGCATCATGGAGGACGACTATGTATTCCTGACATTCGTACAAGATAAGGTTGAGATTGACCTGCGTGCTCGCGTGACCGAGGGGAAAGCAACTGTTAACGTCCAGGGGGATGGCCTCCTGTGGAACAAGCCACTACCTGGCAGCAAGCGAGTAATTTCTTACGAGACATGGCTCAGGGTCAACTACCATCCAGCAACTTTGGATTTGCTAGATGAATATCTAACCGAAATGCGCTAGACCGCAACGAATCCGTCGAGGCTACAAATGAACAAGCAGCCCGCAGAAGGCTTGGACGCAACGGCCTACGAACTTGCCCCGGGGCAAGTCTACACACCGTTTGTAACGCATGACCAACTACCTGAAATGACGATCAAATCCGTCGTGACGGGCGTACTGTTGGGTATCGTATTCGGCTCTGCCAATGCGTATCTGGGACTCATGGCTGGACTGACGATCAGCACTTCCATTCCCATCGCCGTGCTGTCTGTCGTGACCTTCAGCACGCTCAAAGCAGTCACCAGAAAACCACATTCGATTCTCGAAACGAACATGTCGCAAACGATCGGGTCGGCGAGTTCTTCAATTGCTTCGGGTGTGATTTTTACAATTCCCGCTTTGTATGTCTGGGGTGTACAGCCCCAATTGGCCCAACTAACTTTGTTGGCCATGTCGGGCGGAATCATTGGTGTTTTAGCCATGATTCCGCTGCGACGATTTCTTATTCAGCGCGAACATGGACGATTGCCCTATCCTGAAGGACTGGCCTGCGCCGAAGTGCTGGTTGCGTCCGAATATGGCGGTCGCCAAGCGAGTGGCGTGTTCTGGGGACTTGGAGTTGGAGCTCTGTTCAAACTATTGACAGACGCTCTGAAGTTGCTGCCGTCGGAGTTCACAGCGATCGCGGGAAAGTTTGAACTGGCCACGCGGGTCTCCCCTGCTCTCATCGGAGTTGGCTTTATCCTCGGACCTCGAATTGCATCCATTATGGTCGCGGGCAGCGCCCTTTCAGCTTTTCTCATCATTCCCTTGATCGCAATGTGGGGTCAAACTCTGAATGAACCACTGTATCCCGAGACCCTAAAGCTGATCAGCGAGATGACCGCCGGGGAGATGCGTGAGAAGTACATTCGTTACATCGGTGCCGGGGCGGTGGGTTCGGCTGGCATCCTGACGCTGCTGGGCACCCTGCCGATGATGCTGGAGTCATTTAAAGTGAGTGTCACGCAACTCAGCAAAAAGGCAGAGCTAGGGTCAACAGGTATCGCTCGCGTCGATCGCGATTTGTCGATCAAATCGTTGCTGCTCGTCTTAACCGGGGTGCTGTTGGTGCTGGTATTTGTGCCTGGGGTGTTAGGTTTCCTAGATAGCGTTTGGGTTCGAGCACTGGCCGCTCTGCTGATTGCAATTTTCGGCTTCTTTTTTGTGACGGTGTCGTCCAGAATTGTAGGCTTGGTGGGGGTAACATCCAATCCAACCTCCGGCATGACGATTGCAACTTTATTGATCACCAGTCTGATCTTCCTGGCATGTGGTTGGACGGATCTATCAGGCAAAGCAACTGCGCTCATGGTGGGAACGGTAGTATGCATTGCCGCCTCGATCGCCGGTGACACGTCGCAAGACTTAAAGACAGGCTTTTTACTAGGCGCAACGCCGCGCCGGC
This sequence comes from Pirellulaceae bacterium, assembly GCA_041739785.1. GTDB lineage: Bacteria > Planctomycetota > Planctomycetia > Pirellulales > Pirellulaceae > Aureliella. The sequence goes on from JBGSNE010000275.1 coordinate 4,468, forward strand.
AGCAGATCGGCGAATTGTTAGGTGTCCTGACCGCATCCTTTTTCGTCTGTTTGACCGTAGTAGTGCTGGCAACCAACTATGAGATTGGCGGTAAGGACTTGCCAGCCCCACAGGCCGTGTTGATGAACTTGGTCATCAGCGGAGTGATCGATCAGAATTTGCCTTGGACGCTGATTTTGATTGGTGTTGGCATCACTGTGTTGGCTTCACTCCTGCGTCTCCCTGCCCTGCCGTTTGCCGTGGGAGTCTACTTGCCACTCAGCACCATGGCAGCAGTTTTTGTTGGCGGACTACTTTGTTGGATTTTGACTAGGAAGAAAAGCAATGAAGTTGCCGCAGCTCGACGCAAGCGCGGGATCTTGTTCGCATCGGGACTGGTCGGCGGTGAAGGACTCATGGGATTGATGATCGCGGTCGCAGTCCTCGTGAAAGGATCGAAGATTGCGGGTATGCCATTGTCGCTGTCGGCGACCGCGTCGAGCCTATTGGCTCTGCTCGCTATCTTGACCGTAGTCATGCTAATCGCGTGGTCTGCAATGTTCGTCCGAAAGATTGATGATCAGCCCTTATAGCTTGCATTAACTTCACCCTCCCGCGCGCTGTTTATTGCCGCAGTATTTAAACCATTCGCGGGAGGGTCGGTAAGCGAGTCCTACGAGCTTTCCGGGGAGGGCGCCCCAGTTTACTTTACGCTCGCAGTTAAGTCTAAGTAGGCCGTAACGAGCGCAACGCTGTTATGGGAGGACGAAGCAAGTGATTCCTACAGCGTTTAACCAGGGTTATTCATGACATTGTGAACCTCAGGCTAGCCGTGGGCCACAACTAAACGGGAGCCCACGGCTAGCGCCTGAGGTTCACAATTTGGCTGGTTTACCAAGTGATTGTTATAGGGCTCACGCTCCTCGGCTCTTGAATTTTCCGCGTTTTACGCCGGTCACGGAGCAACCGCCGACGAATTATGCGCTCCCTTGCCGTAACAGCGCTGCGCTTGTTACGAGCCTACTGGTACGCGTGTCGCCAGCGCTTCCTCGCTGCCAAACTCACCTACCTGGCGAGTGATTTTTAGTGCGCCATCGTCGAGCACGGCCGTGAATTCAATCCGCAATTCATTCTCATTGAGCTTGAGTGTCTCTACGAATGTCACACCTTGCTCAGTTTGTTTGACATCCTGAAATACAACCTCACGTGGCTCTCCTGACAGAACAGCGGTTCCCGTAATGGCAAGCGTCGACTCAGCGGCAGTTATCAGAAACTCGTAAACCTGCTCGCCTACGCGTGTGTCGAATTTGGCACTCCATTTTCCTGCGAGTGGGTTGCTCTTACCAATCAAATCATCTGACTTGACAACTTGCGCAGCGGGTGGGTTCGAAGCGGGTGGGTTGCGGTCATTGGACGTGTCTGTTCGGCTGGGGCGTGGGCCACCAAATCGTCGCGGCGGAGGCTGGCTAACGAATTCTTGAATATCTTTAGACGCTTTCGTTTCCTCCGCGGGATCGGAAAGAAACCCAAGGTCCTCCAGCCACTCGACAAACCGGTGATGCCAAGTACCAAATGGAATACCTTTGCGATGCGTTAGTCCACCAGAGGAACCTTTGTCCCCTGGGTGGTAACCATTTCCGTAAATATGCATTTCAACATTGGGTATGGCTGCCTTCAACATGGCGGTGAAATAGTCGGTGGCCCAAATGGCATGAATGCGATCGCCGGCACCTGCACAGGTAATGAACGCGGGTGGTGTATTGCGAGGCACCTCGGTATCCGGTGCGCGAGTGAAAGGTGTGGGACCGGGATAGATAACGCCCACAAAATCGGGGCGTGCGGAAATGCCAGCTAGTGGATCTGCCGCATCGTTATTGTCTTGGTCAAATTGTGCAAATTGAATGGCGGCTGGCGCCGAGAGTTCCGCACCGGCAGAGAACCCCATGATGCCAATGCGATCTGGAGCGAATTTCCATTCTGCGGCATGTTTGCGCACCAAGCGGATCGCTTGAAGTGCATCGCGTACCGCATCGGTGGTCGGTTCGTAACCATCACTTCTTAATCGATTTCGGAGGATCACGGTATTGATCCCGTAGTTGAAAAAGTAGTGCACGAAATCAGCACTCTCAGTGCCGACATTTAAGGTGCGGTGGCCGCCCCCGGCAGCCAGGATGATCACCGTGCCAGTATTCATGGAAGGACTAGCAAAGTGCACTTCGATGGAAGGATTGTGAATATTGACAATGCTATTGATTCGTCCATGCACGCTATCGGACAGACTATATTTTTCCGGCTCTTTAATTCTCTCTTGGTTTAAAAACGGAGAATCGGCTGCGTAGAGCGGCAGCACGATGCCGCCTGGTAAGATGGCACGGGGCGCGTAGACAGCGTCGGATGCTTCGCCGGGATCCGGAATGCGCATAGGGGCAACGGCGGCGAATTGTCCATCGGCACCATTGCCTGCAGTGGTTTCGGCATTTTCGGAACTCGGTTTTTCAGGTTCGCCAGCGGCTACCGTCGCTTCGGACAGCGGAGCTTCGGATAGTTTGCGCTTCGCCATCCAAGCCGACTCGCGGGTTTGCCCGCCAAAGTTGGAAACGGAAACGCCAGCAATTTCGTCACCTGCAATCACGCCCGCGTAGTTAGTCGTGATTTCGTTTTCTCCAAACTTGCGAGTGACATCGAAGGTGATCTTATCACCCTTCAACTCAACATTGGCCAGGGGGATTGGATCGCTGGAGCCGAAGCGGCTGTTGGTAGGTGCCCCGCTGCGTGGCGGAGTTCCGTAAGTGCCAGCCAGGGCACCTTCTGCGACTGTCAATTCGATCTGCGACTGGCGAGACCGTCCTCCAAAACTTTGCTCCCATTCCCAAACGCCGGTTGGGTCCAACGCTTGGGCTGGCTGCTGGGGCGAATTGACTACCGTTGCATCCTGGGCGCCTACCGAGCCTACTAGGGCCAACAACAAAACGGTTGAACTGAAGAATTTATGCATGCTGTAAGTCGCTTTTTTAAATGCCGTCCAAACCACCGGTGGAATCGCCAAACTGCCGAACGTCTTCGATGCCTAACGTCTGCGCCATTTTGACATACAGATTAGCCAGCGGGACCCCCTTAAAATCTACGCAACGACCCGTTTGAACACTAGCACCAGCTGAACCTGCCATGAGGATCGGCAGATCGGTATGCGTATGTTTGTTCCCATCCGCATTGCCGCTACCGAACACAATCATCGAATTGTGCAACACCGAATTCCCGTCCGTATCCTCCATTTCGTCGAGCCGCTTGACCAGCTTGCCGAACTGAGTCGCATACCATTGATCGATTCGTTGAACCTTCGCAATGCGATCCTCATCATCTTGATGGTGTGTAAGATCGTGATGCCCTTCGGATATTCCCAAGAAGTCATACGACCGATTGTCACCGTCGTGGCCGAGCATCAATGAAATGACTCGGGTTGAATCCGTTTGAAAAGCCAAGGCCATTAACTCAAACATTACATTGACATAGTCTTCGTGTCCTTGTGGAACCCCCAGGGGCGTCTCGATGCCGGGATCCCTCGGATCTCCTAACGATTCTGCGCGTTGGATCTGTTCTTCCAAGGCACGCACGCCCGTCAGGTATTCGTCCAGTTTTCGTTGATCGGCCATTGCGATTCGGCGTTGCATCGAGCGCGCATCCTCCAAAACGTAATCCAAGATACTGCGCTGTTCGTCGCGGCGGCGCTTCAAATGCTCGATGCGTTTTCCTGGGCTTCCCTCGCCGAAGATGCGTTCGAAGACTTGCCGGGGATTGTGTTCCGTGGCCATGGGAGTCGTTTCCGATTTCCATGAAATGTTGTACTGGTAGGCGCACGAATAGCCTGAGTCGCAACCGGTCGACTGCCGCCGCGGATCGGAGGCCAGTTCTAACGAAGGAAAACGTGTTAGGTGACCAATTTTATTGGCGATGACTTGGTCGATAGAAACGCCAGCCCGTATATCTGTAGAACTCTTGTTGATGCGCACGCTGGTCAAGAACGTACCGTTGCCTCGCGCGTGATCTCCTCCGCCGTCACGACCGGCTTCGGCAGCAACATTGTCGAGTCCTTTCAGGACTTGAAATTTTTCGCGCACCGCTTCGAGAGGTTTTAGAGTTTCACTAAGGGTGTAGTCTGCGCCAGTCTGCTCGGGCCACCAGGCCTTGGGGATCGAACCATTCGGAAAGAACAGGAAGGCCGTCCGCAACGGTGCACCGCTCGCTGTCACCGCCAAGCGACTCGCCGCAGCCTCAGCCGCCAACAGGCCCGGTGTCCGCAGCGATGCCATCGCTGGCAGGGCAATACTGGCACCCACTCCCCTCAAAAATGCACGTCGCGAACTATTGCTTCTGGTCATGGGATATCCCTTTCAAATGAACTACGATTGCCATAAATATGGAAAGGTTCACAGGCAAAGCCTAACGATGGCTTGGCGAGTGAATTAAGTTTGTCAATTGTTTGTCGTTCTTTGCTTGGGGGCTGCGCATTCGCTGGAAGGCACTCGATCGAATAATGCCGCGAACCAACGCTTGGGCTCGACCATCATTGGCCTCGAGATTGGCCACCAACTCGTCGATGGTGTGCGCATCGGTATACTCGACCGCACGCCCCAAGGAGTAGGTCAACATCTTCTCAGTGATGCAGCGATAGATTTCCAACCTTCTATTTTCCACCAGAATTCTCTTCAATTCGTCGACCGTTGCAAAATGCTCACCGGAATTCAATTCTCCCGCGGCTTCGATCTTTTGCCCCAATTCTTGGGTGCGGTACCGACCCAGCGCGTTAAAATTCTCGAACGCCAGCCCTAGTGGGTCCATTTGATTGTGACAGGAGCTGCAAAGTGCGTCCTGGCGGTGGATGGCTAAAGTCTCACGCAGGCTCAGCTTTTTGTTGGCTTCCGCTTTGACATCTTCCAAGGCAGGTATGTTGGGTGGCGGCGCCGCCGGGGGAGTGCCCAACAGGTTCTCAAGAATAAACAGCCCTCGTTTTACGGGCGAGGTTCGATCTGGATTGGAGGTAACGACCAATGTGGTACCTTGCGTCAACACACCACCGCGATGACTTGCGGCTGGCAATTGAACCAGTCGCATCGCGCTGCCTTCAACGGGGTCCAGTCCCTCAATCTGATAGTGAGCCGACAAGGCATCGTTGAGGAACGTGTAATCGCTGTCGATGAGGTCCAGCAAACTTAAGTCGTTGGTCACAATATGCTCAAACAGCATTTCTGTCTCGCGCCGCATGGCGGTGCGGACTTCATCCGTAAGTTCAAAACGCGAGCCGCCACCGAAGGAACGAAGATAGCGCTCTTTCTCTCGTTCGTATTCAACTTCCTCCTGAGGCGTTCGTTGTTTGGCTTTTCGAAAGAGGCTGAAAAACAGCTGGCGACGGATATCGGCTTCAGGGTCAATCGATGTCGGCTCACGGCTGAGAACCGTACTGGCGTTGATCTGAATGCTCTCGACAACTCTAGCTCGCAACCACTGCCCGACAAAGTTCTCAGAAAAAGTGCTGGCTTTTTCATGATGCAGCATGCGATCAATTTGAGTGTCGAGATTGTCGCGCAGCTGGGCTTCACCTGCCAACGCAATTAACTCAGCATCAGGCATGCTTGACCACAGGAAATAACTCAATCGCGATGCGAGCGAATATTCGTCGATCAGCGGATATTCGTCGGAAGAACCAGGCGCCCACGCCTCCTCGCGAAATAAGAAACGCGGAGACGCCAAAACCGCTGTCATGGCTTTGCTGATGCTACTTTCAAACGTGTCGCCATGGCTGATTACTGATTCGGCCAGGTCTACCAGACGCTCTAGGTTGTCCGGTTCGACGGGCCTTCGAAAGGCTCGCGAGGCAAACTGCCCCAGCAATTCGCGCGCATATGCTCGGCGCTCTACATCATCGCTGGGGACGTCGCGCGGGAAAAACTGGTCATAGCCATCTGGCTTTACGAAATAACTCGGATCTTTAGGTCCGATGAGATCCACCGACTTTATTTCTAGTCGCAACTGTCGAACTTGTGTCGATTGGCTCAGAGGTTTGATCGAGGCTGTCAGCTTATAAGTGCCTGGTTGAAAAGATCGTTCAAAGTCAAAAGCGTAGTCCTTTCCCCCTTGCCGAACAAACGTCTCGCGCAAAACCTCTCGGCCATCAATCGAAAAGGCAAACTCGCATGAATTGTCGTCGAATTGATTGTCGACGTAACTTTCATTGGCTGCCAAATTAAGTCGAACTACATAATCGCCGGGATGCTCAACATCCAGCGCAGCCTGCGCCTCCATTGGCGAATAGTACGATAGCGTGAGCACGCGGCGATCTTCGCGTCCCATCCGACGACCACCAGTCGGTTGTGTCGTACTATCGTCATCGGTTTCCGCTACAAAGCGGTCGCCGGGCATTGATTGATGCCGCATGACAGCCGACTCCACCGGGACTACGGACGAAACGATATCTTTGGCTGCGTTAACATACTTCTCTAACAACAATGGTGACATCGAAAGCACCGCACCAATATTGTCAAATCCATGACCGGTATCATCAGCGGGGAAATTGGTCGACGTGTCATAGTCCACTCCGAGCAAATCGCGCACAGTATTTCGATACTCGACCTGATTGAGTCGACGCAAGGTAACACGCCCCGGGTCCGGAGCATCGGGATTTAGTCCAAACTCTTGGTACTTGATCCAATTGGTAACAGCCAGAATCTGTTCTTCGTTCGGCTGAACTTCATCTTCTGGCGGCATCAGCCCAGCTTGAAGCTGCTTCAAGATGCGATGCCAAGTTTCGTGGCGCTGCTGCGAGTCGTCTTCCTCAAATAGTTTGTCGAATGACATATTGCCTTCGGCACTGCCATCGGCATGACAGGCAAAGCAATGCTCGCTTAAAAGTGGCCGAATCTGCCGCTCAAATTCATTGGCTTCCAATTGGCCCAAAGCTGGGGAAACGAAACTGCTCATTTGCAAGAAACAACACAGTGCCGATAGATAGATAAATTGCTTCTGCGAATCCGACAATCCAATCTCCAATTGCACTCAAAACTAAAAAACCAGGACGATTTGAGTAGTAGCTTACGAGCAAAGCCCGGCGGGTAAAATGAGCAAGAATCCCCCTTCCGCCCGTTATTAGGGAGCGGAATCGGGCATCCACTCAGTTTATCAGCATCTTCAAGGGAATCGCATGTCTATTTGGCAAAATTGCCCAATTCTTTGGCCCAATCGAGGTCTGGGAAAAGGTGTCCGACACCAAAAGTGCGAAGCACCCGCAGGGCCGTTCCGGCTTTTGGTGTCCGACACCTTTTCCCAGACCGATAGGTATAAGCAATTGCACCGAGTCTGGGACACGCACAAGGTTCAGAGGGCAGACTAAAAAGAGATAGGCTTAAGAACTTCCCCGTAGCGGAATTCGCCAAGAATTTCGGCCAGAGCAGTTTGGGTATGAAAAGCCGAGATTATTGGCGAATGCCGCTACAAATCCTTACGCCATGGCTTCGTTGACGGTCCGCTCAATGGTTTCGCATAGCGATTCCAAATCCAGGTCGTCCTCATCGTAGCCAAACGGTTCCTCAACGTGCTCGGCCACGGTTTCCAATCCAAGCATGAAATAGGCTGAAATACAGGTCAGCGGCACAGTCCAATAGCTGAAATCGTGGGCGACCCCCCACGGAAATGTCGCCAGGAAAATCATTACGCATTGACGCGCGAAAACACGATACGACTTGACGATGCGTGTCTTGAGGATCCGTTCACAACCTCCACAAATGTCCATTAACCGCAACAGCTCCGCGTCCAAAACCCGCATTTCATCGCCGTCGACCTCGCCAGACTTTTTGGCTCGTCCCAGAAGTTCATACAGCCGACTAGCGATGGCCTGAGGATAATGCTGTACTTCGCCAACCATCTCGCTTACGCGCCGCGGCAATTCGGATTGCGGTTCGCCGCGTAGGTGGCAACGCAATGCGATTGGAAATGCCACTATCAATTGCCTTGCCAATTCGCGATCCGCCGAGTTAACATCTCCCAGTCGGTGAAATTTCAGCGCCGCATTGCGGCTGGCATTCACCAGCGCTCCCCACAGCGTGCGCGCCTCCCACCAACGGCTATAGGCCGTATTGGTGCGAAATACCAGCAACCACCCCAATACGAGAGACAGGGCGGCGTGCAATTGCGACGGCATCGCGATAAAGTCACCGTATCCCGCGCGCTCCAACCCAACTGGAATGCAGGAATACAGTCCAGCCAACATGGCCAACCAGAATACATATACCAATGTGGCGCTCGAAGCGATCGGTTTGATGAACCCCTTGTCTGTCATGCGCTCGATACATCCATTGAAAACTGTCCAACATTTTACTTCGCTCAGCCGAAATGCCGCGTGGTCACTAAGCTATGTTGATAGCCCCAACTATCTCTGGCTTTGTGAGCCTCACGCGTTAGCCGTGGGCCCCAGCTTGACATTGCCCTCGGCCAACGCCTGAGGTTTACCATGCTTAAAGTGACTGCTATTTGGCTAAGGCCCCTCGGCTCATGAACAATCCGGGTTATAGCAGCCAGGGAAAGCGTAGCAAAAAGCCCCTTCGTTCATTATTTTCGAATGTTTTGCGAGAACCATTCGGAGGAAATGAATTAAAAACAGGAAATGGGACCTGGGAGCGTAGCGGGCTATCGATCTAGTGAGCCTCAGACGCGTGAGCGGCCGGGCGACCCAACACTGCCCGGTGCCTTACCGGGCTTGTTGATTTATTCGTTTAACCCGCAGCCGAAGGCGAGGTTCGCCCCGTTGATCCTCGCCTACGGCTGCGGGTTAAACGAAGAACCGTCCAATCAACACTAAATCAACAAGCCCTTACCGCCCGCGGCTCACCCTTAAGTTCAATAGTTTGATTCAATTAGGAAGCCCCGCTCCAGCCTAACTAGTTCGCTTCTTTGGCAATATCGACCTCTGCGCGCAGCCGTTATACCGCTTGGCGCAGCTCATCGACCAGTCCACAGGCCATCGCTGCGGACAAGGCACCAAATTTCAAAACGCGAAAATTGCATCGTGCATTATGGACGCTCCTGGTTAATCGAAGAGACATGTCGTTCGTGGCAGGAAAATGGGGGCAAGAAGATCATCGATCAACGCTACCCGATCAGCAGCTATCTCCGCTTACTTTTACCTATACTTCTACTTTGGCTCCGCAGCGTCGCGCGCATCCTTGGCACGCTGCACTCGTTGCTTTTGTTCTGCGATTTCGGTGTCCAAGTCTGCAAGTTTTACCTTCAATTCTTCAGGATAGTCTGCTGCAGATTCTGCGGAATCAGATGCCACACCGAGGCCTTCCAATAGCCCAGCCTGCAACTCCGCCGCTGCTACTGCTTGGTCGAGCGCTTGATTGGGATTGGTAGGCATCTTTTTGCCATCACCGGTGCCAATGGAATTGACGGCTGCCTGAATGGCTTTTCCTTGGGCTTGACCAAAGTAGTCTGAAATCACCGCTTTCCGCTTTACCTCTAATTTCTCCAGTGTCTCGAGTTCTGCGTTATAGGTCACCACCAAGTCAGCGTAGGAAGACTTCTTGGTAAAGGTAATATCTGTTGGCCCGCAACCGGTAGCAGCCAATGCAAATACGAACACTAGAAAACCAGCCAAGTACGACGATTTCATACGATCTCCAATTGTTATAACGCTATCCCACAATGGCCAAGGCGCTTGCCGCCCACATTTTTTCTGTCCGCTTGCAATCGCTCAATAGCATATCCTCAGTGTATCATACCGGCACGACTCGATAATTTGACGGAACTCGACTACCCAATTAAATCTCTACATTCTGCAACACCGCTTTTCTGTTTTTAGGAGCATCAGGTTGGCAATTGAATACCAGGTGGAACACTTTGCGATCAATACAGCCGATCCTGTCGCCGTTGCGAAATGGTACTGCCAGCACTTGAGGATGAAGATCGTCAGGCAAGGTGGACCGCCCAAACACATGCACTTCTTAGCTGACGCCTCCGACCGTGTCATCCTAGAAATCTATTGCAATCCGCCCGACCAAGTTCCTGACTATGCATCGCAAGATCCGCTTATTTTGCACCTAGCGTTCGTTGTCAGTGACGTCGCGGCAGTGCGAAAACGATTGATACTGGCTGGCGCAAAACCAGAGGGGGACATCGTAACCACGCCGGAAGGCGACCAGATCGCCATGCTCCGCGACCCCTGGGGCTTCTGCATCCAATTCTGTAAGCGCGCCAACCCCATGGCCTGAGACTGGCCCCACCTGCAACTCGACCGGTTTACCTGCTAAAATGGCATTCCCACTTGGACTGCATGCCGGTCCGTTCTTCAAGTTAAAACAACCATCAGAGGAATTTCCAATGCTGCGTCTTGCCATGTTCTCTTTGCTCGTCACTACTAGTCTATTACCCAACATCGCCTTTTCGCATTGTGAAGTTCCGTGCGGCATTTATGGCGATCAACGTCGGTTTGAAGAGATGTTGGAAGATACCGAAACGATTGCCAAAGCCATTGCACAGATCAATGAGCTGTCCTCGAAGCAAGATGCCCTGTCACACAATCAGCTTGCCCGTTGGGTTGCGACCAAGGAAACTCACGCGACCAATATCCAACACATCATGGCACAATATTTCTTGACGCAACGGATCAAGCCCAGCAGCGAAGAGTACATTAAGAAATTGACCGCCGCCCATGCTGTGCTCTTGGCTGCCATGAGTAGCAAGCAAGTGGTCGATCCCGCCGCAGGTGAAACGCTGAAGAAAGCGATTTTGGATTTCTACCGTGCCTACGAAGGCAAAGAGCCAGTAATCGAATAGGCGTATCGAGTCAGAAGTGGCACGGCAACTCAGGAGTAGAACGGCAACTGCCCGTTTTCAGATACTCGGGGAAACGTGCATCGAGACTCATCGCACAGAGGCTGTGCCCATGACCAAAGTTGCTTTGGCTGCCGTCGCGTATTTCGCAATTGTGTTTGCAGCGGGTTTCGTTTTGGGCACCCTGCGAACGTTGTGGTTACTTCCACGCTTGGGCGAAAGGTGGGCCGAACTGAGCGAGATGCCGTTGATGTTCATGGTGATGGTAGTAGTTAGCTGGCGGCTATTTGCCGACTCATCACTCTCGAGAACTCAACGTGCGATTGTCGGAGGTATCGCACTTCTGCTTATGCTCGTGGCAGAAGTGACGCTGGTGCTCAGCCTTAGGCAAATCGCGGTGTCGGACTATCTTTCGCAGCGCGACCCGCTGGCCGGCAGCGTGTACGCCATCATGTTAATCATTTTCGCACTATTGCCCACCATCGCCCACTATCGCCACTCGCCATAACAGGGGTCAGACCCTGTTTTCCAGAGTTGCTGAAGTTACCCCAACTCCGCGTGAACCGAATTGGATTCTCGAATGGCTTTGGCTGCTCGAACTTCGACTTCCATCTGCCATGACGCGATAGTTCGCCCCAGAAATTTTGATTCGCAACGAAATCGGCAAAATGATGCAAGTCCGTATCAGAATCACGAAATCCTGAAAACAGGGTCTGACCCCATGAGCCCATTCACTTTTCAGTGGTCTGCGACCATCGACAACCGGCTAGTATTCGAATACATCAAAAAGCCTTAAGAGTTACGAACTGGCTCTTGGCGAAACCATCCCGATGCCTACTCATTTTAAACGCAACGGTTACACGACGTTGGCAGCCGGAAAAGTCTTTCACTCGGGAACCAGCGACGTCAAAGGTTACGAGTACTGGGATGAAGAACGTCCGAAGTACCAATGGCCAGCAGAACTTGCCGCACGCGGCCACGGATATCACGGAGACAAAGAAGGGCACTTCCATCCGGTCCCGCCCGATGGTGGCGCGATTTACCAAATGACTCAACAGGCCATAGACGGTCATTCGCTGTGCTGGAGTGCACTTGAGGCTGCGGACATACACCTGAAGGAATGCAGGACGAACAGATCGCAGACTGGGCCGTGGACCGATTAAAACAAGAGGTTGACAAGCCACATGGCTCGTTCAAAGATTTCCTAACACGGCAAGTGAGCTTCTACATTGAATCATCAATCGTTAAGTAGAGAATGTAGATGGAGAAACAGTATCCAAGCAATACTCATTTGAAACCGTTCTTAGCCAGTGCAGCTCTCATCGTATTCGCGCTCGCCTACTCATGGGCAGTTCCGTTTGTACATGTGTCCTGTTTGCGGATTGGTGATCGCGTAGAGTGCCGCTTGCAAAAAAAGTTGATCGGTCTAATTCCCTACCAGACCACGCAGATCGCGGATCTCAAGCAGGTCAGCTTAAGGGTGGAGCAGGGAGCTAATCCATCGGGTAAGGCAGAAACGACAGATACCGCCTATTTGACTCTGGTTGATGCCGTGGGCGGTGAGAAATCAGTCATACTGGAAGCGGGCAGAGAGATGCCCATGACCCGCGCAGAAAACTTCGCAGAAGGCATCGAGAACTTTCTTCGCTCCAATGAGCCTGCTTTTTCCGGTTGGACCGTCTCGTACCTTGGGTACGGAGCGCTTGTTCCCGCAGCCCTCGGCTGCCTATTCCTGGGTCTGGTCACTTGGAACTTTGTGGGGACGCGAATGAGGATGCTGAGATAAAGGTCAGACCTTGCCAATTGCGAGTCCCCGTAGATCCCCGAGCGGCTCCCGTTTGCATGGGAATACCGCCACGGAATGTAAAGGAAGTGCGAGAAATTGAATGGGGCCAAACATTCTCAATTAGGACGCGTTCCACTTGGCACGAAACACAACAGCTGTCCATTTTCAAGGGTTACAAAGATTTGTCCCTGATGGTCTATGGACGTTCCGCCTTTCACGGCCAAACTCGGTAGTTGGTGCGACCACCGGTCCTGCCCATCCGAAATATTCATGGCGACGAGTATCGCCGCTTGCTCATTGCCTTCGGGGTGGCAAGTGGCTAGCAGCGTATCATCGGCGATCACGAAACTAGTAAAGCGACGATTGGCTTCATCTTGCCAGATCATCTTGGGTTTCTCCCCACCCCGACGAACCCAGCGGGCTGCTTCTTGCGGTATCTTTGGGGTGTCAGGTGGAAGCGGTGCTTGGCGGAACAGGTTGACAAACTGACTGCCTTCATAGCTCGCGTCATGAGTCAATTGGCACCCGTCTGCGCAGCTGTAGTCGAGCGAAACGTATTTGCCGTACTCAGGATAATAAGGATAGAACGCCGTGCGGTATTGTGCGTGCACTTGAGATTTGGGCGTGTTTAAACAGGCAAGTGTTTCGAGGTCATATCGAGCCGTTTCGTATACGCCTCCGGCCAGGAATCGCAGCTCATTATCGACGATGGTGAGGTCACCCTGCAGACTGATTCCATTGTTGACGGTTTCTTCCAGAGTTCCCGATGAGCTATTCGCCAATTTAAGCTGTCCCATTATTGCATCCAAAGCAACCACGTGCGTTCCGTCGTAGTGTGTGATGCCGGCAGCAGCGTAGACCGTTTCACCCTGCACGACCACTCCACCAGACACCGGCCAGGACGAAATGAGACAGTCGTAAACGGGTATCCAGTTGCAATCAGGACCGACGCGATAGGACCACAGGAAGCGTCCGTCTGTGGCCGCAAACGCATACACGAGTCCATCCGCAGAGCCGACGTAAACGCGGTTATGGGCGATCGTCGGTGCGTAGTAAATGGGGCCCGCCGTAAAGGACTTCCACATCAAATTGCCCTGTTGATCATATGCACGTACGGCACCACTCCGGTCCGCCACAAACACCTTTCCTCCTGCCGTAACGGGAGCAGTTGGCAGCACATTTTCGCAAACATCCACCGTCCACTTAAGTTCCACGTTGCGCGGAATAGTCAGGGAGGTAGCGTCACTCCGTCCATTGTCACCGCGATAGGTGGACCAATCGCTTGGGTGTACCGCTAGTGACTCAACCATGGTGATGTCTTGACCAGTCATCAATCTCGGTTCCGCGAATGGATTCGTAGAGTTGGGGTCGGAAATCGCAATCTCACCACTTGGACGAAGCGCTATGTTGCCATAGAGCGAGAGCTGACAGCCGCACATCCAGGGTCCCCAGTACAGATGCCCGCCCGCAATAATAACTCCGTCTTGACACGGCGGCCGCATGGGATCAATGTGCTGAGCAGTATTGGATTCCGTCAGCACTCGAACCGTGCCGCCATTGGCACGGTAAAAGATACTGTCTACACAGCCGGTTGCGCGGGTGCATGCACGTCGAGCCGGGAAAGTTTTGAGTACTTCTCCCGTCACATAGTCCAGCTGCATGCCGCTTTCGGACATTTGCGGTCCGGCCGCCCAAACGCCGTCCTTGCGCAAGACGAGTTGAAGATTTCCCTGCTCATTCGTCCACTGCAGTTTGCCGTCCTTTGCAGATGCTACCACCATTCGCGCGCGCTGCGGTCCTGCGAAAAAGAGATGATCTTCATCGCACTTCATGTAGCACGTGGTGGCATAGCCCGTGGTGTAGTGCTGCGCTTTTTCATTATCGCCAATCGCGTCTAGCAGATCCCGATCGGTGTTTCTCCACAAAGGCTTGCCGGTATCGAGATCAATGGCCGTTAAAAACTTTCCAGGGGCATAGCAGAAAATCTTCGAATCGTTCATGCACATCGCGCGCGCGTCGAGAAAGTCGTCATCGCGATAATGCCACAATCGCTGCTTGCTAGTCACGTCGAACGCGACGATCGTTCTACCAAAACCAAAAGAAGTCTGCGGATCATTGTACTCGTGTCCGTCCCACATGGCCCAAGGCCAGTGGCCCAATCCGCGGCGTACTGCGCGTTGGGTTTCAATCAGATTTTCGGCATTTCCAACCATGGCGTAAAGTATGCCGCCGCGAGTGGCCATCCATTTCCAGACGGGTCCATCGCCTATATCTTTGCCGACAACAATTTGTTCTCGAACTTCCCCCGTTTTACCGTCGATCACTTTACATGCTTCATCATCGCCCAGGTAAAGCGTGTCATCGGTCGCGATCATTGTGTTGCGATGCAACATGAAGCCCTCCGAGAGAGGTCGACGCCAGAGGATCGTCCCGTTGTAGGCATTGATACACAGTAATGTATTGAGCATGTCGTTTTGATTGGCTTTGTGCGCGATGTGCCCCATCGCTTTGTAGATCCGCCCTCCTGCGACGACTGTTTGTTCCGGCATCGGACTAAACTTTGGATAGCCGAGGAACTGTGTACGAAAACTGCCACGCACCAGTTGGTCTTCGGACTGGGGATTGTTGTCCGGTCCGTGGTAGGGATGTGTCCAATCGTCGATGCCCTCAGGTACGGGCTTAGTGAAAGTCTGCTGCGTCGCGTTACCTGAGCTTGATGCAAAAATTGCGATGCCCCGAGGAACGAGCGCACGCTCAATTTCCGCTTTCATACTTGGCTCGATGGGGCTCAGTAACAGCACCCGATCGGCCACGTTATCCCCCAGGCTAAGCGAAGTCAGCGCAGCGTGCTGCACAAACAAACGGGTACCCAATACGCCCGCCTTTTCGGCCGCTTGTCGCGCGGCTCGAGCTACTTCCGCATCATCCGTTTGGAAGTAGATCGTCAACTCGCTACCACGGCACAATTCGATCAGGTAATTTGGATCCTCGTCAGGCAGCCCAATTACCGCCACGATGCCTTTGTTAATGGAGAGCTGCTGAAGATGCTCGTCCACGATGCCCGCTCCCGCACTGATGCATGGCAAACTCGCGAGAATCAAGCCGACTGATCGTATCCAGAATGGAAGTTGCATGCTAACGATCCTCTAACCAGTATGAAACCTAACGCTTCACATAACCGCCATTTGCTTTGAGTCTGAGCTGTATCCTAACATAGTCAAAACAGCATTCCGCTGATCGCAGGCGACTTTCGAGAAATAGCCAAATAACTCGTATTGAGGTTGGATCGTTTCGGCCTCGATGCCACAGCCTTCCAGTCGGTGTTCCAGCCCGGTGGATGTGATAAGATATTCGGGAGAGACCCTACCTTCTAGTTTAAGCCTACCCATGAATAACTCACGACTGCAGTCTGCCCTTCGTTTGGCCTTCTTCCGATCGACAATAGCATGCGTTCCGCTACTGGCTTCCATGACCTGGCTGGTAGCCGCTGAAGCGAAGCAGCCCAACATTGTTTTTATCATGGCGGATGACTTGGGGTATACCGACCTAGCCTGTTACGGAAGCGGCTACTACGAAACGCCCAACATCGATCGCTTAGCGTCGCAGGGGATGAAGCTGCTCAATTTTCACCAATGCCAGAATTGTGCGCCGACACGAGCGGCATTAATGAGCGGACAGTACGGCCCGCGGACGGGCGTGTATACCGTTGGCGGCACCGATCGCTTTGACTGGAGTATGCGCCCCTTGCGACCGGTTGATAACGTTACCAATTTGCCGCTCGATCGCGACATCATCGCCAAGCAACTGAAGGCGGCGGGCTACGCCACGGGCATGTTTGGAAAATGGCACCTCGGCCTAACTGGCGACTACCAACCGGGCAAACGTGGCTTCGATGAAGCGATTGAAAGTTCCGGCAAACATTTTGATTTTAGTACCTCCCCCAAGACCGAGTATCCCGAAGGGCAGTATTTGGCGGACTTCTTGACCGACAAAGCAGTGGACTTCATTGCTCGGCACAAAGATCAGCCCTTCTTTTTGTATCTGCCACATTTCGGCGTGCACTCGCCCTTTCAAGCCAAACCACCGCTCATCGAAAAGTTTAAAGCGAAGCCTGCGGTGGGAGGGCATAAAAATGCAACCTACGCGGCCATGATCACTTCGGTCGACGAAAGTGTCGGACGCGTTATGCAGACTTTGGACGAACTCAAATTGACTGACAACACAGTATTGATTTTTACCAGCGACAATGGTGGTGTGGGGGGCTACGTTCGCGAAGGGATCAAAGAATCTGGCGATGTCACTGACAACACGCCCTTGCGGAGTGGCAAAGGCAGTTTGTACGAAGGTGGCACCCGCGATCCTTTCATCGTCCGCTGGCCCGGCGTCGCCAAACCTGGTTCAAGTTGCAGTGTGCCTACCATTCATGTTGACATCTTCCCAACGCTGCTCGAAATCGCCGCTGCCCCCAAGCCCCAGCAGACACTGGATGGCGAAAGCATGGTAAAGCTCTTTCGATCTGCGGACGGAAAATTAGAGCGAGAGGCGATCTTCCAGCACTTCCCGGGCTACTTAGGAGCAGGCACCAACACGTGGCGAACCACACCGGTCAGTTTGATTCAAGTAGGTCCATGGAAGCTCATGGAATTCTTGGAAGATGGAAGCCTGGAACTCTACAACCTGGATGACGATATCGGCGAATCCAAAAATCTGGCCATGCAACTACCAGAAAAGACGCAGGAGTTGCATCAACGACTGGCTGCCTGGCGAACTGAAGTTCATGCCCCGATGCCGACTAAAAATGAATCGGCCGGCACCGAGCCCAAGAGCAGCCCCAAAGGCAAAGGAAAAGGGAAGAACAAAGCCAAGAATAAGAAGGCCGCTTGAGGCTGCAATATTCTGCTCGGTGAGCCAGGCCGATCCAATAAAATTTGTCGTGACAGGCTTAGAGGTATACGGCTATGAATCGCCTAACGAATATTCGAAATCGTCGCTCGTTTCTCGTCACCTCAACAAGCGGATTTGCTGGGCTCCACTTCGGGATGCCCAGCCCAGTCGCCGGCCAACAGCGCACTGCTATTCCATCAGCCACTCTAGGACGAAGCGGCGGACGAGCTAAATCGGTGATCCTGTTCTTCCTGTGTGGCGGTGCTTCTCATGTCGACACCTGGGACATGAAACCTGACGCCCCCGCTGAATATCGTGGTCCATTTAAACCGATTGCGACGTCAGCACCAGGCGTTCATTGCTGTGAGCATCTACCGCTGCTTGCCCAACAAGCTCATCACCTGGCTGTGATTCGTTCGGTCTGTGGAACCGTCAATACAAACGATCACCACGCTGGCTACTACTACAACTTGACAGGCCACGTGCCCGATAGCACCTTTAAGACATTGGGGAATGATCGCCGACCCTACGGAGACGATTGGCCATTTATCGGATCGGTCGTCGGCTCGCGACGACCCAACCAACATGGTCTTCCCAACTCAATCACGTTACCGCATAAACCCAGCAAACTACCGTACACACGTCCAGGACAATTCGCAGCCCGCCTAGGTGTCGAATTTGATCCGCTGTACGTGCAGGGCAACATTGACGAGCCGCTCAAATTCCAGGTGCCCTCGTTGGTACTTTCGGGTGATGTGACGGCAGAACATTTGCAATCACGGCAGCAATTGCTAAGGCGGCTCGATGTTGCACGGAGCCAGTTCGAAAAATCGTCGATCGCTCAGACTTGGAAGCAACATCAGCAGCGAACGCTCGATTTGCTGTTGTCCTCAAATACCACCAAGTTGTTTGATTTGGAGAGCGAAAGTGAGTCGACTCGCGCGCGTTACGGCACAAGTGTCAACGCTATGAGCCTACTTCTGGCACGGCGGCTGGTAGAAGCTGAAACACCGTTTGTGACTGTGTTTTGGAAAGAGAATGAGGCGATCAAAGACCAGTGTAAGAGCGCGGGTGGCTGGGATACCCATGGCAACAATTTTGAATGCTTAAAGAATTTCTTATTGCCGGAGTTTGATCGCGCCTTTTCCGCATTGATCGAGGACCTGCAGCAACGAGGTTTGTTGGAGCAGACCTTGTTAATCGTCAATAGCGAGATGGGACGCACGCCTAAAATTGGCGATGTCCGTTCCGGTGGAGTCAGTGGCGCGGGGCGCGATCATTGGACGCACTGCCAAAGCGTGTTGATGGCCGGTGGTGGAATCCAAGGCGGACAGACGTTTGGTACCAGCGATCGATTGGGTGAATATCCTGAAGAACATCCGCTGACACCTGCCGATATCGCCAAGACGGTTTACTTCGCGGCCGGAATCGACGACCTCAGAGCCCAGGACTCTCAAGGACGCCCTTACAATCTGCTTGACGAAGGCCAACCGATTGCAGATTTGTTTGGTTAACATTGCTCCAAAAGTGCTCAGGGGCAGACCCGAATGGCACGCGGTTGAGCGTATGCGAATGAGTTACTAGCGAAACAATGGTGAGCCGTGGGCCGTAAGGCACCGGGCAATGAATGTCGCCCGGCCGCTCACGCGTCACGGCTCACTAAACCAACGAACCGCTGACGAGTTCCGCTACTGGATACCGCTTATCCTCGTGCCACGCGGGGCTGACTGCGTTTAAGGTTTGGCCTGCCAATTGCGAATGAGTTACTAGCGAAACAGTGGTGAGTCGTGAGCCATAAGGCACCGGGCAATGAATTTCGCCCGGCCGCTCACCCGTCGCGGCTCACTAAATCAACAAACCGATGGCAATTTCCGCTACTGGATACCGCTTATCCTCGTGCCAATTGGGGGCTGACCCCGATTAAGGTTTGCCGCTCCAATTGCGGATGAGCGTTGAGTCGGAAGTGTTCCAGATTCGCAGTTCTCCATCAAACGAACCACTGGCCAGCAGTGCAGCGTTTTCTTCTCCTGTTACACTGGGCTGGTAACATGCGGTCAGCACCCAATCCAGATGCCCTTTATACTCGCGTACAATCTTGTTGTCGCTCAAGTTAATTTGTAGCAACCGTTGATCGCTGCACGGGATGAAAAGGTCCGTTCCGCTGCGAACTATTTTGTAACCTTCTCCACCGAGGGCAACTTCAGCCACTTTAGTTGCTCCCTCAACATCCCAGCGATGTAACTTATTGTCAGCCCCAACGGAGACAATTTGCTTATTTTCCGAAAGGACCGAAACACCACGCACGGCCGCGCCATGTCCTAGGTAGCTGGCGATCAGCTCGCCCGTATCACCATCATAAACCTTGGCTGACTTGTCGCGACTGGCGGAAGCGAGCCGAGTACCATCGTCGCTCCAAGCAACGGCGGTCACCCAGTCTGCGTGACTGGCGATCGTTCGTACGGATTCCAGCGATTCCAGGCTTACGATGCGAATGGTGCTATCGGCCGAGGCGATAGCAAGTTCATTCCTACCAGGGCGATAGGCTAGGTCCAACACTACGTCATTCGTTCTGCCGACGACGCTTTTGACTTCGCCGCTGGTAAAATCAATCAGTCGCACTTCGCCACTTCTACCCGGCTCGCCGCAGCCAACGGCTAACGTTTGTCCATCTGGCGAAAACGCCAATGCAAGCACACGTTGACCAAGGTTCTTGATTCGGCGAACGAGTTGCGCACTCTCCATGTCCCAGATCAACAGTTCGTGATAGCCACCGGTGATGACCAGTTTTCCATCAGGTGAGAAGACTGTTGCCGTAATCGGAATTGCATTTGCGTACATCTCAGGTGGATCAGCGTAATGAACGGGAGGGATAACCAACGACAGTGGTTGACTCGCATCTTCGCCATCGAACTTGCCGCCGCTGGCAAGCCAGTGCTTGATCAAGTCGATCTCTGCCGGCGAGAGCGGTTCGCTTTCGGCTGGCATCCGTTCTGATTCGTCGTCGCAAACAATCCGCCGCAGTAGTTCGCTCTCCTGGTCGGCAGAAGTTGCGATCGGCGGTTCGCCCGAGTCACCTGCCTTGAGCAGCTCTTCATAGTTGTCAACACGATAGCCCCCTTCCGCTTTCTTGGCTCCATGGCAGGCCAAACAATTGTCAAGCAAGATGGGAGCAATCTGGCTGCGAAAGCTGACCGAGATGGTTGAAGCGTCGTCGCCGAACGCAGGCGGACCGCACAGTAGGAAGCAATATAGCGGCAGGAAAGGAATATACTTCCCTGGATGGATGCCGTGGTGAGTCGTCATGGGCGGTTTCCTGTCGTCGCTTCGCGACCAACGGTTGTGGGGTGGATGCTCTCCAGGGATTTGCATCCCAGGCTAGCAGGCTGTTAACTTAGTCGTTTAACCCGGATTATTCATGACCTTGTGAGCCGAAGGGCGTAAGCCCTCGGTTTCCCAGGCATTTCAGGAGGCCCGGGGGATCACGCCCCTCGGCTCATGAATAATCCGGGTCAAACATTAGTGTTGAAACAAAAATTCGTCGGTATTGAATAGCGCCCAGCACACATCCTCAACTCCGGGCACCGGATCAGGGTTCCTACCGCAATGCTCCAGTGCGGTCTTCAACTCGATGTCGGACGGCGGGCGACATAGAGCAGCCAAGTATATTTCGCGTACGACCTCTTCGACCGCTTTTCCGGCTGCCAATGATTTACGGAATCGGTTATTGCCGTCGCGCAACTTTTCATGGATCGTCGGTCCATTAAACAGCTCGATGGCCATCCCCAGATTGGAATCATCGGCACGCTCACAGGCGCAGACGGTGCTTCGCTCAGGTTGGCCAAAAACCTTCAAGAAATCAACCTTTACCACATCCGGAGCGGGAATTTGAGTTGCCAGCGTACCGGCGGGGAGAGTGCCGAACTTCTGCTCGATGGCCAACGTGCGATTGATCGCATCCAGCATTTGTTCAGCGCCCAACAAACGAGGCTCCTGATGCGAAAAATACTTATTGTCTTCCTGGTTGAACTCCGTCGCTTGGTAGCTCGCCTGATAGGTCCGACTGTTTAGTATGACGCGCAGCAAGTGTTTTCGGTCATAACCACTTTCTACGAAGTCCTTTGCAAGTGCGTCTAACAAAGGCGCGTTCGAGGGTGGATTCGAGTCGCGAAAATCGTCGATCGGATCGACGATCCCACGCGCGAACAACTGACTCCAAATTCGATTGGCTTCGATCCTCGCAAAGTAAGGATTGTCGGGGTTTACCAACCATTCCGCGAATGCAGTACGACGGTCTGTGTCATCGGTCATATTGACACTTCCGGTTTGGGGCAACCACGGGTCCATGACTTGTCCGGTCCTGGGTTGTGTCACGTCCCCGGCAAAACTGGTGTAGACAAACATCTCACCCGGTCGTTCCGTATTTCGACGCTGCACTCGATTGAAGAAGGCACCCAGCCCGTAATAGTTGTCCTGAGTCCATCGTTCGAATGGGTGGTTGTGACATTTCGCGCATTGCAGTCTGGCACCCAAAAAGACTTGGGAGATCGTTTCCACACATTCGTTCATATCGGTGGAAGTGCGATAGAAATTCGCGGGGGGATTCAACAACGTGCTACCGGTGCCGGTTAGCAGTTGTTTGGCGAACTCGTCATAGCGCATGTTTTCATGCAATGCCTGTTCGACCCAGCGATGGTATTTGTAGACACCCTCGTCGCCGACTGACTTGCTGGTCATCTTCAACAGGTCACCCCACTTGAGGGCCCAAAACTTGGCGTACTCTTCTCGCTGCAACAATGCGTCAACCAACCGCTGGCGTTTTTCTTTATCCGGATCTGCTAAGAACGCAGTAGTTTCTTCGACAGTGGGGAGTATGCCCAGCACGTCCAAACTGACGCGCCGCAGGAATTCATCGTCACTGCATGTTTTCGTTGGCAAGTATTGCAGTTGTTGCAATTTAGCATTTACTAACGTATCGACATAGTTTTTCGGTGGCGATGAGCTCCATTCAAAGTTGTCTAAATTTTCGACGAACATGAGCGGCACGGATTCAATGTGCTCCAACAACCGCACCAGAATGGCCACTTCACCACGATCGTGCGGTGTCACAAAACCGTGCACATCCACCGTGGCCACGGCAGTATCGGACGTCTCGTAGGCGACCAGATGAGTGACGTCGCGCTGCCGGCCATCGCCAAAGTGCGCGGTCACAGCAAGTTGCTGTCCACCGTCCTGAACTGCCAAGACCTGCTTTTGACTGGGGTAGACTTCAAGCCGCGTGACCCTGGGTGTATCTGTAGGATCCGCGGTGGCACCACCGGCAATCCAATCTCGCAAGATTTCGTAAGCAGCGTCGCCTTTGTGCAGCTGTTTGCCGCCACCATGAGCTACTTTCATCAATGGCTTGAGCAACAGCAGACTTTGCTCAGGGTCCAGCGAATTTACTCGACGCCCAAAGTCTTCACGGATTAACGTCAACTGATCAAGTTGCATATCAAAGGCGCGCAACGACAATCGGAAGCCACCTTTGCCGCTTGGCGAACCATGACAGGCGCCCGAATTGCACCCCTGCTTGGACAGCGCGACCAATACCTCGGATTCAAACTGGATCGCACGTGGCGTCGCCATATTGGAGACCCGCACGGGAATCACTTGTCGATTGCTCCCCACCTCGACAATCACCTCCGCTCCACCGTCGGCGATCGGATAAACGACTCCACTGCGTACTTCAACGATTTGCGGGTTGGATGAAGTGAAACGTGCCAGACGAGTCCAATCGCGCGGCATGTTCTGTTCGCTGGTCCCAGTGATCGCCAGCTGTTGCCTGCTTCGAGCATCAGCCAGCACAATTTCGCTCGGGTAAACCACCAAACTCTTGGGACTATCCAGCAACGGGGGCAAGGCATGTCGCGACGTGACGGTGAAATCTTGCCCTGTGAATTTGCTGGTCGCTTGGCAAGTTAGCTCGTGTGCCACACCGAGAGTCGCGTCGCTGGAAATTTGCAATTCGAATTCAGCCCGCGATTGATCCGCGTCAACGGTGATCGACTCAGGACCGGAGAGACCAGTGGTAAAACCGGTTAAGGCAATCGTCACCGATTGCGAATCGTGTCCCTCTCGGTGAACATGCAATTCCGCCCGCACGCCCCCTCCGCGAACGAGTGGTTGCGAAAACTTCACAGACACTTGAATGGGATCGATCCACTGGATTGGCAGTTGGAACGATTCGATGCGTCCGTGCCCATTGAACTCAGCATACACTAACAGCGGCAGCTGGTCGGGTTCACCGGTGGCCTGGTCGCTACGCGTCATTGTTAGCGCATACGTTTCCTTATCGACTTTGGTGTCAACCGCCCAGCCTCCGGGCAGTCCATATGAAAGCACTTCGACGCCGGCTTTGAATTTTTCCTGAAGGCGTTTGGGGGTAAGTGTTGCAGAGTGCGATCGGACGGGGCGCGCAAACTGTACTGGAGTGGTTGGTTCCATCGCAAACGGCGCATCGGTGGTCGTTGTAGCGGCGAATACAATCGCACCGTCACTGGCAGTCGCTGGCGCAAGTACGAACGGTTCTTTAACGCGTCGCAGAGCGTGACTGCTCACCAGGCAATTTTGTTCGGGGGCGTCGACGGCGGTCGCGGTAAGCTGTACGACGTTCAGGCTGTCTGATTTCCAGTCTTCGTTTGCAGCCAGGTATATCCTCGCATCTACGGCTTTGGCAGGGATGCGAGGATTTAGTATCTGCAAACCTGACTGCGGAGTGGTTAGTGCCAGGTCAATCTCACCATCGAAACCAAACCGCGAAATCTGCAAATCCAACGCACAGGCACCGTACTTGGGTTCAATCATGAATTCTTCGCGGTTTGTGGCGTCTGCTTTGAGGGCGACGGTAAACTTTCCGGCCGGAACGCATTCAATATGGTAGGTAAATCCATCGCCACCACGTTTTAGTAAATCGGTCACCTCTAATCGATAGTCGCCGTCCTCTGGAAAGGTAGCATCAAAGCTCCATTCGTCGGCGTCGGTTACCTTGGTTTCCGTGATCTTGGTTCCGGCCGCATCAAACAACTGCATTTGCAATAGTGTGGGGCTGCCGAGGCTGCGTGTTTTCGCGGCGACACGCATGGCTTGCCCTTTGACACCGCGGATGGCAAAACTGTCGACTTCCTGCCGCTGTTCCAAACGACCATTGATACCAACTGGCAGCGTGAGGCTGTGGATTGAGGCCGATTCATTGACCTGCGGATACTGGCTGCACAAGAGTGGCACCCAACTGGAAGAGCTCCCTTCGTCGAAGCGTACCGGAACGTGAATGGTACCACGGGCTTCGTCGGACAAGCCTATGTCGCGTTGAAGCACGAGTTCGCTATCGGGTCCGATAAAATTCACCAGTGCATTTTCGCCGCTGCGAACCGCCAGCGGATAACACTGGTCGATGATCGGGAAATCACCGATCCGCAATTGATAGGCTGCCCCTGCGGCCGAGTTGCGACTATCGTGAATTTGCAACCAGTAGTCACCCGACTCCGCAAATTGATGGCTGAATCGGCAATCGGGACCTACCGCATTGTCGTCGGCATGGACCAGCATTTGGCCAGCCTCACTCAACAATCGGAGGACCGGGTCCATCGGTGAACGAAGCAGCTGAGTATTGACTTCGACGGCGATGCGCTCTCCAGCATTCGCTTTAAAACGATAGAAATCGCTAGCCGATGCATCGCACACACCTTCGACGGTTGATCGGGTTGATAGCATTTGAGCAGTTGCGATCGAGTGATTGTTGGCATTGTCGATCACGACCTCTAAATCATCGACGAACAACGTGTGTCGTTTGGTTGCGCCCGTGGCTGTCGCAAGCCATAGGTTCAGCGGGCCAAGCGGAACTTCCTTGGGCAACGTGAGCGCAATGGTGGCTTGTGTGGGTTCAATCTTTTCGATTTGCCAGTGTAGCGAACTGTCATTGGAAGCCAACCGTAGTGTGTCATTCAAATCGGTTCCTTGTATCGACACGAGGACCGTATGTCCTGGATTGGCGGTTCGCGGTTGGACTGACGTGATGGTTTGTGCAGCCAGTTGCGACGACAAGCACAGCCACGCTAGACTGGCTAATTGGAGTGCGAGCGTTGGAATTCGCATGAGGTGGGTCTTCGGTAGGATTTAGGTGGGCAAAGGTGGCAGGCACTTACAGAGCGCCGCAGCCTCGAAAAGCAGTCTAGTGCTCTGTCGCAAGTAAAAATTAAGGTTCAGTGGAGGGCTTGTTCGGGAAAAGGTGTCGGACACCAAAAATGCGAAGCACCCATAGGGCCGTTCCGGTTTTTGGTGACCGACACCTTTTCCCGAACTCGGTAAGTGTCTGCTAGGTTTTGTCACGCCAGTAGGTCCTGTAAAATTCTGCCAGACGTGATTCGGTGAGGGCGATCTTCTCGATCGAGCAATGCGGTTTGGGTAGGCAGTCCCATCGCATGCAGGATCGTCGTGGCGAAATCTTGTGGCGTAACGGGATCAGCGGTAGGGTAGGCAGCGTGTTTGTCGCTGGAACCATAGACCATTCCGGGCCGAATGCCGCCACCGGCTAAAATACCGCTGTAGCAAAAAGGCCAATGTTCGCGCCCTGCATTGTTGGCCGTGATCTGTGGCTTGCGACCGAATTCACCGACCCAAGCGATAATGGTTTCATCCAGTAAACCACGTTGTTCAAGGTCGGTTAATAGCGCCGAAAGTGCCTGGTCGGCTGGTGGAATTAAATCGTTCTTCAGTCGATTAAAGTTGTTTCCGTGCGTGTCCCAAAAATTCTTTCCGTCATTGTGCCAATTGACAGACACCAACGGCACGCCATGCTCAACCAACCTACGAGCCATCAAGACGCATTGACCGTGGATGTTGCGGCCGTAACGCTCGCGGGTTGCGTCGCTCTCTTGAGAAAGATCAAACGCCTCGCGGACGTTTCCTGAACCGAGCATCTCCAACGCCCGCGATTGATGGTTACCGTAACTTGTCGCGCCCAGCGAGCGATGCAATGCGGCTCGTTGTTGGTCCAGTGTTTTTAATAGAGCAACCCGCGACTCCAGACGATCGATCCCTATGTCGGCAGGCAGCGTCAATCCTTGCGGGTGCCAATTGGGATCGTTGAGATCGCCACCCAGCAGCATGCCATCGTAGGCGGAACCCAACCAGCCTCCGTGTTGCCCGGGAGCCTCCCCGCCGGGCGCGGCGGGATGAAAGGCTTTCCAAGGCATGGCAACAAACGATGGTAAACCGTTTGCACTTGGTCTCATTTTCGATATTAGCGAGCCTAGATGCGGTGAGTCTTTGGCGCTGGGTGGATCCGCATCGCTTTTTAGGACGGGAGCGAGTTGGCCGGTGAGAGTCGCATGTCCGCTCGACAAGTGAGCCGGATCGTCATGTGTTAGCGAGCGAATGATTGCCAGCTTATCGGTCAGCCCTGCCAGCTGAGTGAAGTGTTCGCAGATTTGAATGCCGGGAACCTTGGTTGAGATCGGATTGAATTCGCCGCGAACCTCTGCCGGCGCATCGGGCTTCATATCAAACGTTTCAAGTTGGCTCGGCCCACCCCACATGAATAGGAAGATACACGCCTTCGCACGTTTCTTCGGCAGACTCAGTCCACTGTCCTGTGCAGCAGCCAATGAAGACTGTAAATCCCCCAAGCCAAGTCCGAGTGCAGCAATAGAACCTGCATGCAACACTTGCCGACGGCTTAAGCGGTTTGCTTGCCGAAATTCGCGACATGTTTGGCGGGAGAAATTTAATGACATCGTACGGTGTGCCTACGAATTGCGAAACTAGCTCAATCCAGCGATGGGCTCGCCGTGATAAATGTGGTGAGGTCGATTCTCAGCGTCATGCCAAGCTGCTGTGGCTGGGATTCCCAACGCATCGTAGATTGTGGCAGCAAAGTTCTCGGGCTTCACAGGTTGTTCATCGGGATAGGCACCATGCGCATCAGACTTGCCAACCACATTGCCTCCCTTAATCCCTCCACCGGCGAACAGCACCGATTGGACAGCCCCCCAGTGGTCCCGTCCGGGCAATTTGTAGTGTTTGTCTAGCAAAGTAATGTGCGGTGTACGACCAAACTCACCCGCCATCACAATCAGTGTTTCGTCCAATTCGCCGGTAGTATGCAAATCGTCGAGCAGCGCTGCCAGCGCCTGGTCGGTCGGAGGAAACAAATTGTTCTTTAGGTGAGGAAAGGCATTGCCATGGGTGTCCCACGTTTCGTCGTTTCCTAAATTCACTTGCACCAGGCTGACTCCCGCGGCAACCAACCGCCGCGCCATTAGCAGAGACCAACCAAAAGAGTTGCGTCCATAGCGATCCAACTGCTTGGCATCTGCATTGGTTACGTCTAGTGCCTGATGCACGGCCGATTCGGTCAACAGGGATACGGCACCTTGCCGCAGTCGATCAAAGTTTTCGACTTGGGCGTACGACGCGAGTTTCTGACGTTGACGATTTAGAGAGTCAAGCAACGTCAAGCGGCCGTGAATCGCCTGCATGCCGAGTCCGTCCGGCAATGAAAGCTGAGGTGTTTGAAATAAACGTTGGTCGAGCTTGCCGCGATCCTGATGATCAAATGCATACTCGGGAAATGCGCCATAGGAGGTGTTGTGGAAGGGAGACGCTTCAATCATCCACGGATCATGTTGTGGTCCCATGGGT
Source organism: Pirellulaceae bacterium (assembly GCA_041739785.1). Taxonomy (GTDB): domain Bacteria; phylum Planctomycetota; class Planctomycetia; order Pirellulales; family Pirellulaceae; genus Aureliella. The sequence goes on from JBGSNE010000275.1 coordinate 32,612, forward strand.
CCAGCATGTTGCCCTGGAATCACGCGACCGCTGTTATGCACCAAGCGTTCCGGCAACACTACGGCTGGCGGTAGGTTATTGTTCTGATTTTTACGCATCGCGTAACCGGTCACGGCAGCAATCGACGCGCGATCCGATCGGCTGGGACTATTTGGGCTAAACCCAGTCGGCAGATCGGAGTGCCCGGTCAGCATAATGTGATGGGCTGCGGAATGTTCATTGGAGCCGTGCGTTAGCGAACGACACAGCGACCACAACTGGCTACATTCAGCCAGCTTCGGCAGATGTTCACAGATCTGAAGTCCCGGAGTTTTTGTTGCGCGCGGTTGAAACTCGCCGCGGATATTGTCCGGTGCCTGGGGCTTCATATCAAAGCTATCATGCTGTGACAGTCCACCTGACAGAAAGATAAAGATGCACGACTTGGCTTTGCCATTGGGGCGTCTGCCCTCGGCCGCAGTGGCCTGACGCAAACCCGACAGATGATTCATGCCGAGTCCAAGGACTCCGATTGCACCGGCTTGCAACGCGTCGCGACGTGAGCGATTGGCATGTTGCCATGGGCTCGCCGACCTGTGAGCGGGCCGATCCGTCATGCCGACGCTCCTGTGTACAAGTTGGAAATAACGTTGCCGTTGAGCAAACGATGGGGACGATCGAGTGGATCGATCAAGGTTGCATTCGCGTCAACTCCCAGTGCATTGAAAATGGTGCTACAGATATCGGCTGGCGACCACGAATTCGTCACTGGGTAAGCGGCCTGAGCATCGGTTTGGCCGAGCACTTGGCCCCCCATGATCCCCGCTCCCGCAAACAACCCCGAATAAGCGTGAGCCCAATGGTCGCGGCCGGGAATCGTTTGCCCTGGTAGCGTGGACACTTTAGGCGTTCGCCCGAATTCTCCCATGACGATTAGCAGCGTTTCATCCAGCAATCCGGTCGCGGTTAAGTCATCAGTGAGCGCTGCTAGACCTTGATCCAAATTTGGCAACAGCGTGTTCTTGAGCTTGCCCCAGTTGTCGACGTGCGTATCCCAGGTTTGCACGATCCCCATCGTGGCTTGAACCACCGGTACGCCCGCTTCGATCATGCGTTTGGACAACAACAGCGATTGGCCAAACTTGTTGCGACCGTAGCGATCGCGAGTTTGTTCCGACTCGCGATCAATCTCGAAGGCTTCGGTCAGCTTGCCGGAAGTGAGCAATCTATAGGCGAGCTGTTGCTGTTCGCGCAGCGAAGCGGTTTCTATACCACTCAACATGCCGTGTCCGCTGTTCAAGTGATCGAGCAGTTGACGCCGTGACTGAAGTCGCCCTGGCGAGACACCTTCACGCATTGAAAGTGCCTGCATCCGAAAGTCTTTGTCATTGGGATCGCCATTAATCTGCCACGGATCATGCTTCGCGCCCAAAAATCCGGAGTGTTGACCAGGCCAGGTCAGCGGCCCTTCGATCAAATAATTTGGCAGCGAGACTCCCGACGGCAAACCATCGCCACGCGGACGAACGAAATCTAACGCCGCCGCATAGTTGGGGAAATCGCTGCGAGTTTCCACGCGATCTAAATCTGATCCACTGCGTGGCACGGGAGTCGGTCTGCCTGTCAGTGCGACGTGTGTCGCCAACAAATGATTGTGTTCACGATGGGCCAACGTACGTACGATCGCCCAGCGATCGGTCTGTTGGGCAAGTTTCGGCAAATGCTCGCAAACCGAAACACCAGGGATCGTCGTCGAAATCGGCGTGAACTCACCGCGCACTTCGGCTGGCGAATCGGGCTTCGGGTCCAGTGTATCGAGCTGGCTCAGTCCACCGCTGAGTAGCACAATCAACACGGACTTGGCTTTGCCGTAGCCAACCGGCTGCTCGTCGGACGAACTACCAGCCAGCGCGATTCCTTTGGGTAGCGAAGCGCCCACCACACTCGCGGCAGCGACGCGCAATAAACCTCGACGATCCAATCCATAGTGAGGCAATAACATGGGCAAGCACCCAATCAGGCAGGTATTTAGGCGGGGAAGGACTCTTAGGCGGGACCTCCATTCTACACTAAATGAGCGCTCAGAGAATAATGTGACGAATCCTGAGGGAAAATCCAAAGCGGCTTGTCGTGCAAGCAGTTTAACCTGACCGAAAAATATGGCAGCCACTCGCTATCATCTATTATGTTGTCGGCCCCGCCCAGCGACCATAAACTACGATCCACTCAGGTTACCGAAGGTTCCAAAATGCCCTCAAGAAATGAAGCTGAAAAAACACTCAACCATCTACCGAAAATACATACTCACCCGCCCGCCGATCAGCCCAACAACCCGTTGCACGGTGTTAAACTAGCTGACATTCTGGAATATTTGGTCGAGAAATATGGTTGGCAGGAACTGGGCGAACGCATTGATATCCGTTGCTTCACCAGCGAACCGTCGATCAAATCTAGCCTCAAATTTCTGCGTCAAACGCAATGGGCACGCGACAAAGTCGAACATTTGTATCTGAATTCCATTCGGCAATAGAGAACTCTTGGCTGCCGCACTGCCAACCTTTCTAAAATTGCACTGTTTTTCATTGACGATGTTTGTCAGCCAGGCTGACAAGTCCTGACAACTTCTGGTAGAATGGCTGCCGTAGTCGACTGGCCAGGACGATCCTAGGCAAGAAAATACTGCATCAAACTTTTTTGCATTGGATTGATCATGGCTGAAGGTACTATCAAACGGCTTACCGACAAAGGTTTTGGCTTCATTGACGTTGGAACCGGCAAGGACCTGTTCTTTCACTCGTCAAGCTGTGTCGGCGTGACTTACGATGAGCTCCGAGAAGGGCAGCGGGTCACCTACACGGAAGCACGTGGAGAAAAAGGTCCCTGCGCTGAAAACGTCGAGGCAGTCTAAGCCCCACAAGGCTTTTCGTTCAATTTCCATTCATTCGATACGGAGAAAAACAGATGGGTGACAGTGGCGGAAAGAGGGATAAGGGTAAAAAGGAACAGCAGAAGAAGCCTAAGCTGAATCCAAAAGAAAAGCGCAAGGCCAAAATGGATAAAAAGGCTAAGGGTAGCTAACGCACCCGGGCGTTTTTCTGTGCATCGAATTTCAGTGCATAGAAAACGTAGCGATAAGGTTGTCTTTGTGGTCATAGACGCGGGGCCCCTACGCATTTCTCGGTTGGATGCTAGGTGCCCACGGGGTCTAATTGGATATTCGGTGCATCGGATCGACGGCTCACTCGCTGTTGGGGCGCAACCGCCACGCGACCATCTTGAGCTCGCCATAGCTATACTTTTGGCCAAACGAAGCTTTGGCTTCAACAACCGTGGCCGTGGGATTTCGAGTGAAGAAATCGGTGATGTCTGATATTTTCTCAGCCGCTACGACGCGCGATATGTCGAGACGCCCCTCACCGACATGAAAGGCCAGATGTCCCTCGATGGTCGAGCGCGCCAACGTGCGCAAGCTAGCGATCTCCTCAATCGACTTTCCCGCTTCAAACATTTCAAGGCTTATGGATTTTGTGTCGGGCAATGACGGCTTCGGCGGGTCAGCAGCTGAGCCGAGATTCACCGAAACGTTTTCCTCGCGCGCATAGGCCTCGATGGTTTTCAGAATGGCCTCGCCGAAGCGTTTTAGCTTTCCTTTGCCGATGCCTTTGATATTCAACAAGTTCCGATTGTTCGTCGGCAGAAAAGTTACCAGTTCTGTCAGCGTGGTGTTGGTGACAATTTCCCACGGTCGAAGGCCTAGTTCGTCGGCCAACTGTTCGCGCCACTCAGCCAATCGTTTGTACAGTTCGGGATGCGGCACATCCTTCGGGACGCGATTTTGTCGATGCGTTCGCTCGTCGCCCGCCGCGCGCGAGAAATCCAGCTCCGCCTTGACCTTTGCTCTAGCATATGTCCGCGTCGAAAAACCTGAAGCACAAGCCGCGAAGCAAGCGTTCTTAGAGAACAATTCTCTTTGTAGGGCCTCTAACTTCGAGACAACCGTTTGACGTACCGCCTGGTTGTCGGTGGCGGTAGGCAATTCCTTGGTCTCGGGCAATAATCCTTGACCGATCTTGTCGGTGAAATAGGTGCCGGCTTTGGAAATTCGCGATTGCAATTCTCCATTGCTTTCGGGTTCGGTTTCCTGCTGGCAATAGCCGGCCAGCTGCGGCCCGAACTTATGGGCGACGACGACGAGTTCCGTCTCGGCGCGCTGCGTCAATGCATGGACTTGCGCAGCGGCCGCTGCTGTCAGCGTATTTTCGTGTTCGCGATAAACGCGCTGCAGTTGGTCGAAACAACGCTGAATAGCCTCGAAAGAAAACAGCTCTTGAAGCAGCCGCTGCTGATAGTTGCGCTTCGCTAGCTGCAATTCGGCCTGATCCGGTGATTTGCTTTCCGCTTCCTCGGTATAGTTCTTCACCACGCTGTCGGTCTTGACACTCGACGGGGTGATTCGCGAACGGAGCACGATCCCTTCGAAACTCTTGCAGCGGCTGAGGGCGACGTAGACTTGTCCATGGGCGAACGCGGCTTGGGCGTCGATGATCGCTCGTTCGAACGTCAATCCCTGACTCTTGTGTATCGTGATTGCCCACGCCAGTTTGAGAGGAAACTGGGTGAACACGCCGAGCACTTCTTCCTTTATTTCTTTGGTCGTTTCGTCCAGGCTGTATTTGACGTTTTGCCAATCGACTCTCGCGACCGCGATATCCGAGCTGTCGTCGGGGCAACGCACGTAGATGAGGTCCTCATCGAATTGAGTGATCTGACCAATCTTGCCGTTGAAGAATCTTTTTTCCGCGTCCAAGTCGTTCTTGACAAACATAACTTGCGCTCCCACCTTGCACTCGAACTTCTCCTCAGTCGGATAAGCCGCTGGTGGAAAGTCTCCATTGACCGTCGCTTCAAAAACCTGGGAAGAGCCCTGTAGCCTTGCTAAATTGTCAACATTGATCTGCCCGGCGACAGCATTGGTCGCTGTCAACGTGATGTACGCTTCTTTGGTTGACGGTCGAAAATTCGCGACGTAGCGGCTGTTGAGCTGGTTGAGAATGTCTTCGTCGAGCTTGTTGTCGCGGACTCGATTGAGGAGATCGATAAAACTCTGATCCGATTGCCGATAGATATGTTTGAGCTCGATCGAGACGTATTCGGTCTGTTGCAAGGCTTGGCTCGAAAAGAAATATGGCGTGGCGTAGTGTGCTTTTAATACTGCCCAATCCTCGGGTTTAACGACCGGCGGAAGTTGATGCAGGTCGCCGATCATCAGCAATTGAACGCCACCGAATGGCGAGCTGGTCTCGCGGTACGTCCGTAAGACTTGATCGATAGCATCGAGCATATCGGCTCGAACCATACTGATTTCGTCGATGACCAATAGATCGAGGCAGCGGATGAGTCTTACTTTTTGACGCGCGAGGCGATGCGAACGGCTCTGTGCGTGGCTCTGCTCGGTTCGCCTTGCCCCTGGGATGTGCAAACCAAAGGGTAGCTGGAAGAACGAGTGAATCGTCATGCCACCCGCATTGATGGCAGCCACACCCGTCGGAGCGACCACCACCAACTGCTTCATCCCCTCAGACTTAATCGCGTGCAAGAAGGTCGTCTTGCCGCTGCCCGCCTTGCCTGTCAGAAACAGACTACGGTTCGTATTGCGAACAAAATCGAAAGCCAGTTCTAATTCAGGGTTCGTCGTAGGCCCCATAGTTCTTTCCAGGCTTGGCTTGCGGCGAATGGGCTCACCAGTTTTGATCGAGGCGCTGCAACTGAAATGACTTATCGCTACAACAGTAGTCCCGGCGTGCAAGCAATGGCGACTACGATTGACGTACCGTGTCTAATCAACATCAAAGCCTCCTCTATTGCAATGTTCCGGAGGAGACCACTCGCGCCGCTGCAAGTGGCAGGAAACACCCATCACACGAATTCTAACAAAGCGAATTAGCAAGCGTCAAGCAAAAATGATCCAGTCGCCGGCACCGGCGATCGCGTAAGCGGTACCGATCTCGTCAAATTCAACGCGCTCCTTCAGACAAAGCCAAATACTGCCTTCAGCGAAGGTAACCATTTCGCCACAGGTGGGCAGTAGCGGCACTTGAGGTGCGAATCAATGGACTCAGTGAGTTGGATCGCTAAACGATACCATTCATAAGTATCCTCGGCCCGATTGGTTTTCACCCAGTCGAGGAACGCATCGGCTGTGGCAGCAAATGCCGTCGAAGCGATTTGTTTCGATTCCTTGGGCTGACGCATCAGCTCGTAGAAGCGCTCGAATCTGTCGCGCAGCATCGCCACCCAAACTGTGTCCAACCAGATAAACCTGATCCAGCGGAGAATATCTTGCCTCGCGCAGCCTCGTCGCAGTTTATTAAAGTTGCTCGAGTAGTAAATCGTTGGATAATCGGCCCTGCTTATTCACTTGTGCTCGGGCAAGAGGAGTAGCTCCGCAACCTTCGATTAATCGAGAACCGCTTGTTAGATGTCATTGATAGAAGACTTGCAAGGGATAGACTCGCCATCTTTTGTTTAGGGAGCAACGAAGTAGAGTCGTCTTCCTGGAAGCCGGATCGAAAAATCGAACTTAAGAACTTTGGACTCGCGCGGCTCAAGAGAACAAGATGCAACTAGTACGACAGGGTTTAATTCGCTGAGATTCGTTACCAGTACATGCTTGCGACTTAGAAGCTGAACGGCCAATTGCTCCCGGCTGATTTTCGACTCACGGCGACCAGCAATTACGATGCGGTTGCCAGTGGATAACTCTTCACTGAAGAAATCACAGTGATCTCCGCTGCGTTGTCGGCCAATGATGCTCCTACCGCGCAGTGGGAAACTGGCGATCGAAACATCGATGGCCGACCGCTCCAGTTTGCAATGAATTAAGTTTGGT
>JBGSNE010000276.1:0-4919 GCA_041739785.1 Pirellulaceae bacterium
TCGCTGGCGAACCGGAAAAACTTTAATTACTCGACATCCATACCACGCCCAAGGCCACAATGAGCACCCCTTCAACCAACCAGCTCGTTCGTCCTCGGCGGGAACGTCTTAGGATGTCCAGTGCTCGGCCTGTGGGGCAAGCGAGTTGGCAGTACGCCATGGGACGCCACATCGCAAGCAGTAAACTCGCAATCCACACCACGCAGCTAAGCGACCAGCCAATTCGCCAGGCGTAAGCGTCGAAAGGCTCCAGCATAGCCAATGCAATTGGCCATTCAAAAACGATCCAACCGAAGGCCGCAAGCAGCCCCCCGTAGCTCGTCCACCGCAGCCCACGAACCAACCAAATTCTCTTAAGCGAACCTGGACCAACACTTTTGGCCGTCCGTTTCGCGCTTCGCTGCCACGGCAACATCCATTGTTGTATGATGCCATGTGGGCAAAGCTGGTCGCAATAAACATTGTTTTTGCCAACCGCTGGCCAAACGAGTGCTACGGTCAGTAGGGTGGCCAGACCAGGAGCGAGGTGCGTAGGGATCCCGCCACGAGTCCAACCGGCAAACAGCGCTATGGACAACAGATTTCCTGCCGCGACGCCCAGCACCAACACACAAACCACTTGCCATAGGAGACGTGGACCTCGATGTCCGCGCATTCGCCAACGACTAAAGGGGATGCTGGCCAACGCTAAAATGGCAGTAGCGATTTCGGTACGCGACCAATTCCAAACACGCGTACCTTGAGTATCAATTGTACCAAACGCATCAGACGTTGATTTCTCGAGCAATCGATCGGCGGCTTGCTGGACAGTCTGCGCGACTGCGACCGACGTCATCGTAGCACCGGATACCCCTTCGATTTTCTCGGCCTCTAAGTCAATGTTTGCCAGGCTCTCTAGACTTCGCTTTTTAAACAACGGCCAGAATGAATACTCCTGCTGCACATAGCCAACGTAGGGTTGATTGTCGAAGGAACTGCGTAGTTTGATATTGCGCAATATCTCGTCGTTGTCGAACCACAGCAGCAATTCGGAGGGACCTTGGTATCCTTCGAGCGAGTCAACGAGGTTGCCGGTTCGCACAATGGTCCCCAACGCTTGGCCGCTAGCATCGAGTGCTTGCCACGCGTCCTGACCATGCCAAGCACAGGCGACGAGCTCCATAGTTTCTGAGACCAATGCTTGGGCTTCGGCCAATGTGGGAGATTCGGGAAAACGGAGATTTAACCGCTGGCCACTCATCCGCAAGGCGATGGCCTCCGCGATCGCCAAACTAGTAAGCGTTGCACCACTGACGCCATCCACTTTCGACCATTGATGGTTGTTGTCACTGCCCCATCGTCGGCCGACAAATTGCTCCCAAAAATGAGCACTTCCTGCAACCAGCCCAACGTGATCGAGAGTGTCACCGGAGGAGAGCAAACGGCTGGCTACAACTATCTGATCGTTGGATAGAATTAGCAGCACGTTGTTGGGTCCAGAATAACCAACCACGCTATCGGCCTTAGGCGAAGTCGTAGCCAACGTTCCGATCACCATTTCCTGAGCATCCACGATTTCGAGCACCGCGCTTTCGGCCAAGCCACGCAAGCCAGCGGCCAGGGGCAAGTCCTGTTGCACCTCCTTTAACAATTCAGCGTTGTCAATTGGTGCCGTGCTCATAGTCGCGCGCCGCGACACCGATAAACGATGCAATCCAATCAATAGCACGACCAACAACGCAATCCGCAAGGCATGCCAGGCCGCGTCGAATCGATGGTCCCTATTCGCCAATGGACGCGTAGGGCCACCTGGCACAGGAAGCGGTTGGATCGTGGGTAGTTCCATAACTAATTCATTGGCCTAAAGTGTCCCGACGCTCGGCGTCGGAATCTCTGAGTTGGATTTTTAGGTAGTTCCACTACCTATTCATTTGCCGAACCGAATATGTTCTATTGCCCGACTTGTAGCGGAATTCGCCAAGAATTTCGACTGTCTTCTCAAAGTGGGGGCCGAAACTCTTGGCGAGTTCCGCTACCGCCGCATCGAAAATCGTAGCCAACTCTGCTACGGCTTTCGTGGTTGTCTGATGCAAGCGTGTCCTCTTGCCTACGATAACAATGACAGCAGCGCGTCGGCATCGAGGCCAATGAGCAGGAACTTCTTCTGCCTTTGAGTCGCCCCAGCTTGCAATTGTATCCGGGATTTGCTGAGCTTCAGTCGACGAGCTAACAATTGCGCGATGGCAGCATTGGCTCGTCCATCTTCGGGGGGCGCTGAGACGGCGATTTTGAGCATGCCATTGTGAACACCCACGATCCGATTCTTTTTTGCTCCAGGCTGCGCCCAAACAGGTAGGACCACACCATCAGCCACGATTTGCATCGCAAATCCGATACTGTTTTCTTGCGATTGATTCGGTGTTTCTTGGTGCACATTCAACTCCGTAACCGTGATCCGGCTTTGCCCTCCGTGCTCTCTCACTCGGGCTCGCTGCCCACTGTCGCGACCTGCAGCATTCTCTTTATAGTAACACGGAAAGCAAACTGAAACACTGATCGCTCGTGGTGCAACGTTGGTTCACTGGCCGCTGCCAACCAACTTGCTACAATCCAGCGACTGCATTTTTGCACCTTGTTGAAAGCGATCGATCATGCGTGAATTGACCAAATGGTTCGGACTTGACAGCTCAACGGCTGCGGACATTGCAACTCGCGGCGATGGTCCACAGGGGAGTTTGCCATTAACCGATGACATGCTTCGCAACTGGCCCAGCGGAGATCTTTTCGGACTGACCCAAAATGCAGGAATGGGTTGGGATCCACAATTTATGACTGGTCCCCAGTTTCTACTTCTGAGCACGATGGGAGGCCTGCGCGGAGAAAACGGCCAACCCATCGCGTTAGGGTTTCATACAGGCCACTGGGAAGTGGGCCTACAGGTTCGCGCCGCTGCGGAAACGATTACGGCGGCAGGTGGCATTCCCTATGCAGCCTACTGTAGCGATCCGTGTGATGGTCGTACGCAAGGGACGACAGGCATGTTCGATTCACTACCCTATCGCAATGACGCGGCAATCGTCATGCGTCGGTTGATTCGCTCGCTGCCGACGCGACAGGGCGTCCTGGCAGTGGCGACCTGTGACAAGGGATTGCCCGCGGCCATGCTGGCCCTAGCGGGTTGTAGTGATTTGCCAGGGATCATTGTCCCAGGGGGAGTGACTTTACCTCCGACGTCGGGCGAGGACACCGCCAAAGTACAAACGATTGGCGCGCGATACGTGCATGGCGAGCTCACGTTGGAGGAAGCTTCCGCCGCGGGCTGCCGCGCTTGTGGCAGCCCGGGAGGTGGGTGTCAATTTCTCGGGACAGCAGCCACCAGTCAAGTGGTAGCCGAGGCGTTGGGAATGACGGTGCCGCACGCCGCGCTGGCCCCCAGCGGTCAATCCGTGTGGCTCGACATGGCTCGCTATTCGGCGGAAGCCTTAATGGAATTAGCGCGTCGCAAGCTAACTTTGGCGGACATCGTTACGCAAAAATCGCTGGAGAATGCCATCGCCGCGCATGCTGCCTGCGGTGGGTCAACCAATCTACTGCTGCATATTCCGGCTATCGCTCACGCAGCAGGTTTGGATCGACCGACGGTCGACGACTGGCGTGACGTGAATCGAAGAGTTTCTCGTTTCGTCGACGTGCTTCCGAATGGTCCCGTCAATCATCCCACCGTGCAGATGTATTTGGCCGGCGGCGTCCCCGAACTCATGTGGCATTTGCGCGAGGCGGGCGCCATTCACGGTGAATGCATGACGGTCAACGGCCAAACGTGGGACGAAATCTTGGATGCTTGGCGCGACTCTCCTCGCCGCCTTGCACTGCGTGAATTATTACACCAACGCGATGGTATCGATCCCGACGCTGTGATCATTCCACCGGTGATTGCCAAGCAACGCGGACTGACCAGCACCGTAGTTTTTCCTACCGGGAATCTGTGCCCGGAGGGTTCCGTCATTAAGGCGACTGCCATCGATCCAACCGTGATCGACGCCGACGGAGTCTTTCGCCACACAGGACCGGCCAAAGTGTTTACGTCGGAGAAAGCCGCCATTGCGGCGATTAAAGGACAGGGCGAAAAACGAGTTGAAGCTGGCGATGTGTTGGTCCTAATCGGTTGCGGTCCGACAGGCACGGGGATGGAAGAAACGTACCAGCTCACGTCGGCGCTGAAGCACATCAAGTGGGGCAAGCACGTTACGATTGTCACCGACGCGCGCTTCTCCGGCGTTAGTACGGGTGCCTGTATTGGTCACGTCGGCCCCGAGGCATTGGCGGGAGGGCCAATCGGCAAAGTCCGTGATGGCGATATCATTGAAGTCATCGTCGATCGTCAGACGCTTGATGGCTCAGTCAATCTAAAAGGCGAACAAGCCGCTCATGAGCTCGCCTCGCGGCCGATGCAACCAGGCTTGGCTCCCGATCCGCGATTGCCTGACGATACGCGTCTGTGGGCCGCTCTTCAGCAATTCGGCGGTGGCACCTGGGGCGGCTGCGTCTACGACGTCGAAGCAATTTTGAAAGCGCTACAGTCAAAGAACAATGCGGAAGTGTAGCGAAATTCGTCAAGGATTTGGGCATAACGTTCCGCTTAAGCCCCGAGATTCTTGGCGAGTTCCGCTACGGAAAACAACATAGTCGAGTCTATTGGATACTTAAGCAATCGTCTACGAAAGAACAGCTCGAAATTGTCGGTTCGACTCGCCAGCGAGCGGGTCCCAGGTTTCTTTAAAGAAGTGGACGGGATCCTCCGCAGTCAAGCGACGCACTCGCTGATGCGTTTTGATGCCCGCAATTTAGTGCCGAAGGCACGGCATTTGAAAGCCTGGGATGCAAATCCCAGGTCACTGAAGCATCCCCGCATTGTTCCGGCATGCCAGCGATCGACCGCA
>JBGSNE010000291.1:0-7449 GCA_041739785.1 Pirellulaceae bacterium
GCAAACAACTGTTTTCCCTCCCCGGAAAGCTCGCATTACTCGCTTGCCGACCCTCCCGCGAACTCGTCGATTTCCTCGTTTTCTCCAATGCGCGGGAGGGTGAAATCAACCTTAGTACCGGCGATCAGCGAGAAGTGTCAAAATTATTCGATATTCAAAAACTAAACCTCGGTAAAGCATGAGTCCTACCGAGGCCAAACGAGACATTTGTTAACCACGAAACACACGAAGGACACGAAAAGTCAGCTCTGTTCTTCTTTAATTGCTAGTGCATTCCAATAGCCCGTTGTTGGACCACCAAGAACACTAGCAGGGATTTTTTCGTCTCCTTCGTGTGTTTCGTGGTTAATAGAATTCCCAATCCTCCAAGTTCGCGAATGGTTACATATTCTTTTTGTCCCGCCATGCCTCCGAAAACCTGGCGCCCGGGGTTGTTTACCCACTAATTCTTCTGAAGTGCTCTAAAATTTGGCGCTGACAAAGCGCTAGCGCATTAGAAAGTCGGGTTTGGTTTCGGCCAGGATTTCACGGATGGCTAAGCGATCTGCATCTCGCAATCGCTCGTAACCCTCCGGAGCTTTGTCTGCGGTCAGGATCTCCGTCATCCGCTCGCGGACAAAGTCCAGCATGGGCTCGGGAAGCGCGTCGAAGGCGGGAGTGTAGATCAAATAGCTACATGGGAACTTAAACAATCGCGTCTGCAAATCAAGTTGCCGCAAGGATCGCCCTTGTCGATCGCCTCGCCATTGTGGATTGTCGTCGCACTGAAAACTCTTGGCAAAGCTGGTGAGGCTCTCGACCGGACTTTCCAATTCCAATTCGTCGGCGAAGAGCATGTACCGCACTAGCGCTTCGCCAGCGGCTGCGATCCGACGCGTGGTTGAAGGGCTAACCGTTTCGATGGGGCGGTCGAGCGCTTCATTGATGCCGCGATCATAGTAGCCGGCAATGCGCGTTTCAAAACTGGCGCGGGCAATCATATTGTGCATCTGCGATTGATGCTCCAACACCATCAGCGCCACAATATCGCTGTTGGGGGTCAAATAGGGTTCGGTGTCAAACAGCTCTTCCAAGCGGCGTCGATTGGCCCCTTCGTTACGATCGATCTTTTCGGGATCACTACGATCATGCGTAACGACATTTCCCATGTGACGCATGTTGCCATGCAAACCCGAGACATACCAACCACCAAACCGTTGTTCAAAGTTGGTCGAATGGTCGGTGACATACGTGCGCGTACCACTTCGTGGGCGCCCATTGTTGTCGGAGTAGACGCTCCGTACCAAATAACCCGGGACGCCTTGTGTGCGGTTTGTCGCGTGACAGGTTAAGCATTGCCCACGATCGCGGACGATTTTCGGCGGCAGCTCTGGATCTTGGTCCAGCGTGTAAAAGACCGCACCCTGCTCGGGATCGGTGGCCGCGATCTCAACCACGTCACCACGTTGGCACCAACCGATGTAGATATCGTCATTAAAGTACAGAGCCCGCGGAGTGCGGGGACTGATCTTGTGAAGCTGCAACGACGTTTTGGAAAAGACCAGCGTCTGCGTATCGCGACTGATGTTGAGCTTCTCAAGCAGACTCGGTAGCCAGCCATGCTCGTCCGAGTACTCCAGTGCCTCGCGGCCTTCGTCGAGCGCCCGCGACAGAACCGCTACCGCGTCGTTGGTCTCGGTTTGACCATAGTTGATCGGCGCCTTCTCAAAATCGAGCTGCGCATGGAGGCTGGGGGTGGGGAGGCTGAGAATGGATAGGAGACTAAGTAGCCAAGTACAACAGCTACCAAATCGCTTGGTGGCGGGACGCATGGCTCTCGCTTTCGTGGTGGGACGGGTTTGATTTGGCCTAAGCACTCTACGCCCATTCATACTAAAACGACGTAAAGTGGATGTCAAGGTCCAGTTTGTGATTCGGCGGGACGGTTGAGCCGACTTAGTGTAAAATACAAGCTTGGTCCGGCCGCGCCTGCTTCCAAGTAATAGTATTTCCCATTTGACGTCGATGCCTGACGAAGATGCCGATCCAGGAAAAACCAATGCGTACCTGTCTATGGCCGTTAATTTTCGCGATTCTCACGAACCTAGGTTTCGGACAACAGCAGCCACCGGTCGATTTCGCCACAGAAATCCAGCCCTTGTTGGCGCGGAAATGTTATGCCTGTCACGGTCCCGATCAACAAGAATCAAGCCTCCGTTTCGATGATCGCGCAACGGTAGTCGGCGAAGCGGATAGTGGATTGGCAGCAATTGTCCCAGGCAAGCCGGGCGAAAGTGAATTGTTCAAACGGCTCACGGCCAGCGAAGATTCGGGCGAGCGGATGCCCCCAGAAGGCAAGCCACTGAGCGCGCGAGAAATCGAATTGCTTACGCGCTGGATAGCCAGTGGTGCTGAGTTCACCGAGCACTGGGCGTTTTGTCCTCCTCAGCGGCCTGCCCTGCCACAGACTCAGGATTCACATTGGGGACGACAGGCCATCGATCGCTTCACGTTGTCGCGCATCGAAGGAGCTGGTTTGAAGCCAGTGGCGGAGGCCGAGCCGAGCGATTTGATCCGCCGCGTGACGTTGGATGTTACGGGACTGCCACCGTCACCCGAGACGGTGGCGGAATTGTGCCGTGATTGGTCTGAGGAGACATACGTCCGGCTGGTCGATCGCCTATTGGCCGCCCCCGCCTTTGGCGAACGTTGGGCACGCATGTGGCTGGACGTGGTGCGCTATGCAGAGACCAACAGTTTCGAACGCGATGGCCCCAAGGGAAATGCCTGGAAGTATCGAGACTACGTGATTGACGCGATGAATAGCGATAAACCGTACAACCAGTTCATTCGCGAACAAATTGCTGGCGACGAACTGGATGTTGTCACGCCCGAGAGCTTGACCGCCACTGGCTACTATCGCTTGGGATTGTGGGATGATGAACCGGCTGATCCCCTTCAAGCCATTTTCGATGGCTATGACGATCTAGTGACGACTACGAGCCAAGGTTTCTTGGGACTAACGCTCAATTGTGCGCGGTGTCACGATCATAAGATCGACCCGTTGTTGCAAAAGGACTACTACGCCATGGTAGCTTTCATGCGCGACGTCACTCCGTTCGCTGTACGCAATGATACGAGCACGAACAATCAACTCGATTTGGATCCGCAGCTAGGCGCGCGGCACAATAAAATCGATGGTCGTCGCAAGTCGCTCGAAAAACAAACTGAACGCATTGAGCGCGATGCGATCAAAAAGATGTCTGCCACCGATCAACGAGCCACCGAAGGCCCAGAGCGCGAAGTGGTGCTCAAGGAAAAGCTCGCACAATTTGTTGCGGCTGACGAGTTTGCCGAATATACGCAGTGGAATTCCGAACTGCTGTCGCTGATCGAAGAGCAGCGTCGTCTACCGCCAAGACAAACAGTCTTGGGCTTGGCCAAGCTCGAACCAAAACCCGATCCAACGTACATCCTACTGCGGGGAAGTCCGCATAGCGAAGGAGAACCGGTCGAACCATCATTCCCCAAGTTGCTTGGAGGGGGTGCCCCGGAGATTCCCGAGCCTGACGAATCGGCAACCTCCGCCGGTCGACGTCGCTATTTGGCTGATTGGCTTGCCTCGGATGACAATTGGATGACCGCCCGCGTGATCGCCAATCGCGTGTGGCTTCACTACTTCGGTCGCGGTATTGTCCGCTCGCCCAACAATTTTGGACTCATGGGCGATCCACCCACCCATCCGGAATTGCTCGACTATCTGGCTACTGAATTGGTCCGCGACGATTGGCAATTGAAGCAACTCCACCGTTCGATTTTGCTATCGAGCACTTACCGTTTGAGCACGACTGACGATGCAAAAGCTTTGTCCCTGGATCCGTCGAACAATTTGTTTTGGCGTCAGAATATTCGCCGACTGGGCGCCGAACAGATTCGCGATTCGGTGCTCGCTGTGGTGGGGCAGTTGAACGAACAGGCTCACGGAGAGAGCATGTATGTCACGCTCTCCGCCGAGGTTTTGGCCAGTCAATCCAGACCTGGGTTAGGCTGGGGGGAATCCTCTCCCGCCGATCAAGCCCGCCGCAGCATTTACATTCACGTCAAACGCTCGCTTCCGGTGCCGATGTTGACGGCCTTCGATTTCCCCGATACCGACATCAGTTGCGAAGCGCGGTTCTTAACCACTCAGCCTGGGCAGGCGCTAACGATGCTCAACAGTCAATGGATGCAAGCGCAAGCCCAAGCGTTCTTAATTCGTGTGCAGCGCGAAGTGGGGGACGATTTGCGTCAACAGGCCAGTCGCTGTTTGGAATTGTCCACTAGCCGATCTGCGCAGCCTGCTGATGTTGACGAATTAGTTCGATTGGTAGAGCGTTTGAAAAACAAACACAACTTGAGTGAGCAGCAGGCCCGCGAGTCAATGTGCTTGGTGGCACTAAATATCAATTCATTTTTCTACATAGACTAAATCGCATGACATCCTCTCCAACCAACGGATCGTTTTGTCGCCGCCTACGTCGCGAGTTCTTGTGGCAATCTGGCGCGGGCTTCGGTGCCGTCGCCTTGTCCGCGCTCCTGGGTGACGACTTTTTCGACTCACGTGCAGCGGCTGCCACCAAAGCCAATCCGCTGGCCGCCAAACCTCCGCATTTTGCGCCCCAAGCCAAAAACATCATTTTCCTGTTCATGTATGGTGGCCCAAGTCATATCGACACATTTGACTATAAACCCGGCATGGTCGGCATGGATGGCAAGACCGTGGACGTAAAAACATTCGGCCGCGGTGGGCACCGCAATCAAGGCCGCATTGTGGAACCTCGCTGGAAATTCAAACAGTATGGCGAGTGTGGCAAATGGGTCAGCGAACTGTTTCCTAACGTTGGTCAGTGCGTGGATGATATTGCTTTTCTACATTCTATGACCGCCGACTCGCCCATCCACGGTTCGGCCATGCTAATGATGAATTCTGGAAAGATCCTGAGTGGTTCACCAGCCCTGGGCTCGTGGGTTAACTATGGGTTAGGGACAGTCAACGAAAACTTGCCGGGTTTTGTAGTCATGCTCGACCCTACCGGTGGTCCTATTAGCGGCGCAAAAAATTGGTCGAGCGGTTATATGCCCGCCACGTACCAGGGAACGGTACTTCGCAGTCAAGGGAGCCCGATCCTCGATTTGCAAACTCCGCCTGGGGTGACGCGCGCCGAGCAGCGAGAAGTACTCGATTCCATCGCCGCCATCAATGAGCGGCACTTGGCCCAGCACGGCGAGCACGATGAGCTGGCCGCACGGATCAGCAGTTACGAATTGGCTTACAAAATGCAAGAGCACGCGCCCGAAGCGGTTGATATGTCCGACGAGAACGCTGAGACGCTTGACCTATACGGTGTGAACAATCCGCAAACCGAAGACTTTGGTCGCCGCTGCCTCATCGCGCGACGGTTGGTTGAGCGTGGGGTGCGGTGTGTGCAACTTTATAGTGGCGGAGCGCACAACGACGATAATTGGGACGCGCACGGCGACTTGGAGAAGAATCACAACAAACACGCTGGCGCCACCGATCAGCCCGTGGCCGCGTTGCTAAAGGACCTCAAACGGCGTGGTCTACTGGAGAGCACCTTGGTTGTCTGGGGCGGCGAATTCGGCCGGCAGCCTACCGCCGAGTACGCGCAAGGCTCAGGTCGTGATCATAATGCCTATGGCTTTACGATGTGGATGGCCGGTGGCGGTATCAAAGGGGGCGTGAGTGTGGGCGGCACCGATGAGCTCGGTTCTGCGGCCGTCGAAAAACCAATGCATGTGAAGTACTTGCATGCCACCATCCTACAGCAACTCGGTCTGGATCCCAACCGCTTGAGTTACTTCTACAGCGGTCTCGACCAGAAGCTGGTCGGCGTCGAACACGTCGAGCCAATCCACGAAGTGATCGCCTAGCTGAAGTAGGCTCGTAACAAGCGCCGCGCCGTTACGGCGTCCGAAGCGAAAGATTTCGCTTCGATTTCCTGTTTCGGGTAAAATAGAAGATGTACTTGGCCAGTATCCGTAAGGGGGGGGATGATGAGTACGGCGAAAAAGCTTGGCTCGAAAATGACTCCTTCGGAATACGCCGCTTGGGAACGCGAACAAACCGAACGGCATGAGTTCTTCGAAGGTGAAGTTTTTTCACAGGCGGGGGGAACGCGAAAGCACAGTCTGGTTGCAACGAATGTCGCAGGTGCGCTCAGGAGTCTGCTCAAGGGACAAGCCTGCATTGCACATGGGAGTGATATGCGCATTGAAGTGGAAGCTACTGGGTACCAAGCATATCCTGATGCTTCGGTCGTTTGTCCGCCGGTCGAAGGCAAGTCCGAAGAAGTTATTTCCAACCCCGTGTTGTTAGTCGAGGTATTATCCCCCTCGACGGCCGACTTTGACAGGGGCGGCAAGTTTGGGCATTACCGACAGATTCCTGCCCTAATCGAGTATTTAGTTTTTTGGCAGGACGCACCGCGTGTCGAACAACATACTCGAACTGCCGATGGGTTATGGCTGTTGCGGGAAGTTGTAGGAATCGAGGGAAACTTGCAATTGACCAGTATCGAACAGCGACTGTCGCTCAAGGACGCCTACGATAAAGTAAAATTCGATTGAGTTCCCGTGCAAACCAATGTAGATGACTGGCTGAAACTACGGATTCATCAGAAACTTGGTTTTCGAGAGTTGATGTGAGAAGACTATTTCAGATCAGTGCAGCGCTCGCTCTATGTTCCGCTTCGATCTCCATTGCTTTGGCCGCCCCTGCCTCGCAACCCAACATAGTCTTAATTCTCGCGGATGACCTGGGGTCGAACGGTGCAAGTCAAACCAAAGGGGTCAAGTCAAACCAAAGGGGTCAGGCGTCTTTAGCAGCAAAGAGGCTTAGTATCTAGCATTGGAGAGCAATTCCAGTCGTCTTGACTAGAATATGAACCGGAAACGACTGCTTCCAAACGTCTTGTAGATCGCATAGGCCGGGGTATTAAAACCGTGGGTCAGCAGGATCGCAAGACGTTCATTTTAGACCCGAACACCGATCTGACGTCCCTTTGGACTGAATTGTTGGCTTCTGCGCGGAGCGGCGATGAGGAAGCGCTTGGCGAAATTTGCGAGAGGCTCCGTGAATTCATAAATCGTACTGCTGAGGGGCACTAGGTGGCGATCTGCGTGCGAAGCTGGGGGTGTCGGACAACCGCACCTCTCGTCGGACTGCGCTTCGAACCAAATCAATCCTGGGGTTGCGCACCACTGGCTGCGCTCACGATCGCTCCACTCCAGGCTATAACAGCTTCCGGATGCCGATGAACATTCGCATGCGGGGACCGTACACCTGAGCCATTGGATGGTGAGTCTTGCAATTGCTTGATTAAACGTTTAGGGCGTCTGGAGCAATTGACGTCGCTTTGCAGCTTGGAATCGACTTCGATCGGCCTGGTCGCGGCGTTCTTCCTGGCGGTA
>JBGSNE010000004.1:0-37489 GCA_041739785.1 Pirellulaceae bacterium
GTGGCCGACCATTCAATCTTCTCTGCGTACCCATGATTGTCTCCTTGCGAAATAAGTTGAAGCTCACAACACAAGAACACTACACCACAATTTCACCCCGGGCCCGACCGAGTCCCAATGGTCATCATGTACGGTCCCCGCATGCGAGCCACGACCGCCACCTCGGACTCTTTACCCTTTGATTTTTATGTGGGCATAGAACGCTCTGATGGCGAGGTTTCCCCACACGCAAGGAGAAGTGACGCTGATTCCCGTCGGACCACCTGGTTGGGGCTGGTGAATAGGCGTTGCACAAACGGCCATAAATTGGCTATAAGCAGGTTGACTTCGCCTCTGACATGGGGCTTTTGTTGGTAGCGACTCGATGGAAACCTGGCACAATGGCGTCTGAGCTGGCAAAGATTGTCGACAATCGGTCGAGTGCATCCAGAATCAAACCGCCTCCTTTGCGGGTTTTCCAGCCTGTCGGCGCACGATCAACCGATCAGCCATCCGCTACGATTCCAGCAAAAATTGCTGAGGTACTAAAAGCGATTCGTCCCTATCACTGGACGAAAAACTCGTTGGTGGCCGTTCCGCTGTTGTTGTCCCACGATCTCAGCGTGCAACGCTTAGTCTCAATGACGGTGGCGTTTGTGACTCTGAGCCTCTGTGCCTCAGCGGTATATATTCTAAATGATCTGCTGGACATCGATTCTGATCGAAGACATCCAGTGAAATGCAAGCGGCCATTTGCTGCCGGTGTATTATCACGACGTGCGGGGTTGGCAATTGCAGGCGCGTTGTTCGCAACGGGATTCGCTCTGTCGCTCACCCTCCTGTCCTCAAGCTATTCCATAGTTCTGGGGTGCTATTTTCTCCTCGCGAATCTGTATTCGTTTCGCTTGAAGCGATATGTAGTGATCGATGTCATCTTGCTTTCCAGTTTCTATGCATTGCGAGTTCTGCTGGGAGGCTTGGCGACTGGCATCCCTATTTCCGATTGGCTGCTCGCGTTCTCAATGTTTCTGTTTCTTTCATTGGCACTGTTGAAACGCTATGCAGAACTTTCTCGCTTGGTTGGCGAAGGTCATGAGTTTCTTCCGGGGCGTGGTTACCATGTGAAAGATTTGGCTATCCTGGAAAGCCTGGGACCGACCAGTAGCTACATGTCTGTTGTAGTGTTCGCGCTCTATATCAACAGCGAAACGACCAAGGAACTTTACTCTACGGCAGCGTTTCTCTGGGGAGTCTGTGCGGTACTCTTGTATTGGACAACCAGACTTTGGCTGCTGGCCCGGCGTGGTGATTTGACCGAAGATCCGGTTGTGTTTGCCTTAACCGATCGCTGCAGTCAATTTTCGCTGGTTGCGACGGCGGTATGTGTAACCGTGGCCGCAATTGAATGGTAACGAATGAATTTGACGCTCCATAGCCTTTCAGGATACCATGTGCCAATCGACGGTAACTACGCGCGCACCGGATGTGCTGTGCTTAACTTGTCTAGCCTTGGTGAGCGTGGTAGCTGCGTTGCTGCGCGCGTACAACCTGAGTTGGGACAACGGTCTCTTATTTCATCCTGATGAAGCCAATTTGATTCATGCCACGCAGCGTCTCCGTATTCCGTCTCAGCTAGATCCTGACTTTTTCGCGTACAACGGATTCCCGATATACCTGTATCGAATTTCAACCGATGTATTGGCCTGGCTTCAATCAACGCCAGATTGGAATAGTCAGACGGAAAACATGGTGATGGTCGGTCGCACGTTGTCGGCGATTTTCTCGACTCTCAGCGTGGTTGCGATCTACTTCCTCGGTCGTCTGGTCGCTGATCGCCTGGTTGGACTCTGGGCGGCTATATTTTTGGCTTTCAATGTGGGCATGATTCAGACGGCTCATTTCGCGGTCACGGAAAACTTGATGGTGTTGTTTCTTATCCTGCTCGCCATCCTGACCATCAAGTCGACCGAAAACAGCATAAATTTTCGCCGCACCTCCTGGAGAATTGGGCTACTGCTTGGATTGGCACTGGGCACGAAGACGACCGCACTCGCGTACTTTTGTATCCCTGCCGTGGCCGCGTTGGTTGGCTGGTTGCGCGAAGAGCAGCCCGGCCTTCATTCGCTGCGAGCGTGGTTTCTGGGGGGGAGCATCGCCTTGGCCGTCGCGGGTATCACGTTCTGTCTAGTATCGCCCTATTCACTGTTGCGATTCGACGCGTTTCGCAGTTCCATGGATTTTGAATGGGAAGTTGTTTCGGGAAAGCGCGACATCTTCTACACCAGACAATTCCTGGGAAAACGCGACTATTGGTACCCGTTTGTAAATCTGCACTGGCTTTGCGGACCCCTCTTACCCGGCGCGTGTGTGATCGGACTGGTCCACTGGCTAGCGAAACTCTCGCAGCGACGAAACTCCTTGACGGTTCTTCCATTTCTGCTGTTCGGTATTCTGTACTTCCTTTATGTCGGACATTGGCACGCGAAGTTCATTCGCTACACATTGCTTACAATCCCTGGTCTTTGCCTCTGCGCGGCATGGTTCGTTTGTCGCTGGCAACAAAAAATGGAAAACGTGATGTGGCGAATGCTCCCAACCGCGCTCGTCGGCGGAAGTTGTATTGTCTGGTCTGCGATGTTCTTCACAATCTACCTCCGGCCCGACACGCGACTGGTTGCCTCGCGGTGGCTTGTCGAACATGCCCCCCAAAATAGTCATATGCTATATGAAGTTGGCGACTACCCCATTTTGCCACAACCAATAGCGGCTCAGTCGAATTTTTCGATCGAAGGGATGCGGGTTTACGATCCTGATAGCGATGCCAAAGTAGACGAATTGGCCCGTCAATTGGCGACGGCCGACTACCTAATTCTGGCAAGCCCGAGGTTCTATGACACTATCCCTAAAACACCGGAGCGCTTTCCACTTACTGCGCAGTACTATTGGGGATTGTTCAATGGCGACCTGGGATACCATGTTTCCGCAACTTTTACTTCGAAGCCCACCTTGGGCGTGTGGCAAGTCGATGATAATGATGCGGAAGAGACATTTTCGGTCTTTGATCATCCCAACGTTTTGATTCTTGAAAAGTTCGTCGCGCTAACCGCTGATCAGATAGTTGAAAACATTCGGTCAATAGATCTGAACTCAATTCACTCTGAATGACAAATGCCAATGTTGGAAACGAAGAAGAGCTTAGCAGCATCCACTTGGCGGCTGGTTGCGCTATGCGTCGTCGCCTTCCTGTTTCGCGTGGTTGGGCTGAAGTTTGGATTTCCGCTTATTTCCAATTTCTATATTCGACCGGACGAGACACTAGTGGTCACCCGCGCCGTCCAGTTTTGGGAATCGTTTGGGCGAGCTGATTTTTTACTCTATCCGGCAGCCATGCCCTGGCTGCTTTCGTTGCTGTTTCAGAGTTACTATCAGCTATCAAGCTTCTTGGGCTCGACCTCGGCCCCAAGTTTGACGGCTGACTTCGTAGCCAGTAGCGATACCTATTTCATGATGGCGCGGATGGTCAGCGCGCTGGCTGGAACCGCGACGGTGATCTGTTGTTACCGCATGGCTCGTGAGCTTGTTTCGGCACAGGGTGCGTTATTGGCTGCGACTCTATACGCCCTGGCACCGTTGCCGGTTCGCGATGCCCATTTTGCCGTCACCGATACTCTCATGGTGTACTTCGTTTGCTGGACCATCATTCAGAGCTTACGATATACGGACGCCCCCGTAGCATGCCGTTGGTGGGTGTTGAGTCAGGGAGCGGTTCTTTTTGGACTGGCTGTGGCCACAAAATACACCGCCGTCTTCCTTGCTTTTCCGCTATTTGCGGCTATCGTCTTGCGCCATCGAGGGGAACCACGAGCAGCCATGGCTTGTGTGCAAGATTTGTTGGTCGGGTTGGTGGTAGCGTGTGCTACGTTTCTCCTCTTCAATTTTGATCTAATCTTCGTGCATCGTGAACTTGCAGGCGAATTCGATGGATTGTTCGATGTACTCTATGGCTCACGGAAGCAAAACGGCTGGAACCCGCTGAAATCCTTGGTAGGCATCTTCGAGCCGCTGGTGATCGGCCCTGGTGGATTCGTCGGGCTACTGATGATTGCCAGGTTATGTGTGCGACATCTCAGGCTCCAGCGAGGGCCATCAGCCAAACCTAGCATCCTACTGGCGGCGTTCATAGGATTCTGCCTGCCGTTGTTGCCTTTTCCGAACGGCATTCCCTACCGATATCTATTACCGGTGATGCCCGTAATTGCAGTTGCGATTGTGTTCGCTTCGGAATCCCTACAGTCCAACGCGGCTGCCTTGAGCCGAAAAGACCTAGTGGTGCTGTCCTTGCTGCTGCTCCCTGGCTTGTGGGCTTCTATACAAATAGATCGCTTGTTGTGCAAATCCGATACGCGTACGTTGTGCGGGCAGTGGATCGCGAATCAGGCACATCTGAATCGGCCAGTTCTGGTGTTTGGCGGAGTTGAGTGTGAGCCACAAATTCAAGAGTCAGTACAATCGATCCGGCGGCGAATACAGTACGTCAAAGAGCTGTATGGCGAAGATGCGGGACAGCTAATTGCGATTCATTACCATTGGCTGCTCGAACATTCAAGTCAGGGAGCGAGCGGCGTGGAACTCTACCGTCAGCCTGACTCCGTGCCAGTTGGCACTCTCGAGCTGGTCGCCATCGTGCCCACACACCCGTTGCGAATGGCCGGCTTCGATCCCAGTTTCTTCACACAACTATTTGACCAAAGCCAATTGGTCGAGAAAGTATATTTTTCAGGATTTCAGGCGCATCCTAGCTGGCTACTCGTTGATGAATTCGACGCATTCTTTTTGCCAATGAGCAATTGGATTGACATCGACAGGCCAGGTCCAAACCTAGAAGTTTTTGTGCTGCGGCTGCCCGATTGATAATTTCGCCGCGTGAGTTGCTTGAACTGGGCCGGATGGCTCCTTGCTCCTCTGATGAATTGGTATAAGCGTCCCTTGGTCTTCTGTAGACCCGCCAGTGATGATGATACCAATACATTCGACAGCTTCCAGATGTCTCGATGTGTGCACCCCTGTTTCTCAGCCACGTATCAGCTTGGGTAACCGAGACATAATGAATCCATTGTTTCGCCATGATCAAATCGTGGAATCGGTTTGCCACTCCATACAATAGCGGTCTGCTTGACATATCTTTGTAGAGCAAGCATCCACCCGGCAGGACTTTCTCATACGCCAGGAGCAAAACTTTCTGCTGCTGTGGTGGCGGAATATGGTGTAACACGTCGATCATGGTCACCACATCAAAACGTCCGTCGGGCCAGTTTGCTTCAGCTGGGATGGATTGAAACGAGAGGCCAGCTTTCAAGTCATGCATCTTTAGCTGGGTAACCATTTGTTGAGCACGAGCAATTGAGGGCGCGCTTGAATCGAAGCCAATCCCGTTCTTGATCTGATTTCTTAGTGCGAGCATTCCGAGGAATACGCCAGAACCGCAACCAACATCGAGCACGCATGAATGGAAAGGAACCAAATCCAATAGCAGATGCAACGGCGCTATTCGACCACGATTTCTCTGTATCCAACAGGCAAAGCTCTTTCCTGGGTAGAGAGTGGCTGCCATCTCCAAAACACGGGCAGGCGAGGATTTGTATTTTGCGACCATCGATCTAACGCTGCTCGGCAACAGAGGCTGCTGGCCATAGAGACCTTAGTAAACCAGCCGCGTTTCCCAATTCGGCTCCCTGAGCAGCCGAATCGTGAGCAGCCGAATCGCTTGCTTCCATCCACAGCGTTAACTGTTGAATCGTGCATTTAGCGCCAGCTTGCATAACGTCAAACGCCAATTGGTTCGCCTCACTCGGCAACCACGATAACCATCGACGCTCATGAGCGCTGGGTGTGACCTGCATGATTTGACGAGATGTACCTTGTTCGCCTGTGCATTCTACCAGCAGGGTAAACGGTGAAACTTCTGGCGACTCGACGGTAAAGACCACCTCCACGGCCAGAACGCGACGATAGTCAATCAAAGGGAGCGCATAGCGGGCTGATCGGTCGGTGATCACAATGGGTGGGTCCGTGTCTTTCACCAGTCGCTCAGGAACTAGTTGACCGCTAGCTTCCGCACGGCAGAGCATTTGCACCGCGCGAGATGCCTCAGAGACATAGACATCAGAGCTAACACGTATGTATTTGTCGTCGAGCAATTCTAAGACATCAGCGCAATATTCTTCGAGTGGTATCGCCCAGACTTCGCCGCTTCGATGAATCCATATTGCGGTATTGTCCCTGGCACCTCTCGTCAAGTCATTCTGGACTTGCTGAATGTCGGTGGGGCGCGATGCAGTCCAGGGCAGATAGAAGCTGAAGAAGCTAGCCGGTGCGTACTCCCCCAGGTAGCCTACGTAGTCTCCATTCGGAAATGCAGAGACTTTCCCCTTGGGGCCAACCAATTCCGTACATATATCCACTTGCCAATCGAGGAAAGAATCCCAGCGTTGTATACTAGCGCGAGGGTCCAGTGTCATGCGAATTCCAGAATCGGCTACCGTTTCGATCGCGCGGACGAACACGATTCCATTGACGGCTACCAACGCGCAAAACAGTATCCGCATCGCGAACCGGCTGATGGATCGCTGTGCACTGAAGGCATCGCGACCGCTGTTGACGATCACAAAACTCATGCACAGTAAACACAGTATTCTGAAATGCTGAATGTGGAACCACCAAGGGAATTCGGTTGGGCCATAGAACGTAAGGTCTCGAGAGAGGCTGCAGGCTCCGACGACAAAGAGCATCAGCGCCACTAGCCAGCGACGCAGCGCAATGGCATAGCCAATCGTACCGAGCAAGCAGAGTCGGCCTACGAGGCCTAGATAGGCCCAATGATCATCGGCCCAAGACGGAATGGGGGTCAGTAGATGCGGATTAAAGTCCCACTGGGCAAGATCGGTCAATCCGAAAAGCGTAACGGCAGCTCGCAAAATGGGCGTGGAAAAGTCAGTCGTCGACCCCAGGAAGAGCGAATACGTCGTTGCATTAAACACCACAACTTGTTGCCATAACAGGTCAAACGCATGGTGCCAAGCCAAGTAGCCAGCCAGCATCCCTGCCGGGAGTGAGAAGCTGCCAACCGCCCACAAAGCGTCTTTCCAGCCGCTGGGGCCCGCGCGATGTAGGATCCAAGCATAGAAAGGCAGGCAGCCCATGATAGGAAACAGTGCATGCGGGTTCGATGTTAGAGCGGCAAAGGTAAAAAAACCAAGCAACAGTTGGTCCGAGCGACTTAGCTCTATTCCCGTCCATAATGCGTGTAGCAGGATCCCAAATAGCACCAGCAATCCGTATCCCACATAATTGTCGGAGAGTACCAGGAAATGCCAATAGATCCGTCCATAGACAATCCACAGCCCAATGAAAAGCACCATGGTCGATCTACACGTTGGCGAATCATCATGGCGACACCGCTGTAGTACTGCCAGAAACGCAGCCAATCCAAAGCAGGCTAGGCTGTAGCGTTGCAGAACGAAGTTTTTTCCCGCCAGTAGATGGACGAGTGCTGAATAGAAGTAGGGAAACGGCGCGTGATGCGAAAAGAAGTCTTGATAGGGAACTCTGCCTTGGGAGATCAGCCAGCCGCTCATCATATTGTCCGGTTCGTCAACAAAGACGACTTGTTGGAAAGGGATCTGAGCGAGAGCAAATCCGAATAAGACCAGAAGTGTCAGCTTCCGCGACTGACGTGACGGGCCAAGCCAGCCGAAAATTCGTGAGGATGGGAATTGCCTATCGTCGTTAATAGTTCACCTCGCCGTACGGATACCGGCGCGAACGATGCTCATGCGGCTCGCCGTCGCTTTTCCGTTCCCAATAATTTTTCTGACTGGTGCAATGCCGCACCGATCACTTGATGCATATCGTAATACTTATACTCGGCCAGTCGCCCTCCGAAGACAACTCGTCCTTCCTGCTGAACGAGTGATCGATACTGAGCGACTTTGGCCTGATCCTCCGGAGCACCGACAGGGTAGTAGGGAGCCTCGTGATCCAACTGAGAGTATTCTCGCATGATGACGGTGTGCGTCGCCTGGTCGGTGCGTTCTGGGTGCAAATGTTGCGGCTCGTGGATCCGTGTATAGGGGACTGATGCGTCCGCATAATTGATGACGCTGGTGCCTTGGAAATCCGACTGAGGAAGCGTTGCCAAATCAAATCGAACCGATCGCCAGTTCAGTCGACCAAAGCGATAATTGAAATAGGCGTCCATGGGGCCGGTGTAAATGACGAACTGACAGCGACTCAACCAAGTGTCGCGATTGCGTAGGAAATCGACTTCCACTTCGACCGGGATTCCTTTCAACAGTTCATTGAAAATTGGCGTGTAGCCATACTTGGGAACCCCCTGATACAGGTCGTCAAAATAGTTGTCATCGTCAGTGCTGCGAATTGGCAAGCGATTGAAGGTACTAGCCGGTAGATCCCGTGGATCGCGATTCCACTGCTTGGTCGTGTATCCCCGAATGAATGCTTCGTAGAGTTCTGGTCCAATTTGGCTTAGCGCCTGTTCTTCAAAGTTGCGTGGGCGGGTGATCGAGGTCCGTTTGGCTTGGAGAAACTCTTCGACTTGCTGGGGAGCAAGTTGGATTCCGAAGAATTGATTGATCGTATTGAGATTGATCGGCATTTGGAAATCGCGTCCCCGGTAACGGGTCAGCACGCGATGACGGTAGTCATTAAAATCTCCGAAGGATCGAATGTAGTCCCAGACTCGCTGACTACGGGTATGGAAAATATGCGTGCCATACTGGTGAATCGGAACTTTCGTCGTCGGATCGATATACGTCGCGCAGTTCCCGCCGACGTGGTTGCGCTTCTCAACCACCAGCACTCGTTTCCCGGCGTTGCGAAGCCTTTCCGCCATGACGCTGCCGTACAGTCCGCTTCCAACGACGAGATAATCGAAGGTTGCCGAGCGAATCGATTGGCCTGCTCGAGCACTGGATGATGTGCTGCTTAGTGACAATGCGCCAGCGTTCGATGGGGTAACAGCCCTCGGTGCGATATCTGAGTCATCTAATATAGGCGTGTCGGTCTCAATTTGCTCTACGGGTGGCGGAAGCAATGAACTTGGTTTGCTTCGAGCGGCGACGAAGGCTTGACAGAGGGAGCGAACCGCTGCTTTCCATAATCCCAATCCAGCTATGGAAACCTGTCCGGTTTGTCGGGGCGTAAAATCAACTGGCAATTGTCGAATCCGCAACCGATTGCGAATTGCGAGCCCTGAGAGCACGACATTCGGTGCAAAGCAATTATCTGGAATCACACAAAATAGATCTGCAAAAGCATTAGCCCGCATCAAGCGATACGGGCAGTTAACATCCCGAACGCCGGCACCGAAGAGCGTGCGCACAGCAAGGCGTGCGCTGCCAGAGATGATTTGTCGATCGAGCGCCGAGTTGCGATGTTGCCTAAAACCAATCACCAAATCCTGGTTTTCGCGCTGCCACCAAAACGGTGCGAACTGACTTGCAGATATCTCGCCGTCGGAGTCAACTTGGAAAATCCATTGGCTATGAGCTACAGCCGCACGGTAACCGCAGAGAATGGTTGGACCGTGCCCAGCATTGACTTGATGAAACACGCGGAAATCGGTTCGGTCTTCAAAAGGTAGCAAAGCTAAAGCCGTTTCATCGCTGGAACCGTCGTTATAAACGTGGATCTGGTAGCGGATCGACAACTTTTTAAGCGCCGTTGACCAGTCGTTAAGAGTGGCCGCGACGCATTCCTGTTCGTTATAAACAGGAATCACGACCATCAGGTCATGCATTTCCGGTGCTGCGGGTTGGTGCATGTTTGTTCATACTAGCTGGGGTAGGGTAAACGAGAAGATCCACCGACTGTGAGCATAGGGATTAGCTGATCACAAGTCCATTGAAGTATCAGTGTTCCGATCTGAGGTTTGTCTCAAGAATTTATCCGTACGGATTGAGCATTGACATTGATGCGGGCTTTCAAAACCACTATCTTCCTCGGCTGATCGTTCGAACTATGGGATTCCCCACCCCGTTGAAGTCGCTCTATGAGCCCGGATTGCTCCTGGCGAGCCACACGCTATGACGCCTCCTTCATCCCAACAACGCAAAGATGCCGAGGTTCTGTTTCCGGGGGAACTACGGCCGATTATCCAATTCGTCAAAGAAGAGATAGTCGCTGCATTGGGCTTGGTGCCTTTAAGCGAGGACCAAGTGCGACGCTGGAATGGGATCAGCTTAGCCACGTTGATGATGGGAGTTGTCGCAAGTCTTCTCGTCGCGATCGCCATGTGGTTTACGTTTTTCACCTCCCGCGGCTATGTCGATTATGTCGAAGGGCTTGTGTTGTTCCATCAGACGCAAGCTGCTGACGGATTAAACATTTACGCACCGTCGCTTCGTAGCCAGCCGCCGCATTCGATCCCGCTCTACGGCCCAATTTTTTACTACCTGGTTGGCGGTCTGCTCGGAGACCAACCGTCGCTGTTGCCAGGCAGGGTAATCTCCGTGCTGAGCATGTTGGGATTGTGCGGAATTAGTTTTTGGGTGCTGCTTAAACGCGCCAAGGCAGGAATAATGGTTGCGGTGGCAGGTGCAATTCCTTGGTTGGTGCTCATTGGACCGTTTCAATTCGGTGCCAACAACCGCGTCGATACCTTGGGGGTCTTATTTGCAGCCCTATCGGTTTTGGCATCCACTTCCAATCGCCCTCATGCTTGGCGGTGGACTCCCATTTTATTGATTGCGGCTGGCTTCACCAAACCATCAGCCGTGATCGCCGCCGCTCCTACCGTGTTCTTCGCGCTTTGGCTGGCTGGACAGCGTGTCCGAGCCATAGCGACCGCTGGCGTGACGGCCGTTGGTGCCTGGTTGGTATTCCAACTGGGAGATGTTTTGTCGGGAGGCAACTTCTCACAGAGCATTGTGTTTAGCAACATGAACCCTTGGAAATGGGAGCAGATGTGGGCTTTAACTCACTACGCTTGTCGCCAACCTATGCTTCCGATCGGAGTGCTGCTCGCAGTCATCCTCTTCCGGAATCGCGAGTCCCGTCCCTTTGCTATTTACGTCGTCCTGGCGGCTGCGGCTGCCCTGATGACAGTTGGTAAAGTAGGCTCCAATACGAATTACTTCATCGAAGTATCTTGGATCGCTTGTCTCTGCTGGGGATTGGCCCTGACGACCGTCCGAGCATATCCCCGTGCCGCAACCGCGTATGCAATCTTTGCAGCCTTAATATTTCAGGCCACCATTCGCGTCCAACCCTCGGTTGGAAAAACAGCTGCTCAGCTGTCTCAATGGAATGCGACAGAGCAACTTGTCGCACATTACGCTGCTCAGGGTCCCATATTGACGATGGAAATTGGAGCCTTAGTGCTGAGCGGTCATCAACCATATTTGGCGGACCCACATATCGTTGCACGCCTCGCGGAAGCTGGGCAGTTCGATGATCAATCGATTATCAATGACCTCACGTTGCGACGATTCAAAGCGATTATAGCTGAGAACGATATCCAACTGGATTGCACAGGCCACACTAATTGGCGTCGAGAAGTTCGCCAGAAAGTCTCGACCTGCTATCGACCGGTCCAAAGCGATGGGCGTTTGACCGTCTATGTGCCGCATGCGAGTTCGGCCGCAACGGTCAGAACGGCGGGCAGATAATCCATGATCGATACTGTGATCGTTATCCCTTGCTACAACGAAGCCAAACGACTTGTAGCTGCCGACATTCTCGATTTTCTAGACACGCACCCACAGTTCCAGTGCCTGTTCGTCAACGACGGAAGCTCGGACGCGACGCTTGCTCTGCTCAGTACGATGCAGGAAGTGAATCCTACACAATGTGCCATTCTGAACCTACCCAGCAATGTGGGTAAAGCTGAAGCTGTACGGCAGGGCCTGCGGCACGGTTTGGAAAAGCAGCCGCAGTACATCGGGTATTGGGACGCTGATTTGGCCACTCCTTTGGAAAGCGCAGAACGATTCCGAGATGTCCTCGAAAAACATCCCCGGTCTCAGTTGGTGCTGGGAGTTCGCCTGCGCCTGTGTGGACGGTTGGTGCGGCGGTCTACCAAACGGGCAGTGTTGGGACAGTTGTTTGCCTGGGCTGCATCTTTAGTGCTCGGTACTCACGTCCGTGACACGCAATGCGGTGCCAAACTGTTTCGTTGTTCGCCCGCGTTGGCTTCGATCTTTGAAAAACCATTCCGCAGCAAATGGGTAATTGATGTTGAGCTGCTCCTCAGGTGGCGTCAGTTGTCAATCGCGAGTACCGATGCTGTTACACCGCTCCGCGAGGTCATCTGGGAACTACCGCTGGAAACATGGCGTGATGTTCCAGGATCAAAATTGACCTATGCCGAAATGCTGCGAGCCGGCATAGAACTGGCAAATGTTTTTTATCGATATCGAATTTCAAGACAAAGCGTAGCGCCACGCAACTTCCCGTCAGGTCGTATGCAGCGTAAAGTGCATTTCGAAGCAAGCCCGCCTCGACAAGATCTTCTCAATCGGCTGCGGATGATCGGCGAGCGGTCCAAGTTGCCAGTGATGTCCAGCCTCTGGATCGGCCCCCTGACTCCGCTGGAGCGGGCTTGTATCGAGTCGTTCTTGCGAAACGGACACGCCTACCATTTATACGTATATCAAACACCACGTGATTTGCCCCCTGGCGTTACCGTACGCGACGCCCGAGAGATTCTGCCGGAAAATAGCGTTTTCAGAATCGTTAGCGGAAGCGGAAGTGGAAGCTACGCATGCTTTGCCGATCTATTTCGATATAAACTTCTGCGGGATCGTGGTGGATTTTGGGTTGATACTGATGTCTTTTGTCTTCGTCCGTTTGTATTTCGCGAGCCATATGTATTCGGTGCAGAAGATAAACCGGTTGCAAACGGCGTGATTAAGGCTCCGGCGGGTTCGGTACTAATGCAACGCGTTTTCGCCGAGTCAAGTCAAGTCGATCACAGTCGCGTCATCTGGAATGAACTGGGCGACATATTTTCGAAGCACGTCATCGCTTTAGGGCTCTTACAATACGTTCAACCCTCAAAGGTCTTTTCGCCGACGCCCTACTACGACATTCCGACGTTGGTGCGATCTAATCACTCCATTCGCATTCCAGCGGAGTCTTTTGGAATGCATCTCTATCAGGAAATTTGGCGTCGGCGTGGTCTAGATAAACACGATGTTGATAGCCCCCGCTCGCTTCTTCGCTTGCTGCGTGAAATCGGTCCCCAAACAACGGCCTGCGTTAAGGCAGCCTAACGTTGTTCGCGGACAGCGGTCTTAATGCCCTGGGGTCAGACCCTGTTATCGCGAGTCAATAGCGTCGCGACGGATCTTTATTCCAACAGCTCGATCCCTGTACATACATTCCCGGTCAGGCAGCAGGTTGAAATGAATTATTGGATCTATGACGGTGTTTGCAATGGCCGTAAGCAGCACCAGATCCTCAGCAGAAACGAGCCAAACCATAATAGCATCCACTGTCATTTGAATTCGTCGGCTCATGACACTTTGTTGGAAACTCGATTCGGCCAGAAAGATATCGACATCCACCGTCGTTACCCTTATCCATTTCCGGATGCGAACTAGCGGCATTCCCGCAACCAAGTCAACCCAGCCACTGGCGAAAGTATCCGGCACAGAATAGCCATGCGATTCCACTGTTGCGTCGAGCTCTGGCAGCCGCATGCGGTCGTTCGTGATTGTAAAATCCAGATCGTGCGTCGGTCGAGGAATTCCGTGCACGATTGCGGTTGTAGGCATTCGAAGATGGCAAAGCAAAGGGGTCAGCGGTGATTTTGGAGAAGGTCTTCTAAAATGAGATACAAGCACGGGATCAACACCAAGATGATGGCCGTGGAGAAGAGGATTCCAAAGCCCAAGGAGATGGCCATGGGAATGATGTACTGAGCTTGCAAGGATTTCTCGAATATCAAGGGGACCAGGCCACCAAATGTGGTTAGCGTGGTGAGCAGAATAGGACGGAATCGCCTGACGCCGGCTTGCGAAATCGCTTCGAGTGCATTGGCGTTTTGCTGGCGGCGGCGGTTGGCATAGTCAATCATAATGAGCGAGTCGTTGATGACGACGCCCGACAGGGCAACGACACCCATGAGGCTCACCAGAGAAATGTCGTAACCGAGCCAAATGTGGCCAAGGACGGCGCCGACAATTCCGAAAGGAATGGCGACCAGGACAATGAGTGGCTGAATATAGCCGCGGAAAGCAACGGCCAACAACGAGTAAATCACTGCCAGAGCCAGACCGAAATATCCCCATAGGGCTGAAGTTGCTCTGCGCATCTCCGCGTCGCTACCTTCGAAACTCCAAGTGATGCCTGGGTAGTCACTACGCAAACCGGGAAGCGCGTCCGTGCTAATTGCGGTGATCACTTGGGTAATGGCTCGTTTCGGCTCGACGTCCATGGAAACGCTGATCGCCCGGCGACCATCGCGGCGGTTGATTCGCGAGAAGGCGACGTCTTTCTTTAAGTCGGCGACATCCAGCAACGGAACTTCCGCTCCGCTGGGCGTGCGGATGATCAGGTCTTCCAGGTGGTGTATGTCTTCACGTTGATCCTCAGGCAGTTTGACGCGGACTTCTACTTCGTTCGTGCCGCGAAGCAAGCGCAGTGCCAGCGAACCGAAGAAAGCACCGCGCAGTTGCTCACCGAGTGCTTCGTCGGTCAGTCCTAGCGCGCGGCCTTCGGGACGCAGGCGAAAATCGTACTGAGCCTTACCCTTGCTGTAATTGTCACTGACGTCCCGCACGTTGGCAAACTTTTCGACACGTGACACAAAGTCTTCGGCCGCTTTCTCTAGCACGCCAATGTCGCTGTGACTGAGCGCGATGCTGATGTCGCGCCTGCCACCGCCACCTGGACCTCGTTCGGCTTCGAAAGTGACTTGGTCCACGCCGGGCAGGTCGCCTATCGAATCTCGCCAGAGTTCAATGACTTCGTTAGCGGACATGTTGCGCTGGTCCGGTGGCTTCATCACAATCTCGACATCAATGAAGTCTTGACCTCGAACATTGGTTTTGATCCCCTCGGCCACTTCGTACAGATTGTGCTCTTCGAACATCCGTAGACTGGCTTCGGTTACAACACGGGCGATCTCGGCGGATTGATCCTGAGTCGTACCGACGGGCATCCGCACGCCGGCTTCGATTTCGTCGGCGGACACTTGAGGCATTAGGATCATGCCCATATGGGCACTGGTCGCATAGCCGGCCACGACCAGAAATAGGCCGAGTGCACAACAGGTGGTAACGTATCGAAATCGTAAACAGAATAACAGCACTGGCCTGTAGATGAGTTCTATAAGTCGATTGAAAAAGCGGCTAAAAGCTTGTTGGGCTGTGTGGGGCCATGAAAACAATCCCCGTTTCCGGCTCACATCACGTGTGTGCGCCAAGTGGGCTGGCAGAATGAACAACGACTCGACTAGCGACAAAGCAAGTACAATAATTACCACGACAGGCAGTGGTGCCCAGAACTTTCCGGTCTCCCCTGGAATGAACATCAAGGGGACAAAAGCCACGATATTAGTCAAGATGCTGAAGACTACGGGTGACGCAACCTCTTTAGTTCCATCCACGGCGGCCGCTTCAGCATTATTCGTCGTCTGTCGCTTCTCATAGACATTTTCCCCGACAACCACGGCATCATCAACGACGATGCCCAAGACGACAAGAAAGCCGAAGAGGGAAATCATGTTGATGCTGACTCCGAACAAAGGCAAAAACAAGATGCCGGCGACGAACGAGACGACCATTCCCATCATCACCCAGAACGCCAAGCGGAATTCCAGGAATAGGGCCAGGATCACGAGCACGATGACGACAGCCACAGCCGCGTTTTCCATCACCAGATAGAGCCGCCGTCGAAATTCTTCAGCGTTGTTGCGATCGATCCGCCATTGGACACCTGGCGGTAGTACACTTTCAAAGTCGCGCATGGTCTTCTCTACCACATTGGCGATATCGATGGGAGATTGTGCGCCGACACGAAAAATGTCTAAGTCGACCGAAGGTGTTTGGCTAAACTGTGAATGAAAGCCTACTTCCTCAAATCCATCGCGAATGGTGGCGATATCACCCAAGGTTACTCGCGGTCCGTCGCGTCCGGACACGATTTCGATCTTGGCAAATTCGTCTGCCCACTGGCGACGCGCCTTGACACGCAGGAGGATTTCACCGGCACTGGTCTGCACCGAGCCAGCCGCCACATCTTGGCTAGAGGTGCGAATGATTTCAGCCACTTCAGGTAGCGTGAGTCCGTATTCGCGGAGTTGTTGCCGCGGAATCTCAACGTGCGTGACATACTGCGGTACTCGACTCAGTTCGACCTGCGTTATCTCTTCGGTCGCAAGAAGTGTGTCGCGGAGTTGTTCCGCAAGCTTGCGTAATGCCCAAACGTCGATCGAACCATAGATGGAGACTTGCATCACCTCTCGTTGTTCGGACGCCAAGCGAACTTCGGGCTGTTCAATTTGCTCCGGAAAGGTACGGATGCGGTTGACCGCCTGATCAATATCCTGAAAGGCCTTCATGCGATTCTGTCCGGCCACCAATTCGATCAGGACTTCGCCACGCGATTCGCGAGCCTCGCTATCGATTCGTTGGATGCCATCCACGCCGCGCACAGCCCCCTCAATTGGTCGCAAGATGCCTTGCTCGACTTCCGCGGGCGACGCGCCCGGATAGCCCACTGTAATTTCGACGATGTCGAGCTGCGACTCGGGAAAGACTTCCTTTTGGATCGCCACTGAGGACCACAGACCACCACCCAACAAGATGAACATCAGCAGATTGGCGGCGATCGAATTGCGGGCCATCCACGCAATCGGGCCCCGCGATAACTCACCAGGCACCTCTTGGGGCACTTTTTGGGGCAATTCATCGGGCTGGCGCGGCTCGCTCACTGGGTCTCCTCCGAGGAGGATTGTCTATCCGATGACGAAGACACGCTGGTTGCCTGGCCCGTTATCATCAAGTCAGCATCTGAGTCATCGGGATGGGGATCATCAAATTGACTGTCATTTTGGGAAGGGGCTTTGCCATTCCCGGCAGGCTTGTTAATGTTGCGCAAGCGGACGCCATCGACGACAGTGGCCAACGTGGTGATGACAACTTCATCACCGCTTTCTAAACCATTGCGGATGTACGCATAGTCCGGATCGCGAAATGCGATATCCGTTTTGCGGATTTCGAGTTGGTTGTTGTTGGAGATCCACACGGTATCGCCATCATGGACGTATTCCCGTTCCAACCGCACGACATCGTCAATGGCAATGCCTTGTATTCTGGCTTCGATCAGCGTATCCAGGATCAGTGGCGGTACATCAGACCTTTGAGCCAGCGGATCGTCCACGGTGATCAGTACGCGTGCTAGGCGAGTTTGCTCATCCAAAGAACCGATCATGCGGGCCACGCGACCTGGCCTGGAAACATCTGGCCCCCATGCGTCGGGGTTATGAAGTGTAACCAATGACCCTGCCTCTTGGTCGGTCGGGAACTGGACCCATCTTAAGTTCCGCACGGGCACCGCCGCAATCAACCAGTATTCCTCAATGCCTACCAGTTGTCCAAGGTCATCGCCTGGTCCCACCTGCGAACCCACGTTGACCGATTGCCGGAGAACTTGCGCATCGAAGGGTGCGATCAACATCGTGCGTTCCAAATCCAGTTTTGCTCGTTCGACCGCCGCCTGGGCAGCATTCAGTTGAGACTTGAGTGAAGCGGATTGCGGTTCGCGCAAGACCAGCGCGCGATTGATGTTACTAATCGAATCGCCCAATAGTTCGAGTTCTTGTTTGGCCAGCTTGGCGCGACCTACTTCGATCTCCCAATTGGCTTCGATCTGCTCCAGCTCGCTTTGCCGCACGGAGACCGCGTTTTCGAAATCGGCCGGATCGATTTGCAATAGCATGTCTCCTTTTTGAACCCTTCCGCCCGGCACAAACGAAGGCGCTATCTCTGTAACCTGGCCCCGGACTCGTGGACTGAGCACGATGTCTTGAGCAGGTTGCACGGTACCCAGAACAACCAGCCGCGGTGAATGCTTGTTGCGCTCAACCGTAATCGTTTCAACCAAAGCTGCGGACTTGCGCTTGGAGTCGATTTGCTGGGCTGTCGGCTCGGTGCGGTATATCAACCAGATGCCGGCTGCGGCACCGGCCAGGATCGCTAAACACACCACGGCGTTCAGGACGACGCCTAGCCAGCGACGGCGTTGCTTAGGTTGACCGGCTTCACTCATCGATTTCGAATTCTTTGGCAGGTTGCACCATCAAACGTTGTTCCTCGAGGGGTGCGGGCAATTTAGTATCGTCTCGCGGCAATTCCAATTCCTTAGCTTCCTGAAGCGACCCAGCGGCAGCGGATGCGGCATTGGGCTCGTCGAAACTTAACTCTGAGGGTAATTGAGAAACATCAGAAGGCAATACCATGGCTGTGCCCGGCCGGACATCAAAATCTCCAGCCAATGCCAAATAAAGCCCAATGCGGATTAAAATCAGTTCTAATCTGGCAGACACGAGCGATCGTTGCAAGCGTTGTTGTGTCTGGTTGGCACTCAAAACGTCTAAGTAGGATGCTTCGCCCGTGATGAAATACTGTAGAAGTTGCTCCGAGGCACGCGCCGCCAAGTCGACTTGCGTTTCGAGCTTCGTAATCCTCTCAAGTTGGTAGCGTTCCAAGGCCAAGCCGTCCTCTACTTCTTGCAGAGCAATCAGAATCGATTGACGGTAGGCGTTGAAAAGCTGGCACACCAGGGCGCGACGTCGTTCGACCTCCGCCCGCCGTTGCCCACCGTCCAAGATCGGCCCGAGTAGCTGGCCTCCGATCGAGAAGAACCAATCGCGGAAAAGTGTCTCCGGGTTTTCAGCCGAATTGACGAGCGAAGCGGAGAGATCCAGCCGCGGATACTGGTCCATCACCGCAGCCGCCAAGTCGCGGTCGGCGGCGGCCAGGGCTAGGTAAGTCGCTCGCACGTCGGGTCGGCGGTTGAGCAATTCCGATGGCAGTCCCGTGTATGGGAGTGGCGGCAACTTGGGGAAAACGCTGCCCGGCGAATAGGTCGCCGACTGCGGCGGTTGTCCAGTAAGTACTGCCAAGCGATGTTCCAAGACTTCAACATCTGCCTTGACGACGATGATCTGTTCCAAAGTCGATTGAACCAACTGCCGCTGTCGCAACACGTTGGGGCTTCCCCCCTCACCAATAAAGCCATAACGCAGTTCGACGGCTTTCAAGCCTTTCTCGTTCGTTTCGACTTGCTCGTCAAGCAATTCAAGTTGTGCATAAGCCTCGACGAGCGTGAAC
Organism: Pirellulaceae bacterium; assembly: GCA_041739785.1. Taxonomy (GTDB): domain Bacteria; phylum Planctomycetota; class Planctomycetia; order Pirellulales; family Pirellulaceae; genus Aureliella. Next base: position 19,338 of record JBGSNE010000004.1, read on the forward strand.
CAAGTCCGTGCAATTTCAGCGGACAGCGTTAGGGCCACCGCATGATAATCTGCGTGTGTGGCTTCCGCGCGCAGACGCTCCGCATCGACCCGTGATCGAATCTGTCCCCACAGATCGACTTGATAGGACGCGTCTAAGCCCCAGTTGATTCGTGATTCATTCGGACCAGGTCCCATCGTATTCTGGTTGGAGAAAAATCCGTTGAGGTCAGGCAAGAGATCTGACGCTTGGCGTCGAGTGAGCGCCTGGGCTGCTCGCAAACGTTGCAAAGCGACAGACAGGTCGAAATTTTCGCCCATGGCCCGATTCACTTCGCGGTTCAGTCCACCATCATTGAACGAGATCCACCAGTGATCCGGTGCAATGGTTGGTCCGCTCACCGACAAAGGCGGGAGCGAGTCAGTAGTAAAACTCGGCAACGGGCCTTTGCTAGCACATCCGACAGGTACCAGCAGCACGCTCAACAACAGCACGCCTTTGAGCACACCCCAGAGCACAACGCTACCCGCGCGAAGCTTAGCGGGTCGCGGTGCTGGATAGGGGGCTGTGGTTGACGACCATGCTGGCTTCATGGGACTCAGTAGATACTTTGGAATGCTAGCTTGAGAAGCACATCGCGCACGCGTAGCCGACGTCCTCATTTTGTCCGCTAGTTCTAGCTCGACCAAAATCGGCAACGAACTTGGCAATTTTCCCAGCCAGCCACAGGCACCCGCGACATTGCCCAAACCCCCAGCGCAATTTGGATAAGTTTGCATAGTCCAAAACTTCTTTACCGAGCCAGAAATCGCATCGATCATATTCGCGCTGGTTCGCGTGATTTGCGGGCCGTTGTTGATTTTGCCCGCGAATCACGCCAGTGAGCGCGAATTCATACGCCTCGTTTGCGTCGCACACAGAGAATACTCGGTTCGTAAACCGCCGAATAAAGATGGTGCAGTTTAGTTACTTACACTTAATCTGCCCAGTGAAACGGAGGTGGGCTCTGCTGAGGAGCACCCTGCCATGCCTTGGAAAACCTATCCAACTTGCTTCTTGAATCGATTGACTACCCACAGATTCTTCTGAAGAGCCTTTTAAAATGAAGTCGACTTTCACAGGCCGCTGAGCTTATCGTCCGAGGCAAACAACAGTGGAGCGATCTCACGCAGACTGCGACGCCAGGTTTGCCATTCATGCGCCGTGTCGGGGGAAACGTAGTAGTGGCTGTTGATGCCTGCTTCCTTGAGTGCCTTCGAATTAGCTTCGGGGTCGCCGCCGCGTCGTGGACGCTGTTCGCCGCCGACTTCCTTGCTGCCGTAGCTAACAAATACGAGCTTGACGTTTTCCTTGAAGCCTTCCGTGTTGTTGACGTCGTCCATGGAGATCGATCCGCCACTGAAAAGGCCGATGTGTGAAAACTTGTCTAGATTCCGAAGCGTGATCGTTTTGGTTTCCATACCTCCCATGGAAAGGCCCGCCATGGCACGGTTGGGTTGGTCGGTCAGCGTACGGAAATTGGAATCGACGTAGGGGATCAATTCTCTGACAAGCACTGTTTCAAAATGGCTGATATCGAAGTTTCCAATTCCGCCCGGCCGCACATCATTGGTCATGCCGTAGGTCATCACGATCATGAATGGCTTGGACTTACCTTCGGCAAGCAGGTTATCCATGATCAGGCCGGCGTGGCCTTGGACGCTCCAGCCATATTCGTTCTCACCCCAACCATGTTGCAGATAGAGGACCGGATAACGCTTGTCCTGGTCGCGGTCGTATCCTGGCGGAGTGTAGACGAAGGCACGGCGATCCGTCTTCGTGCTTTCCAAGTAGAAAAGGACTTCACGCATTTGTCCATGCGGAACTTTTTTAACAGCGTAAAGGTCTTTGTCTTTGGCAGGCACTTCCACGCCGCTACCCCAACGCATGGCACCAAAAAAATACTGACTGTTTGGATCGGGAACCTTCGCGCCATCGATGATCAATTCGTAGTAGTGGAAACCTTCATCTAACTTACGAGTGTATCCGGTCCAATTGCCATCGTCGTCTTTAATGAATTCGCTGCTTTCGCGGAACGTACACGAGACGCTCGTTGCTTCAGGAGCGTTGACACGAAATTTGACACGGCCTTCAGAGTTGACCTGCGGATACTCTTTGCCCTCCTGATTGGTGACGGCTGGTTTCCAATCATCCATCGGAACCACATTTTGCGCCGAGCCAATCGAACCGAGTAACAGTACGCTGCATATGCAGGTGAATAAACGCACAAACATCATTTTTCCTTTGTCGTTGAGGGATTGAAGTCAATCAAGTGCACTCTTCATCTAGGTTTGACCGCCATCAGCGACCAGGCTTTGGTATGAGTGCCGATGCGTTTTCCGAAAAGCTCCACCGAAGCTCATCTATGGCCAAGAATCCGCCTGGTTGCGAACCGCTGATTTGTAGGTAGGCAATTCGTTCCGCTGATACGGCAAGTTCAAAAAACGGCACTCGCTCTTCGGGGCTCTTGCGCACAGGCACGTTTTCCAGCGCATCTTTGGCCACCAACTTGCCTTCGGCGTCAAACGCTTCCACCAGTGCCGAGCTAGTTGTCGATCCCCAAAGCACAAGCTTTACCTGGTTGACAGCTCGCGGAAATGCGACACGCACGGGTATCGATTCGTCGGCCATCGCGCCCAGTATTCCCTTGCGTTCAGTCCCCAGGTGGGGAAAGAACATCACACGCCCTTTGGCTTTACTTTTCGTAGGGGCATGGGCTAAGTCAAAGACGACATCTTTTTCAGTCCACTGCGGTATTGGTTTGCCAATCTCCGCGGACTCAAAATCGATGACCGTTTCCTCTGCAACGGCGAAACCGAATGCAGACAGAACCATCAACGCGGCGAATGCAGTTCTACTTGCATTCAAGTAGAAGTTGCCAAATCCATTTACCCTGCCGCGCAGCGGGAGGGGCTTCTCGAAGACAATCCTCCCTCTCCAGGCCTGAGAGCGCGACTCTCCCAGAGGGAGCGTAAAGACTGCAAACGATGTTCTTTGGGTTTTCAGCATCAGATCATCTCCAATCCACGCATGGTGCCGGTCGAAGATGCAAACTTGTCCTGGGCGATGCCCATGCGCTGCAGGATCGAAACGAACAAGTTGGGAAGTGGGTAGTTCTGCTGCTGGTCGAAGGCCAAGTGCTGGCCGTGTTTGAAGCCGCCACCGGCAAACAGCAACGGCATGTTCGTTGTCGAGTGGGCGTTCGCGTCACCCAGATTGGAACCATACAGAATCATGCTGCGATCAAGTAACGATTCGCCTTGCTCGCTGGTGCTCTTCAGTCCGGCGAATAATCCAGCCAGCAACTTCATGTGCTCCTGATCGATAATCCGCAATTGCGACAACTTCTCTTCCGATTTGCCGTGGTGTGAAAGATTGTGATAGCCATCGTTGATCGTGGCACCGCGAATCTGCAGAACGGGCGTGCCAACGCTGTTGAGCATCAACGTAACAGAACGCGTCGAATCGGTTTCAAATGCCAACTTGGCGAGGTCGTACATCAACTGGACCTTGGCCATATACAAAGCTGGGCTCGATGGATCGACCGGTTCCGCTAATTCAACAAGTGGTTTCGGCTCGCTTTCCCATTCCCGTGAAGCCAGCAAGCGTTGCTCGAGATCTCGAACACTGGAAAAGAACTGATCCAGACGACCACGGTCGTGGCTGCTTGCATCACGCTGTAAATCACTGGCTTGTTCCGCCAATGTATCCAAAATGCTGCGGCCCCTATCCAACTTGCGAACCTGCGATTCGATCTCAGCAGGACTGCCTTGCAGAAAAAGTTGTTTGAACAGACTTGACGCGCTTTGTTCTGGTGGTATCGCGACACCTGTACCAGTCCAGGAAAGGCTTCGATTGCCAGTGTTTACGGCGAGTGTTAGTGAAGGAAAGCGAGTCTGACCACCAACTTGTTCCGCGATATGTTGATCAAGTGAGATTGTGTTCCGAAAAGAGCTACTTGCCGGATGCGGCGCGGCGGTTAGAAAGCTAATGTCAGACGGATGCCCGCCATCGACATTCGGGTGCGATACTCCGCTGAACACCGTGAAACTGCCGCGATGCTCCTGCAACGTTGCCAAGTAGGGCGAAGGTATGTAGTCGCTACCGGCTTGCTTTGGAAAGAAGTCTTCCGGCAATAGGCCGAGATTGTTGCAAATACCCAAAAAGCGATGCGGACGAACCGCTGAGGCATTGGTCGCAGTCTGAGCCTTAGCAGACTGAGTCCGAACCGATTCGAGCCAAGGAAGCGTTAAAGCGACTCCGGCTGTCTGCAGAAAACCTCGTCGCGAGTAGTTGTGCATAGCAAGTGATTTCATGGTATTCTTCGCCCAGGTAGGGACTATTTTCAGTGCAGGTACTATTTGCTCAGGAACAGACGGCTTTGGACAATTTCGTGGATGATGCTGCGCACTCCGAAATCTGTCGCTTGGGTATGGTCCAGCATCTTCTCGATTGCCTCGCGATCGGAAAAGGAAATCGGTGCGCCGGTCGCGTAGATCGTTAATTGTTGAACTAGATTGCGGGCTATCCTGCGCTCGTCCAGCAGCATCAGGTGCTTCAAGTCATTGATATCCTGAAATTCCTGGCCATTCTCCAGCTTCCCTGCACAATCGACTGGCAAGGCAAAGTGGAAGCTGAAAGCTTGGCCATTCATTCCGATCCCAGATTCCGCTGGAACGCTCTCACTGACCGCTCGATAACGCTGGCGATAGCCGCCCATGACATCAAACGACTCCAGGGCCAAGCCGGGCGGATCGATCTTTGCATGGCAGGCCGCACAGGACGCGTCGGCACGATGCTGTTCGAGTTGCTGCCGAATCGTCACGGCGCCGCGAATGTCCGGCTCAACGGCAGGAACCGCAGGAGGCGGCGCCACTCGGATACCCAAAATCCGCTCTGTGATCCAGTTGCCGCGAACAACCGGAGAAGTTGTCGTGCCATTGGCGGTGACTTTTAGAACGCTCGCCTGCGTCATCAACCCGCCACGAACACTATCAGCTGGCAACGAGACAAGTCGCAGCTTGGCACCTTGAACGTTTTCAATTCCATAGTGTTCAGCCAGACGTTCATTCAAGAAAGTAAAGTCGGAATCGACCACGTTGCGAGCTGGTAGATCGTCACCAATCAACTTGGCCACAAACAATCGAGTTTCTTCCAGCGAAGACAGTTTGAGTGGATCGTCCAATTCATAGTCGTTATACAGCGTCGTCGAAGGGGAGGTGTCATCGATCTTCCGCAAGTCTAACCAGTAATCTGCAAAAGCATCCACAAATCGTCGCGACTTTGGATCGTTCAGCAATCGCTCCGTTTGAAAACGCAGCACGGCTAAGTTTCGCAATTGACCATCGTGGGCCAGCTTCCTCAGTTCCGCATCCGGCTCGGAATTCCAGAGGAACAAGGCAAGTCGCGTAGCGATTGAGTCATCGTCCAATACTCCCGGAGCTTCGTTGATAAACAAAAATCCGGGTGAGGACAAGATTGCGGTGTAGGTTGTAAGCAGGGCCTGCGTAAAGCCAATTCCCTGCTCAAATTGCTGATCAAACAGCTTCAAAAACAACTGCTCGTGCCTTGGGTCGACCTTCCCTCGATAGCAACGGTTAAGAAAGGCAGCGATGAGCCGCTGAGCATCCTCGCGAGGATGCTGCGATTGTACTTCGACTTTGACATCTACGTTGCGTGGACCTCCAAATCCGCGTCTCGGAGGACCGCGTCGGCCAGGAGGCTCGGGTACACTAGTCGGTGCAACTTCCGGACTTGAAATCAGCCCCTCTGGAACTTGCAGGACCACGCCTGTCGCATCCGAATCGTTCATTTGTACTAGCGGCAGGTTGTCGAAAAGCTGCTGGTAGCCGCTTGTCGTCTGTTCATCATCAAACGGTCCTTCGACTTCCATCCACTGAATCGCGTAGCCAGGCATGCCGGCCTCAGTTGCCAACGGATTCACGTACTGTTCGTCGGTTCCATTGACGCGCGTGCGGAACAACCGCAAGCCATCGGTCTGAATCACTTCGTTGGCAATCAGTGATACTTCGATCTCACCCTCTGTCGGCTCGACTCCAAAATCAAATTCACCGAGTGGACGGCTTTTGCCAGAACTTTGCGCGTAGACACCGATCGGCTCTGAACGCCGACCTGGCCAGACTTCGTCAGCGTTGGGCCGGTGCCACAGCGGTAGATAATAAACCGGTGCCTTCTCGTCGCCGAACCCTTCGTAAAACCAGCGTCCGATGCCGCCACCGCTAACCCAAATGGAATAGCCTTTGAAACGCAGTCGATACTTGCCAGAGGCAGGCACCCGAAACTGCCCCCAACTGTAACCACCTGCATCACTGAATATGCTGGAGACCCGACCCACCGCTTCTCGTTCGCGCGTCTCGGGGGAGGACCGTGGAGCGTCGCTTCGCCGAACATCCGGCTGAGCGTGAGCGTCGAGCACAGGGAACGAATGCCGATCGGGCAAAGTTGAATTTTCACGCGGCCAAAAGTTGAACGTTAGCGAAGCTTCATCGCGTGCAAAATAGCGCTTCGTCGCCTTCTCGGGCCGCTGGAGTTTGACGATCAAGGCCTGCTGCAAAGCAGTTTCCGCAGCGGACATGTAGCGGGAGAGTTGCACGTGAGAAACGTCCAGTGCTTCACCGATTTTGTTGTAACGATATCTTTCCCCATCCTCGGGCAACATGTCGCGAATCTGAATCCACGGCAGATTCAAAAGGTCGCGCAGCGAATTTTCGTACTCATCGCGGTTCAGTCGGCGCTTCATGGCGCGCCCTTCCAAGGCGATTCGCCGACGGTCTTGCTCGCTCAGCAATGCTCCTAATTCAGATTGAAAGGCTGCTTTCGATACTTCACTTGGCGGCACTTCTGACTCAGGCGGCATTTCACCAGCCGCAACACATTCGAACATGCGGACGCGCAACGCAAAGGCCGAGCCACTGTTGGCCCGCCAATCTAAACTCGTTACATCCAATTCGCCTTCGCGACTGTCTGCATCATGGCAACTGGCGCAGTGTTGCATCAGAAACGCGATTGATTGCGTTGAAGGCTCTTGTGCGCGAACCTGACAGACGATCGAGAGCGACAGGACTGTGAGTGAACCGAGTGTGGAAAGTTTCATAGGCTGCGAGCCTCGTGAACGCTAGAGTTGCTTACATTGTGGTTGAAGTGTTTCAAGGCCTACTTGGCACGTTTCGCGGTGAACTCTTCGGTAGCAAACTCGCCTACCTTGCGAGTCAATTGCATTTCATCGTCGATCAATGTGCCGGAGTAGCTGATCGGCAGATCGTTGCCCTGGAAGTTTAGAGCCTCATCGAACGAGACTTTGCCGTCGGCGAATTTGATATTGGATAACTTGCTAGTGTGCTTCTCGCCGTTGAGCATCATTTCTGCTGAGCCGCCAACTTGCCCAGCCTTGCTTTCAATAGTGAATACATAGGCTTGATCGCCAATTTGCGTGTTGACGGTACCCGTCCATCTACCTACAACCGGATTGTCAGATTTAGCACTCTGAGGGAGCTTGTCTTGGAACACGCTTTGTGCGAACCAGTACAAGCTGCTGCTCCAATGCTGAGGATCATGGCCGTGTCCGTCGACGTGCCAGACGTGTTCGATTTGGTTCTTTTTCAGGAACTGATGGACGTTCTGGCTGATGCGGATTAGCCCGTCTTTGTTTCCGCATGAGATCCACAGCAGTTTGAGTTTGGCTTTCGCGGCGGCGACGTCGGGAATTAGCTCTTCCGCTGGCTTCGTATTGGGTGCTGCAGAGAACGGACCGACCCAAGCAAACGTGTCGAGGTTGCCGAGTCCAAAGTTAAACGACTGGCCGCCACCCATCGAGAGACCGGCAATGGCTCGCTGTTCACGACTGCTGTCTACAGAGTACTTCGATTCGATCGCCGGAATCACGTCATTGAGCAAGTCCTTCTCGAAGACTGCAAAGGCCGGTGCACTAGCCATGACGTTGCCTTCGGCCCGATCGTTCTCCTGAGCACGACCATTAGGCATCACCACAATCATGGGGACTGCTTTGCCATCGGCGATCAGGTTATCGAATAGTAGATTTGGCGAAGCAAAGCGTTCCCATTCCGTCTCATCCCCGCCAATTCCATGCAGGAGATAAAGCACCGGGTACTTCTTGTCCGTTGTGTAACCCGGCGGCGTATAGACATTCAGCTTCCGAGTCGTGCCCACGGTTTTGGATTCATACTCGATCATCTCCAGTTTTCCATGTGGCACATCACGCTCGGACTTGAAACCCTCCGGCGGAGCGTCGTAGACAGCCACATCGTCTGGCCCAAGTTCAATTGGACCACCGAAACCACCGCCGCGTCGCCGTGGAGGAGCTGGAGCGTCTTGCGCCGGCGCTGAATCTGCAGCCCCCTTTTCTCGAGTTGGGGCTTCCGGCGATTCCTGTGCCACCGAGTAATGCGTTGCGTCACAAACAAGTGCGACGACAGCGGCTAAAATCATAACTCCGATTCTCATCGCACAATCCTTAGACAAAAAAAGTATTGGGAGACTAGTGGTTGGCTGTTTCGGCGGATTCGACTGTGACAGCGAAAATGATTGGCATTGAAAAATCTTCGCCCTTCAAGAACTCAATGCTCGTCAGATCCTGGCTGGCGTCGACCGGGATCTTCAGATAACGCACCTGCTTGCCCTGGGCATCGAATGCAAACTTGGACTCGGGCACATCGACCCGTTCGCGATAATTCGCAATGTGCTGGCCATTGATCAGCTTATGGTCGACCGTCGAACCATCGGCGTACTTGCAACGCACAATCAAGCTGACGGACTCGGCGCGATTTAATGGAAAACCAAACGAGGCGACTCCGCCAAGTAGATGGATGGCAGCCACCTTGCCGGTGCACGGCAACGAAGTGGACGGGGGGAACGAAGCGGGGCGTCGACCGCTTGCAGTTTGCAGTGCGATCAAATTAGGCACACGGCCTTCTGCCGGATCTTGAATTTCGAAAGGCACGCCTTCTACCTGGATCATACCATATGCATCGAGTTCGATTTTGTCATTGTCACCGCCACGAAAGCTCGGCAGTCCCTTGGGACCGCTCAGCGTGGCCGCACTGGACAGCAACATCGGCGTGTATTTGCCTCGCTGATTGAAGAAGGTAAGCAGGTCGGCCATTTCCTGCTTGGTGATTAAGGCTTCGAAACCTTCCGGCATCAGCGACTTTGGTGTCGCGTTCATTTCTTCGATGTCTTCACGCAACACCTGCTGCTCTTTGCCTTGTGTATCAATCAATCGCATCGAGTTCGCGGACTCGCCAGCCAACATGCCGGAGATCACGGCGCCGTCAGCAGTCAAAATTTGATAAGTGCGAAAATTGTTCTCGACGCTGCGCGAAGGATCGAGCACGTTTATCAAGATCTCCACCTTGGGATGCACCGCCATGCCAGTCAAGTTGGGTCCAATGGCTACGCCCAAGTCTCCGTGCTTATGGCATTGAGCGCAGTTCTTTTTGTAGATCGCGATACCATTCTGCACGTCGCCTTGCATTTCGGTCACAGGCATCCACTGGTCAACCAGGGCTTGGCGGTTGGAGGTGACCGCCGCTCCCACCGATTCCATCAAATCCTTGGCGCGCGCGGCTAGTGCTCGGTCGGGGTGGTTGAGAAGCGCTTGCCGTTGATCCAGCTGCAAATCTGTAAACTGAACTTCGCCATCGGCAATTGCATTAAGCAGAACTTCCGTTGTGTCGGCTCGCGCCAGTAGCAAGGTAAGGATACTGCCGCCGAGCTGAGGCCCTAAGCTGCCACGCAATTCGAGTAGTCGTTCGCCGAGTCCATCCACGCGGGCTGCCTGCAGTGACTCCAAAGCCTTCGCGCCAAACGCGGGTGGTAATTGCGGCGTGAACAGTGCGTCCATTGCTTGCGTGATGCGCTCGCTGGTGGGGGCAAGTCGAATGGCTTGGTCCCAAGCAGTCCTCCGCTTTTCATCTTCGGCCGAAGAATCCAAGGCAGCTGTGAATAAATCGGATTGGATGCTGGCGACTCGAGTAGCCAAGTCGGCCACCGACCACTTGTCGGCCACCGAAAGCACAGCAGCCTTGTTGGCGACGGGAACCGAATCTGCGAGAAAACGCTCGCGGAATTCCTGCTGAGCCACCTCAGGCAACGCAACCTTCAAGTCACGCGGCCAACCTTTGGCCAGGCCTTCCCACAAGGCGACGGCAAGTGGCGAGCTGGCGTCGATCTGCAACAACTTTGCGACGTCGTCCGCCGTCGGATTCGTTCTTGCCGCGTGTTCTGCGATCACCGCGATGCGTGCGGCGACTTCCTCGCTCTTGGGCTGGCCAGCTTCGGCACGGATTACTGCGATCAAAGTATCTATGGCTTTTGTCGCTGCGGCCGAGGTCCAAGCATCCATCAGGACTTCGTCTGGAGTCGCGGCCGAAATTAGAGTTGCCAACTTGTCGCCGGACACAGCTCCCGCGCCATCAGCGATTCGCAACAAGGCGGAGAGTTGAACGCGAGGGTCTGCGTCTTGTAGCAACCCTTCATCGATCGCATCGTTCACTTGTTCATCCGCACAACAAACCACCGCTGCATTGCGAACGGGGCTTGAAGGATGTGCCAAGCCTTTCTTGCACGCCGACGCCAAGGCCGAAGTCGCTTCTGCGCCGCCACTGTCGGCAAGTCCCGCCAAAGTCCAAAGGGCATGCATCGCTGCGGTGTTGAGACCGATGCCGTCCATGTCTTGATCGTCTACCAGTGCGACAAGGGCAGTGAGTGTCGCTGGGTCGGAAGCGTTGCGTTCAATTAGCAAACGCTGCGCCGTTCGCCGCCAAAAGAAGTTCGTGTCCTTCAGAGCGGCAACGAGTTCTGCGGTCGTTGCATCCGCCAGCTGCGTTGTGCGCGACGGAGTTGCGGAAGTTGCGTCCCCGTGAATCAGGCGGTAAATACGTGCAAAGCGTTTGTCTCGCAAGTCACTTTCGTACGCCGCGCCTTTGCCTGTTTGGAATCCGTTGGGTGTTGGGTTGTGTTGAATGATGTAGTTGTACCAGTCGATGACCCAGACATTTCCGTCGGGACCGACTTCGGCCATGATTGGCGCATTCCAGTCATCGATGCCAGCGATCGCGTTGAATGAGTTATTGCTCTTGTAGCCGGCACCCACTTTCTCAAGCACAAAGCTGCCGACAATGTGCCCAGTTGGTTCGCAGACCATTTGAATACGATTCCACCAGTCACTGGGGTAATTGCGGGCGGTGTAGAGTGACGAGCCTGCGGCAGCGGTGTAGCCGCCGTGCCAGTCGACCTGGCGGATCTTGTCGTCGAGAGCTCGGAAGTTGTGGTTCGGCGAAATGCGTTCGAGCGTCTTGGGCGACCACCCGGCAACTTGATCGAAGTAACGGTTGGGAATCGGCATGTGGACGCTTGGGCAACCGTTCGCGGTAGACCCGAACACATAACCTTCTTCGCTGAAGCCTAGCCCCCAAGTGTTGTTGTTAGTCGCGCGAATGAACTCCAATGCATCCACTCGGATCGTGTCTTGGTTGAAGGCAGCCGACGGATTGCTCGCCGCCTGGCCACTACTATCAATGGCATACGCCGGAGCGGTTGCGTCGGCTGCACCCGCTTTGACCTTAAACCGCCAGAATCCTTGGCGAAATCGCATTTGCTTTTGGCCATTGATGATCGGCTCTGAATTGTTGTAGCCCTGCATGCCCCACATCCAATTGTCGGGGCCGTATTGGAAATTGCTCACGCCGCCGTGGGTGTCGCCCATGGCCCAACCCGTGATCAGCTCTTGGCGAAAATCTGCCCGGTCGTCGCCATCAACGTCTTTCAAGTAGACCGTCACCTGGCCATCTTGCACGATCACTCCGCCGCGATAGCACACCAGCGTCGATGGAATACTCAAGTTCTCCGCAAAGACTGTGAACTTGTCCGCGTGGCCGTCGTTGTCTGTGTCTTCACAGATTTTGATTCGGTCACGCCCCTGACCAGATTCCGTTTTCAATTCGTTCGGGTAGTCGAGCGTTTCGCAAATCCACAATCGGCCGCGCTCGTCCCAATTCATGGCGATCGGCTTGCCCTTCAACCCGGCAATGGCCGAATCTGTCAGCGAGCCGGCGGGCCAATTCTCGGTCGACTCTTTGGCCCATAAGGAAAGGCTAAATCCTTTCGGCAGCGAGTAAGCCGTCATCGATTGTTCCGCCGGAAGCGGGTTTTGCATGAGTGTGAGTGGAGCCTCTTGTGTTCCCCACTGAGCACCAGGCGTGTAGTTCGGGATCTTCGCGCCCACGTCGGTGAACTGAAAAGTGCTCGGGTCGATCGACGGCTGGCTCATCTCGGGAATCGAAAACTCACGATTGGCTGCTGTCACCGCTTCCGCTGGCGATGCAACAGACTCCGTAGTATTAGACACTGCCGCAGACAGTGACTGCCCGCAGGCCCACAACACACCGCGCGCGAGCAATTGTTGAAAATTCACGTTGGACCAAGTGCGATGATCATGTCCCCAAGCCGTGTAAAACACACGCCCTTTTCCACTATTGCGGACCCAAGTATATGGCTCCCCCTCGGGATCGCTCACCGGACCAGACTCGCTACTACGCGTTTCCAATACCGTTTTGTCGGGGTTGAGTCGACCGTGACGGTAGCTCTCGTCCATCGACTGGACCGGTTTCAAGCCAGACATTATTTCATGTTCTGGGGCGATGATCTTCGTTTGAAATTTCGTGAAACCGTGGCTCTTGAATTGGCCACCGACCAGTTCAATGTATTTGTCGGAATTTAAAAAACAGAAGGAAGCACAGTGGACCGGAATCAGTCCGCCGCCCTGATCCACAAAGCCAAGTAGGGCTGCCTCGGCTTCCGGCGTGATCCGTTCCACGTTGGCAAAGATCATCAAGCCGTCGTACTTGGCGAGATTCTCAGGATTGATATCTCTCAATTCTTCCGTGTATTTCAAATCGATCGATTGCTTCGCAAGCGGATCAACCAAATGCCGATAGAACTCTGACGGTTTATGAAAACCGGCGTCTCCCAACATGAGTACCGTTATTTTAGATTCTTCGGCGGTGACGGGATGCGGACCCAACAGGCCCGCGCACAGTAGTCCAGCGGCTACACAGAATTTGAACAAGGACGACATGATTTTCTATCCAATGCAATGCGCGTCTCAAATCCGACCTCGCACGCGCTTCGCAACTGGTTGGCGATGTGAGCGTTACCGAGACGCATGTGGAGTCATTCTCAATTTGAACAACTGGGTCGCAAACAACAGTGCCTTCAGCGGACGATGATTCTAACGCCAAAGAGCACAACCTTTCCATGAGGATTTCGCGAAAAGTCATAGACAGTTTACACTGGAGCGGTGAATGCAAGTGGGCCCATATCGTGCGTATACGCATAAATTGTGCAAATGTGCTTTTTACTATGATTAGACTGAATACCAGCCATCACACCCAGGCGGGATTCTCGCGTTCCTCCATGTCTGGCATAAACCAACGAGGAATTTAATGGAAACGGAAAGAGAATTACCTTTGGCATTGCGTGCTGCTTATCTGGCACTTCACCGCAGAACGGATGCACGATTTGCCAAACTCGAGGTCACCGCGGACCAATTCGTTCTCTTGGCATCACTTTCCGAAGGGCGAGCACTGACGCAGCGGGAATTGGCAAGCCGCATTTCGTCTGATCCGAGTACTGTGCGGGCAATGCTTGTTTTGCTCGAAGAAAATGGACTCGTCCAACGAGACAGTCACCCAGCGGACGCCCGGGCGAAAACCGTTTCTCTGACTGCCGCCGGTAAACGAATGCATAAGAAATTGTGGAAGGCCGGCCAATCGATTCGCGACGAAATGTACGCGTGCATGTCTGCGGAGGAGGCCGACATGCTGTTACTACTGCTGCGTAAACTGGCGGGCGCATTAAACGATGAAGTGGTTCTTGTATGATTGACCGAACGCCGATTGCCCAGTAGCGTAGCCCAAAAGCGGTGTTTGTATAACGACTGGCCAAAACGCTCAACTCGAAAAAACTGCCTGAAGTCACGCTCAAATTGAGGCAGGAAAATTGTTGATAGGAATATTCGCTGGACAGTCGTCGAAGCTGGCCGGTGGAATGTTGAGCTAGAACTACAGGAGCAAGTGAGTTGTTTCATTTTCCTACCAACGATCTTCTTGCCCGAGCGGGTATCGCCAGCGACTGCGCGACCAGCCTGCTGCGCCTTCAAGCGGGCGAATCTTAAGCCCCTAAAGCATGATGTGTGTCCACGTAATTTCTAATCAACTGGGTAGCTATACCATTGATGGCTCCCCCGAAATTTCGTTTGGCATTGTGGACGTTGAGCTAATAGCATTCGGCACGAACATAGAACTCAACATGAGTGACCGCTACGGACCGCTGCCAGCTGATAATAGACTGAGCTATTTCGGAACGATCGAGGATTTTACGAAACGGCTTCGATCATCCCGACCGTAGAACCTGACCTTAGGTAAATAGAGATGACAGCCAAACGACCATATGTTCGCAACGGCGCGTTAAGCAAGTCCTTTTAGCAGAAGGCGAACGTGCTCTGGACACAGTATCCGAGCGGAGAGAAGCGCCAAGTCGATTGGTCTGGCCAGCTTTAACGCCTGCTTCGCCAATAGCCCGGGCGACGACCAGCATGTGCGACCGCGAGAACTTGAACAGTTCCCGCAGCGGCCTCCTCGAAATAGAGAACGTATGGAAATCGATGCAGTCGAATCCACCGCACGTCATTTTCAAAGATTGGCCATTTTGCCGGACCATCCGCAACTCGAACGATGGCCTCGTCAATTTCGTGCTGGAAGGAGCGGGCGATTCGTTCGCTGAGTTGTAGATACCAAGCGATTGCAGCGAGATATTCTTCTCGTGCCTCTGGGTGAAGCTGTACTTCAATCCCCATCGAATAAACGCTCGCCTTCAGACCTTACTTGGTTCCAGGAAATAGCTGTCACGTCACCAGTCTTTAAGTCCTGGGACCGACGTTGTAGCTCCGCTTTCCACGCGATCTCGTTATCCGTCGGATCTTCGCGAGCATCCGACTCTAGACTCTCCAGTAGCTTCTCGATGATTTCGACGCGCTCACGTCGTTCGAGTTGGGATGCCTCATCAGCAATGGATTTCACTTTACTTGCCATCAATCGTTCCTCCACAATGAATTCTAACTGCTGGCCATGAGTGAAACCAGTCAGGCAAGTTAGGGACAAGCAAACGCTTTGCGAAGTACTAGAGGGCTATACGGCTCGAGTCACAGTTCTCGAGCTGCATGTTTCAACACACGACTTTTGGTCCGCGTTGGAAAGCAGAGGGGGCCTGGGAGAGGGGGCCTGGGGACACAGGGGCCTGGGGACACAGCACTATGTAGAGCGGCGAGCAAACCACCTGGGAAAGTTGAGTGTCCCCGTATCCCGTACAGATGCGCTCGTCCAAAGATAAAGTGACCGAGATCGTTCCAACGTGCTTTGTGGCTCGTCTGAAAAAGAAAGCTACGAGAACTCGTAGCACTCCAAATTGGACCAGCGGTCCCCCTGGGATTACGGGGATTTTTCTCCACTTTTCCTTTCCCACAAGCCTGCGCACCACTGATTGACGATGGTGCGTGCCGCATTGACAGCCCCCGGATGGCTTCGCCGAATTACCAACCGTGAGCGAGTGCAAAGTCCAATCTGACCACTGAGCTGGGGGAGTTCGCATGCGGCTACTCTACACTCCACCTGGGGACACCCATGCTTTGGGGGCTCCACCTGGGGACACTCATGCTTTGGGGGTGGCTGGCGAATCACCTGTGGAAATGCATGCCCCCGTCCCGTATGCTCTCCACATCAATGCGATGATCACGCAAGACTTAAAGCACTTGGCTGTACTCGGCCTCCGGTCGATATCAGTGTTAGCGAAGATCAGAAGCCATCGGCGGAGGAGGGCTTAGCTTTAGTTGCTTGGTCAACCACTCACCCACCAACTCTGATTCGCGTTGTGACAAGAGTTCGCGACTAATCACTAGTTTTTCGTGGCGGAATTCCTCTTCCAATTCATTGGTATCGGAAGAATCATGCTGACCATCTTCTGCCCGCTCTCGATCATCGTTGAACACTTCGTCTTCAACGGGGATTAGCGCGTTCAGGCGTACGAGATACTTACTTCGTTCTGACATCGCATATTCCACGTCCGTGTCAATAAAGGCAATGATATCGCGAGTGACACTTAATCTCTTGCGGAATCCCCACAAGCCAGCTAACGCAGTAATTTCGAGATCGTTACTCTGCATTTCACTTGTCCAAAGCAGAATGTTGAGAGTGGCCAGGACGACGACAATGGCAAACACCCCAGGCAACAGCGCGAAAAGGGCGTAGTAAGAATTCAGGTAGTAAAAAAGTGCTGCGGTAATCGCAACGAGTGTTCCCGTAAGTGCCAGAGATTGAAGGAGCAACGTCCGACGAAAGAGTGAGAAGCGAATGACGGTCTCGCTTGGAGAGTTCTGAATCGTGCAGCCAGCGCGATCGAGAATTGCCTGAAGCGTTGTCGGGATCTCGAACTTGGCCATGACCTCGGGATTTGCCTGGAAATCAGCCGAGCTCTGGGGCGTTTTGAACACCGGCACTTCGAATATCGCATATTCGGCCAGGCTTTCACCTCCGTCGGGTCCGATTTTCAAAAACCATTGAATCGACTCTTCAT
Source organism: Pirellulaceae bacterium (assembly GCA_041739785.1). Classification (GTDB taxonomy): domain Bacteria; phylum Planctomycetota; class Planctomycetia; order Pirellulales; family Pirellulaceae; genus Aureliella. The sequence goes on from JBGSNE010000004.1 coordinate 36,021, forward strand.
CATGCGGACGACTGGGCAGGCAATCGAAGGGGATGGCAAAATACACAGGCACAAGCGTGGTGCCTGGTTGTTCGCTTTCAAGCGTGCGTGCCAATAGTTTCGCCTCGCGCCATAGGACGTCTTCCTCGAACCGTTTTTCACCGTCGTTAGATTCAGCTCCAATCAAGCGTATGCGGACGCACTCCAGGCTCAGCCGCAATGGCTGGTCGTTAGGAAACTTGGTAGGTATCAAAATCGATCCAACCAAGGGCCCTCCAATAATTCCTGTTTCTCCGGCCAGTTGAAAGATGCTGCCATCGAAGCGGCGATGCGACCACAGCCGGATGCGAATGAGATTGATAGCTCCCCAGCCCAGGACCAACAGGATGATTCCGGTCCAATCGAAGAATGTCTGACCCTGCTCAAGTCGGCCAAATAACTGCAACGGCAGGTAAACCAGCAAATAAATCAAAGCCAAGCCAACCAGAATCTGTGAGTCCAATCGACTGATCGAACGGATTTTGCCTGAGACCCAGTCGGGCCGCCACTTCCAAGGTTGGTCACGCAATGTGGTCTTGAGCAATGCAATCCTTTGGCGATGGCTGATTTCCTTGGTAGGGAGCAGCAAAGCGAAATAGCCCGCCGTGGAAGCTAACAAAAGGAAGGTCACCAGTCGTGAGAACTCGCCAACGATGAAGTTGCGGTTTAGTACTGCGCGCTCCAGATGATGAGGATTGATGAAGCAATCCACAGATGAATTTTCGGCCAAAGACTCACTTAATCTTGTGACCGTCGCAGCATGAACGGCGCGTGGATAGGGCGAACTACCTAACAACGAGAGTTGATCACTCTGGTAGGTTTCGTCCGCATAGGTGTACTGATATCGCAGCTTCAGCCATGGTTCCTCAAATTCAGGTACTTCTGAGGGTTCAATCAACGTTACTTCCAGCAACTTGGCTGGAACCTGTTCCCAGTTACGAGCTTTGGCATAGTCAATGATGTAGGAGACGCTCGCGACGAAGAAGCGCATCGCGAACATTAGTGCAACGATGCCAATAAATTGCATCAGTCGCATTCCGAATATCGAGCCCCTAATTCTAGACCGACCGAAAACAGATTTCCGCATGAAGGGATGTGCCTAGTAGAGCTATGAAGCGTTCCCGAATTGTTGGACCACTTCACGAGGTGACAGCATGAATCGCCGTAATACTGTTAATTCTAGCTACGCGGCACGAAACTTTGCACAGGCCACTTCAAGAAAGCAAATGTATAGCCACAGCGTCGAGCAGCTTGTTGTATAGATGGAGTCGGTGCGGCGAATAAACTCGGTCGAGCCAGGCAACGTTCAGAGCTTTCAATGCTTGCTCTACCGTTCTCTCCGACAACACATCCGTGAATGGCAATTTGCCGTCCTGTAGGAATTGTCGCTGTAGAAATCGTACTTGCGGGCGAAGTCGTCCATAGTTAGAAAAGGACATCGTGAGGCCTCC
>JBGSNE010000016.1:0-7933 GCA_041739785.1 Pirellulaceae bacterium
AGGGTCGCTAGGTGAGTTCTACGAACCTAGCGGGGAGGGCAAACAACTGTTTTCCCTCCCCGGAAAGCTCGCATTACTCGCTTGCCGACCCTCCCGCGAACTCGTCGATTTCCTCGTTTTCTCCAATGCGCGGGAGGGTGAAATCAACCTTAGTACCGGCGTTCAGCGAGAAGTGTCGGCAATCATGCTTTTTTTCGATGGTCGGCATTAGCGCGCGGGAGAGTGAAGCCCAGTTTGGTGCCGACGATCAGTGAGAAGTGTCAAAATTTGTCAGAGTAACGCGCTAACGTCCGAGGATGAGGTCCTGTAGACTCTCAGTATTATCAGCTGAACCCTACGATCGAAAGACGATGATGTCCGTTCCGAAAACTGTTCTATTGGTTTACGCATTCGTTGCCGTTTTTTCGGTTGCAGGTATGCCGATTGGCAATGCGCAAGATACTTGGCCCGAATCAGTAGAGCGAAACGTTGCAGCGGCGGCGGAGAATCGCGGCGAGTGGACCGAGGCTTGGCAGCAGGTCCCCGAAACGCAGCGCCTCGGTTTGCAGTTTCTGCTCGAAAACATGCCCGAGAGCGACTTGAAATCGCTGACGGCGGATTATATTCTCCAGCATCTGGCGTTGGCCTATCAGGCGAAACAAGAAGTTGCCTGGTCTAAGTCGATACCCGAAGACGTTTTTCTCAACGACGTCTTACCGTACGCCAGCATCAACGAACGTCGGGATGAATGGCGCGAAGAGTTTCACTCGCGGTTTATGCCTATCGTCAAAGATATCGAGTCGCCAGGTTTGGCGGCCGCTAGGCTCAATCAGTCAATCTTCAAGGAGCTGAGCGTCAAGTACTCGACCAAGCGTCGACGCGCCGATCAAGGTCCGCATGAGTCGATGGCTTCGGGGCTGGCGTCGTGCACGGGGCTTTCTGTCTTATTGATCGACGCGTGTCGCGCGTGCGGAATTCCAGCTCGTTTCGTGGGCACACCTCTATGGTCGGACAAAAGTGGCAATCATTCTTGGGTTGAAGTCTGGGATGATGGCTGGCATTTTACGGGAGCTGCCGAGGCCAATGGCGATGCGCTCGACAAGGCTTGGTTCGTCGATCGGGCCAGCCGCGCCATCGCCGACCAGCCTCAGCACGCCATCTATGCTGTTAGCTTCCGCCGCACTCCACTGACTTTTCCAATGGTCTGGGACCGACGCAATCAGACTGTCTGTGCAGTCAATGTGACGCAGCGCTACCTGAAAATTGATCATGCGGTACCCGAGGGGTTTGTGCAACTGCGGATCAAGACGTTGGGCGCCAATGGCTTCGATCGTTGCCAAGCCAACGTGACCGTCCGCGATGGGGAGGGTAATGTAGTATTCCAAGGCCAAAGCAAAGACGAACGTTTCGACAGCAACGATCACTTGTGGGTCGCACTCCCGCAAGGAAAACAGTTTCGCGTCGAAATGAAAACGCCCAGCTCCACCGTCGCGCAAACGATCGAAACCACGGACGATGGAAAGCTGATAACACTCCGCGCTCAGCCCACTGACTGCCTCAAGCGATTGCGTGAGCACTTGCAGCAACCGAGAGAGCAGCGCGAGGCTTGGGAGAGTTTGGATTTCGCCCACGAGCCACTTAGCAAAGAACAAGCTAGCGCGGCGCTTAAGCTGCTCGCCGACGAACATCGCAGCTTCATTCGCGAAACGCGCCAAGCGGAGATGGCTGCGAAAGTAATTAAGGTGGGAGACTACGAACTGGCGTACGATATGCAGGTCTTTGGCGAAAAGCCAAGTGCCGGACGCAGTTTAGTCATTTCAATGCACGGTGGCGGTGGTGCCCCCAAGGGGGTGAACGACAAGCAGTGGGCCAATCAAAAAAAGTTGTACGAATTGGACGAGGGAATTTATCTGGCACCTCGCGCGCCAACTGACTCCTGGAATATGTGGCATCAGGAGCATATCGATTCACTGTACACGCGCTTGATTGAGAACATGACCGCCATCGAGGATGTCGATCCGAATCGCGTGTTCATCACCGGCTACTCGGCCGGTGGTGACGGTGTGTTTCAGCTAGCGCCGCGCATGGCCGATCAATTGGCCGCAGCGGCCATGATGGCCGGACATCCCAACGAAACCAAGCCGCTGGGACTGCGCAATTTGCCGATCACCTTGCATGTAGGGGGCAAGGATTCTGCGTATCAACGCAATGAGAAAGTGGCCAGCTGGATTGAAGAACTCGATGAACTGCGCAAGCGCGATCCACTGGGATACGAACACTGGGGTATGGTCTATTCCGAGAAAGGGCACTGGATGGACCGCGAGGATCGTGAGGGAATTCAATGGATGATGAAGTTCTCACGCAATCTGGTACCCGACAAAGTTGTCTGGCTACAAGACGACGTAAAGCATTCGCGATTCTATTGGTTGCAAGTTGACGCAGAGCAGGTCACTGGGCGACCACTGATTGAAGTATCTAGAAGCGGCAATGAATTCACCGTTGTCCAAGCACCGCCAGGTAAACTGACCTTGTTGCTCCGAGACGACATGCTCGACCTGGAGAGTGAAGTTGTCGTGCGCATGGCCGATCAAGAGTTGTGGCGCGGCAACGTTCAGCGAACCATTGGTAACATTGCTCAGACGTTAGCAGATCGTGGCGACCCGACCGCAACGTTCAGCGGGCGGATCACCATTGACATTCCCGGCGAAAAGTGAGCCGCACATACCACCAGACCAGTGATTTATCCGTGCTAGGCAAATGACTTGAGGACTAGCACGGATGGCAAAGCCGGAGCACGGATTACAAGAGTGCCAGTCCAGCTCGAAAGTGTGTGCAACTGCGAAAATGCGAGGTAGGCTAATGTGCTAGAACGATTTGCGAGCAACAAGGATCGGTGGCAAGTTCCCCGCATACAATTTCGGCCCAAGAATAATCCGGGTTAGAAGCCAAACCGCAAATCGGGCGATGATTGCGCAGGCACCCGCCCCGTGGCTGCCGTGAAAATATACGGGTCAGCGACTGTATTGAGGTAATATTTGGACACGACATCATCGCGCTGTGTCCCTTTCGATATCCTATAACCCGCCGAACCTGCTTCGGCTATCATGTAAAGAGCTGTACCTGCCGCGCGTCGACGCGCCAACAATCCACTTAGTCTCAGTTGGAATGCATCTATGTTCTCACGTCACAAAACTCAACTGGCCGCTGGGCTGCTATCGGTCGCTTGGTTGGTCATGGTCGGTGCCAGCTGGGCAACAAACAGTTGTGCACAAGAAAAACGCGCCGAAGTTGCCGAGCTATCATCCACGGCCAGCGCCACGAAGACCGACACGCTGGTGCTCATCGCCCCGCTGGAAAGCGAATTTGTGTATCTGGTTGACTCCGCGGGAGGCGTGCTGCACCAGTGGAAATTCGACGTCACGGGGAGCAACGCTTACCTGTTTCCCGATGGAACGCTGATGCGCAGCGCGCAAGAACCTGAAATCAAACTTTTCGACGGGCGCGGGTCGGCGGGTCGGATTCAAAAAGTGGATTGGGATGGCAACTTGCTGTGGGACTTCAAATACGCGAGTGAGAACCACTTGCAGCATCACGATTTCGAATTGTTGCCCAACGGCAATATCCTGTTGATCGCTTGGGAGAAAATTTCCAAGGCCGATGCTATCGCTGCTGGACGCGCGGCAAACAACATTGAATCCGATGAACTGTATGGCGAAAAAATTGTGGAGATCAAGCCCGAAGGAAAAACGGAGGGCAAGGAGGTTTGGGTCTGGCGATTGCGAGATCACTTGATCCAAGACGAAGACGTCGGCAAGCCGCACTACGGGAAACCTGCTGAGCATTCGCGGCGTGTGGATATCAACTTCGCCAAGAACGGTAGGGCGGATTGGATTCATATGAATGCCGTCGACTATCATCCTGAGCTCGATCAAATCGCGCTCAGCGCGCGGTACTTTGACGAATTGTGGTTCATTGATCATTCGACTACTCAGGAGGAAGCTGCGTCGTCTACCGGTGGTCGCTACGGTCATGGTGGTGACTTGTTGTATCGGCTAGGCAATCCACTGGCCTACGGACACGGCGACTTGCAGGACAAGTTGTTGTTTGGCCAGCACAATTGCATGTGGATTCCCCCTGGCTTTCCGGGTGAAGGGGACATCACTGTATTCAACAACGGTACGTCGGAACCACGCACTGGATATTCGTCGGTGGAGCAATTCAAATTGCCGATGGACGCATCAGGCAACTATCGCCTGAACGATGCTGGAGCTTTCGAAGCACCGCAGGTCGTCTGGAGTTATTCGCGCGGTCCAGAGATGTTTTCCTTTCGCATCAGTGGCGCCGAACGTCTAGCTAATGGCAACACGCTGATTTGCTCTGGTGATCAGCCTTGGATCTTAGAGGTCTCGCCGGACAAACAAGTGGTGTGGGAGACCAAGCATCGCTACGGCGGCGCCGATGGTAACACTCCCAATTTTGAGAAGGGAGGCATGTTTCGCGCCCCTGGTTACGCTGCTAATTACCTCGTCCCCAACATCCGCGAAAAGTTGAAGATCAGACGATAGTTGGCGTCGCGGTTCGGAGAACCGTGCGGCGTTAAACCTACAGTCCGCGAAATGCTGAAACTGCAACGACAATATCAGCCTTGAGCTGTGACGAAATAGGAGTTTTGGGTATTAAGATGCGCTAGCTCTCAAATTCAAATTCTACTATTTTTCACTTTCATAACGTATTGATCACTCGCTCTAAATTGAACTGCGCTGTGCGTATTCGGCTAAAACGCAATGCATAGTGGCCAATACTTTTTTCTCAGTTGTTGATCAAGGCAGAAATCTCATTTTGGCTGTCGGCGAAGCGGTCGATGTTGAGTCCCATTAGTCTAGCTTGCGTAAGCCACAGATTGGCTAGCGGCGTCCCTTCGGGAAGATTTATGTGCTGGCCCGAGTTCAACCGCTGGCTACCACCAGCCACTACAATTGGCAAATCGTTGTATTGGTGCGTCGAGCCATCGCCTAGCCCCGAACCATAGTTTAGCAGTGTGTTGTCGAGCAGCGTACTTCCGTCGGCTTCCTGAACAGCATCCATCCGGCTTAGTAGATAGGCAAATTGCTCCATGTGAAATCGATCGACTTGAACCAAGTCTTCGATCATCTGAGTTTGATTGTGCGACATTTCGTGGTGGCTGCGGGGCGTGTCAAACAGTCCCTCGTACATAAACGGCGTGTCCCAGCGCTCAGGTCCAATCATGAAGGTGGCCACGTTGGTCAAGCCGGCTTTGTCACGGCGGCGCGAAGTTGTTCCGGTAAGCTATTCCAGGTGGTTTGATAAGTTGACTCCAACGGAACTTTGATATGCAACCTGTTCGTCAGGAACAGTGGCATATCGGGAAGCACTTCGCCCACACCAAGCGGTTCGATATAAGCCACTTTCTCCGACCCCGCTTGATATGATGCCAACAAGCGCTGCCTTCCCTTGGGCAATTCAAAAGGAGTATCCTCGATTTCATTCCAGATCAATTTGTGGAGACTGGCGGGATCGCGGACAGTTGGAGGAAAGAGATCGACAATCAAGACGTGTATGCCAGCGCGGATAAAGTCGACCGTTTTTTCCACGAAGTCGCGGACCGCTCCAGTTCGATCCTTGTTCCCTGGTGAAACAATTTCGATGATGGCTACGATTGTACCTAGGTGATGGCGAATGACGATTTTATTAGCACGGTCAGCGTAAACTTCGTTGGTGCTTCGCTGGACAATACTCGTGGCGGGAGCCTCGAGGGCCGCTACTCCACCGACGTTTTCTTCCAAGGCACGAGATGCAAGCGGATTGATTGTTTCGTAGCCTTCGATGGCTAACACATCGGGTTCCCTGATCCCCGCTCGTTGCTCAACAAGTGCAGCAAGCCCTGGCGGCAATACTCCGGCGTTGAGTGCATCCGTGATACGAACCGACCAGCTTTGGTGAAAGTGGTGGAATAGCCCTGCAGCTACTTGGCTCCAATCGTGCATTGGCATTCCAGTTTCTCCTTAATTTTAAAGCCAAGTAGGGCTTGCGCGAGTTGGTTTGACAAGCAGAAATTGCGCGCACGAGGGACGCAGATACCCACATCCACAGTTTATTCATTATACTAGCTGGAGAGCGGCACGTTGATTGGCCGATTGGGCGTTAGCCTCAGTCTTCGATGCGAACGCTCACGAAAATCAGGGCTAAAGGGCAATTGGCAAGATAATCGCTGGTGCATGAAGTCGCACCCGGCAGGTGCGACCCACGGGGAGTGACCCACGGGCCGTTCAGTCAACTGCGAATTGCTATTCTTATTATTTTCAAATCCGAAGGAGTTACTTCTATGGCACGTCAACTAAATCGAAGAACACTGTTGGGAACCGCAGCCGCTGCAGGCGCGGTTTGGACCTTTCCGAATTCAACTGCGCGGGCCATGGCCAATGAAGAGATCCGCATCGGCTTTATCAGTTGCGGTGGTCGAGCAGGTGAACACATGCGAGTGTTTAGTGACACCACGGGCGTGGCGGTTACGGCACTGTGCGATCCCGATGGTGCACGAGTCTATGAGAAGAGTCGCATTTTCCCCAAGGCCAAAACCTTTTCGGACGTGCGGCAACTGTTAGATGACGACCAAGTCGACGCAGTCGTTGTGGCAACCTGCAATCACTGGCATTGCTTGGCTGCAATCTGGGCCATGCAAGCCGGTAAGGATGTGTATGTCGAAAAGCCACTCTCCCATTCGCAGTGGGAAGGGGATCAAACCGTCAATGCGGCGCGTAAGTACAATCGCATTTGCCAAGTCGGTACGCAGCAGCGTTCCGATCCAATGCAAGCCGAGATTAAGAAGTTCTTGCACGAAGAAAAAGCACTAGGGAAAATCCTTAGCTGCCGTGTCAATCGCTACGGTGTTCGCGAGCAAATCGGCAAACGGAGCGAACCACTGAAGATCGAAAAGAATGTCGAATACGATTTGTGGTTGGGACCAGCGCAAGATAAACCGATCTTCCGAGATAACCTGCAATACGATTGGCACTGGGATTTCAATACCGGTTCCGGCGAAATGGGGAACTGGGGCGTGCACGTGCTGGATGACGCCCGCAACAATGTGTTCCAAGATAAGGTCAAGCTCCCTTCGCGGATCATGGCTGCCGGTGGTCGTGTGGCTTGGGGCGACGCTGGGAATACCCCGAATGTGCATTTCGTCTACTTCGATACGGGCGAAATCCCAACTGTCATCGGCTTGTCGAACGTCGCTGCCACTAAGAAGGAAGGCGATAAGAAAAAGTCTCCCGAACATCCTGGTCCCGGAAGCGGTTACATTGCCTACTGCGAAGGTGGGCGTTTCGAAGGCCAACGTGGCAAGGGGGTCGCCTTCGACAAAGATGGCAAGGTGATCCGCGAGTTCAAGGGGAACAGTGGCAACAGAGTGCACCAAGAGAACTTCATCGACTGCGTGCGCAGCCGCGATGCGAGTGCTCTGAATACTCCTGTTGAGATGGGTAATTATTCAACCGGTTGGTGCAATTTGGCGAACGTTGCCTTTCAGGCTGGCGAGAAATATAACCCAGAGGCTGCAGCAGAGCTGGCCAAAGAGCTGCCTCTGTGGGGTGCGTTGCACAAGGATATGAAAGGTCATATCGCGGCACACGATGTTCCTATGTCCGAGTTGTCGCTCAGTCCGATTCTGAATTATGATGTGGACGGCGGCAAGTTTACCGGCGAGGGAGCTGAGAAGGCCAATTCGTTCCTCAAACGCCAATATCGTGCACCGTATGTTGTGCCTGAAATTAGCTAAGCAATTAGTAGGATAAGTCACTTTCGGTCACTATATCAGTTCGGCGGGCCAGTTTTGAAGCCCACGATTTTTAGTGCCGAAGGCACGGCTTTTGATAGCCTGGGATGCAATCCCAGGTCATTGAAGCATCCCCGCGTTTTTCCGGCTTGCCAGCGATCG
>JBGSNE010000003.1:0-25604 GCA_041739785.1 Pirellulaceae bacterium
ACTTTCGGCAGACGCGAGCAATTACTTTTCCCACGCCGAAAGTCTTGGCGACTTCCACTACGATAGCTATTGACGGCTTTCCCATCGCACACTTCAAGGCACTCCGCGCATGACCCACGACAACCAACCGCCGCACAGCGACTCTGCGGCCAGCCAGCAGTTGCTCGATCAACTACGTTGGCGGTATGCGGTCAAACGCTTCGACCCCGCGCGACCAGTGCCGCAGGAAATCTGGGAATCGCTTGAGCAAAGCCTCATTCTTACCCCCAGTAGCTATGGTCTGCAACCATGGAAGTTCATCGTCATTACCGACACGGAGGTCAAAGCCCAATTGCCTCCAATTTCGTGGAGCCAGAGACAGCCCCAAGATTGTTCGCACATGGTCGTCTTTGCAGCCCGACGGTCCATGGATGCAAACTATATCGACACATTCTTCACCCAGCTTTGTCAGACGCGGAATCTCCCACCGGAGACGATGACCAATTATCGCAATGTGGTCGTGGCCGCAATTGCTAACATGCAATCCCATCTAGATTGGAATGCGCGACAAGTCTACATCGCCTTAGGACAATTGATGGTCTCCGCTGCGGTGCTAGAGATCGACACCTGCCCCATGGAAGGCATCGTTCACGAAGAGTACGACAAAATCTTAGGGCTCACGGATAGTGAATACACAACCGTTGTCGGCTGTGCCGTCGGCTATCGGCATCCTGACGACAAACAGGCAACCGCCGCCAAAGTTCGCTTCGACTCAAGCGAAATGATTGTCAGAATTTAGGCACACGTTCAACCGTTTTGAACTTCTTTGCAAGCACACTTGTGACTTTCGCATTCTCTTTTTCTTAAACTTAAACTTAAACTTAAACGGCACTTCTCGCTGATCGCCGGTACAACGGTTGATTTCGCCCTCCCGCGCGTTGGAGTAAACGAGACATTCGACGGGTTCGCGGGAGGGTAGAAAACCCTACCACTACCGGCGATTAGCGAGAAGTGTCACTCAAACCGAATTTAAAACCAAAACTCGCCGAGCAGCTGTCTGGCTGTAGACAAACGAAACAGATAACTGCCGTTCCACTGCGGCGAGCCAAACAAGTTGTAAGTTTAAGTTTAAGTTTAAGTTTAAGTTTGTTGGCGAACGTAACTTGCGATCTAACTACCCAGCCTTTAACTCTGCACGTTTCTTACCAATCGTGTTTATCAACTTCTTCTGTGGATCGGCAAACTTGGCGAGTCCTTCATCCATCAATGTTTTTTGCAAGTGTCCCATGTCGATGTGGCGATCGATATCGGCTAGCACAATTTCGGGCGGCAGTTGTTGGACATCGCGTTTAAAAGTTACGTCGCTGGCTGCCACCGCTTGATTCGTCTCTGGCGGGTTAGTCTGAATGTCGCTTCCCGCCAATGCGGCAACGTACTTAGTCGGTGGATCTTTGGGATTCTTCGTTCCGGTGCTGGCAAAAATAATCTCTTGTTCCAACGGCGTGGAATGACTTCCCCAGAATTCTTGATTGGCCTGCCAAATCCGCTTGGCGTTCACAATTCCGACTTGCCCCTGTGCTTCTGATGACAAGCTGGCTGCGTGCTTGGCGCTATACACATCGACCCGCGAGACGAAAATACTATAGACACTCTTGAATGCGTCGAGTGACTTGCGTTGCTGAGCACCCGCCCAGACGTTATCCCGAGCCTGGGTGTATTGGTCCATGGTAAAGACCAAAGTGACATTGAGGGTCACGCCATGTGCACACAAGACCTGCAAACAATCGAGCCCCGCCGGCGTGGCTGGGACCTTGATCATGCGGTTGTCATGCCCTTTCGACCATTGCTTCCCCAGCTCGACATAGCGTTCTACACGCTCGGCATGCGGTAGATTGGCCTCCACGTCTTCGATGAGCGGATCAAGTTCAAAACTGACCCATCCGGCATTCCCCCGAGTTTGCTTCCAGATAGGGTGAAAAGCCTCCTGTGCCTGACGAACTAGTTGGTCCGTCAATTCCCAAGCGATCTCCGAATCGTCTTTGCCCGATTTGAGCAATTCACTCAACTGGCTATCGAATCGTCCACTTTCGATCAAGCCCGAAACGATAATTGGATTGCTGGTGGCCCCTACCGCTCCCCATGCCAAATTCTGTTGCACTAATTCCGGATCGATCGAATCCAGATACAGCTTGGTTCCGGTCTTGATTAGGCTACTGATTGAAGCGTTCGTCATCGCATCACCTCCTTATGTTGTGAACAAGTCTCTACCATCAATAATTCTTACGAAGCAACAGCTTAACACATCCCCCTCGCGCAGGGATCCATGCACGCAAATCGAATGCCAATTGCGCACGCAGCGGAACGCGCCAAGAGTTTCGGCGACCCAATATCACACCGGGATAGTTGCACCGAAAGTCTTGACGACTTTCCTCTACCGAGTAGACATGGTCGTCATGATGCGTTTCAATGAAGCACATGGTGGTCGGAATTCTGAGTTCAATAGGGAGATTGCGATGGCGACAGCAACGCGCAAACGAAAACCTCGCGGCAAACTTCAGCCGATGGTCACCATTGGCACTCCCGAGAAAAAGCTCAATCCGTTTCATCAACGGCTGGCGCGTCTAACTCACTATCAAGCCTGTCAACTGCTTGGCGACCAAGGCAAGCAGCTCATCGCCCTAGGCTCGCAATACGAAATTGACTCCGAGCATGACGTGTTTCTGGGAGGCGACCTGTACCGCGTGAACGTCGATGAGTCGATTGTCACGATCACATTGCAAAGTGGCCGCAACAAACAATTGCTGACCAACTGCGACCATTGCGAAACGACCTGCGAACACATTGGTGCCGCCTTGGCGCATCTGCTTGACGCCAAATCCACCATGGGTCTAGCCGCGCCACCGGATGAAGCCGTTCCGCTAGAAAACTTGACCGAACCAGAACTCCTGCACCGGGCGATGGCGGAGCGCGAACAACGCGCTCGCGAGGAACCGATGACGGTTCGCTCGACCAATACTTCTGTCCCGTGGACCGACTATTTGGTCACTAGTCAAAACTCCGGCAAAACCTATCGCGTCGCCCTGCGAGGCTGCCATGCAGGGCAGTCGTATTGCAGTTGTCCCGACTTTCGCACCAATCACTTAGGGACTTGCAAGCACGTACTGCATACCCTCAGTAAATTACCTAGACGCTTTTCAAACGCACAATTGAACAAGCCCTATCGACGCAAAAACCTGTCTGTACGAGTGCAGTATACGCAGCCCATCGGTTTGGTATTCAACGTACCTGAAACGCTTGAAGACTCGGCCGCTGAAATTATCGGCACCAGCTCGATCGACGCCATCCATGGACGGGAGATGATGCAACGCATCCAAGCGCTGGAGAATGCCGGCTACGACGTGCATATCTACCCTGATGCTGAGGAGCGCATTCAGCGCGACTTGGTCCAAGTGCAATTGGAAAAGCTGGCCAAGCAAATCCGGCAAGATCCGACCAAGCATCCACTCCGCAAGGCATTGCTTAAAGTCGACTTACTCCCCTACCAGCTAGACGGCATTGCTTTTTCCGTCGGCGCAGGGCGGGCTGTGCTGGCCGACGACATGGGACTCGGCAAAACCATTCAAGGCATTGGAGTGGCTGAGCTTCTGGCCCGCGAAATCGATATCCAACGGGTGCTTGTCGTTTGCCCCGCCTCGCTGAAAAGCCAATGGCGGAGCGAAATTAACAAATTCTGCGGACGCTCTACTCAGTTAATTGTGGGCAAAGGGGAAGAACGCGCCGAGCAGTATCACTCGGACAAGTTTTTCACGATTTGCAATTACGAACAGGTCATGCGCGACTTAGCGCACGTCGAACTGGTCCCCTGGGATCTAATCATTTTGGACGAAGGGCAGCGGATCAAGAATTGGGAATCGAAGACCAGCCAAGTCATCCGCGCGTTGCACAGTCCATTCGCCTTGGTCCTCTCGGGCACGCCCCTGGAAAACCGCTTGGACGAACTCTATACGGTTGTGCAATTTGTGGACGATTGTCGACTGGGTCCCGCCTATCGATTCTTCCACAAACACCGCGTGGTCGACGACCGCGGCAAACCACGTGGCTATCAACGCCTGGATGAACTACGCCAGGCCCTACAGCCGATCCTCTTGCGCCGCCGCCGCAACGAAGTGATGAAGCAACTCCCAGAACGAACTGACGAAATCGTGCGGATTAAACCGACGGCCGAGCAACTCGAGATCAGCGAAGGGCAGTTGCAAGTTGCCGCGCGGATTGCAGCCAAGAAGTTTTTAACAGAGATGGATTTACTGCGCTTGCAAAAAGCACTGTTGATGGCCCGCATGGCCGCCGATAGCACTTTCCTGTGCAATAAAACGGAACCCGAATACAGCTCCAAGCTCGAACGCTTGGGAGAACTGCTCGAGCAACTCATCGACGATCCGAGTCGCAAGATCGTGCTCTTTAGCGAATGGCGAACAATGCTCGATCGCATCGAAACAAAGCTCGATCTACTCGGTTGTGACTACGTGCGACTCGATGGACAAGTTCCCCAAAAGAAGCGTCCCGAAATTGTTCGCAAATTCCAGGAAGAGCCCAACTGTCGGCTGATCATGATGACCAATGCGGGAAGCACCGGTCTGAATCTGCAAAGCGCCAACACGGTAATCAATGTCGATTTACCCTGGAATCCCGCGGTGTTGGAACAACGCATCGCGCGAGCTCACCGTATGGGGCAGAAAAATCCGGTACATATCTACAAACTGGTGACCGAGGAAACAATCGAAGAACGCTTGCTCGACACATTGGCCTCCAAGCAAGATTTGGCCGACGCCGCCATTAACTTTGATTCCGAAGTTTCGTCAGTGGAAATGCTCAGCGGCATCGGAGATCTCAAACGACGCCTGGAAAAAATCCTGCAACCCAAATTGCTCCCGCCTGTCGATGAGAGTCAGCAGCAACAAGTGGCCGATCAAACGGCGGCAATTGCCGAACGTCGGCAGCGCGTCTCGGCTGCTGGCGGACAATTGCTCGGAGCCGCACTACAGATGGTCGGCGAATTGGTAGCGGGTAGCAACACAACTCCCCCTAGCTCCGAAACCGTCGATCAGCTGGCGAGCAGTTTGGCCGACTGTGTCGAGCGCGATGAAGCCGGCCGGCCACAACTAACGATTAGCTTGCCCGACGACAACGCCCTACGCAGCTTGGCCGAAACCCTTGCGCGACTATTGAAGTAGCTAAAGTAGGCTCGCGGGCGAGCCTACAATTACTGGCGGCGATAGATAGCGAATTACTATTGCGTTCCGCTAACCGCCGCCAACACTTCATCGACCGATAGGGCCAATCCTGCCAGCGTTGCGGACATGGCAATTTGCCCTGCTTCAAAGAGACCATGCTGTCGATAGCACTCGGCTTCCTCGTCGTACTTCAGCACTTCGATCTGATGTTGCTCAGGATCGACAATCCAATATTCGGCGATTTTCGCGCGCGCGTATTCACTGCGCTTGATGACGGTATCTCGTCGACGGCTTTCACGATCTGGACTAACGACTTCGATGACTAAATCTGCGCCATCGGGATAACCCAAATGTTCCGGGCGGTTGGAGCGGACAAATACTATATCGGGCTCACGGTATTTTTCTTGCCAAAGTCGAACTGGCAGCGGAGCCATGAAGACTTCTCCCAATCGTGCCGTAGAGACGTATTGGTAAAGCCAGCGATAAAGAAATTGGACGGCCCGTTGATGCTCTTTACTCGGCATATCCAACACCTCGACACATCCCTTGTCAAACTCTACCAACGGCCCACCTTCCAACCCCAAATAATCCGCTTCGGTCCAACTCCCTTGTCGCGGATAAAACAATGCCACACGCCACGCCGGCTGGCCAGCTGGATCGATGGTTGCGTCTTGACGATCGTGCGATTCGGAAATCATCGTATTGAGAAGTATATTAAAGTGGAACCGGCCTTCACTGGATATCTGGCATTATACATCGATCCGGTGTAGCCGTAGGCTCGCGATTCAACACGTTGCGAGTGATTTGCTGTAATCGCCAATCGGGTCCTTGAGGCGAGGTGTAAACGCTTGGTCGTACATATCCGGGTGGCTGCGACAGCCCGTCGGCCCACCAGCAGGTAGCCGCATTAAACACAAAATTACCCTTCGGTCCAGGATAGACAGTCGCCGTGTATTCGCCGCCGTTCGGTTGTCCCGGTGCGGTTTGCGTTGGGCCTCGGGCGACAATCTCCAGTCCCGGAATTTCGGCCGGATCGCCATGGTACTCCCAACCAATGACCCCAGGTATAGCTTCGCCCAAGGCCATGCCGGTCTGCGCATACAACCAATGTTCGGGCGAAGTGCAAATCCAATCTGCGCCGCCGGTTACCGGGCCAGTGCTATGCGCTCCCATCAATTCGTTGCCATACGGTCGGACGTGTTCCAACGACGCCATGGCTTGAAATTCGCGTGTGCCACCCGGTGGTCCAAAAACACCCACGCGACGCAGCGACCGCGTGGTTCCATCCCACACGATTCGGCCACAGACAGCGTTGCCCGAGAAGAACCCAACACTCACTCCCTCCGCGATTGCGGCTTGCATGTTGCGAAACATCTCGATCGTCCAATACTCATCGTGCCCTACACTAAGAAAGCCCTTGGACCGTAGGGCCTGTGTAGCGTCGCGGTGGTGATCCGTATTGGAAATGTAGCTTACATCGTAGCCTTCGCGTTCGAGCCAGTGCACAAACGGAAACTCCCACAAAAAAAACTCCCCGGAACCAAGCGACAAAGGCGCATCGAGAATCTGACAGTATTTTCCATAGGGGCGATTAAAACTTACCTGCGACTCTCCTCCCCAATGCCACTGGTTTTCACCATCGTCGTACAGGGAATACTGCGATGGCCAACGATTGTAGGCTTGCCACGTATGATCGCTGCATTGAAACAACAGATCACTATGCCTGGCGTCGCGAACGATGAAAATCACGTAGCTCTGGAGTTGCTCTTTGAGCTCCGTCAATTTGCCCACGTAAACACCGCTGAGCCAATCATCGGGAATCGTCAGCTCATAGCTCGGTTCCCACTGACAATTCAGCAACCGCCGTTCGCCAATCTCCGGCATGGGTTGCACTCCGCCTTTTTGTTTGCCACTGCTGTGCACGAGCCGCCCGCCGTCCCCCGCATAGTAGCCAAGTCGATAGATATCGATCGTGAAATCGCTGGCGGGATTGGTGCTTACCATAATTTGCAATTTCTGCCCCGCTGGGATACTCGCCTGCGATGCAAAGCCTTCGATCCAGGGGGAGCGGTATTTGGAATCGGGGTCGATGCGTGTATTGCCCAACATCCAGTCGCGCGTCCCTGCCCGAGCGTTTTCGTCGACGATCGCCTGAGATTTTTCGGCCGCAGCCAGTGGCCCGCCGGAAGGCAAACCAGCCGCACTCCAGGTCGCACCAAATTTCAATAACTCGCGCCGATTGACTTTCAAGCTCATTGACATATTCCTGTAATAGCTGAAATTCACTGAGAGCACTCGTCCGCTCAGTTTTTTCCGACGGCCACAACGAACCGACGTTTCACTTTAAGATTACCATCTCCAGCCCGTCCCTGCGCATGTCCCAAGACCGCATTTACGCACTACCACAACAACACGTGGGCAACTTCGCCTTCGACGAACAAGTCGTTGAGGTGTTTCCGGATATGATAGCCAGGTCTGTTCCGGGATATGCTTCGATCCTGTCAATGATCGAACAATTGACCACTCGCTTCGCTCTGCCCCACACGCACCTCTATGACTTAGGCTGTTCATTGGGTGCGGCCACGCTGTTGATGCGCAAGCAGGGCGACGTGTCTTGTACGATTCATGCTGTTGACTCGTCAGCCGCGATGATAACCCGACTGAGGAACCAATTGGACCATGAATCAACAATAGAAACTCAAACCGCCTGTTGCCCGGTGCAAGTCCACTTGGCTGATATCCGCGACTTCTCAATGAGCAACGCCTCGTTCGTGGTTCTGAATCTTACGCTGCAATTCGTACCGGCTGATGACCGAGAAAAGTTGCTACGAACAGTGGTCGAGGCGCTGAATCCTGGCGGCGCGTTATTACTATCAGAGAAGATCTGCTTTGAGGAACCCGCTCAACAGGCGTTGCTCACCGAATTGCATCACGATTTCAAACGCGCTCACGGCTACAGCGACTTGGAGATTGCGCAGAAGCGAACAGCCATTGAAAACCGTTTGATCCCTGAGACGCTGGACACGCATACTGGCAGACTTCGACAGGTGGGCTTTGACGTCGTCGCACCGTGGTTTCAGTGTTTTAATTTTGTCTCAATCCTAGCGATCAAACGTACGTCAGCCTTTCTTGGCTGACCTGTATTCACCGTTACCAATAACAAAAAGCCAAGCCAGCCTAGTAAGGCTGACGTACGGCAATCGAAGTCAGTCTAGAAAGACTGACGTACAAATGGAACTAGCCTTGCTCTTCGACCGCGAAGCCCTCTATCAAACCCTCAAACGTCGTGGCCTGCCCACCTGGGCGCAGCACCTGCGCGACCTGTGCCAATCGCGGTTGATACCTGAAGCCCATGGCAACATGCCAGCCTGGATCGACGCCTATCATCGCTTACCAACCGCCGAACCAACAACATGGGATGCGACCGGCGCAGCAGTTTCCGTCGGCGGGCCAACGACGGTCGCAGACGACGTGCTTACCGAAACGTTGAGAGCCTTTCATCCGTGGCGCAAGGGTCCATTTCAAATTTTCTCAATCGATATCGATACCGAATGGCGTTCGGATTTGAAATGGGAGCGCATCGTTAGCGCGATTGATTTCCGCGACAAACTCGTGCTCGATGTCGGTTGTGGCAATGGCTACTACGGCTGGCGGATGCTGGAAGCCGGAGCCGAACTGGTGATCGGCTGTGATCCGTTTCCGCTGTACTGGATGCAGTTCGAAGTACTCCGACGATATGCGCCGCGTCCCGAACGCCACCATTTAGTCCCACTATCCGACGATGACCTCTTGCCGTCGCCTAGTCCCTTTGATGTGACACTATCGATGGGAGTGCTCTACCATCGCCACGATCCGCAACAGCATCTGGAACGTTTGCGTGGCACGCTGGCTCCCGGTGGGCAATTGCTGCTGGAAACACTCATCATCGAAGCAGACAGTCCGACATCGCTTGAGCCAGTTGGTCGTTACGCCAAGATGAAAAACATTGGCGCCATTCCCAGCTTGCCATTGTTGACGACCTGGCTCGAACAATGCGGCTTTCAGGACATTCAGGTCGTCGACATCAGCCGTACCACAGCGGTTGAGCAGCGGCGCACGCCCTGGATGACGTTTGAATCGCTCGTTGACTTTCTGGATCCCGAAGATCATACCCGCACCATCGAAGGACACCCTGCCCCTGTGCGGGCTGTCCTTTCCGCCCGCCGGCCAATTTCCAGCCGCCACAAACCATGAAGGTTCAACATCGTATTCCTGCATTCACACTGTTTCCTTAGTTCACATCGTGGGCACACCCCTTGTTGGTGTCCGCCGGTTCCCAGAACCAATCGTTCGCAACCGAAATTCTTGGCGAATTCCGCTACAACCGGTTCGTGTCTCTTGGCTACATACTTACGTCGGCTTCCCAGGCTGGATCGTAGTTGCGTTTCCAAAGCGCGAGTTGCTCCGCATCCTCGAGAATGTGACCATTGGCCGGATCAGTCCGGACGGTCCGTCCGGTGCGATGAGCGATGTTTCCCAGATGGCATAACAGCGTACTTTTGTGCCCTTCCCCAATCGGTTGATTCAATTGCTGTGGATTGTTCGCACGCACGGCATCGATGAAATTCTGCAGGTGTTCGCGTTGCCCCACGGACGGCTTCTCGGTACCGGTTTCGATTTGTTTGTCATTGCGGTCGAAAATGCGATACGTTCCATCGCTATCCAATTCCAATGTCCCCTCGTCGCCATAAAACGCGCAGAAAAAACCGGGGGCATGCTTGTTGCACGACAGGGCGTCCCAAGTGATTTGTTTTTTGCCCTCGAATTCAAAGCACACCGAATGCACATCGGGAGTTTCTTGATCGTCGTCGAACCAATAGCGACCACCAGAGCTGACCGATCGAGAAGGATAATCGACATTTAGTCCCCAACGACACAAGTCGAGTCCATGCACGCCGTTGTTAGCCAGTTCGCCACCACCCCAATGCCAGAACCAATGCCAGTTGTAATGCAGAATATTATCGCGAAACGGTCTGCGCGGCGCGGGACCTTGCCATAGATCGTAGTCGAGTTCCTTGGGTGGCTCAGCCTCCGCTCCCTTGCCAATCGGGCCACGCTGACTGTTGTAGTAACAACGCGACAAATGCACGTTGCCTATGGCTCCCTCATGCAGCTTGGCGATAGCGGCTTGAGTCCCCGCCGAGCTGCGACGCTGCGAGCCCATCTGCACACAGCGACCGAATTTATCGGCCGCTTCGACCATCCATTCCCCTTCGCGGGGATTGTGACTGCATGGTTTTTCAACGTACACGTGCTTCCCGGCCTTGCAGCCCATGATCGTAGCCGGCGCATGCCAATGATTGGGTGCCGCACAGACCAGTACGTCGATCTGTTTATCGGCCAGTATCTCGCGAAAGTCCTTGGTGGTACGCGGGGCAGCGCCACCAGTTTGCTCTTGCAGTTGTTTGGCTGAACTTCGCAAGTGATTGCCATCGACGTCGCACACCACGGACACTTCGACCCCGTCCAGTTTGGCGAAGTCGAGCGCTAGCGCTTGGCCGCGAGTGAGTCCCATGACTCCGACTCGGATTACACGTTGGTCGTCGTTTTGAGCTTGCACCATCGAAGCGGTCGCAGTAACTGCCGTTGCGGCGGCAGTGGTCAATACAAAGTCACGGCGGGGGAGCATAGAATTCTCCTAAGGGAGGTCAGGCAGGTGGGAAATGTTGCTCGACTTGCCGAGTCGAGCGACCAACGGCAGCCAACTTAGTTGTAGCGATTGTTGCCGGACAATGCAAACATTCCATCCACAATGCAAGTCGGTCAGCTCTCACTATTTTTGTGCTCACGACCACTTTGGACGGCACGAATGCAGTATACTGGTTCTCCGCCACCCGTGCAGGTTTTCCGACTCTGACGAATTGGTCGCCAGCTGCTTGGCTAATCCATCGGTGTTCCTGTCTCCACTGTTTTACATGAGAGGTTTGATTCATGCAGGTTACTCGAAAGTTGAAACTACTCAGTATCGTGGCCTTGTGCGTAGCCGGTTTAGGCTCGGCAATGTCGCTATCGCGCGCGGCCGAAGGTGATGAGGCTAAGTCCAAGCACACCATCAAAGAGGTAATGAAGATCGCTCACGGCAAAGAAGCTGGGATACTAAAGAAAATTGTGGCCGGCGAAGGTACGGCGGAAGAAAAGCAAGAATTGCTCGATGTTTACATCAGCATGGTGGAATGCAAGCCGCCTAAGGGTGACGAAGCGTCGTGGCAAACGCTGGCTGGTAAAGCCGCGCTGGCTGCTGCCAAAGTGGTCGTCGGTCGCGAGGGAGCTGTTAAAGAATTAGAAACGGCAACCAACTGCAAGGCTTGCCACTCGGTTCACAAGGGTTCCTAGTCACACCGCCGATTTACTGTTTTAATTCACGGATACGGTTCCAGCATGTTGTGCTGGGGCCGTTTTTTTACGCACAGTACCAGCTGTGACGATTGTAGCGACAACTGCGTTCAGCTCGGCGATCCAAACGAAGTTAACTAGTGGCCGGGCAATTCGCATAACCCACTAATGACGTAGGCTTAAATGTACGTCAGCCTTTCCAGGTTGACCCCTCGTACGTCAGCCTTTCCTGGCTGACCAGGGTAGCTCCCGTTTGTGCGCGCCATTGAATCCGAGCCAGCCAAGAACGGCTGACGTATAGAGAAAAATAATGAGCTCCGCCACTGCGACTCCAACCATCCAACTAAATATTGAACGGCTACCATCGGTTTCGGCGGATGATCTGCTCGATCAATGTTGCCATGCTCCAGCCCCCGCGTGGCTTAAACAACTGGGGCTCCCCTCCGAGCGAAAGAACATTCGCTGTTTACGTTTCCGCACACGGCTGGCCAAACGGTTCGCTGATATCGTGGTAGCCACTGGACTGCTGATTGTAACGGCGCCCATCCTGTGCTTGGCTGCGCTGCTGATTAAACTAAGTTCGCGTGGCCCGATCATCTTCACGCAGACTCGCGTAGGGCTGAACACGCGCAGTTCGCATTTAGGTGCGGACAATTCGAAGGCTGACGCTACAAGCTGCCCCAATTGTCGTCGTCGGGATCAGAACTATGGGCGACCGTTCACCATCTACAAACTGCGAACGATGCACTTGCAGGCCGATGCATTAGGCCCTAGCCAAGCTCAGCATGGCGACTCACGAGTCATCCCCGTGGGTCGCCTGTTTCGACGCATGCGCATCGACGAACTTCCTCAGTTGATCAATGTCCTGCGCGGAGAAATGTCGATGGTGGGGCCACGCCCCGAGTGCATTGAATACATGGAAGAGTTGTCGTGCAAAATCCCCGGCTATCTTCAACGCTTGGGGCTCAAGCCTGGACTGACTGGCATCGCTCAGATTGAGGGGGGGTATGCCAACGACCTTCCCTCGTACCGGCGCAAAGTGGCCTACGACTTGCTCTACCTGCAAAACTGCTCGTTGTGGAACGATTTGCGGATTATGTTACGCACCGTCCGAGTAGTATTCACCGGTTTTGGCGCATTGTAACCCACAGCCAAAGGCGAGGTTCTCACCGATGATCCCAGCCTACGGCTTATGAAGCCCGCGTTTTTTAGTGCCGAAGGCACGGAATGCCACCGCTTCGCGGTTGAAATAGCGCAGGCTTCAAAACCTTCGGCTGCGGGTTAAACAAATAAATCAACAAGCCCTCACGCCCGCGGCTCATGAAGAATCCGCGATTTGCCGCTAAATCCGGAAACTCGAGCTGATCTTTGGGCGTCTAAACTGGTCTATATCTATAATGAAAGATTATAGACTCGTTGGACTACGCCCATTCCGCTTTACTGCCACGGACACGGACATTTTCGGCCTATGAGTTCACTCCCTAACCCTGTCGCTCAACCTCAACGCTCGCCTCACGTCCCTTCCTCAGTGCGGCAGACCACCGACGATGTGCGTCAGTCTCTTCATCAGCATTTAAAGAAGACGGCTTCGTTCATCAAGTTCATGGATGGTCTGGTGCTGTTGTTTTCGTGGATTGCCGGGATGATGCTGATTTGGCTGACCGCCTGCGCGGTGGACCACTGGTTGTGGCCGTTGGCCAGTTGGGGGCGTTGGTTGTTTTGGTCCCTTGGCGTGGCTGGTTCATTGTGGTGTCTGGGCTGGCAACTCCTGCCATTGATCGTACGACGCATCAACCCGGTGTATGCCGCCAAACGCATCGAGCACCTCGTCCCTGAATTCAAAAACGGGCTGATCTCGTGGCTCGAATTAGAAACGCTTCCCGAACATGGTGTCCCGCGCGGAGTGATGTCCGCGCTGGCCTATCGCGCCGCGCGATTCATCGGCGGACAAGATCCCTCTGCCACGGTTGATACGAGTCCCTTGATTAAAATCATCGGTTGTGTGCTGTTGCTGTCGACCGGATTAGTGCTCTACACGATGCTGTCGCCGAAAAGCGCTTTTGTTACTGGACATCGAATCCTGATCCCGTGGAGTTCAACGACTCCACCTACGCGTGTTCAAATCTTGGAAGTCAAACCCGGCGAACTAGAGCTGACGCAAGGTAAACCGCTCGAGGTCGAAGTGGCTGTCAAAGGTTTGCGACGAGAGGAACGAGTACTCGTGCGTTTCAGTACGCTCGACGGACAAATCCAGAACCAACGCACACCACTGACCGCGACCACCGAGGGCTTCCGCTACGCCGGGAACGTTGTCACCGATGGACAGGGAGTCGGACAGCCGCTCGACTATTGGATCGAAGCCGGTGATGCGGTCAGCGGACCTTTCCGCATAACGATCAGCCCGCTCCCGTCGGTAGTCTTGCAATCCGTTGAACTTCAATATCCGCCCTATACGCAGCTTGAACCGCGTACGGTCAGCGGCGAAAAAGTGGAAGCCGTGGAAGGCACGCATGTTGCGTTTCACGCGCAATCCAACCAACCGCTGTCCCGCGGACGCTTGGAGGTCAATCCCACGCTCGACGAAGCTGGAGAATTCGTCCGCGCCCAAGCCTTCATCAATATGGACATCGACCAACGACAATTGTCTGCCCAGCTGACACTGCAACTCGACGAGGCAAAGACTAACCCCACCCAGGTTGAATATCGGATACGTGGGTACAATCAACGAGGCGACGCGAACCCACGCCCCATAACTCACGCGCTAAGCGTGTTGGCCGATGTGCCTCCCGAAGTGACCTTGCTCGGACCCGAGAGTCGCGTGCTGCGGGTGCGAGCCAATTCGCGCATTAACCTCGAAATCCGCGCGTCCGATCCCGACTTCGGACTCTCTCGACTGATCCTCAAACCGAGTCGCAATGGCGTGCCGGCTCCCGACATCAGTTTGCTCGAAGCTGACGGCGCGCGTGGCCGACAAGTGAAAACCTACCCGATCGATTTGTCAGGTACACGGGCCTCGGTTGGAGAGCGATTCGAATTGGTGGCGGTCGCCGAAGACAATCGTCACGATCCCCTTTCGCGACAACTCGCCCCGAACATCACACGTTCGCAGCCGCTGGTCCTACTGGTCGTCGGTCCAGATGAAACTCCCGATGTACCTCCGAATCCACCTCCGGCTGACCAAAACCAACCGCCCAATAAGTCCACGGGCGATCAGCCGCAAACAGCCAATCCAGAGAATAACCAGTCGAAAACTGGTGGTAATCCAGCCAACCAACCAGCCGGTCAGCAGCCCCCGGAGAGAGACCAGCCATCGCAATCCGCGTCCAATCAGAACTCAGCCGAGAGCGGAGAACAAGCCAGTAATCAGCAATCGGATAGTCAACAAACTGGCGACCAAGCCGGTGGTAGTGGAAGTAGCGGAGGTGCGGGACAAGAATCGGGTAGCGAAGGCCAACAGCAAGCTGGCGGAGAAGGCTCATCTTCAAGCGGCAGTGGCTCCGCGGGCAGTCAATCGCAATCCACTTCAAACCAATCGTCAAATGGCAACAGCAGCCAATCCGGTAACAATTCGACTGGTAACAATTCGACTGGCGGCAACTCGAGTAACAGCAGCCACGGCGGTACTCAATCGAACACCGATCCAACCAGTAGTGAATCCTCGCAAGCTGGATCGCCATCCCCCGCTGGCTCGTCGGATGGTCGTTCGCCCGAAAACGGATCGACTGAGCAGTCGAGCGGGAAGGCTGGAGGGGAACCATCGGGTTCAGGTGGGGGCAAGCCCACCAGCGATGGTGAAGCCATGCAACGCGTCAGCGACTACTTGCAATCCCAACCGGAACAATCCGGTTCCACTTCGCCCCCCAACCAACCAAATAACAACCAACCCAATATCAGCCCAGCAGGCGAAACCTCCGGTACGCCTGAGAATGGTACGTCTGAATCGGGCGCAAACCAATCGGATTCGAATTCTTCATCCAACTCCAGCGACTCCTCCAAGCCGCAATCATCGACAAGTGAAAAACCAGGAGGGGAAAGTGGCAGGGGGCAGCCTAGCCAGGGACAGAAACCACCCAACGACCAGACTGCAAATGCTGAGAACCGCTCAGGTGACCAAACTTCTGGCGGTGATTCGGCGTCGCAATCTTCGGAATCAAGCCCTGGCGGTTCCTCGCCAGCCACATCAGATCCGTCGCAGTCGCAGAAGCCGTCGCCATCCCAGACGCCCAACAGCGACGACAACCAATCCAACGTCTCACAAACAAACCAAGGTTCTTCGAAACCATCGCCTGCCGACAACAATGCTCAATCAAGCAGCTCGTCAGGCTCGGATTCTCAGGCCAGTCCTGCACCATCCTCATCCGGCTCGCCATCCAGTGATTCTCAGTCGGATTCTCAGTCGGATTCTCAGTCTCAAGGTACCGAGCCATCGAGCTCAGAGTCCAATAGCGCTAGCTCGAAGGGCGGCGATTCGTCAGCCAGTTCGTCTTCCCAAGGTTCCGATCCTCAAGCTTCCAATTCCCAAGCTTCACAGCCCAACCAAACTCAATCGCAAGACAGCCAGCCCCAGGGCTCTGATTCACAGGGCGCAGATTCACAGGGCTCTAAATCACAGGGGGCTCAGTCACAGGGGTCTCAGTCACAGAGTTCGCAGTCACCAGGCGCTGAATCACAAGGTACTCAACCTAAGGGTTCGCAACCTAAGGGTAAGCCACCTGAGGGCTCCCAATCAGCGGGCGCTGAGTCGAAAGGATCTGAACCGAATGGCTCACCATCAGAGGGTTCCTCATCCGAGGCAAATAACTCAAGTAGTGGACCGTCGCAGGGACCACCTTCGTCGGGGAGCGGTAAGTCAACGTCCCCACCGAACGGCTCGGGGACGGGGACACGCGGTGGTGAAGGAGGCAGCTCGGGAGAACGCGACCAAACAAATCAAGAATTCGCCGACAAAACCACGCAAATGGTACTCGATTATTTGAATCGCCAGAAAGATCAACCCGACCCTGAGTTGTTACGGGAACTGGATTGGACTCCGCAAGATTTGCAACGGTTTGTTGAACGTTGGAATCAAGCTCGCGACTTATCCAATTCGACCGATCCTGCCGAACGGCAAAAATGGCAAGAGATGTTGGAGGATCTGAATTTGACTCCCACCGAGCGGCGTGTCCGCCGTGGTTCGGACCGCAATGATTCGTTCCAACAGCAACGCGACAGTGGTGGACGGTTGCGGATGCCTGCCTCTCTACAAAAACAATTCGACGCTTTCCAAAAGGCGCTCGAACAGGCTCGTTAACCTTGTACGCGGTTCTCTTTCCAAGTGGGTCGCCCAAGTGGGTCGCCCCTGCCGGGGGCGACTTGCAGCCCTTACAGACCTTGCCATTTACCATTGGGCCAGATCGACCTCCCTCCAACTATCGTTCACCGGGAAAGATGTTCAAGACGACACGTGCAGCAGCGCGGATTGAGGAATGACCATCATCCACCGCTCCCCCACCATTGACGACTGGCTAACCAAGCAACGAAAACGCTGGTGCGATCCTGTCACATGCTGCATATGGGCAAAGCCCAAGTAGGCGGACTGTTCCACCGCCACAGGTATGCATAAATCTTCCGTGTCAACGTAGTCGGCTGCCTCAAGTCGTGTTGCCTCAGGTCGAAAACCAACTTGCTTACCAGCCGACAAGGTTTCGCGCAACGCCTGAATGACGCGTCCATCGCCACACTCGCCCAATCCGTCTGCTTGCAGCCAATTCACCCCCCAGGGACTCATCAACTCCGCAGCCACTCGGGACTGGGGCGATTGATAGACTACACTCGGCGTAGACAATTGCATTATTCTACCCGTGTGCAGGATGGCTACGTGCGTGGCTAGTCGCATGGCGTCGAGTGGATCGTGGGTAACGAAGATGAGTGATGTCTGGTAATGCTGGACCATTTCCGAAACCAAATCTCTCAATTCATCGCGCAGTGGTCCGTCGAGCTGACTGAAGGGTTCATCGAGGAGCAGTAGTCGCGGTCTGCGGATGAGTGCTTTGGCCAGCGCTACTCTTTGCGCCTGGCCACCGGAAAGCTGCGATGGAAGTTGCCCGCTCAGGTGTTCAATGCGAAAACGCGCCATGGCTTCGTTGCACCGCGAGGCTGTCTCATCGCGACTTAGTCGCAGTGATAACAGGGCGGTCTCAAGATTCTTACGCACATTCAACTGGGGATACAGCGCATAGTCTTGAGACATCATCGCTAACCCACGTCGCTCGGGACTTCGACGCGTGAGATCTTCACCATCGAGCGCGAAGCTTCCCGCGTCGGGCGTTTCCAATCCAGCCAAAATCCGCAGTAGCGTCGACTTGCCCGCTCCGCTCGACCCCAACACGGCCAGTCGTTCCAACTCCGGGAGTCGCATCTCAACGCCTTGCAAAACAGCCAGCTCGCCGAAACACTTCGTCAATTCACAGACTTCAATTGCTGGCATAAGACGCGAAAACTTTGTTCAAAATCCAAAGGGTAGGGAAGTATCGATTATGCGGCGGAGCGCGAACATTCTGGAGCTTCGGAGAGAAGCGGACCGAACTATTATGACGGAAAGAAGTCATTCCTCGGGGAGAGTACACATGCGTTTTCGGACTAATCATTTACTACCTTCATTGTGCTTGGCCTCATGCGCATTATCCCTATCGCAATCGACGATGGGCCAAGAACCGGGGTTAATCGAGTACGCAGTCACCCCGCGTTGGGGCGACGTTCAAACAGTCAGCGGTAGGGCGGAAGGTGGCAACGCGCCACTTTCAGCGTCGCTGTTTGCTCGCACAGCGTCTCAACCTCCCACTGTGCCCAAGCCACCTGCCACGGGGGGACCGATTCAGCTACCGAGTCGCGAATCGTCGCGAGCCGATAGTACTGGACCGGCGAGCAAAGACGCCGCCGCACAAGACCAGGATGCAAAAAAAGTGGATAGCCAGGACAAAGAAGGGACAGACCAAGACAGTGCAACGAAACGCAGTGACAATGCATTGACACCGCTGCAGAATCGGAAGCTTTCGCTTCCCGTACAAGTCGTCGACCTGTCGGTCGATGGCTTGGGGACAGGCAGTTTGCCTGAATCAGCTGCCGAAAAGCAAGAGAAACTCGCATTTGCGGGACGTGGTGCCACTTTCAAGTGCGTGCACTGGCACCCCAGCAGCATTTGCCACTATCCGCTCCGCTTTGAAGATCCGATGCTCGAACGACATGGGCATGTTCGTTTCGGCTGCTGGCAACCACTAGCGTCTGGGGCCAGATTTTTCGCAACGATCCCTCTATTACCCTATCTGCACACATTGCAGCCCACCTGTGAACCCGTATACGCTTTGGGCAATTACCGCCCCGGAAGCTGTGCGCCGCTACTGCGAACGACCGTTCCTTACGACCAGCAAGCCGCGGTGGTCGAAGCCCTGTCACTGGCCGGCTTTTTCTGGGCCATGCCACTGTAGAGCCGGCCATAGCAGACCGCTTAAACCCAGGTTATTCATCAACTTGTGAGCCGCAGGGCGTGAAACGTAGCGGAATTCGCCAAGAATTTCATCTCGGAGCGACTTTCCACAGGCACTGGCACCTCCGAAAGTCTTGGCGACTTCCGCTACAAAGCGCTTCGGGCTTGTCTTTTTGCCACGGCAGAGTTAACTTGGGGGGCGCAGCCGTATCACAGGCGCTGCTCCCTCTTTAGTTATAAAACCTGTCCAGCAGTGGTTTTCGATCCATGAATAAAGACATCCGCCTAGTCGCTCTCGCCTTTTTCGTATTGGCTATAACGCTTCGCTTTCTCCCCCACTTTCCGAATATGGCCCCTGTGGCTGCCTTGGCTTTGTTTGCCGGGTGCTATCTCTCGGGAGGCGTGGGTTTAATTTTGGCGTTTGGAGCGATGGCTGCCAGCGATGTCATTGGACATTGGTTTGAAATCCCCAGCATGGGCTTCTACAGCCGCAGCACGATGTTGACCGTCTATTTGGCACTAGGATTAACCGCTGGTGTGGGGACACTGTTGCGCGGGCGTGTTGGTGTGGCCACCGTTCCGTTAGCGTCGTTGGCAGGTACAGCCATCTTTTTTGTGGCTACCAATTTCGCTTGCTGGCTGGATCCGATGATGGGTTACGCACCCACGTTGGAAGGTCTGACGAGTTGCTATATCAATGCACTTCCTTTTGCACGCAACACGTTGCTCGGGGACCTGTTCTATTCGGCCACACTCTTTGGCCTTTACAGCGTTGTCGTGGCCCCAAGATTGAACGCACGTACTGCTGTGAACAATTAGAAATTGATTTCGGTCTGTTGGTAAACCGAAATTCTTGGCGAATTCCGCTACGGGTCCTCGCTTAGCCCAGCTCTGGCTCGATGCAACGGGCTCGATGCAACGGGCTCGATGCAATGGAAAAGCCGTTGAGCGTTCCAATGCGTTTATAGCGTGGCAATCTTTGAGGGTTGTACGGAATCCACCAGTGCTAGCGTTAGTACTTTCTATCCTGCGTCTGCCCTGGGGTCTAGTTGTCCCGAATAATCACCCGATACCACCTGCAGCGGTTCTGAGCTTAAGGACCCCAATTAGCCGTTTCCAAAGCCAATCGCTTGGAACAACTCACTGTGGGACGCAGGGATATGAAAGTAAATCGCAAGAACAAAGCGCTGAAGTGTTTTCTAGCATGCCTGCTGGCAACTAGCGGATGCGCCCCTACCAAGCAATTCCGCTTTGACGAATCCTGGGAATGTGCCCCTAGCTACCACAGCTCGGTGTCGACACAGATCGAATATCCTAGCGTCCGTTCCTGTCTTCAGCCACAAGTTGCTGCGGCACCACAGCCACTGACTATTGAAAACCCCTCGGAGCTGCCAACCCGCGAACTACCGCTCGACGAAGCCATTCAGATGGCGTTGGCCAACAGCGACGTCCTGCGATCGTTGGGTGGTAACGTAGTGCAGAGCACAGCCTCGGCCAGTACCAACTTCGACCCAGCCCTTACTGAAAGCAATCCACTCGGTGGTGTCGAAGCGGCCCTATCGGCCTTCGACGCACAGGTCACTGGCCAATTGTTCTGGAACGTCAACGATAGTCCTAACAACACTGTCATCAATCAGATTTTGCAGCAGTTTCAGGTACCGGCACGCCAACAGACTGCAACCACCTTCAACTATGAAATTGCGAAACGAACAGCCACTGGTGCCCGCTTCGCCGCGCGGCACAACATCGGCTATGACCTGTCCAATACTCCCAACCGACTCTTCTCAAGTGCCTATACGGGCTGGTTCGAAGCCGAGTATCGGCAACCGTTGATGCGCGGAGCGGGAGTTGATTTCAATCGGATTGCCGGCCCCAATTCGAGCATTGGTCAATACAATGGTGTGCTCATCGCGCGCATCAATACCGATATTTCATTGGCAGATTTCGAACAAGGGATCGTCACCTTTACCAATGACATCGAGACCGCCTACTGGGAACTACATTTCGCCTATCACAACCTCGAAACGATTGTGGCGGGTCGCAACAGCGCACTATTGACTTGGCAGCGCGTCCAAGAATTGCAAAAGGTAGGCATGCGGGGTGGGGATGCAGCCGCCGTGGCCCAGGCCAGTTCCAATTACTACTTGTTCGACGTCAATGTCCGCGAAGCATTGACCGGTACCAACGGATTGTATGCCGCTGAACAACGCTTGCGTTATCTAATGGGGCTGCCACCCACCGACGGTCAGCTGCTCAAACCGACCAGTCAGCCGATGGATGGCGAAGTAATCTTTGATTGGGATGCGGCCCTCAGTGATGCACTCACACGTCGCGTTGAGATTCGTCGTCAGAAGTGGAACATCAAACGCCGCGAACTCGAAATGCTGGCCGCTCGACTCAATCGCAAACCCACGCTCGACTTCCTAGCACTCTACCGCTATCGCGGTTTAGGAGACGCTCTGATCGACGGACGCGATCCAAACAATTCGTTCAATAGCTTGTATCAAAGCATCTTTGAAGGAGACTACCAAGAGTGGCAAGCCGGAGTTGAGCTGGGTTACCCAGTCGGCTTGCGACAAGCCAGCGCAGCGGTGGCCAACGCCCGCTGGAATTTAGCGCGAGAAACATCGTTACTGAAAGAACAAGAGTTGAAAATCTCGCATGATCTGAGCAGCGCAGGACGCTTGGTCGCTCGCGCTTATCAGTTGATGCAATCGAACTTCAATCGACAGGACGCTGACCGCCAACAGGTCGAAGCCTTGCAGGCGCGTTACGAACAGGGCTTGGACAATATCAACTTCCTGTTGCAAGCTCAGCAGCAACTAGCAACCAGCCAGAGTGCGTATTTCCGCTCGTTGACCGATTATCAATTGGCCCTCCGCGACTTCCATCGAGAGAAGGGCTCTCTGCTTAACTACAACCAAGTTGGACTGAGCGAAGGTGCTTGGCCCGCGCCTGCCTACCAAGACGCCGTTGAGCGCGGACGCTTCCTCACGCCACGTAACAATCCAGAATTGGTGGAAGTGCCTAACCCGCTGAGCTCAGGAGGTTTTGATCCCGGTCAAGTCGGCGTTGCTTCGCAAGGGATGGCGCCTGCCGCTACCACAGTTTCGACAGTTCCCGTAGCTCCGGTGAAACCGTAGAGTTTTGGAGTGCTGGGATAAGTGCTTAAAACGTGCATTGACGCGAACTTGATTCTCAAACTCAAACCCTGGAGAAAGCTGCGGAGCAGCGGATTTTAATAGCCTAGGGTGCAGAGCGGCGAGCCACAGCGAGCCAAACGAAACCCTAGGATCCCCCACCCATCCTCCATCCCCCATTCACTGCATTGGCGACCGAGGGTTGGAGTTCATCAACGCGTTGATCCACACCAAGGTCGCTACAACAGGGACTCCAACGTCGAAACACGGCACTAGTGCTTTAATCTGTCGATGAAACGCCCACCACACACACCATCGCCCCAGTTAGTCTCGTGGCCGCCTGGGATGTTGCGGACGTCGAATAAGATCGGCCTGCGGGTCGAATCCATTGCTCGTCCGCGTATTCGTCTTCGGGATGGTTTTCCTGGGGCCGGCGCTCGGTTCGCTGGGGCTCACGTCGCTTGGACCCAGGCTATTAAAATTCGCTGCTTCGCAGCTATCTCGCTCCCAAGCCCTCGGTAATTGAGGCGTTGCACAGGAACAGTGGGGTTACGCCCCTCGGCCCATCAACCGCTTAAACCCAGTCACTCCCGGCAGGGACGACCCACGGCGTGCTCAATCGCCCACTCTTGCGCAAAAAACATCTCATACCCCCGCTTGGCTGATTGCCTTTGGGCCTCGACTGGGCGAACATAGAGGCTTACCCCACCTCCGCCGCGCCGAACCGAGAGCCAGCCTTATGCGACGTTCCGCCCTCCCTGCTGCCATTTTCGTTTGTCTAATTCTCTCAATGGGTTCGCTTCGCCTGCAAGGCCAGGAAGCGGCTACGGACGACGTGTTGGCAGGGCATTCTTATCACGGCGAGGTCTTTAATGAAGGCCCAAGGCAAGCTGCCTATCTGATGACGGGCTTGGCAAATGTCGACTTCCCTGCTTCTACCGTCAACGAACTTGCCCAGCGATTTATTCACCAAGGCGTCGCACAGCTACACGGCTTTTGGTACTACGAAGCCGAACGCTCGTTTCGTCAAGCCGCTCAACTCGATCCAGAATGTGCGATCTGCTTTTGGGGAATGGCCATGGCCAATGTGGGCAATCGCGAGCGCGCCCGGGACTTCATTGCACAAGCGATTCAGCTGAAGGACAAAGCCACTCGCCGTGAGCAGCTTTATATCGAGGCCTACGATCGATTCTGTCGCGACGAAGACGACAAGGGTAAGAAGATCGAGAAGAAGGCCCGCGCTCAGACCTACACCAACGACCTTGAAGAATTGGTGGAGGAATTTCCGGACGACGTCGAAGCGCGTGCCTTCCTGGCTTTGCAGCTTTGGCAGAATGATCGCTCCGACCTACCGATCGTGAGCCACACGGCCATCAACGCAGTATTGCAAGATGTATTTGACGCCAATCCCACCCATCCAGCTCACCACTACCGCATCCACTTGTGGGACAAGCCCAAAGCCGAGCGAGCTCTGAAAAGTGCTGCCCTGTGTGGCCCCAGCCTCCCCGCTATTGCGCACATGTGGCATATGCCGGGACATATCTATTCCAAGCTGCATCGCTACCAGGACGCCGTTTGGCAACAAGAGGCATCGGCTCGAGTAGATCATGCGCACATGATGCGCGATCGTGTCCTCCCCGACCAGATCCATAATTTCGCACACAATAATGAATGGCTGATTCGCAATTTACTGAAGGTCGGTCGCGTCAGCGATGCACTGGCACTGGCTGAGAACATGCTCTCACTTCCACGGCATCCCAAATACAACACCACCGACAAAGGGAGCACCAAACTTGGTCGCGAGCGACTGCTGCTTACGCTGAGTACCTACCGTTTATGGCCCGAGATGATTCGGTTAGCTGAGTCCGGTGTGATTGAAGCCACCGACGATCCGTTGTTGCAAATTGAGCGAACGCGTTACCTAGGTTTGGCACACGCACTCAGTGGCAATTCGCAGCAGGCCGCGACTGAATTGGACGAACTGCAGACTCGTTTGTCCTCGATCGCTGCCGATATCAAACGACTCGACCAAGAATCAGAACAGAGCAAAGACACGCAGCCTGCAAGTGAGAATTTGGCGACCAAGTCCGCCGATTGTGACGAACGCCCCCCTGCCCCACGCAGACAACCTTCGTCCGCCGATGAATCTGCTCCCCAAATTGTCGCAAAGACGTCAGCCCTTGAAAGCGAACAGGCGGCCAGTGAACCAGCCGAAACCGCAGCTGAAAACCCAGCCGACAGCCTGAAGTCGAAGGCCAATCGCGAGCGACGTGCCAAAGAGCGAGTGGACGAATTGAAGAAACTTAAAGCGCAACGCACCGCGCTCGACAAGGCCATCGCCACCGTTCAATCCGCTCAGGCGGCCGCCCAAGAGGATTGGCAACAAGCGCTTAAACTGTGGGAGAAATCTGATCTTTCCGATAAGCTTCTCAAAGCCGAGTGGCTGGTGGCTAGTGGTAAATTCGACGACGCGCTTAAGGTGGTCGACAAAGAAATCAAAGACAACCCCAACGAAGTTCCATCGCACGCAGTGAAGACTTGGTTAGTTTACTCAAAGGACGGAGCCGAGGCGGCCCAAGAAGTCTTTGAAACCACTCGTCAGCTCGCCTGTACGGCAGATCTCGATACCCCGCTACTGGCGCGACTACAACCACTGGTTACCCAATTCGGCCATGACGAACATTGGGCTGCCAGCTACCAACCTGCCGCAGACATCGGAGCTCGCCCCAGTTTTGATACGCTCGGACCATTCCGCTGGCATCCCTACCTGGCCCCCGACTTCGCCGTGCAGGATACTAAAGAGAAAGAGGTGCGACTCAAGCAATTTTCTGGCAAGCCAACCTTAGTGATTTTCTATTTGGGCTTTGGCTGTTTGCATTGTGTGGAACAGCTGCACGCCTTCTCACCTCGCGCTGCGGAGATCCGCGCTGCCGGAATTGAATTGTTGGCGATTAGCACCGAGAATGTCGGATCGCTCAACACCGGCTTGGCTTCGTACAGCAAGCCACTCGAAATCCCATTGCATGCCGACCCTGACCTGACCGCCTTCAAAGCCTATCGCTGCTTCGACGACTTCGAACAGCAACCACTCCACGGCACTTTCTTATTGGATGCTGACGGTCGTGTGCTGTGGCAGGACATCAGCTACGAACCTTTTATGGACGTTGATTTCGTCTTGCAGGAATCACAACGTTTGTTGAATGTAGGTCACTAAACCCGTGCAATTCATGAGCCAAGAGGCGCGAGCCCACTGGCACTCACTTTGTGAACCGGCCCCATCGTGAACCTCAGGCGCTAGCCAAATGGCACTCACTTTACTGATTTTAGCGATTTTCTGGCCAAACACCGCGTGAATGGTACAACATTTGCGCCAGCAATTCTGGTTTTCTTTAAACTGCCAAAGAGAACCAAACATGGCGA
>JBGSNE010000033.1:0-23211 GCA_041739785.1 Pirellulaceae bacterium
GGCCCGTGAGATCGACGGGGAAAAGTGGGCCTATAGACATTCCTGACAGTGTGAACCGTTCCCCCACTGTAACTGAACGAACGGGTTGAAACTTGTCGGCCAGTCGCGATGCACACCCTGCGTACCGGCACTGTTTTTTGCCAAAGGTTCGTCAGTACCGCACCGCTTCCGGTCGCGAGAGGTTGTATCGCTCTCGATAGCGGTGGCGTGTAAACGAGCAGTTCGAAAAGAATCGCAATACCGAAGGGTCGAAGAGAGGGAATAGGGTTTTCCATAATCGCGAAGACGCGGAGGCGAAGTTACTCGATCAGCTAGCTTGAGCGGAACAATTCTAGCCGGAAGCTTATGGTGATTCGAAGTCTGCCGTGACTGCAGCGCGGAAACGCATTTGGATCGCTGAGACACGGTCATGGCCCTGTATCTGTGAAAAGAATACTCTTACCACTCCTGTGCGATGATCGCCCAATACCAGTGTTCCACACGACCCCCAGTGACTAAACTGATTAGCAGCATCGAGTATTCATTTTTGGCCGTGGCCGCCTGCCTGCTCTGTCAACATGGCCTCGAACGATTCTCTAGTTAAAATTGGCGGCTTCAAGTTTACAAACGCATTTGCAAGTCGTGCGACATCTAAGGGAATTCCCAACGGATCAAGAATTCTGGTCTGAACAACCTCGCCTGGCTTCTTCCCCAATTGGATTTCCAAGATTCGTCCAATCACGTAGGAGGCTACATTGGAGTATTGCACGTCGCTCCCCGGTTCGAAGTTGAGCGTCCCGTTCGCAATTTCGCGGCAATTTCGTCCAGTGTACGGTCTTATCAGGCTTGGGTGAAGAAAAAACTGGGACGCAGCGGTATTTTTGAATTGATACTCGATTGATGACATATCAACTGACGGACGGAGATGGTCAGAGAAGGTATCCAACAAAGGGTGTCCTAGCGGAACGGTACCATGTCGTCTGCCAAACACCTCCGCGAATTGCAAACAGTGAAGCTATCTCGTCTCAGCACTTTCGATCGCCAATGGTGCCTCGCGGATCGGCTTGAGGATAGAGTTCAAAAACACCATTTCGATCGCCTAATCGGCGACTAATTCGGATCCCGAGAAAGGGATCCCATCGTTGTCGTAATTGTCTTGAGTCTAAAGCAATAGAGCGGCACACGTTTCGTGGCCTACAACGACAACTTTGACACTCTTCGCTGGAGCTGAGCAGGCTCCCCGGTTACCGGAATTAAGAGCAGTCTGATGCAGGCACTGACGAAAATCAGTTTTCCTCGAAAGTTCATAATGTGTTCTTTCGTTGCGTTATAGTTTGGTATACAGCCTGCTCGCAGAGTTGCCCGCTCGTTAACGACTAGCTTAAAGGCGTGCAGACCGCGCTGCTGACGTAAGCTCGCGTGAACTTCATTCCTTCGCTCACCATCCGATCCAGATTCGGCGTACAAGTCGTACTGCCAAACCCGCCGATGCTCTCGCAATACATGTCATTGATGAGGAACGAGATCACATTGGGACTTGCCGCAATCGCATCGCTTGAGAAAAAACCAAGGCTGGGGAAAGGAAACGCCAGAACGAAGAATAAATTAATATGATGTCCATGGCTCGACTTTCGCTACCGTTTCTCTGAATTGCATTGTGGATCGACACGGACCATGCGAATGTCGATTTCTCGGTCAACGTATTTCCATTCTTCTGTCGCACGTAGAGCCGCAACCAAATCTTCGAAGGCGGTCGCGTCTTCCTCTGCGTAGTCAAACAAAGTCAAAAAATCGAACGGCTCGCCGGTCCCCAAGTCGCGACAATGATGCAGTCGCCGAGCAATTGCGGGCAAGTATTTAAGCCCTGTCTCAGTATGATGTGAGCGGTCTTCAAAAATTGCACGCCGTTCGTCTTGGGGCATTATCCACCACGCCGCGTTCTTTAGAATCGGTATGAGGGCAGCACAAGTTGCATTTGGGCGACCAAGTGCAATTTGCCTGGCGACGAGTTGTTCTTTCTCATTGCGAGTCGCGTAGCGCTCGTTGCTGGTTACTCCACGAAGTGCCCAATGTGCTCCATTAGGTGGCATCGTAAACGCACCGCTAACGATATCGAGACGGTTTACGACAGCCAATGGCTCACCGATCACAGCCTT
Organism: Pirellulaceae bacterium; assembly: GCA_041739785.1. Lineage (GTDB taxonomy): Bacteria > Planctomycetota > Planctomycetia > Pirellulales > Pirellulaceae > Aureliella. Next base: position 2,136 of record JBGSNE010000033.1, read on the forward strand.
GCAAGCTATTACTGTCCAGGCACCTACGTCACCGCCCAAGAAAGTGAACAATTGCGAATTCGCTGTCGGCGGTTGCATCGTGTCATCTGATGTTAAAATTGAATGCTCAGACCCTGCTGGCAGAGTTGTTGGATATTATTATCGACAACGCTTACAAGTCCAGTCCAGCTGGCACGCCTTTCAATGTAGTCGTGCTATTACATTGGGACGGAAAGCTCAGCTCATGTTATCGCCAAAGCTTCCATAACGCTTTTATCCGCTTTACCCATGCGTCTGTCGGTTGCGCGAAGGCTCGTCGCGCTGCCGCGATCGCGGTGGCGGAGTCTCGCTCGCGGCGTTGTTGCATCAAGTCAATGAATGCTTTGATGTCCGCCCTGCTGCCGATATCTTCATGAAAAGTCGTAATGGTCTCGCCAAGCACCGCAAGATCGTGGTCTTTGCCAAGCGATTCACCAAGTTCATTTAATTCTGCGGCATACGGATTCATCATGGCGGGCCAGACACTCCGCAACAGCCTCACGTGGTACCAGTGATATTTCACACGTTTGCGCAATTGATGCAGAACCTCAGTCGACGGATCATCCAAGGCGGCTTTCAAGCAGGCTGCGGCTCGATGATGTGTCTTGGCAACGCCATCGCCAATTGCCATGAACCCAGTCGCCGAAAGTCTCCAGTCGTTGGCTCGTTTGCGAGAATCCACAAGCTGCTGTCTGACGAATGCGAAAGTCAGTTTGATCTCGTCATCGGTCACTTCAATAAGCCGTCGCGACAACGCGTCTCGGATGGTGCCCAGTACGTCTGGCTGCACCTGCGATCCAAACTGTTCCGTCAAATCATCGAAAGCCACAATCATCGAGCGGGCATCACGTAGGCCAGACAACGGCGATGCGGTATCCCGAAAGGCAGCGTTGGCAACGTTGTATTCCCCACCAAGTGCCGGACGAATGAGACGAATTAAGCCGCGGAGCTTTTTGCAACGCTTACGAACTTGATGGACGGTTGCGTGCAAATCGACACTCGCATCGTCGATCTCGCTGATCGCCAGGTCGATCTGCTGCGTCGCAATACGACGAACTCCCGCCTGGATAGCCTCTGATCGCTTTAGTTTGTATGACACTTTGCGCCTTCTTTCAATTCCGTACCGCCGAGTACCGCAACTTAAACCTCCGAGCGTGATGGAGCATAGGCAAGGCCAGATGTGACGCAGTTGGTGACATCGACTCAGCCTCCAAAGAATATCGTAGAATGAGCGTTCAACTGATTCTACCCGAGGGACTCGAGATCGCTTGCTGACCAACGTGGAATTACAGCAATTGCAGTCAATCCAAATTCTAGCAACTCGGCGACAATGGCACGTTGAACTTGGCTATGTCCATTTGCCAACCGAGTTGGTAATTGCGATCATCGGAATCTTAGTGGGCTTGCTGCTGCCCGCTGTACAAGCTGCGCGTGAAGCGGCGCGCAGAATGTCTTGCCAAAACAATTTGAAGCAAATGGGTTTGGCGATGTTGAATTACGAATCAGCCTATAAGAAATTCCCGAGTGCGCTGATGGGAGCTCGCATCGGTGCCCCGCAGGATGATGGAACTGTTTGGGCAGTTGCCATTCAACCGTTTATCGAGCAAACGAACTTGTACAACAATCTGCAGTCCGCCAGCTTGGTACTCTGTGCTCCGCTCGGAACATCTGGCATTATGCGTGTCGCAAAGGGGGGCACTTGGCTAACTCACGGCCCCCTGGGGCCGTTCGCGATTGCTGGAACGGGAGGCTCATCTACCAGCACAGCCATTGTTGCTGGTGGTGACACCAAGATCGCTGCTTTTATTAATACTTCCAGAACACGACTTTTGATAATACCTCTGGTCGGTACCTGGCACGACGAATTCCCAAGTGCATCATACCAACCAGTTTTCGGCTGGCTACGGAACCAACGACTATAAGGGAGCCGGGGGAAGCAACCGTGGCGACTTTGGAATCATTCAAAAGCTGTACGAAGGCAATGGTAACACAAAGATTTCGGATATCACCGACGGTACGAGCAATACCATAATCGTCGCGGAATCGTCGTATTTAACGAGCAATTCGAACGGTTCGCTCACACCAACTCAATTCGAAGACTGGCCGATTTGGTTTAGCGGTCCAAATACGGACGAATCAATCGGATCAGCGAACGCTTTTCGTCGCCGATCAATTGTCAGTGCAGTCCTAGTCAAATGTATAAGGCAGTTAACGACGACTGTGCATTCAGCTATCACACAGGCGGTGCTCAATTTGCCTTTGCTGATGGATCAGTTCACTTCATCAGTGAAGCCCTTTCGCCGCGAACCAATAGCGATTTGAACGACAAGAGCGATGGCAACGTTTTAGGTCAGTGGGACTAAGCTTGTCCGGTTGTGAAGGTGCTTTCTTAGAAGCAAGGTAAGTAGCGATGAAGCGACGAGTATCGTTTTTAGTTCTGTTGATTTTGACCTTTTGTATTGGCCTGACCGGTTGTCAGTAAGGCGACTTCCCATTGACAGAAGTCAGCGGCAAGGTGACTTGTGATGGCAAGCCGATTCCGCACGCGATGGTGTTCTTCGAGCCTCAACGAACTGGAGAGTCCGCCCTCGTTGGCAAGCAGGGGTTCGGCACGGCTGACGCGAACGGAAAGTTTGTCATCACGACTTAAGATGACGGAGATGGAGCGGTAGTAGGCCCTCATCATGTCCACGTGTTGCCGCCGAGTGGTGAGACCCATCCGGGCTTTCGTTGTCCGTGCGAATTCGATTCGAAGACCCAGGCTATCGAAGTTGAAGTGAAAAAAGATGGTGGTAACCAATTCGACTTTGCGCTCCCCGTCCGAAAGGGAAACGTACCTCTCACGGCCGATCAGCGCGAAGCCCTGGAGGAGGTCAAGGCGAACAGGTAACCGAAATGTTTGGGAAACCCATAGTAGCCATCTCGTTCCGCCGAGATGTGCGCAAGCGACTGTGCGACAGCTTAAGAAACTAGCGAGTGCGGCTTACTGAACATCACATTCCTGGTTGACACTCATCGCGCGGAGCGTGACGGCTACTTTCCGTGGAAAGCCGTTTTGCTGAATGCCCGCAACTCCGCCGCTAAAGGGCGCAAGACGCGCTGCAGAATAACATTACCAAGGAGATCGTAATCTTAGCGCAATGCTAACAATTTGCTTTCCCAATATTAACAGAAATTTGCATGACTAAGCATACAATCCCGGGCGTTAATACGCTGCCGTAAAGCGGCAGTGCTTCATGTCACTGGAAAGGGGTTTGGAATGTAAACACGTTGTGTTTCTCGACGAGGCTTTACGCTAGTCGAACTGTTGGTGGTGATTGCGATTATTGGAATACTAGTCGGCTTGCTATTGCCCGCCGTCCAAGCTGCTCGCGAAGCAGCGCGACGCATGCAATGCAGCAATAACGTCAAGCAGATGGGGTTAGCTTTGCACAATTACGAAAGCACGTTCAAGGTTCTACCGCCAGCCATTTTCGGCCATCGTACCAATGGGCATACGCTCGACGATGACGGTTTTGGTTGGCAAGTTGCGATCTTGCCGTTTATTGAGCAGGCAAACATGTACAACCAAATCAATCCCAATGGACAGCCCGGTGCCTTAGGTGACGCAGGCGTGCGCAGCGCTTTCTATCCTGGCTTGACCAGTCCGCATCCGGGCGGCGATCAGACAATTTCGACCTACCGATGCCCATCGTCCGCCTTGCCAGCCACCGTCCCCGCAACCTGGACGATTCCTGGTGACACGGTCAGTCGCGTAATCGATCCCGACCAGGGTTTGGCCGTTGGTTATGCAACCAACGACTACAAAACTGCAGGCGGAAGCTGCAATGGTGACTTCGGAGTCATGCACGCGCTGAAGGAAATCAATTCCTGCGTCCGCTTCGGCGAGATCACCGACGGCTTAAGCAACACGATCGCGGTAGCCGAGTCGTCGTACGTGAGCGATACGGGGAGTAGCCAGTTCCGCGATTGGCCAACCTGGATTGGTGCTTTCGGTGACGGAGGCGACGAGACCGTGCGTACCAACGGACGCACCAACAGTCCCATCAATTGCCAGTGCAATCCAAGCAGAATGCGACAAGCGATCAATGACGACTGTGCGTTCAGCTTTCACACCGGCGGTGCAACATTTGCGTTTGCCGATGGTTCGGTGCATTTCCTCAGTGAGAATCTGGCGATCGCAACTTATTGCAATCTGCATGATCGTCGCGATGGGCAAGTGCTCGGAGAGTGGGGGCAATAGTAATTCCTTTGTACGTTGAGCCGATCGTACATCGTGGCGGTCGGCGGCACGTACTACAAGTTGAACGAAAGGGTTTACGAATGTCTCGATGTATTTTGTTAGTAGTTCTGGTCGCTTTTGTGACGGCTGGCTGTGGAAATCCAGGTGGCTTTTCGACTGCCAAGACAACGGGCGTTGTGTTGTGCAACGGAGAGCCAGTGGAGGGTGCAATGGTTTACTTTGAACCGCTCGGCGGTGGGTCTGATTCCAGTCCGTTGGCGGGAAAGCAGGGGTTCTCATGGACAGATGCTGACGGAAGGTTCTCCATCTCAACTTACGATCCCGGCGGGGAAGACGGTGCCGTGGTCGGCAAGCACAGGGTGCGCGTTGGCAAAGGCAAATCGAATTGTGAATGCGCGACCAACGAGGAGAAAGATCTAATGCAAATCGAAGTGAAGGGTGGCGAAACCAACGAATTCGAACTGGTGTTGCCCAAGAAAACTCGGCCCATGCGTAGATCGCCTGGCGATGATGACGACGAAGACTGAAATAGGGCTCAGCCAAGGATGCAAGACTGTGCAAGATAGTTCAACAAGAAATCTAAGCTCCTCGACGCGTTTGAGCCATGTGCTCGACGCGACGCTGCGGCCCATCGACAATTCCAGTGCGATGTTTTTTCGCGTCGCGTTCGGGTTCATGATGGCAGCTTGGGCTTGGGACTATCTTGCTTCGGGGCGTGTGACGCGACTCTATGTCAATGCACCGTTCAACTTCTCTTACTATGGTTTCAATTGGGTCGCGCCCTGGCCCGGCAATGGGATGTATTTTCATTTCCTGGGCTTGGTGGTATTGGCTTTGGCAATCGCCGTTGGCTTCTACTATCGCTTGGCCGCTGCTCTGTTCGCTGTGGGCTTCACCTACTTCTTTCTGCTCGATCGCACAAACTATCAGAACCACTATTATCTGATTGTATTGATCAGTTGGTGGTTGCCTTGGTTGCCCTTGCAGCGCAATGTTTCGTTCGACGCTTGGCGTACACCGACGCTTCGATCGCAACAACTGGGCAGTTGGCAACTGTGGGTTCTTCAGTTCCATATCGCCCTGCCGTACTTTTTCGGTGGAGTCGCAAAACTCACTCCGGATTGGTTGCTGGGTCAGCCGATGGGCATGATGTTGGCCACCCAAGCAGACTTTCCAGTGTTCGGAAGCTGGTTTGCCTGGGCACCGATGGGGCTGGCCTTCTCCTGGTTTGGCATTCTGTTCGATTTGTTGGTTGTGGCAGCATTGATTTGGAGAAAGACGCGAACAATTGCCTTTGTGATGGCGATCTTTTTTCATTTGGGCAATTCGGTGCTCTTCAACATCCATGTCTTTCCTTGGTTCATGATCGTAGCAACGACATTGTTCTTGGCACCAAACTGGCCGCGAACCATATTGACAGGCGTGGCTGATGGTGTCGCGCCCGAAAGCAATACGCAGGCAGTACAAGTAAACTGGCGCTGGGGAGCCGGTCACTCGCTGATGTTCGGATTGCTATTCACCTACGCGGCTTTCCACTGCGTCTGGCCACTGCGCCATAACGTGTACGGCGGCGAAACAAGTTGGAATGAGCGCGGACATCTATTTTCATGGAGGATGATGTTGCGGCTCAAAGAAGTTGGACTTGGCTTTGCAGTCCGCGATCCGCGCGATGGCACGGTCGCCAATGTCGACCACAAGCACTTTCTGGATGCAGAACAAGCTGAAAAGTTTCCACGCGACCCCGAGCTGATTCTGCAACTCGCACATCACATCGCCGACGAGTTTGAAAAGTCGACCAAGCGACGCCCAGAAGTCTACGCGTTCGTGGTGGCTTCGCTCAATGGACGCAAACCTCAGTTGATGATCGACCCGAACTGCAATTTAGCTGCCAAGCCGCGTGGCATCTATTGGAGCCGAGATTGGGTAGTCCCTCTGGAAGAGCCCCTGCGCTCGCCGCCGTGGGATGTGCCCGTCGAGCAGTGGCGCGAACACATTGAAATGCCTGAATTCGAGTTTATGAAGAAGGCGATCGTTCCGGTCGCCTCGGACGATGCACCCTAATGGATCTATGTTTTTCACACATCTCTCTTTTTTAAAGTAGAAAGCCTATGAAACGGTCACGCTTGAGCCTAGCTCTGGTCGGTCTATGTTTTCAAAGTTGTTTCGTCTCGCTCGCAGAGGCCCACGAGGGGCACGAGCATTCGGTCGCCGAAGTCAAACCGGCTGAAATGTACAAACCCACCGCGATGCCCGATCGCATTGTATTGACACTCAGCGGCGATCCTCGCACAACGCAATCGGTTACCTGGCGCACATCCACCGAAGTTCAACACGGCATCGCGGAAATTGTGGTCGCCGAAGCCAATCCCTACTTTTCGGAAAAGTCCAAACAGCATCCAGCCACAACACAGCCACTAAAGACAGATATCAACGAAGCCCACTTCCACACGGTTACTTTTAGCGACTTGAAGCCCGGTACGAAGTACGCTTACCGCGTCGGCGATGGAACGAACTGGAGCGAATGGTTCCACATCCGCACCGCATCGGCGACGGACGAAGCCTTTTCGTTCATCTACTTTGGCGACGCGCAGAATAACATCCGTTCGATGTGGTCGCGAGTGATTCGCGAAGCCTTTTCGGATGCTCCCAAAGCCGCTTTTCTGCTGCACGCAGGCGATTTGATCAATCGAGCCGAAGCCGACGCGGAATGGGGCGAATGGTGTGGCGCGGGCGCTTGGCTCAACGCCATGATGCCCAACATCGCGATTCCCGGAAATCACGAGCAAGCCAAGCGCGATGACGGTTCAAAGCTCTCGCACCACTGGCGTCCGCAGTTTGAATTTCCTAGCAACGGCCCCGAAGGCTTGGAAGAGACTTGCTTCACGCTGGTCTATCATAACGTGCGCATCATTGGCTTGAATAGCAACGAGCAACAAGAGCTACAATCGGATTGGCTGGAAGATGTCTTGTCCAAAAACGAGAGCGAGTGGGTTGTCTGCACGTTCCATCACCCGATCTTCTCAACCGGCAAGGATCGCGATAACGCCGAACTGCGCGGGCTGTGGAAACCGATCTTCGATAAATACAAAGTCGATTTGGTACTGCAAGGTCACGATCACACCTACGGTCGCACAGGTTTGCAAGTCCCCAGCGAGCTCAAGTCCACTCAGCAAAAAACTGAGGAGGCAGTGACTAGTGCGGCGAGTGGATCCAACGTGCGTTTGGCTTCCGCCACACAAGTCCCCGAAACGATTTCCAATGTGGCCACGGGAGTACAACAAGTTGAACCGGAGACGGGCACGATCTATGTCGTCTCTGTGAGTGGACCCAAAATGTACGAAAACCAGCGGCCCGAATTCATGCCACGGCTGGCTGAGGACACGCAACTTTATCAGATCATCCATATCGATGGCGACCAACTGCGTTTCGAAGCCAGAACAGCGATCGGTGAACTGTACGACGCCTTCGAACTGAAGAAGCAGCCCGGCAAGATCAATCAACTGGTGGAGATTGCCCCTGAAGTTCCGCAGCACCTGCGTCCATAAGTCACTACGATTTCCGTTTCTGTTAAGTGGGTCGCTTCTGCCGGATGCGACTGACTTCGAGTCAAACATTACTCTGGCAGATGCATTAACCTTAGGGAGTTCTGAGTTATGTCGCTTGCGAACCAACGCTGGCTACTCGCGTTTTTGATCGCGTCATCGTCCTTGAGTGGGGATGCATTCGCCGAAGATTCGAGCACACGCGCGACGGTGGCAAGCAAAACCGTTTCGTTCCAGCAGGGTGTCAACGGCTACCAAGGCACAGTCGATACCGAAGTCTGGGCTTTGGCAACCAAGACCATTCTGAATAAGAATCCCAATGCGTCCAGCGATGCGAACAACGACGGCGGCGAGAGCCAAGTCTTGATGCGATTTGAAAACATCATCGGCACGGCACCTGAACAAATTCCGCCCCGTTGCACGATCCTTTCGGCCAAGTTAACGGTTAGCGCCTTTGACCAAGGCTCGACCGTCAACCTGCACCGCATGCTCGTCCCCTTTGACGAGGCGGCGACTTGGGACAGTCTGATCTCTGGTGTGTCCGCCGATGGTCTCGAAGCCTCGCGTCACAAAGATGGTTTTACGTTCGGCAAGATCGCAGCCAGTACATCCGGGGCGATCTTCGATGTGACCGACACGGTTCAGACTTGGGTTAATGGTCAAGCTAATCATGGTTGGGTATTTCTCAACACGGGGGGTAACGGATGGGATTTCTACGTTTCTGAGTTCGACAAAATCGAGCAGCGTCCGAAATTGGAAGTTGTTTTTAAGGAGTCTACTTCACCCTCCCGTATGCGGGAGGGTCGCGACGGGCACACGCGTAGCGGGTCGGCGAGCGGGGAGGGCGAATTCCGACAATCAACTTGTATGCTTATTGCACACTTTTTCAAACAAAAGGATGACCTAAAATGACTCATGCTCCCGGAACTTGGCATGCTGACCCAGCGCACTTTAAACCTCGTCGACGCGATGTTCTACGGGTTGGCTGGCTGGGAGGACTTGGTCTAACCCTCGGAAACTACTTTGAACTGCAAGCGTGCGCGGCGACGAACTCGCCAGCAGGCAAGGAGCCCAAAGCCAAGAATGTGATTCACATTTATCTGCAAGGCGGCTTTGCGCACATGGATAGTTTCGATCCCAAGCCCGATGCGCCGATCGAGTATCGCGGCATTCTGGGTACTGTGAAAACAAAACTGCCAGGTGTGCTGTTTAGCAGTCACATGCAAGCCACGGCGGAGGTAGCTGACAAGATCACCGTCGTCCGCAGTATGACGCACACCGAAGTCGATCATAGCCGCGGTGAGCATAGCATGTTTACGGGATATCGCCCCAGCCCCGCGTTGGTTTATCCAAGCATGGGCAGCGTTGTCGCTCATGAGCTGGGGCCGCGCGGCGCGATGCCTCCCTATGTTGTGGTGCCCAATCAAGGTAGTCAGTTCCTAGGGAGCGGCTACTTGAGCAATGCTTACGGACCGTTCGCTCTCGGTGGCGACCCAGCCCGGCCTGGTTTCACAGTCCGCGATTTGAGCTTGCCCGAAGGTGTCGACGAAGCCCGTTTCGAACGTCGCAAGTCATGGAAGGAATTGGTCGACAATCACTTTGCCACCACCGAGCGCGACGACAAACTGGCGACCATGAATTCGTTTTATGGACGCGCCTACGATCTGCTGGCCTCTAAAGAATCCAAAGAGGCGTTTAGCTTAAAGGGTGAAAGCGAAGCGACGAAGAAACTGTATGGCATGCAACCCTGGGGACCAGTCATCCGACCTCGGGCCGGGGCCAGCTTCCTGACAGCGCGACGTCTGGTCGAAGCTGGCACGCGTTTTGTCACCGTGACGTACGGTGCCTGGGATACGCACGCTTATCACTATCGCGGCATTGAAACGCAACTGCCGGATTTGGATCGAGCCTACGCGGGACTGATTACCGACTTGGATCAGCGCGGCCTCCTCGATTCAACGCTAGTGCTCGTAACCAGCGAATTCGGTCGAACACCGCGCGTCAACGCGGGCGGCGGACGCGACCACTGGCCACGCGTCTTCAGTGTGGTTTTGGCCGGAGGTGGCATCAAACGCGGTTCGGTGTACGGCGCCTCCGACGCCTTGGCTGCTGAACCCGCAGACAATCCGCTGAGCGTTCAAGACTATTCGACGACGCTCTATCACTTGCTCGGCATCGATGCCCGCAAGGATCTGATGTCGCCCGGCGATCGACCACAGGCCATCGTGATGAACGGCCAAGTCGTCAATGATCTGCTCGCGTAATTCGCAACCAACAGCGTGATCCATTCGCGTCTTAGTGGACGAGGTTACGAGTCCTGAAGCCGTAAGGTCGTAGTGGAGGAGGTTCGCGAGTCCGAAAACAGAGGACTCTTACCTCGTCCACTACCAAGAATCGCGGTTTATTTTGGAAAGGCTTAAAATGACCGACTCAAATTATAGATCCCGAAGTCTGGCAACATCAGCCACGAGGTTGTTTTGCGCTGTCGCTACGATAGGCGCGATGATGGTAGGCGCGCGAGCGCTAGCCGAATCGCCGTCGATCGAATTCTTCTCGCCTGTTGTCGTCGAGCGAGGACAGGAAGTGGAACTAAAACTCGAAGGAGCAGGTTTCGCCGATGCGCGCGAGTTAGTTTTCTACTCGGAGCATCTGAGATGCACGAGTGTCGAAGTGTTGTCCGAGTACGAGTTGGTAGCCAAAGTTGTTGTGTCTGACCAATGCCAACTGCGCAACGAGCCGTTTCGCTTGCTTGGTCGCGACGGCTTTTCCGATTTGCAAACGCTGCGCGTGACTCCTTTTCCAGTCGTGCTGGAGCAAGCGCGTCGGTCTCGCGAAGAAGCGCTGATCATCGACTCGACCAATAAGACTGTCTTGGGAACCTTAGAGGAAGGCGACTACGACCGCTACAGCCTTGAGCTGGCGGCTGGTGCGTTGTTGACCGTAGAAGTCGAAGCGGTACGACTGGGTAGCGAACTGCTGGACACCGTTTTGTCGATTACCGGACCCGACGGCACTGTTCTGCAACGCGTCGACGACAATCCGCTGTTCAAACAGGATCCCGTCGCCTCCATGCGTGTGCCTAAAGCCGGGCGCTACACGGTCGAACTGCACGAGTCCAGCTACAGTGGTGGATCGCATAGTTTTTATGCGCTGCACATCGGAAACTTTCCCGCGCCCCGCACCGTTTTTCCAGCCGGTGGACGGGCGGGCAGCAAGCTGCTTGTGAACTTTGTCGGTGGTGAGCAAACGAATGAGCAAACGTTGTCGCAGACGGTCGTCTTGCCTGATGACGGACAAGGATTTCAATTGTTCGCCAGCAGCGACGCTGGCTCAGGACCCTCCAGCATTCCGTTTCGCGTGAGCCCTTTTCCAAACGTGCTAGAGAGCGAACCCAACGAGGGCGCGATGGATCGCCAGATTGCTGCAGTCGCTCCGATTGCTTTCAACGGTATCCTCCAGAACGCGGGAGACGTCGATCGCTTCAGATTGTCGGCTTCGGCTAACGAAAACCTTAGGATCGAAGTTTTCGCCCAGCGCGTGGGTTCTGCGGCCGACACTTTGCTGTCGGTGCTTGATGAGACGGGTGAGCTGCTGGCTAGAAACGACGATTGGGGATCGCATGATAGCCGCCTTGATTTTGAAGTTCCTTGGACGGGCGAGTTCATTGTCGAGATAACCGACAAGCTGGCCGCAGGCAGCAGCGATTCGGTGTATCGCATCGAAGTCACTCCGGTGCAATCCAGTGTTACCGCTTTTTTGCCACGTCCGGATCGCTTGTCGCAGAGTAGTCAAACGCTTGCCGTGGCACAGGGCAACCGCAGCTTGGCGCGCATTGGCGTGCGGCGCGAATTGGTTGACGGCGAGGCGCAGGTACTATTCGAGAATTTGCCATCAGGTGTTCACGCTTCGCCCGTGTTCATTCCAGCCGACCAGTTCTGGGGCTTGGCGTTGCTGCAAGCCGACGAGAGCTCCGAGTTGACCGGCAATCTGGCTTCCGTCGTCGCCAATGGTTCGATCGGCGAGACACGACTCCAAGGCGGCTTCGAACAGATAGTCGATTTGGTCGCTGAGAGTGCAGACCAATTGTTTATTGGTATTTCGCTGGACAAACTTCCCGTGGCGGTCACGCCGCCGATTCCGTTTGCAGTTCATCTGGACCCACCCAAGACATCCTTGCCCGCCAGCGGCAGTTTAACACTGCGCGTGCGAGTTGAACGCACCGCCGAGTTCGCGGGGCCGATACGCGTTGAGCTTCCGTTCCTGCCACCCTGGGTGATTGGCGAACCGCACATCGTCATTCCTGCTGGTGAGAGCGAAGGCCTGTTTCGGCTCGAAGCGCGCGAGCAGGTGCAGCCGCGAGTTTGGCCGATCGTAGCAGTGGCGAGCGTTGACATGCTGTCGGCGAGCGACGATGCCGAAAAACTTCAGGCTCTGAAGGGTCGCGAAGTTGCCTCGGAGCTGGTGGAGCTGACGATCGACAATGCTCCAGCCGCTGGTCGCTTTGAGACGATGGCCGGCGAACAAGGCGAGACGTTGCAAGTCGTCTGTTATTTGTCGGCCAGCGGCGAACTTCCGGAGCGCATGACCGCAACGCTCGATGGCTTGCCGAACCGTGTTTCTGCTGAACCCATCGAGATACGCAACTCGGACAAACAGATTCAATTCACTTTGCAGCTCCAGGCCGATGCTCCACTCGGTGTTTTTGAAAAGGTCGTTTGCCGCTTGTCAGGCGAGCTGCGTGGCTGGCAAGTGAGTTACCAGGTCGCTGCCGATTCTCGCTTACAAATCAATGCACCGGGAACACTTGCGCGCGGCGAAGACGGTCGCGTGCTGAGCCGACTGGAAGCACTCCGCCAGAAACAACAACAATAACATGACTGAGGTTTCGCTATGCATGTTCGCTACCCTACCCCTACCCTACTGCTGTGCTGCTTGCTTCAATTCGTCAGCGTTGGACACATTGTCGCAATCGCCAACGAACCAACCACCAGATCCTCCGAAAAAGTTCGCGCCGAGCCGCTTTCGATCAACGCGTACCCGGAGTCGGTCGAGTTCCAATACCCGACGGACCAGCAGCAAATTCTTCTCCAAGCCAACTTTTCCGATGGCAGCACGCACGATGTAACGTCGCATGCGACCGTTACGCTTTCCGACCCGACGGTGGTTGCAACTACTGAGTCAGGTTTAGTAGCCCCGGTCGGCAAAGGGGAAACGACGCTCGCGTTTGCTTGGAATGGTCTTGAATGCAAAGTTGCAGTGCACGTGTTGGGGACCGACACGCCGCGGCCGCTCCGCTTTCGCAATGACATCCTTCCGGTGTTCACACGAGCCGGATGCAACGCGGGCAAGTGCCACGGTTCCGCTTCGGGCAAAGACGGATTTCGACTGAGCCTGTATGGCTTTGATCCCGAAGGTGATTACTTTCGACTCACACGCGAAGCTAGTGGGCGGCGCATCAATTTATCTAAGCCCGACGACTGCTTACTAGTAAATAAAGCTGTAGGACGTGTACCGCATACTGGCGGTGTCTGCATCCAGCCGGGCTCGAAAGCCTATCGCAAGCTGGTTAGCTGGATTGCTCTGGGCGCCGAACCTGATCCGGCGGCCACACCGCTGCCGGTGCGTATCGATGTCTATCCGAAGCGGAGCGTCATGAGCCGTCCACAACAGTCGCAACAGATGCTGGTGTTGGCTCAATACGACGACGGCACGCAGCGCGACGTCACCTCTCTGTCCGTGTTCCTCAGCAATAACGACGCGACCGCAACCGTCTCAGCCGATGGGCAAGTCACTGGCACCGGGCCTGGCACTGCTTTCATGCTGGCGAGATTCGATCAATTCACCTCGGGCACAGCCATTGTCGTTAGATCGGGACTCAACTATCCCGAGCCAGAATTTGTTCCGAGCAATTACATCGACGAATTGGCGCTGGCGCGTTGGCGCGATTTGCATGTGTTGCCTTCGGAACTTTGTTCCGACGAAGCTTTTGTGCGTCGACTTTATCTAGACACCGTGGGTCTATTGCCCACGCTCGAGCAGCGCGACGCCTTTGTCAACGATCCAGCGACGGAGAAGCGCGAGGCGCTGATCGAGCAGTTGACGAACAGTCCCGACTTTCTCGAAATGTGGACGATGAAACTGGCTGAGATGTTACAGATTCGTCGCGCCAATGGACTGAGTTCCAAAGGGTTGCAACTCTACGATGCATGGCTTCGCGAAAAAGTTCGCGCGGGAATGACATTCGACAAGATTCTGCTCGAATTGATTCCAGCCAGTGGCAGCACATTCGAGAATCCGGCAACCAGCTACTATCAGACAGAAACGACGCCTCAATTGTTGGCCGAGAATATTGCCCAAGCTTTTCTGGGCACGCGGATTCAGTGCGCCCAATGTCACAATCATCCCTTCGATCGCTGGACCATGGACGACTACTATGGCTTTGCCGCGTTCGTCAGCCAAGTCGGCTACAAACAAGCCAAAGATCCCCGCGAGATCACGGTCTACAACTTGGGCACTGGATCGTTGCAGCACCCAGTTGCTGGTCGTGAAGTGCGACCGAAGTTTCTGGGCGGCGACGTTCCGCAACTCGACGCAGGGAGCGATTATCGCGAAGCGCTGGCCAAGTGGTTGACCTCTCCGAACAACACTGCTTTTGCTAACAATATTGCCAACGTATTGTGGGAACACTACACAGGAAAAGGCATCGTGGACGCTGTGGATGATGTGCGGGTCAGCAATCCACCGTCGAACCCAGAGCTGCTCAATGCACTTGGGAAAAAGTTGGTCGAGTACGAATTCGATGTTCGACGCTTGGCACAAGATATCCTGAATTCAAAGACTTATCAACTCGAGACCCAGTCGACCGCTTGGAACGAGTGGGATGATCGCAACTTTAGTCATGCCAGAATTCGGCGATTGCGTGCCGAAGTGCTGTTGGATTGTATCAATCAGGTGACGCTGGGCAAAGATTCGTTGGCTGGTTTGCCACTGGGAGGACGGGCGATACAGGTTCCCGACGCTCAGTCGAACAACTATTTTCTTGAGACGTTCGGACGCGCTTCGCGAAATACACCGTGTAGCTGCGAAGTCAGTACATCGCCTACGCTTTCGCAGGCCTTGCACCTCATGAACGGCGAAAACACCTCTGGCAAAATCCAGTCCGGCGGCTGGATCTCAAGTCTGCTGGCCGATGGACGCGAGCCGTTGGAGATTGCAGAGTCGATCTACTTGGCTTGTTACTCACGTAAGCCACTAACCGAAGAGCGCGAACAAATGGCTTCGCGGTTCGAGCGTTCCGAAGACGTTGAGTCGGATTTGAGCGATCTGTTCTGGGCCGTGCTGAATTCGAATGAGTTTGTATTCAATCACTAAAGTCAATACGATGCGAAAACCTCCAATGCAATTTCATGTTTTCCTTGTGATGGCTTGCGCTGTCTCGCTTGCCCAGACGCAGTCCATGCAGGCGCAATCCATGCAGCCGACGGGGGCCGAAGAGTCGTCGCCGAGCGTCGGCTACGATCAAGTGCGAGAAATACTTCGCAAGCGATGTGTCACTTGCCACAACCCAGACGAAATGCGTGGCGATTTGGACTTGAAGAACATGACAGCCATCATGGCAGGTTCGTCGTCGGGTCCCGTTGCGGTGGCTGGCAAGTCGAATTTGAGCTTGTTGTATACTGCTGCTGCGCATTTGGCCGATCCGAAAATGCCGCCGAACAGCCCCAAAATACCTGCTCGCGAGCTGGATCTGTTGCGACGCTGGATCGATGGAGGCTTAGTTGAGAAGTCCGGCGACAATCCGACTCACACCTCGGTGCAGGAGAATTCGCAAGGTGACTCAACCAGCGATGCGTCAACGTTTGCCGCTGTGCGCGGAGTGCTGCAACCTAGTGCAATCGCAGCTATAGATGCTCATCCGCTGAACGATCTGGTCGCGTTCGCTGGAAGTGACCAGGTCGTGTTGATGGAATCTGACAGCGGAAAAATGCTAGGTGGCATCGACTTTCCCGATGGTGAAGTGACTGCGATTCGTTTCTCAAGAGATGGGAAGACGCTGGTCGTCGCTGGCGGAGTAGCGGCGCTGTCCGGCAAGGTGGTAGGCTTTGAGGTTGCTACCGGCCGCAAACAGTTCGAACTGGCTGACGAAACGGACTCGATTCTGGCGCTCGACATCTCGCCCGACGGCAGCTTAGTGGCTGTGGGCGGGCCGAGCAAAGTGGTTCGCATTTATCGAGTGTCTGACGGTGCTGTTGTACACACGCTCCGCAAGCATACCGACTGGGTGCTGTCCGCTCGATTCAGTCCCGACGGGTTGCTGCTGGCAAGCGGCGATCGGTTCGGCGGCTTGTTTGTTTGGAATCCTGACACGGGCGAAGAGTTCCATTCGCTCAAGGGTCACACGGGGCCAGTCACTTCGGTTGCGTGGGATCTCGATGGCGAAACACTGCTCTCCGCCGGAGAAGACGGAAAAATTCGAACCTGGAACATGCATCATGGTCAACAGACTAGCCAATGGAACGGCGAAGCAGGTGCTGTGCTGTCGATGGCTCGCAGCTCGCAAGCAACTTACTGCGGCGGCCGCGATCGCAGGCTGGTTGCCTGGCAGTCGCCTGAGATTCAAATCGCTTCCTCGGATTTCGCCGATCAAATTGACCAAGTTGTAAGCGTGTCGGCCAGCGGTTGTGTGGTTGCCAGCGATGCCAGCGGCGGTCTCCAAGTCCTAGACGCGGAAACGCTTCAAGTAAAACATAGAGTCAGTTTGCCAAAGTCTTCCCAGCTATTGGACGATGTTTTCGCGCGACTTGATTCAGCCGAACAAGAGTACGTCGCACTCCGCAGGGAACAACGAACTGAATCGAATGACATCAGCCAGTCCGATGTGGAGACTAGTGATTTCGATACCGGCACGATTGAGAAAGCTTTTGAACCTGCTCTCAATGCCTCGGTGCTTCAGCAACAATTGACTTTGGCAACGGAGCACGTCCAACAAATCGCCGATTCGCTGGCTTCGTTGGAAGCTGCCAAATCGAGCATCGAAACTCAAATCGCAGCACAACGTCAGCATTTGGACGACGCTCAACAGTTGGTCCAATCGCTGCTTGTGCTCAGTCCCGACCAGCGCACGGCATTGCTCGAGAGCAAAGCGCAGCAGGAACAGCTTCTGCAAGCGGCCAACGACATGTACGCACAACTTCGCCTCGCCTCCGATTCGAAGAGCATGTCGCCACGCGCAGCATCGTTACTAATGGAACTGACCAACGAATTTCAACAGTCGCTGGCGGCGACGAAGACAGCATTGGGCGAGGATTATCCTGTTTCACGTTTACAAAGCAAATCTAATGTACAATAAGCTTTCATGGCTCAAGATAATTGCGACGCTGGGACTAGTATGTACTGGGCTCGATGTCAATGCAGACAATTGGCCTGGCTGGCGGGGCCCCAACCAAAATGGGATCAGCAGCGAATCCGATGTTCCGTTGGAGTGGAGCGAGTCGAAAAATGTGCGTTGGAAAATCTCGATTCCGGGTGTTGGCCATTCGTCGCCGATAGTTTGGAACGATGCGATCTTCGTCACTACCGCCATGGTCGAACAGCAAACCAGACATCTGCTAAAGATCGATCGAGAAACAGGTGAGATCCTGTGGAATCGATTGATCGCCACGGCACCGATTGAAGTCATGCACCGCGACAATACTCCAGCTTCGGCTACGCCAATTACCGATGGGCAACATGTGTTTGTAGCCTTCAGTGTGGAGGACAAAATTCTAGTGGCGTCGCTGGACTTCGCTGGCCAATTCGTTTGGCAGACTAATCCGGGTACATTCTTGTCGCAGCATGGATTCTGCACCAACTTGGTTCTCGATGGCGATCGTCTCTTGCTCAGCGGCTTGCAGGATGGAGAAGATGCTTTCGTAGCAGCACTCGACAAATCGACCGGCAAGACACTTTGGAAGGTTCCACGTCCGCGCAAGACTCGGTCTTTCTCGACGCCATGCCTATGCGAAATCGACGATCGTCCTGCCTTGCTGCTTTCGGGCGGAGAGCAGACGATCGCCTACGACCGGACGAACGGCGAAACACTGTTTGAGCTCGAAGGGCCCGCCGAAAAGACAGTCTCGTCGATCGTCTGCTGTCCAGATTCAAAGCTGGCTTTCGTTTGCGGAGGCCGGGACAACAAGTTTTATGCGATTGAGTTGTCGCATCCGAGTGCAGCACAGCCGACCAAGAGAATTGTATGGCAGTCGAACAAAGCTCTCCCCTACATGACTTCGCCACTGACCGACAACGGACTGTTGCACGTTCTTTCGGACGAAGGCGTTTATCGTTGCTACCGCGCGGAGACTGGAGAAGTACTTAAAGAGCTGCGAGCTGTTGGCCCAACACGAGCTTCGATGGTTTCGACGCCCGAGCGAATATACATCATGGCTGAAAGCGGTCGTACGACGGTTATAGCTAATGACGCAAGTTGGAACGTACTGGCCAGGAACGAAATTGGTGAAGATGTCGTCGCGTCGCCCGCGATCTCAAATGGAGACCTGTTTATTCGCTCGAAGTCGAGCCTACTTTTAATCCGCGAGCTGAAGTAGGCTGGAGCCAATCGTGTGTGTTTCCTTTGACTGAACTGGAAAGTTGTAGGTGTAGCTTGGTTCGTTACTTGCATCGATTTTGTTGTCCGATCCTCTTCTACTGGATCATCGTCGCTATGGCGCGCGACCGAAGATCGGGAAGCATATCTGCAACGCATCTGTGAACAGTGGCATCGAGTTTATTGCGAATCGATTCGACGTTGCGACTCAGATCATTTAACTCTGGGAGATCCCAACACGTTGCACTGTAAGCGTACAGCTCCTGGCAGTGTGAACCATTTCCCCACTGAAAATGAACGAACGGGTTGAAACTTGTTGGCCAGCTGCGATGCACCCTCTGCGTACCGGCATCACCTTTTGCAATGGTTCGTCAGTACCGCACCGCTTCCGGTCAATGCGTCCGAACAATTCCATAAAAACTCAGTTATGCCGCTAGCCAATCGATTCAATTTGCAACTTGCCGTCACGAACCCAGTCTGAAGTGGACCGGCTCCCGCGCAGCAGAAGTGTGCCGATCAGAGCTTCGTCAAGTATTTGTGCCTGGACGGTTAGTTCGTTTTGATGCCAAAGGATCGTTATCTCAACCGTGTCGAAATAGCCGAGGCGACCGTCGGCTGTAACGCCTTCCTGCACATCGAGCAAAACAGTCCCAGTCGGTCAACCAATTTTTGAGGCACTGCAATAAATCCGTTGAAGCCAGTGTCAACCAGGAAGCTTTCCCGCTTCAATTCGTCACCTAGCCGAACGTCCAAATCAATGACAGCTTCAAATTTAGCGTCGATTCGACCTTCAATCATTGACGTCGGTCCCGTAGATCAGTGGTCAGCGTGCAAAGAAAGCAGCTCGATGGCCAATACGCGCAATGAAAATTTGAGGGTCCGACAACCGCTTGCGCAGTTCCTCACCGGCAAGATATGCTTCGTCGGCCACTTCGTAATCGGAAGTCTCAACGTCAATTGCAACGAACTGATCGGCCAACGTCGGCTCAAGATTGCGACGCAATTTGGTTTCATAAATCTCCGAACCACGTCGACCAATCTCGTCACGCGACAAGCGTCGAGTCTTCATGTTTAATCCCTTGATGAAAAATCCCCGCTTTTCTTATTGTCGCATCGCAACTGACGGAAGTCTAGGTGCGAACCATGCCGCGCCGATGAATAGCAGGGACACTCGTCTCGCAGCACTCGGATAGTATTCCACAAACCCAACAATGGGCAGGCGGTTTCGTTGATGTAGTGCTAGTACTGGGTGCGAGTTCCCGGACCTTCGCGCATCAACTTCATGACGCCGCCGACCATTCCCCAATACCGATCCGCTACAGTTACCACATGAGAGAAAGAGATGAACGGGGTCAGTGGGGCCAGACCTATTGGTTGGGCGCGATGGACACTGCGAACAGGAATCATCAGCCAACGATTCGCGGTGAGCGCACCGCTCGCAAAACCGGGAAACTGGTAGGTGAAATCAAGCAAACTGAACGCAACCAACAGTCTAGCCAGCGAATGCTCAAACGACCACTAAAAGGATTGGCTGATTCAACACCCTGCCGAACAATTGCACTTTAATACTTGCGGTTTTTGGATTTTTGGCATACCCTCGCCTCATGAAGTCAAGAAAAGAAAAATCTACGGCTGGAGTTTGGAACGGGATTGTTCCCTTATTGGGCTTGGGATTGGGGGGCCTTCTATGGCTTGTAAGCTTCCTGGGGGGAAGTGAAAGTCTAAGCACTCTAATGCACTTCCTGCTGTTGTCGCTGGTTCTGGCTAGCGTTTGGAGCCTCTTGCTTAAAATGCAGGGCACAGGAGAGGCGGATGTGGAGCCATCATTGCTCGAAACACCGTTGAGACTGGCACGTGATGAAGAAGTCTTCGCGCGATACCGTGAGTTTAGTCACTCGCTGTTAACCATTAGCTGGCAGAACGACCCGATTTATCGCGAGGTCGCTTTACAACGTCTGACTGAGATGGCGGGAGAACTCGATTCCGTGGCTCACGGGGAAGTTTCCTTTGAAGGGACTGAGACTTGGCGAATCGTTTACGAGAACTTGCTTCGCAGTCCGGGGCTGTTCCAGTACCGGTCGGTCAGCCGCATGAGCACTGATTCATACTGGCAGGATGAGCCAGGTCGACGCAGTCTGAAGGTCAACATCGAACTGCACCAGAAAGAGCAAATCAGCGTTGAACGCATCGTGATCGTAAGGGATTCAGACTGGCTGAGCGATTCCGTATTGCCCTCGGAGAGAATTCGGCAATGGATTCACCAGCAGCATGTCGTAGGAATTTGGGTTGCACTGGTACGTGAATTACAACTGGCCAACGAACCGGATTTGCTTGCTGATTTTGGCATCTATGGCACCCGAGCTGTAGGAACCCAGCAGGTCGACAGCCACGGTAGAACCGTTTCTTTCCGCTTGCAGTTTGACTTTTCAACAGTTGAAGAAGCCGAGGCTCGTTGGAAAAGATTGCAAGTTTATGCGACATCTTACGGAGATCTACTGGATCACCTGCCGCTGGATGGGTAAGATCGCTTAAACGGTAATTTTTTTGATCGGCCGCCAGCGTGTTGTATCTTGACACTGCTCGGCTAGGGCAAACCTCCCCGAGCGCGTTACAAGCACAAATCGACTTTTCTCGACTGACCGCCGAGCAACCGTCCAGCCTGTACACTGATCGCTTTCTCGCCACCGG
>JBGSNE010000035.1:0-2707 GCA_041739785.1 Pirellulaceae bacterium
CCTGCAAGAAGAAGTGCGTGGCGAGTCATTCGGCGAAATGATCGGCCAAAGCGCAGCGCTGCAAATGGTCGCGCAGCAAATCAAATTGGTTGCCCCGACCGATTCGACGGTTTTGGTGATGGGCGAAAGTGGTACCGGCAAAGAGTTGGTTGCACGAGAGATTCATGCTCGCTCATCACGACACAAACGACCCCTGATCAAGGTCAACTGCGCAGCGATTCCACGTGAACTGTACGAGAGCGAGTTTTTTGGGCACACCAAAGGTAGCTTTACCGGTGCGTTGCGTGATCGGATCGGACGATTCGAATTGGCCGACGGGGGCACTTTGTTTCTTGACGAGATCGGCGAGATCCCACTTGATCTGCAAAGTAAGCTTTTGCGCGTTTTGCAAGAAGGAGAACTCGAAAGAGTTGGCGAAGAACGAACTCGCAAAGTCGATGTCCGCATAATCGCCGCAACCAATCGCAATCTGAAGTCTGAGACGGAAGCCGGGAAGTTCAGAATCGACTTGTATTATCGGTTGAGCGTGTTTCCGATCGAATTGCCGCCGCTGCGAAGGCGCAAAGAAGATATTGCCTTACTTGCTGAGCACCTGCTCGGAAGTCTATCTCGGCGTCTTGGTAAACAGCCGCCGCGATTAACTCAAGCCAATGTTGCCGAACTCGGTCGGTACGATTGGCCAGGCAACATTCGAGAGCTGCAACATGTGCTTGAGCGAGCCTTGATTACCGCGTCGAGGGGCAAGTTGCGTTTGGAATTTAGCTCGCCCGAGTCCACGCAGATGACTACAACGGACTCCTTAACAATAGCAACCGATGAAATCTTGACTTTGTCACAGTTACGAAAGTTTGAAGCCGCGAACATTCACCGCGCTCTGCAAGCATGTGACGGTAAAGTCTATGGCGAGAAAGGAGCGGCAGCTTTGCTTGGCATGAAGCCCACGACGCTATCGTCTCGCATAAAAAGCCTTGGAATTGCGATCAGAGAGTAGGCAACTAGTTGGCCGGACCAGCATTTCGCTTCAGCAAGATTCAGTCGGCTTCACCGACCGCTTTTTGCTCTGACCTCAATCTTCTTCGGCTGGGTTAGCCGAAGTTGCCAAGAAAAATCCCATTCGAGACGGCGGTGCGATTCACCTATGCCCAAAAGCCCTTTTTATTCGCCGCGCTAGTTGATGCAACCTAACGCTCGAAGCAACTCTTCAAAACCGCAGCGGTCGCCGTCACCTCGGTCATCTCAGTAACTTGCGCTATCGACGAAGCTCATGCTGGTCGGTTCAAACGGTCGATCAATTTCAGACCATGAGGAAGGAAAACACCCACTGTTGTAGGACTCTAGCATTCCAAACTCCAAACCGGTCTAACCCGATGCTTTCAATTTCCCCTGGTATGTCCCCGAATTGCCTCCGATGTCGCGATGTGCGTTTCTGCCGTTTGCTCAAGCGGCATACCTGACAATTTGACGATGATGAAGAAGCCAACCGGCGCGAGGATAAGGACCAGCGCGGTACCGAAGATTAGGCCGAAGCTGAGACTGGTGGCCATTGGGATCAGAACTTGAGCTTGGCGTGAGGTTTCCAGCAGGATTGGAAGCATGCCGCCGATCGTGGTGAAGGACGTTAACAGAACAGGGCGGCAACGGCGGCGACCAGCGTCAATAATGGCTTCATTGAGCGAGAGGCCGTCGGCGATGCGGCGGTTAACAAAGTCGATCAGGACGATGGAGTCGTTGACGACGATGCCTGAAAGTGCGACTAGACCATAGATACTGAATAGCGTGAACGGTAGGCCCTGGATGACGTGGCCAAAGATCGCACCGCATGCTCCGAACGGAATGATGGATAGAACGAGCAGCGGTTGCAGATACGATTTGAATTCGATCGTGAAGAGCAAATACATGCAGAACATCACGCGCTAACTCGTTGTGTTCGCGTTTCAGCCGAAGTTGCGGCCAGCCTTATTGTTGTCAATTCCAAGGGTGAGGCTGCGACCAATTTCTATGCACAGTTCGGCTTTATATCACTCCCGAGAATCCTCCATCGAACGTTCCTGCCCATGGCCACTGCCGCTAAGCTATAAGTTCATCACTCTATTTAACCCCAGACACGCCGTTTGTGTTTCCGGCTTGCTCCTAAAGTAAAGCTAGTTACTAAATGAAAGGTTAGTCATGAGACGGAACTGGCGGTACCGGCCTTCCATCCGCGAGCTAACGGCCGAAGAACTTGGCCACCTGCTGCACCTCTCGCACATTGTCGGCAAACCAGTCCGAGCCATCCGGTTTCACGAAACGAAAATCGTGTTCCGCGTCGTTCCGGTGCGGGACCAGTACCTGAAAGCACCAATTTCTGAGATCACTTGTTGAGTGGCGGAATCCCAAGCAAAATGAACCTTTAGCCACTTTACCTTGGCGGTGCTATAATGACCAAAGCGTTACAACGCAGGAGGTAACCCATGAATCTAGTACTCAATCTTCCGGCTGACCTGGAAGCGATAATCAAAAAACGCGCCGAACAGGCTGGACTGGACATTCCCGCCTACGTTTTGCAGACTCTTCGTGTTTCAGACCTCGAATTAACAGGCGAGCCGTCGATTTCCAACGAGCAATTTGAAGCGAGCCTTAATCGACTCCGGGAGCTCCACTCTAAAGTTCCAGCCACTTTTGATGATAGCCGCGAATCTATTTACGAAGGTAGGGGCGAGTGAAGGTA
>JBGSNE010000069.1:0-15712 GCA_041739785.1 Pirellulaceae bacterium
AATCAGACTGCCGCCGCCGACCAATTGCTGGAGATAGATCCCTTGGCCGCTGCGGGCCGCTACCGTGCCCACTTCAATGTCGATGGCATTGGCGTTGGCATCGGCCGCGTTAGCCACGTCCGCACCGCCAATGAAGCCGCCCGCTACCAGAGTCAGCGTCGCGCCGCTTACGTTCCGCACGTTTTCGCCATTGGCATCCACGATATTCACGCCGGCGGTCAGCGACACATGCACTCCCGATAGCTCTCCAATGCTCAGCGAGCCTGTTGTGCTAATCAATTGCAGATCGCCACCAGCGCTGGTGACCACGGCCGTTTGAGTGATGTCGCCCACCGCGTCGAGCAGTACATTGCCACCCGCTGTGATATTGGCTGTTTGCGTGATCGCTGCACCTGCATCGAACAGCACATCACCACCGGCGGTGATGCTGGCTGATTGTGAAATGCCGCCCGTGGCTGCGAGCAGACCAAGGCTACCTGCGGTACTGCTTAAAGTGGCTGTGGTGGTGATGTTGTTGCCAGCGTTAAGCAATATAATTCCGTTGACATTGCTTACTGCCGCATTGACAGTGACGTTTTGTCCCGCGAAGTAGATGTCTCCATTGAGCAGCGTGCTCACAATGCGGTTGGTCGTCAGATTGCCGCCGGCTTGTAGAGTCACATGACCGCCGCCGCTGGTTACTGAAGCATTGGTGGTTAGATCACCGCTGGACCAAAGTAGAATGTCATGCACGCCACCAGTTGAGACACCCACACCATCGGCCAGTAGACCGTCGTTGATTGTCAAACTGCCGTTGCGGACCACGATCTTCACAGGGCCATCCGAACTGACCACATCTTCCAGCGGTCGCAGATCAAGGTCTGCCGGATCTCCCGCCTCGACGGGCGTCAGTGTGCTGTTGAAGCGCACTTGCTGGACAGTTACTGAAGCGGAACCTTCGACATGATCGACGATCAGATTCCCGCCATCGCCGAGCTGTTGTAGGTAGATGCCGTTTGCACTGCGGGCAGCCAAGGTACCAACTTCCATGTCGATAGCATTCACATTGGAATCGACCGCGTTGAGGATATCCGGACCGCCGATAATACCGCCCGCAACGATAGCCAAGCTTTGCGCTTGTATGTTGGCAACTTCGCTAAGGCTGTTATCCAGAATGTCCAGGCCAGCGGTGAGCGACACGTGATCGCCCGAGAGTGCGACAAGCCGGATGGTGCCGCCAGCGATTACTTGTGATGTTCCCAGGGCGGAAGAGGTAGCGCCGGACTGGGTATAGTCGCCGCCAGCTTCGACCAAGAAGTCGCCACCAGCCGATGTGTTGGCGCCTTGCAAGACGTCGCCCGTGGTGGCAATCAGACCAAGGCTGCCAGCGGTACTGGTAATGGTGGCCGTAGTGCGAAGCGTATCGCTGGCCGTTAGCAGGATATCTCCACCGACCGCATTGACGGCCGCGTCCACGTCGATCGTTTGACCACTAACGTAGATGCTACCTGCTCCCGCAGTAAACACGGCCGCATTCAAGTCAATGGCGGTCACGCCCAGCAGGCTTATGTGTCCGGTACCACTGGATACCGAAGCATTGACGGTCAGGTCGGCAGTGCTTTGCAACAGTACATCACCGGCACCACCGGCCGATACACCCACACCATCGCCGTCGCCATCATTGATCGTTAGACTGCCGTCGCGGACGACAACCTTAATTGGGCCATCGGTAGTTTCGAGATCAGCCAGCGGACCGCCACCAATGGGGCTGAGCGCGTTGACGTCAGTCAATGTGCTGTTGAATTGAACTTGATTGACGAAAACTGTAGCTGCACCTCCTACGAGATCGACGACCAGATCTCCCGCCGTTGCGAGTTGCTGTAGGTAGATGCCGTTGCGAGCGAAGGCGGCCACTGTATCGACTTCGATATCGATCGCATTGGCGTTTTGATCGGGAGTAGCGGTCAGCTCCGGCCCTCCGATAATCCCGCCGGCCGACATGCTCAGCGATACGGCGTGAACATTAGGAACATTAAGTCCATTGCTATCCAGAATGTCGCCATTAAGCGAGGCAAGCGAAACATGATTAGCGCTTACAAAGTTTAGAAAGATGGTGCCGCCACTACCGAGCTGTAGGTCTCCGCCGGCTATTATGCTACCGCCTTGAAAGTAGGTTCCACCCGCCGACAGCAAAATGTTACCAAGCGTAGCACTTAGATTTGAAAGTTGTTGGATATTGCCGGTTGCCTGCAGTCCCAAGCTCCCGCCAGTGCTCGTGATATCGGCAAACGTATTGATGTCACCATTTGAGCGGAGCAAAACACTGCTGTCGGCGGTCAAGCCGGCCGATACGGCTATTCCACCGCCAGGGATCGCGTTGTCACTGGACAGATACAACGTTCCCGCACCTGTTGTCGTAACAGCCGCGGCGATGGTCAGATCATCACCCGCTTGCAAGGTCACATGTCCACTTCCACCATTGATGGTCGCTGCGATTGTCAGGTCAGCTGAGGCAGCAAGCAAGATATCGCCGGTACCGCTAGCCAGCACACCTACGCCTCCTCCCAGACTTCCATCATTGATCGTTAGGCTGCCGTCACGCACCACCAGTTTGATTGGACCGAAATCTGTAATCAGATCATCCAGACCGTCGGCATGACCTACTACAAAGGCTGGTGACGTCGTGCTGTTGAATCGCACTTCGCTCACGTCGACACGGACATCCAGGTCTGCCACGCTGTCGATGCTCAAATCGCCTCCGACGGCAAGTTGTTGGACATAGATCTGTTCAGCCGCCCGTGCCGCCAAGGTACTGGTAGCAACGTTGATGGCGAACGCATTTGCATTGGGAGCGCCGTTTAGCGTGTCCGGGCCGCCAATAGCGCCACCCGCTACCATACTCAGAGACGAAGCGATGACATTGGGTGTATTAAGTCCATTGACATTGGTAATGTTCAGCCCAGCCACCAATGCAGCTCGATTTCCCTCGATCGTCGCTAGGTTGATTGAATCAAGGGCTCGAACCAACACATTCCCGAGCGTAACTATCGATGCTCCGGTGGTCATGGTGAATTCGCCACCTGCATCCACCAGCACATCACCTGCGGAGTCGATATTGTTCGACTGTTCAATGTTTCCAACGGCGATCAATCCCACGTTACCCACCAAAATGTCTCCGCTGATGTTAGCGGTCGAACTGGAGACCTGATTTGTCACCGTGATATCGCGAGCGGAGCTGAGCAGAATGCCGCCGCCCTCAGTGGTAAGTGAGCCGTTAATACTAATGCCATCGACGTTGGGAGCGGCCGCGTCGCCATTCACCGCATTGCCGGCCAGCATAGTGATGCTGCCTGCCCCTGCCGTGCTGATCGCACCGTTAACCAACACATCATCACCCGCTCGCAGCGTAATATGCCCGGTGTCACTGGAGACACTAGCATTGACGATGACATCCCCGGTCGCCCACAACAGCACATCGCTACTGGCCAGCACGCCACTGCCGGCAGCGATCGTCAGGTCCCCAGTGTCGACGCGCACTTTTACGGTGCCGTTTAAGGCATTCAATTCTTGTTGACTAGCCATCGACTGCGTTGCCGTCGTCACGGCTATGGAGCTATCAAAATCTACTTGATCGGCAGTGATGCTGACCATGAGACTCGCCACGTTACCGACGATCAAGCTGCCTCCACCGGCGAGTTGATGGAGGTAGATCCCGGCAGTGCTTTGGGCGGCAACCGTACCAACTTCGATCTCAATTGCGTTGACATTTTCGTCCGGGAGACCATTGGCGGCGTCGGCTTGCCCAATCATTCCACCCGCAGCCATGTTTAGAGAGTTTGCCGTGACGTTGACCAAACCAGCGTTGTTGTCAGAGATGTTATTGCCTGCGTCGATGGCGGCACGCGTGGCCGTTACTTGCGACAAAACGATCGAGCCCCCTGCTGAGAGCAGCACATCGGCGCCACTCGTCGTTGCGGTCGACTCCATCAGCAGATTGCCGCCTACATCAACTAACACGTTCCCAGCAGTAGATACAACGTTGGTCTGCGTAAAATCGCCAGTCGCAGTCAAACCGATATCACCATTGTTGCTGCTGACTTGAGCGGTCGCGCGAATGTCCTGTTGGGATTGCAAAAGAATACTGCCATTTTCCGCACTGATTTCGGCATCAATGGTCAATCCATCTACATTGGGTGGCAATGCATCCGCGGTGTCGTTGCCAGCCTGCACATAAATATTGCCTAAACCCGTAGTACCGATCGCTGATTGTACGTGAATGTCGTTGCTGGCCAGCAGAGTGATGTTTCCTTCGGTAGCAGTTACCCCCGATCCGGTGACAACCAGGCTTCCGGTATCGACGCCAATCAGGACGCTACCTCCGGTTGCCGAGTTGAGGGCGGCCAACGAAATCAGCGATCCACCGTCAATAACTTCGTGAATGCCGATATTCCCGGTGGGTCCAAGGTTCCTTGAGTCGATCTGATATGCAGCGGTCTCGACCGCATTGGAAGAACCAATGCCGCTCACAGCAGACAACGTTACTTGAGCACCCGCGTTATTAGCCCAAATGTCAATATCCGTATCACCGCCATCGACGATCGCGCCAGCGGAACTAATTGCGACGACGGCGCTGCTGGTGTTGTTGGCTGATTGCAGGGAGCCGAGCGTGATGGAATCGGTCGCGGTCAAGCCAATCCTGGCCAGTCCGGCCCCCTTGATGTCTGTACCCAGCACAATCGTCGATGGCGAAGCTAATCCGTCAATTCCTGGTATGTAAACGACTGGTGCACGACCGGCGATGATTCGAGCTCCGTCTGCCATGAAGATCTCTCCGCCATCTCCGTCCGTATCTGCCGACAGTCCAATGTTGCCATCGATGGTGGCGATGACCGGCATGTTATCCGCTCCATCTTCGTCCAGCGGATCAACCACGGCAGGGTTTTCTAGGCGAATGGAACCTGGCGCCAAAAGCAAAATGTTTCCGTGGTCAGCTATCACGCTATCATGAATGAGAATGTCCCCCAGAGCGCCAGCGGTGAAAAAGAACTCGATGCCACCGGTACTTGTCGTAGTAGCATCATTGCCGGCCAGCACATCATCGGCCACAGTGATCGTGCCGAATGACTCAAGCGTTATGGAACCCGTCGCATCCAAAGTCTGCAATGCCACGTTGTCGCAATTAAGGTCGACCAATTCGATAGCTGTCCGGGTGGCGCGGATCGACAGGTCACCAACGGTGGTTGCGTCAAGTACACTAACATCGGCGACGATCTGAGCCTGAGCTCCAGAGCGGAACAACAAACGCGAAGCAGTTAAATTGAGCAACGGAGCGCTGGCCCCAACCGAAACAATGTTCGCGCCCTCCAGTCGCAAGTCTCCCGCTACCGACAAACTGTTACCCAAAGTCAACGTGCCAAAACCATCTCCATCAGAATCGGCGATGAGAGCCAAGCTGTTGTAGGTGAAAATCGTGGTGGAAACATCCAAGTCGCCTGTCGAAATTACGAATAGACCGTTCGCGGCCAAGGTTGTCGTCCCAGCGACCGTCGCATTGACGGCGATATTCCCCAACAGGGCTGTAGCGTTCAAATCGCCTGGACCGAAAGGATCTGCCGGATCAGCATGCGTGACGATCTCCAGGGCATTGGGCAGATCTTTGAAAAAGGATCCCTCCACGCCAATATTTCCAGAATGAGCTATCAAGGTGACGTTGTTTCCTTCCACGTCCGCGTCGTCGACACCCGTATCACCATCCAGGATGCTCCCTTGCGCATCGATCAGCACATCGCCGCTGACGGTACCAGCCCGTACTAATGTCGCCAGCACATCGCCAGTTGTGGTGATGAGTCCAATGTCATTGTCGTCGCTATCAGTGCCGGTGCTGTCGACGAAAATTGCATTGATCGTTCCAGCAGCCGTCACACTGATGGCACCATTGGTTGTCTCGACGCGATCGAGCGTAATACCATCAACTTCGTTGATGCGTATGTCGCCAGCCAGAGAGGAAAAGGCGTCGAGGTTATCGATCTGTGTGTCGAGGTCGATCCCTTCGGCCGCGCGAGCGATTAAGCGATTGGTAGCGACTTCGATGACTGCGGTTCCATCCTGTGTAATGCTCCCGCGATCGCCATCTACCGCTCCAACCCCTGCATGGTCCAAGTCGGCATTTAGGTTAACAACGTGAGCCGTATTCCCGGTAGTGACAATGCGTCCTGCATCGCGCAACACGATGTCATCACCTGCATTGAAGGTCAAAGAGGCAGGGGCGAGTGAAGTGAGAGTGACGACGGCCGTGTTCTCGATCGTTAGGTGATCTCCTGCCGCCGCGCTATTTCCGGCGGTGAACGTGGATGAGGCGCCGACATTGACGTTGGCCGCGATGGTCAGCGGACTAAGAGCCGCGATGGTCGCCCCGGCGGCTGCCTGCGATGGTCCATTGATCCGCAAACCTCCCGCTAGATCGCTTACATGAACGACGCCTAAAGTAGCTGTCCCGGCATTAAAAATTAGATTTTGGACGTCAATATTGAGATCATCGGCGGCTGTGCCGATACTCCCCCCAAGCGATTGAAGGAGTAACGAACCGGTTGGCGAAAGGATATTTGCTCCTTCGCCCGCCGTACCATCCAGGATGTTTCCTGCCGCAATGATCTGCACGTCTCCTGCGCCGCTGATTGACAATTGGCTGAGCGTAATAACTCCACCGGCGTTGTCCAAGGCTGTTAGCTGAATGGAGCCATTAACCGTACTAAGTTGCGAACCATCCGCCAGCGCAATACCGCTACCATCAGCGGTGAATGTCAATTGACCTGTGCCGCCGGTAGCAATGGTGGCTGCATTCCCAACAGCGACTTGGTTTCCAGCATGCAGAGTGACATCTCCAGAAGTCGATGTGATCAAACCATCGATAGCGATATCGCTGGTGGCCCCCATCGCATTCATATCCAGCTCGCCATCGGTAGTGATGGTTGCTCCACTTTCCAGTGTGATGGAACCATTGCTTACCAGGTTCAGCGACGTGGCGGTGTTGTTGCCGGTGAGAAGGGTATTGGGATCGGTCACCGAACCGTCTTCGGCAATCTCGACGGTGCCGGTCGCATGCACGGTGAGTGAGCCGAGCGCCAAATGATCTCCCGCGCCCATCCCCAATGAGATGTTGGCTGACGTCCAATCTGCATGACCTCCAACGTCCAGTGAACCAGAAGCACTCCCTAGGATCGAGCCCGTTGGAAGCGTCGTACTCGCGGTCAAATCCCCCGTGATCGATAATGCTCCGCCAAACTGAATCGATTGCTCCGCAGCCACTGAAACATTGCCATCCACATTTGCCACGGCAGACAAATCCGCGCTGAGCAATTGCGAGATATTGACTGCGTCGCTGCCGGGGGCGGCCAAAGCCGCAGCGGAAAAGTTATTTCCCCAGAAAAAAGTGCCGACCCCCGCATCTCCCAACACGTTGATGCGTGTCAATTCTGAAAGTAGACCACGGAGTTCGAGTGGGTCCGTTGTGCCATCATCAAATGTCTGATCTCCATCGGCATCGACGAAAAAATGCACGCCATCGTCGGATAGCAGCGAAGCATCAACGTTGCTGCCATCGTCGGCAATCGAAATATCCAACACGCCCACAGCGAAGACCGCATTGACCGAGAGCACGCGACGCGGTTCCAAACATCGAAAAGTCAGCGGTGGAGCCACCGCTTTCACCTGCGTGCCAGATTTGCTGCCACGATCCTTAATCCAATTTGCTAGATTCCAACTAGCTGTATTCCGACTCATCGTCGCACGGTTCTCCGAACCGTGACCATCTGGTGGCTTGGGAGTACCTTGGTTTATCATCATCCAACTGCGCTGGCCGGCTAAGATGGAAGTCAAGTTCTGCCAGTTGCGCCGCGGTTGCAGCGCTCCCAAATGTGCGCGACCGCCAAAGCGGTTAGCAAGCCAGCGCGAGACAGCAATAAGACCTTTTGGTGAGCCGATCATGGCATCTCTTCATGCGATATGTTGTCAATCGAACGCACTCTTACCAGTCTGCCGATAACCAAAAATGGGGGGATTTTCGGCTAATTTCCACAGTGCTGGGGGGAACGCAGTATTACTGAAGTCTAATTAGACTGGGAAATAATGAAAATAGTTTGCGTCCAAAGATCAAATTCGCTCTACAAATAACCGTAAATAGTGGAAAAACCGGTACAGTTTCTATAGACTCAGACGATACTAGAGGATGAGTCTCGACGTCGCCCAACAGAATTATATGCAGAGTACTCGCTGGGAACGAATAACAACTTCAAGTGTCTTGTAACCGAGAACCCATGATTTGCGTACTCGACGTCACATCCGGGCCGGCGCGCGGTAAAAGGTTTTGGCTCCGCACCCATCAGCAAGTGGAGATAGGTCGGATATCGTCCGCAGACTTTGCGGTTCCAGCCGATCCCCACATGTCCCGGCGGCACCTAATTCTGGAGGGGACGGTCTCCGCCTTTCGTGTTCGAGACGTAGGCAGTGCCAATGGCACGTTTGTCAATAATGCCAAAATCACCTCAGTAGAGCTATGTACTGGCGACCGTATCCGAGCGGGCGAGACGGTCTTCGACGTCTCGGTCTTGGATGACGATGCAAATCCACATGGCAAGGACGGTGTCTTATTTGGTTCTTCGCTAAGCAAGTCGGTGGCGGCTCCCTTAGAAGACCAAGGGGCGTCCGTTAAGCAATTAGCACCTGCCGATGCAAGTTACCACGATGCAGAGTTAACGCAACGTTGCCAAATTTCGTCGGACTCGAAATTGGAACCACCTCCGCTCAAGCGTTCGTCCATTATTGGCACGGTACTTAGCAACAATACGTGGTGGGCCGATTTTAATTTCCGCGTTTCCGACATTCCTTGCCTGCTTGATGAATCGACTGAGCGGAGCGCGAAGTCATCGTTGCTGCCCGAAATGCTACAACGGCTGGAAACAGACTATGCGCTGACAGCCATCATCGATGTGGAAAAACTAGGGCGTTACGGTCGACAGCAATTGGGGACTTTGGTCGAGCAAGGATTGGTAAAGTGGCACGCCCCGAGCGTGTGCAGTATTGTTGATGATCGCAGTCGAGATTTCGTGCGGATGATTGAAAGCTCGCTCACCCAAGACGCTTTGATCTTGATCGGAGCCCGGACTACCCTTGATCCGAGTTGGCTAGAGCATTTCGTCAGTCAAGTCACTCGACCATCGCAGCTTAATCGCGTTCTCCGCGAGCCGCATTCAGAATTGATCCATCAACTTCTAAGTACCGTGGAGTTTGTGGTCTTCGAACAAGATCGCCAAGGGCGGCTGAGCCTGTTGCTCCGCGACTTGGTCGAACTGTCCGAGTGAGCTTGCCATAAATTCTGGGCGTGCTCGTAGCGGAAGTCGACTAGTGCTTTTTGATTTAATCGAACTATTAAACCTAAGGGTGAGCCGTGGGCCGTAAGGCACCGGGCAATATTGGTCGCCCGGCGGCTCACGCGTCGCGGCTAACGCGTCGCGGCTAACTAAATCAACAAGCCCCTAAGACTTTCGGCAGTTGAACTATCGCTAGGCTTATTGATTACGGAAGATCCAATCGACTACAGCTTCGCCACCAATTAACTAGCCAATGATGGCTGATACTACTTCACCGTAAACATCCGTTAGACGAAAGTCACGACCGGCGAAGCGGTAGGTCAGCCGCTGGTGGTCGATGCCCAACAGATGCAACAGAGTGGCGTGTAGATCGTGCGCGGAGACTGGATTCTCCACCGACTTAAAACCGAAATCATCGGTGGCACCATACACGGTGCCTCCCTTGACGCCACCTCCGGCCAGCCACAACGAATAGCCCCAATGATTGTGATCGCGTCCTTGGCTAGCCCCGGTTCCTCCCGTTCCCATTTCGACCGATGGAGTTCGACCGAACTCACCAGTACAGAGAATTAGGGTTTCATCCAGTAGTCCGCGCTGCTTGAGATCGCCAATCAGCGCCGCCAACCCTTGGTCGCACTCGTTCGCCACGCGGCGATGTTCTTTCACAATATTGTTGTGACTATCCCAGGGCTGGGAGGCACCGTGCCAGACTTGCACGAAGCGGACACCGCGCTCAATTAACCGCCTAGCAATCAACAATTGTCGGTTCTGCACTCCGTCTCCGTAAAGATCGAGCATGTACTGTGGTTCGCAACTAGTGTCGAAGGCTTCCAACGCCTCAGATTGCATTCGAAAAGCCAGTTCAAAGGACTCGATGCGGGCTTCCAAGGCAACTTCCTGGGGACGGTCTGCGAGATGCCGCCGATTTAACTTCTGCAGCAATTCAACCTGCAACTGCTGTTGTTGTGCGGACAACCTCGAATTGCGGATATGTTCGATCCAATTCTTTGTGTCCTCGATAGCCGTATCAATGTGCGTCCCTTGATAGACCCCGGGGAGAAAAGCGGAACGCCAATTTTCCGCCCCAGACACGGGGTGGCCACCGGGGCACAAAGCCACAAAGCCCGGCAGATTTTTGTTCTCTGTTCCCATCCCATAAGTCAACCACGATCCGAAGCTTGGTCGCACCAAACGCCCGTCACCACAGTTCATCAACATCAGTGACATCTCGTGATTGGGCAATTCAGCAAACATAGAGCGGACTACTACCATGTCGTCGACACACTGGGCCAAGTGTGGAAAAAGGTCGCTGACTGGCGTGCCGCACTGCCCATGCTGACTGAACTTAAACGGAGAGGGAAGCGCCACGCCTGTCTTGCGCTCCGTCTGTAGATTGTCGTAAGGCAGCATTTGACCGGCGCGTTTGGTCAACTCGGGCTTGGGGTCAAACGTATCAACTTGTGACATGCCGCCATTGAGGAATACATGGATCACCTGTTTGGCGCGTCCCGCGACTGCCCTAGCTGGCCCGCTGGCAGCACACGACTCGCTCAGCAAACCGGCTAAGACCAAGCTCCCAAAGCCGTTGCCGGCACGCTGAAAAAAATCTCGGCGTGAAACGGGTGGTAAAGCTGCAGGACTATGAGTATGCATGTTCGATTCCAATCAATCGAGAAAAATGAATTCGTTGGCGGCCAGCAGCACATGCGCCAAACTTTGCCAAGCCACTTTGCCTTCATCGACCGCAGCTTGCGATTCAATAAATTGAACAGCATCGTAGGTTTCTTCTGCCGCGGGTTGTCGCGCCAACACGCGACGGTATAGGATGTCCACTCGCTCTTCGTTGGTCTGTGCGGCGATAAACTCAGCCTGCTCTGTAAGGTACTTCGCCTGCTCCTGAACAAAGTTGGAGTTGAGTGCAAACAGAGTCTGTTGGGGGACATTCGTCTGCGGTCGCTTGGCTGCACACACACTGGGATCGGCCATGTCGAAGGCGCTAAAGAAACCGGCAATCACGTCGCGATTAATCAAACCATACACGCTGCGTCGGGGCGTGAATGGTTCGGAGAACAAATCCACCGGGCGTCCACCCATTGTCAAATCAAGGCGACCTGCCACGGCCAACAGCGCATCGCGCATGGCCTCCGCCTCCAGTCGCGCGCGTGGCATCCTCCACAACAAGAGGTTCTCCGGGTCAATTTGTCTCGCCGCGGAGGATTCTACCGATGCTTGTTGGTAAACTTGAGTGAGCAGCAATCGCCGATGCAACTTCTTCAGCGACCAGTGGTCCTCCGTTAAGAAAGTTTCCGCCAGGTAGTCGAGCAACAGGGGATGTGTTGGCGGCTGGCCCCGGATGCCAAAATCGTCGGGTGTGCGAACGAGTCCCCGCCCAAAGTGGCGCTGCCAAACCCAGTTGACGATCACCCGGCGTGTCAATGGATTGGCCGGATCGCAGATTGCTCGCGCTAAGTCCAAACGTCGCTGTCCGTCCCGAAAGACTCGCGATTTCCCCGCAGAAAGTGCCTCTAAGAAATGTGGTTCAACCTGGTCACCGCGATCGAGTGGATTACCGCGGCGGAAAACGTGCATTGGTATAGGACTCGGGTCTTCAACCAACAGCATAGCTCGCGGTGGGGACCCAGGTGAATTCAAGTGCAGCTCATCGATGTCTCCCGCCAACCCACTGACGTGGTCGTTAATTGGGCGATTGAGCAGTTCACTGGCTAATTCATCGTTGAGTGCCGTGGGGGTGCCCAAACCGTGCAGATGATGGCGGAGTTGTCGATTGACCGAGCTATTGATGGCTGTGTGGGCCGCATCTTCGTCAGGAATGATCGCTGCTCGCTGGCGTGCTTCGAGTGCGGCCGAGGTCAAGCTCGTGAGCCACTCCTCCTGCACGTCGGCCAGTAGTTCCCCGTAGGTGTTGGCTACTTCGAGCATCGATGTTGGGCTGCGCAACTGAACGGCTGCCAGCATCCGCGGGTTCCACCGCGGCGGCTGCGTCGCAAGCGCATGCAATTTGAGTGAGCTTAGATCCCCATTCTCTTGACTCAATTGTCTAACGCAGTCGGAAGCAAATTGCGAAAATTCCGCCGCTGACAAATGACGCTGTTCATGCAATCGGTGCCATAGTCCAAACACTGGATCGTCGCGATCAAGTTGCGCTAAGTACTTGCGCCAACGTTCCAGTACCAACGGACGATAGTCATCTGTGCGATATGACAGAAAGGCGACTGCTAAATTTTGCTCGGGCGTCCCTTTGACCAGTTCCTGTAAGTACATGCCCACTTGCATCCGCAAGCGTTGTCGCAGCAATTCGCTTTGTTCACGCACCATCTCCTGTCGGCGGAACTGGCGCCGCTCAAGCTCTACTTCGTAATCACCTTCGCGATCGGGGGTGACGTCCGCTGAGGCTAGCTTGGGCAGTTCGCGGGGTGACTGACTGCTGGCAAATGTGGCGTACAACGCATAGTAGTCACGGGTCGGTATGGCGTCATATTTGTGATCGTGGCAGCGGGCACAAGCCACAGTCAATCCAAGTAGTCCACGGCTGACGACATCGATGCGGTCGTCAATGATGTCATGCGGGTTAGGGTACTGACGGCCCACAGTGAGAAAACCAACACCAGCCAAGGCAGGATCGTGCTCATCCAATCCTAATTGATCGGCGGCGATTTGTTCGGTGACAAATCGATCATAAGGCTTGTCGGCATTGAAGGCTGCAATGACATAGTCACGGTAGGTGTATGAAAATGCAAAGCGTTTAAACCCGATTGCACCCCCGCCGTGTGTGTCAGCATAACGAGCGATGTCCAACCAATGCCTTCCCCACCGCTCACCATACCTGGGTGAAGCCAACAATCGGTCGACCACATGTGCGAAGGCATCTGCCGAAGCATCCTGTTCAAATGCTTGGACTTCCTCCCACGTAGGAGGCAATCCATGCAAATCAAATGTCACACGTCGTAACAGCGCCTGCTTTGCAATCGGAGGCGAGAGTTCTAAACCATGCTGTTGTAACGAATCAACAATGAATCGATCGATGTCGCAGAGGTTTGCCGAATCTGATTCAAGCGCAGCAATCTGCGGCAATTCAATGGGGCGAAAGGCCCAGTGCTGTTCGTACTTAGCACCCGCCACAATCCATTGCCGCAGCGCATCCACTTCCTCAGCCGTTAAAGGCTCGCCCGCATCCGGCGGTGGCATACGTTCGTCGGGGTCCGTGGAGAGAATGCGCTGCAAAACGCGGCTTTGCGCCGCATCCCCAGGTACGATTCCTGGTCCATCAGCCCATTCGGTTGTTGCCGCTTGATAACTATCGATTCGGAAGTCGTTCACGCGACTTGAAGCATCCGGTCCATGGCACGCATAGCAATGCTGAGAAAGGATCGGCTGCACTTGGGAACTAAAATCAATTTCCGCAGCTAAGAGTTCGTTCGCAAAGCTGGCCACCATCAGACAACATACCAACAGGTGTGCCAACCTGGCAATGAAGTGTTTTCCAGGCTCTGTCTGGCGTAGCAACGTTGCGTCGGCGATGTCCAGTGTTGTCGACAGCAAGCACAGCTTGCAAAACAAGGCCTTGGATAATGAACGGATCACAGCCTCGCCCCCATGTATTGACGGAACCTAATCTTTCATTATCAGCCACCAGAAGAGTGAATGCAAGCTTACACGCGCTACCGGTGCATCTCGTTCTCGCCGGGAAGTAGCCCGCACTCACTCCCGCTGCGCCGCTGCCTTGCGACCGAACTCGCTGCCTTCAATCGCTCTTAAAATAGGAATGGCTCCATCCAGTCGCCATCTGTTCTGCCAGCGGGCCT
The DNA here is from genome assembly GCA_041739785.1 of Pirellulaceae bacterium. Classification (GTDB taxonomy): domain Bacteria; phylum Planctomycetota; class Planctomycetia; order Pirellulales; family Pirellulaceae; genus Aureliella. The sequence continues at coordinate 14,168 of JBGSNE010000069.1, forward strand.
CCTGCCCTAGCTCGCCCCGCAAGACCGCTCGTGTTCTGCACGTCTTCCAGAACACCAACCAACTACGTGGCCAGCGTCTCGGTCATCATCACTCGCCAAACATCTCAACCTCTCGTCGCTACCAGAACCCAAGCCGTCAACAAGTTGCGACCGCGAATCAAGATCCCTCAGTAGCAGAATCACTTGCGCGGTCGTTTGCCGCAAAATCTCTTCTAGATGTTTCCGAAAAAGTACACAATTATAGAAGATACAACCCATGACAATATGACGAAAAACTTCTCGTGCCAATGAACTAAATGCCCCTTCCGCTGATAAATCGCAATCAATACGACACTGACGAAAGGCCACAGGACGATGAACAAAAAGTAGACAAACATAGCACCTTGGTTCTGCGCTGCCGTCCGCATCGAAGCCATCATGATCCGCCCAAATACTGCCCAGAAAATACTCGCTAACAGTAAAAGCAAACAGAAACCGAAAACGCTACGATTAGATTCCATCGAGGGCGTCCCATTCAAGTGAGTATCGCGTTCTACGCACCCGATGGTGGCTTCCCAATTGAGCATCTACGCGTTGCACGCGGCATACCAAGATCGTGAATTAAGCAATCCAGGAGCGAACAAGAACTACCACTGTGGCCTGGAGGTGGACAAGCCTCCATCCTCCAATCACAAGTTGCAGCTTGCGCCGCTTGAAAGAAACTCCCTCCTGCCGCGACCACAGCCCGATGAAATGAACTGGCCTCGATTAGGCAAGCTGCGTAATCAAGAATCCCGGCTGTAATAGCTGCACAATGATTGGCCATATCCTCCAAAAATCTCTCATCACAATCAGATTTGTTTGCGCCGCAGGTGCCGTAACAGACGTCATGCGTATCGCACGCTGGCGTGAATATGAATGCGCCTGGTCCAGTAAGAGGATTCGAGCATCCGTTAACTGGCGGTGTATACCCCGGACGGGGCCTGTTCGTTTTGATCCAACAGTGGCTGAGACCGCTCGGATCCAGATGTTGCAGCGGATGATGATCGCTGTATTCAAATAGATTCCACTGTGTACCGATGAACCCAACCAGTTCCTTGGAACAACAACCCAATAGCTGCGTCGTACATGCAGGTGGCATCATCGTAGACAGACATTGCTCAGGCTTGGCGGTCGCGAAGCCGCTGTTGCAATACTGCAAGTTGAGTCGTAAGTGCATCAAGGCCGCAGGCCTCAAACTCAGCATCCGTTGTAGGGGTGTCTCCAAGCAGCTCTTGTAGCATCTGAATCTTGCCAGTCAACTTACCTTTCTCAAGACCTATCTGCTCCCCTTCTTCGCGACCTTCTTCGCGACCTTCTTCACGACCTTCTTCACGACCTTCTTCGCGACCTTCTTCGCGACCTTCTTCGCGGGCGCCGGAGATGGCCCATTCGTAGTCGCGTTGGGCTTTTTCGCGTTGATCGTACATGACTCGGTCCTCGGTTTTGGCGGATATAGTTTCTATTGTCTCAATGGCTTGCTCAAACTCAATTCCAGGCAATAACTTTCTCAAAACGGCCGAGTCG
>JBGSNE010000147.1:0-1722 GCA_041739785.1 Pirellulaceae bacterium
GTTCAACCGTTGCCAACAGGTGAGTTGAAACGGATTGAAACCATGAGTCGCCTGGTCCTCGCGGAGAGAGAAGTACCGGATAGGGATTTCATTGCCCGTCAACTCTTTTGCTGTCGCAGCCCCGCATCGAATGGTTTGCAATAGCTCTTGCGAATCTCCCTTAAGGTCCAGCACCATGACACTTGCATTGCCCCCACCTAGAACTTGTTCAATGAACGGTGCCAAGCCGCGAGCTGTCTTTCCGGAACCGCTATCACCGAGGAAGTGCGCATGTTCATGGAATATCTCTTTGGGGACCAACAACGGTGACTGATCAAAACTCACGCGTCCGATATACAGACTATCCCGCTCGATATCGTTTCGCGAATGCCGTATCCGGTTGGTGATCTCCTTCCAATCCGGAGCAGGCACGAAGCTGGGCTTGGGGATCGCCATTCGCCCGAACACCGGTGTTCCGACGATGCAGACAGCCATCGCGAAAATTGCTATCGAAGCTGCAGCAGCGAGCAGAATAAAGATGAAGGCAACGAAGACGTGCGCTAAAATGTCGACGAAACTGTTTCCTCGGAGATTTCCAAATTTCGTCGCCATCTCGATTGCAAGTGGCATGAGTGCGATTCGAAAGATCACCAAAGAGATCAGTAAAATGGCAACTATCGTGACTTTTAGCCGTTTCAGGCAAGGCCCAGCTGGACTGGCCAGTACACCGGGAAGTAACTGTTCCTGGCGGTTGTAGCTAAACCAGCTAGTGACCGCATCCCAGTAGTTTCGAAAGAAATCGCGGGGATTGGATACGTAAATGAAGGCTGTTGCCAACAGACCAATAGCCGTAAACCAACTCGCTTCCAGCACCAACTCCCCCGTTAGCACTGCCAGTGCTAATGGCAATAGTAACACGCTACTAGCGACTGTTTGCCAGTTCACTTCCTCGCGAATCTCCCAAGCCCTTTCGAGAGGTATGGGCGACACCGTCGCTACGAAAGTAAAGTGGCGAACGATTTCCCGGGCGGCGTAAACGGCCGCAACCAAAGCGACGTAGATTTCGAGCGACAGCGGCAATCGAATCAGGTGATAGACCCCAATCGCGATCATTATCGTGATCATGAAACTATGTGTTGCATCGAGTCGCGCTTCGACATAATTCCACCCGACAAGCAGCAACAGCATTACGAAGATGAGAGGCAAAACTGATGGTAGGAAGATCAATGCGTTTAGCCAGCAACAGAAGATGGTCACAGCGCTAGCGAGGAAGAACTCCCGGGTGACTTGTAGTGCGAACGGCCGATCGTCGTTGTCGGTGCCTCGGTGGTAGGCAAACTCCAACTCCAACGGCTCCGGTGGGAGTTTGGAAAGCTGAATAGGATTACCAGGTGACTGGTGATAAACACTACGTGGCATAATATTGACTCCGAAGGTTATTTGGTGCGAAGCAGGAGAAGGGATAGTTGGGGAATGACAGCCAAGTGAATGCGTACCGCATCTGCGCAGTCGGTGTCCGCGAACGCTTTGGCGATGTAGTTCGCTTTTTGGCTGCTTGTCGTTAAGACGACGATTTGGAATCGTGAGCGTACCGCCAATTCAGCTAGCTCAGGGACGCTGAGTCTTTTGTGTGCGGCAGAAGCTACTTTTCGCGCGACGTGTTGTGGCGATCCGCCAAGGTCGACGCGAACGAGATCGAGTCGCCCGTCCGCAGCCAGGCAATAGGGTGACTGGCGAAATTCT
>JBGSNE010000159.1:0-3399 GCA_041739785.1 Pirellulaceae bacterium
AAACTCAGCGTAGAAGCTGCTCTTTGACAGCGACATGACGCCCAGCAAATCGTCCAACGACGTAGCTGTATAGCCTCGTCGCCAGAATAAATCCGTGGCGGCTTGAAGCGCGACTTGTTGGTCAAAATTCTTTGGTCTGCCTATCATGCCTCCAGTATTGGACCGATCGGTACGGAAGTCAAGGGCAATTGACGCCTTCGAAATGTGCAGACGCTCTGGGTGTTTGATTTCGCACAGAAGTATTTTTTCCGAACGCCGATAATCGAACCGGTCACCTGTGCGTGTGCAGGGTGACGACAGTCGAAAGATTTTAGCCTAAATCGCGAGCGAGCTGTAAGAACGGCGAGGTTTGAACGACAGGCTAATAGGACCTGAGCAAGGTCGATGAGTGTTCGCAGAAACTTTTCAAGGAGCGTTTTGTTATGGCAATTTTCAAGTCTCTCGCAGTGGTGGCTTCCATCGTGGGATTGGTCGGTATCGGTACGGTCGTGCGTCGCACCGTGGATTCGAAAGCGAGCCTAGTTTGCAGCGAATCGTCGTGTCAGCTTTGCAATGTGGCCGGAGCGAGCGTCGACGGCACGTGCTCGTGTGGCCAATGCTCCGATAGCGGGTTTTTAGGGCATGTCGATGGAACTTCGTTTATCTTTGAAGGTAAGGCACCGGCCTGCTCGGCTTGCGCTCATGAACCGAACGTCGTGCCTGACGGTGAAGTCGTGCCCGGCGAGATAACGGATACGGGAGACGTCCTCAACGATATGCGCAACGACAATCTGGTCACCGCAACAGATGTTACGTTTGCGGAGCACGTCAACTCCAAGTCCGGAATGGTTCTTGTTGACTTCTACGCCGATTGGTGTGGGCCATGCAAAGTCCAAGGCACGATTCTGGCTGACTATGCTCGCAGCAATCCAAGCGTCACCGTTGTCAAAGTCAATGTGGACGACAGTCCCGAATTGGCCGCCAAGTTCAAAATCACAGGGATTCCCGCCCTGAAAGTCTTCCGTGGCGATGTGCTTTCGGCTGAGCACGTTGGGGTTGCTGATGCTGCAACGCTCGATGAACTGCTGGGTGGAAAGTAGTGATGTCTGTCCGAACGCAGCACATTCATTGGCAACTTCAACAAGGGCCTGCCGAAAGGAGGCGAGATGCTCACGAAAAGAACAGTTTTCGTAAGTGGCGTATTCACCAAGCGATTCTGCTGGCCGGTTGTCGCAAGTGCATTTTGCCACCTGGTTCTTGCGTCTATGGCTGCGCTACTCTTGATCGAACTACCGCAAGATGACATGTTTCAGTTGGAGCTTCGGTCGCAAGCCCCGGAGCTATCCGAGTTGGAGGTGACCGCACATTTTGAAGTTCCAACTCCAAAGGTCGAGATCGAAACGCAAGTCGAAGTCGAAGATGTCGTAGTTCCCAGCATTAATTTGGACGTCTCGCTAGTCAGCCTCGGTGGCTTACAAGGACCGTTACCAACTGAGTCGCCGTCGAGCCAGATGATGATGGCAATCGGCAGGGCAACCTCTGGAATTGGGCAAGGCAGCGGCGACGCAGAACGCGGCTCGGGCAACGGCCAGGGTGGCATCGGAGCCTATGAGCCATTCGCCGCGTTGCTGGAGAACTTGCGACAAGGACTCGATCTAGTCATCGTGTTCGACAGTACGGGCAGCATGGAACGTGAGATAAACGTCATGAAATTGAACTTCATGCATCTCGCAACGCGGTTGCTAGAAGTGCTGCCGAATACGCGCATCGCTTGTGTGACCTACAAAGACACGACCGACACTCCGGCAGTGGCTTACTCAGCGCTAACCAATGATCTTCGACACGTTCACGCTTTCCTGTCGCAGGTACAAGCGTCAGGTGGTGGACAGGACATCCCCGAGGCAGTCGAATTGGGGCTCTGGGAGGCCATCGAGGGCTATCCTATTCGCGAAGACGCAGTAAAGGTCATCCTCCTTTTCGGAGACGCCCCGCCGCGCCCAGACGGATTCAAAAAGGCGATGGGCTTGGCTCAACAGTTTTCATCGAATTCCAAAAGCTTCATCAGTACCGTTTCCGTTCGCCGTTTGCAGCCCATTCCTGAGTTCTTCCATATTGCGTCCGCAGGTGGTGGTGACGCAATGATTCTAGGCAACGGGAACATCCTTCACGAACTTCTTCTGTTGATCTTCAGGCAGACACATCGCGAACAGGCTGCTCGGATTCTCAACATCAACCACTAGCCGATTCAATCAACCGTCAGTAGTTCCCCCGAAAGATATGGCAGTCGTCCGCCTGCGCTCTAACAGTCTTTGATGCAGAACAAACACGCCGGTGAGCAGCAAGCAGCCGGTGAATACGCTTGCGGCGTAAATCCAAGATGGCTGTTCCATGATCTGTGGAATCAAGCCAACTGCCAGGGCGGGTGGCAGATGCAGGCGAAGTGATTTGATGACGACGATGCCCATCGTCATGCTCAGTATTGTTGAGAGAGCTCCGTGGCCAAGAAGTTCAACTGCTGCAACGCCAATCGCTGCTGTTAAGAAACAAGTTGGTGCGAGCTTGAATGGCTCTCTTCCCCAGGGACAGTCCTTTCGGTGCACGAACATCTCGTATGCGATCACGACCAGAGGTGGAAACAGGATCATTCGTTGTCCTGTGAAAAACGCTACCAGCGCAGCGATTGCGACGAAGACGCTTAATCCGATCAACCAGTCGCGATTCGTCGCGTGAACTGGGGCCTGCGTTTCTGATGGAATCTCCTTCGATCGCGACATGACCGCGATGCCCGCAAGCATCGAAGTGCCCACAGCAATGGCGAGAGGATAAAGCCACGAATCAACTGACAACGCGACGGGCAACACACCGGCGGAGATTGCCGGCGCGACAGGCGAACGCAGCCCGCGAACGATTGCAATGCAAAGTACGATGGCAAGGATCATGGACAGCGGGCCATAGGGAAACGCGTTCACGATGCACACACCTACAACGCCGGTCAGCGGCGGCGTCAGTGCAAGAAAGAACGGCGAGCGCGCCCACTTGCCACCTGGGTTTCGAATCACTTCATATGCCAGTGCGGCTAGCTCAGGAAAGAAGAGCAGCGGAAAGTTCAATATCGCGGCCAGTGCAGCGATGAATCCCAGGTAGCAAACCGAACAAGCCTCTTGGATAAATTGAGTTGTTCGAGAAGCAGTCATCTTGCAGGAAGTTGTGTTCCAAGAGAATTGTCTTGGTTCAGCTGGCTGGCGGAAGTGGCGTTTATTGGTTGAATTTGCCGGAATGCAGTTATGATCCACAGAAGTCCCGAGAGAATCAAGAGTGGAATCAGCGGCCAGTCCACGGCAGTCACGACCGCAAATCCGCACCGTTGCCAAATGTAGTCCTTCGACCATGAACCGGCCTGCGGCAGCCAGACTAGCCACT
>JBGSNE010000018.1:0-63124 GCA_041739785.1 Pirellulaceae bacterium
GTCCAAGACCGTCAGTAAGTCAACTTGTTTGGCAGCCGTGATCGCAATGCGTTTATCTAACTGATCATAACCCGTGCGAGTTGAAAAAAGATCAGTAAACGCCGCTCGCAGTTCGCTGGCTCGCTGCTCACTAGGCTGCTCACTAGGCTGCTCACTAAGCTGCTCGCGGAAGGCGCCCAGCCTAACGTAATACTCCCAGAATCTAACCATGAAATGACTCAGCGCTTGCTGGTGACGCTTGGCCACTGGCGTGAGACGTTCGTAGTGCCTGCCTTCATGAATCCAACACAGGCCAATGCGTTGAGTCAAAAGTTTGAATTGCCGCGAGTCATCGCATACTAGCACTCATCGGCTACGCGCACCGCATCAACTGGCAGGCTAGTCACATCGACGGGACAGGAAATCGTCTCATGAATTTCTAACTCTTTACCTGATCGACGATCTCTCAGTAGAGGAGGCTTGGTAGGATCCGTACGACGCTTTTCGGAAGAGAAATTGCCTGGCTTGGCCTGACCGGGATCCTGAGTTGTTTTGCTCCGCTTCTTTCCCTCTAGTTGTTGTCTCAGCCGCTCGACTTGTTTAAGCAGTTCCTGCCTATCGCTGCAAAGCGCTTCGACAGCATCCCAACCGCCTTAGCTGCAGGAGCAGGGAGCTCACCGTTCACGGCTAGCAATGCTTCCGCCTCACGCAACAACTGCTCTAGCTCGACGGTACTCATGAACCAAGCGTACGCAACACCCATCCCAACGGCAAGATTCCGGATGTTATGCTAGCGGTGAGAGGATACGCTTTTTTTGTCCCGCTGCCTTACAGTGCCGTTCTAAATATTCTACAGCGGAAACCGGAAATGGTCTGGATCTGAGGCAATACGACCGAACGTCGTTCAGGTCGAGATCCCAACGACAAGCGGTATTCTTCCGTGCGTGAGGATGGGATTGCTTCCGGTCGTATAGCTCGGCTGCTGCGGATGGTGTCTCCGGTGGATGTCAATCAATCGGGTGAAGAGCCATTCCTATCCGAGGATTAAGAAACCCTGACGACCATCTTACGCAATCTGTTTGCTAGGTTTCAACGAGTGGTCACGTTCGTTGACAATGCGGGCTTGTTCTGCATGTCCGCGTCATCTCCCACGAGCGGTTTACCGCTTCGAATTCTTTGAGAAACGTATGACAACGAAAAACCGCCCAGGATTTGGGCGGTTCTAACGATTTGCAAACTAACTTTTCACACCGTTGGAAGATTAACAGCGGCGGCGGCGAAAGGCGAAACCGAAAGCCAACGACGAGACTAGTAACAGCGAACTTGGCTCGGGAACCGCAGCCACATTAGCAGTTAGCGTCCTGGGGAACACTTGTCCGTCGATGTTTGTCTGTCCTGGTGCCAGAACATTTACGTTCAAGCCTGTCGGGGACGCAGGTGTCACGCCAGGGTCAGTGAAAACAAGATTGGTGGCATTGCCATTGTCACCCAGCATCAATGTTACGCTCCCCAGTCGGACTTGATTGTTAATTGCAGGCGATCCCGCAGAATACAGTCTAACGTCAACGCCTGTCGCGGTGATCGTCTTGCTCGACATCTGAAAAATCGAACCCTGGAAATTTGGGTCGAACGTAAAATCGGTAACCTTTGTGTTGCCAGCACCCACAGCAGCGTTCAAGTTGAATTCAGCCGTGTTAGCTGAAACCATAACATCTGGGTTGGTAGCAACGAGGAACACATCCCGCGCAACCGTAGTTCCCGCCAAATTGGACGCAAAGGGAGTGTCCAAACTAATCCGAAATTCAAATCCGGCATGCGTGATGGATTGCAAACAGGCCACGGCAACCAAAAACAAAAACGTTCTCATATTCGCTCCAAAAGTAAAGATTTATCCTTCATGGTTATTCTAGCTAGATCTCCCAAAGTATGGAAGCACCCAGCTAAAAGTCTGTCGCGAATTTGAATAACTCGCGACAGACTGAGTCCCTACAATCGATATTACGGTGCGAATCCGTTCAGATTACGCGCCTTTAGATAGTTGGCCAAAAACGCGCCGGCATCGAAGGCATCTATGGATCCGTCTTCATTTAGATCGAAGATTTGGTCATAATTGGCGGGCATGAGGTAGGTCGACAAGAAGGCACCGGCGTCAAAGCTATCAACGAATGACACACCCGTTGCCGCGCTACCGCCGTCTAACTCACCGAACATACGGAAGAAACGGTCTTTAGCTTGGTTGCCAAACACATAATTGCCGCCTGCAAAACCATCGTTGTCGCCATCCAGTGCAAAGCCACCGGCCAGCGACGTTACTAGTCCAGCGTTTACAACGACTTGGTAGTTACCATCATCCAGAGAACCGGTAGAATCCACATAAGTATTCCCTGCTAGGAACGTGATTGTGACCTTTGTCTTGGCCGTCGATCCGCTACCGATAAGGGTCTGAGTGACGTTCATGCCAACTTGTGGGACGGAGCCGACAATCGCGCCAGGCGTGGCGGCATTATCCGCTCGACGTTGAACGACAATCGCACCTGGCACCGTGGCACCTACTACCTGTTGATCAAAGGTGATTTCGATTGTTTTCAGCTTCGAACGCTGGGCTTGTCCGCCATTGAGCGCGACCGATTCTACCTTCGGCAGATTAAGCATTGTCAGTGACACATTCAGTGTGCCCGTAGACACGTTTCCTGCGGCGTCACTAACGGAGAAAGCGAACGAGTCAGCAAAGACATTGGCGTTCCCCAGGCTGACGTAGACCACTTGTCCACTATTAATTTGCTGTTGAGTAAACGTATTGATTTGAACGGTGGGATTGCCCACTAAGGCTAGGAACCCTACCGTTGGCGCTGTCGTGACGGAATAACTCACGTTCGCAGCAGTGCTGATGTTGTCAATCGACGAAAGGTTGGATGCTGCTATAACTTTGGTGCCACCGAAGTTTGCAGTCAGCAGACTGGTAGTGACCACCGGAGCGGTCGTGTCTTTGACAATCGTCGTCGAGTTGCTACCGGAGTTGCCGGAAGCGTCGGTGGTGGTAACGGTTACAGTTATCGTTCCGTCCGGGAGTGACGAAATGTCAAAGGGGGCGTTCAGGGCGTAGGCTCCGGCGCCGTTGGCGGCACCAAAGGTGGTGAGCGAATTGGCTCCGATGGAGAATACCACCGTCACTGGACGACCTGGTTCGGCGTTGGTGCCGAAGATCTCGACGGTCGTTTGTTCCGTGGCTGAGACAACTCCATCCAATTCAATCGGAGTGGTGATGGTTGGCGTTACCGAGGTCGTGTCCTTGGTAAGTGGGATTGACTTGGAGATGGGATTGCCAGCCTTGTCACTACTGTCAACCTTGATGGTGATGGGACCATCGGCCAAGGTGGTGATGTTTAAGGCCAGACCAGCGCCGAGCGCGTACGCCCCAGAGGAGGCGCCCGTGTTCACGGTAGCCGTCTTCGAAGTCGTGCCATCGCTGATGGTTACAACCACGGGACGGTTATTGACCGCACCGTTATCGCTCAGCACACCGGTAACATTGACCGCACCGGCTTGGGATGCGTTGATCACGCCGCCAGCCGTATGTGACGTTATGGTGATTGCCGGCGCCACCACGTCGAGCGTGGCGATTTCCACGTCGAAACCGGTGTTGTTCGCCGCATCGGTCGTTTCACCGATGAATGTTAGTTGGCCGTTGGCCAACAGAGCAAAATCCGCCGGAGTTAGATTTACCGTGAAGTTGCCGCTGCCATCGCTAGTGGTCGATTTGGCCAAACTGACATTGTTCATGTCAATGACGGTAACAGTCACAGCCACGTTGGCCAGGGTGGTGCCAGTAATTGGAACCCCGGCTGCCGCCTCGCTGGCATTGATCAGATCGTCGCCCGAAATTGTGTTTTGGACGTTGATGGTCGGAGCCACCGTGTCGATCTCCACGCGTTTGGTGTTGGTGGTGGTTGTGGTGCTATTTCCAGCCGCATCGGTTACTCGCACGCGGAAGTTATAGTTGCCATCGGCCAAGGCTGCCGTGGTGAACGAGTAGGTGCTGCCGGTGATGGTGGCTGTCCCTAAGACAGTCGAACCGTTAAGGATTTCCACGGTTGCCACAGGTGACTTGTTAGCCGCCGTTCCACCCGAATCGAGACCAGTGCCGGAAATCACTAAGGTGTTGTCGTTGGTAATCGATTGATCGGCCAAACTGGCAACTGTATTGCTGGTAACCACCACGGTCGGAGCGGTCGGGTTGACGCGGTCGATAATTACCGTTCGCAAGGCCGTTCCTACGTTACCCGCCGCATCCGGCGTGGAAACATTCAAGTTTAAATTGCCATCGTCGAAGGCCGACATGGCTGGTGTGGTTACGGCTGCCAGGCTAAAGGAATTGGTGTAAGTTCCCGTGGCTGAAGCCGTAACGGTCGCGGTTCGGGACGTATTAGGCCCTACGATGGTGATTGTCACTTGCGCATTGGGTTCGGCACCCGAGCCGCTAACCACCACCGTACTGCCCGTCACGTAGCTGCCGGCGGCAGGCGCAGCAATCTGTACCGCAGGTGCCGTCTTATCCAGCTTCACCGTCTTGGTCGCTGAGGACGTATTGCCTGCCGGATCGCTGGTCGTAGCCGTGATTACCAAATTGTCAGTGTCAGTCAGCGAGCCAAGTCCGGCGAGGTTGGTTGCCAGGGTCCAGTTGCCAGAGCCGTCGGCCGTAACTGTCCGGGAAACATCTGCTGTTCCCGCGTCTTGATCCGCAAAGACCACAACTACGGGACGATTCGGTTCCGCATTGGCTCCTGAGACAATCACCGCTCCCGCTTCAACCCCGTTAATGACATTGTTGCCTGCCACTGGGTCGGCGATGGTGATTTGAGCGATCGCCTTGTCTAGCGTGGCCACCGTGGAAGCTGATGTGGAATTCTCAGCCAAGTCCTTGATGGTCGCGGTAATAGTAATCGCGCCATTTACCTGCGACACGATATTGGCTGGATTGGTCGCCAAGGTGAATTTGCCAGTGGCGTCGGTGGTGACCGTCTTGACAACATCCGCTGTTGCGCCAGCACCGCTGGCTGGGCTGGTATCGGAGAAGGTGACAGTCACCTGGGTATTGGGAAGGTTGGTTTGACCGGTGATAACCACATCTTGGGCTTCCACGGCATTGATCAGATTGTCGCCTTCAATGGCGCCGATGTTGTCGATCGAAATCGTCGGAGGTACGCGATCGAGAACGAAGGTAACTGTATCCGATCCCGTGTTGCCAGCCGTATCTTCGTTGGTTACTGCAAGCGTGATGGTACCGTCCACCAAGGTGACGCTGCCAGGCAGCGCGTTAAGATTGATCTCGATCTTGCCCGCATTCATTCCACTGGAGGCTGGATAGCCTGGTTGGCCTGGTATCAACGTTACGGTGGCCATATTGGGACCACCAGCACCAGGTGCGACGCTATCGGTCAGCTTCACCACAATGTTCTCGGTATTGACAAAGTTGGTCAGCACAAAGGAAAACGTGGGCGCTTCGCTTTGATTTACGTAACCGTTGGTGCTAATCGGTTCGGTGATCTGGATATTCGGGGCGACGCGATCCAGCGTGATCGACTTGGAGTCGGACCCGACATTGCCAAACAAGTCCAGGCTGGTCGCCGAGACCGTGATTGGGCCATCCACCAAGCTCGACAGATCCGCCAGGTTCACTGCCGGCGACAACGAGAAGGCACCCGTACCGGAAGCTACTACCGTTTTGGTAATGGTCGCATTGGTTGAATCGGTGAAGGTCACGATAACGGGTCGATCAGGTTCGGCACTGCTACCTTGAACAAACACATCCAACATTTCGATGGCATTGACGAGGTTATCGACTTCAATCGGAGCCAGGATCACAGGTGCAGGCGACACTGTGTCAATCGGTACCGTCACGGAAGGTGAAAGTCCAGTGTTCCCTGCCAAATCGGTAGCTGTGGCACTGATGATAATATTGCCCGATGCGACATTTGTAGCCACGGGTGTCAAGTTAAACGTGCTGCTGTAGCCACCGCTGGCATTTGCAATCGCTGTCTGAGTCAGGGAACCATTGGGAGCGTTCACAGTGATCGACACGGTCATTCCCGGATCGGCACCCGTACCGTTAATTACCAATGCCTGGGACTCAACTAAATTGACTTTGTTGTCCGGAGTAACGGGGGAAGTGATCACCAGGTTTGGTGCAATGGTGTCAATCTGCAAAGAGAACGAGTTCGAAGCGCCACTGGCGTTACCGGCAACGTCTGTGACCTTGGCGGTGAAGACTCGCACTCCATCGTTCAGTGGTGTCGTGACTTGATAGCTAAATGCTCCGCCCGCTCCCACCGTAGTCGTTCCCAGAACACTTCCGTCGACGGAGACTTCTACTGTCGCTCCCACGTTGTTATTCCAACTATCCACCCCAGTACCGTTTTGGGCCACGGTGCCATTGATCAACGGAGTGTTATCTGGGGTCAACGATCCATTGGACAGACTTCCACCGTTGGCGCCGGTGATTGCGGGGGCTGGCGGAGTGACTTTGTCCAGTGCATAGGTGATCGAGTTGGAGGCCAAACTGCGAGTATTACCAGCCTTGTCGGTGACTGTAGCTGAAAACACATTGATATCGCCGTTATTCAAGCTGGCAATGCTGGTTGGGGTGGTGGCGAATACAAAGGTGTTGGCGACCGTGCCAGCCACAACTGTCCCGGTCAAGGTTACGTCCGTGGTGGCGGGGGTGTTGTTCACATCTCGCAAGACGATCGTAACTGTTTGTCCTACCATGTTCCCGTTATTGGGAGTTGCATCAGACACAGTGCCCGTCAGTGAGAATGTAGCCGCTTCGCCGGAGCTGATGCCGCCTGCATATTGATTGGCGGTTATCGTTAGACCGGGCAGTGTCGCGTCTTTCAAAACACTGCGTGTTACGCTGGCGTTATTGCCGGCCAAATCGCTAGCAGCAGCGCTGATGACCAGCGTTCCATCGGGAATTGCGGCCAGAGCAGCCAGTTGCCCGGCACTGAGGGTCCATGTGTAAGCGCCAGCAACAATCGGGACGGTTTGGTTGATCGTACCATTGATGCTCAGCTGGACTCCCGCACCGGGATCAGCACCGCCAACGGTACCAGTGATTACCAATGCAGCTTGTTCGGTCGCATTGATAACATCGTCACTTGCAACCGTGCTGATAACCAAGGATGGAGGAGCCACGTCCTTTGTTGCCGTTTCTGTATCGCTTCCGGTATTGCCAGCGGCATCGGTCACGCTCGCGGTAATGGTAATAGGACCTTCCAGCAATCCTGAGAGGTCCGCTGAGGGACTAGTGAACGCTCCAGCAGCATTGGTGTTGGCGGACTTGGTGACCGTCGAAGTTCCATCGCTAAAGGTAACGGTAACTGGAGTGATCGCACCAGCCAAACCGCTGACCGTTCCCGCAATGACCACACTGCTCACTTCAGAGGCGTTGATCAAGTTGTTTCCATTGGAAACTGGAGTGGTGATGCTGACCACCGGTGCGGTCGTATCCTTGGTTACTCCCAATGTTTGAGTGGCGCTATTGCCGGCTGCATCGACTGCATTGACAGTAATTGTCAATGCGCCGTCGTTGAGCCCAGTCAAAACAGCCGGGTTGCTAGCCAAAGTGAAATTGGTTCCGGTAGCGGTAACTGTCCTGAAAACGGGAGGATTGACCCCGTCACTGATTTGGACATTGACCGTCGCATTGGCTTCGCTAACCGTTCCGGTCACCACCAAACCAGCCGATTGAGTTGGCCCAAGCAGAGCTCCGGCAGTCGGAGAGGTGACGACCAGGGTGGGGGCAATGGTATCTTTGGTGACGGTCTTGCTCACCGACCCCGGATTTCCCGCCACGTCGGTGGCCGAAACGGTGATGGTGATATTGCCTTCCGCCAAGCCACTCAGGCTGACAGGCGGACTGATCATGTAGCCAGTTCCTAAAACGCTGGCGGTTGCATTGACCGTGGCGTTAGCGGAATCCTTGAATTGGATGTTGACTAGATTGCCAACTAAAGCGGTTCCTGTACCGCTGGCCAAGCCATCGATAAACACCGCGGTTTGCTCGCTGGCATTGATGCGATTATCGCCCATGGTTGGGTCGTTGATCGTCAGCAGCGGATTGGCTGCATCTTTGATCACGGTGGGAAGCGTCAACGTGGTTGAGTTCCCAGCCGCATCGGCACTGGTGATCGTAATGGTGATCGGGCCATCATCGAGTGAAGACAGATTGGCCGACGAGGCCGGATCGACCAACGCAAATTTACCGATATCCACACCGCTGGCGATGGCATTGACCGTTTTCACAACAGCTGGCGTCGTCAGGTTTCCATCATTGAAAGTAATCACTACCGGCCGGCCGGGCTCGGCACCCGAACCAGCGACCGTAATCTTGGTCTGCTCAGCAGCATTGATGCCATCGGCCCCCCAGCTGTCGGCGGTCTTGATGGGATTGGGCGCTACACGGTCGAGAACAAAAGTGGCTGATCCTGTGGACGTATTGTTGTTGACGTCAGTGGTGGAAGCGGTGACCGTCACGATGTTGGAAGCACCCTCACCGGCGAATCCTGCTGCCAACGTGATTGGCGCTGAAATGAAACCTCCACCGGCGTTGGCAGCTGGAATGATAACCGTTTGCGAAGTCGCACCTTTGGTAAAGGTCAAAGTAACGGGTAGGCCAGGCTCTGCCCCAGCACCTTGGATTACCAAGGCATTGGCTTCGCTAATGTTGACGATGTTATCACTACCACCAATGGGAGTTGCGATCACCGGCGTGCTGGCCACCGTATCCTTGACGATTGAGCTGGTAATGCTTTGGCTATTGCCTGCTGCATCGGTGGCTGTGATCAAGATGGCGACGTTGCCATCGGGCAGCGCCGACAGGTTGATGCCGCTTTTGGCCCAAGTATTGGGTGCGCCCGCAGTAACCACAGCTGTGCTGGTAACTTGACTGGCACCGCTACTGAAAACCAAGGTTACGGAAACCGCATCACTGGCCGTTCCAGTGGCCGTGACACCAGCGGCAATTGCTGATGCATTGAAGACCTGGCCAGCGGTTGGAGTTGCGATCGTTACGCTTGGCGCGGCTGTATCGACGATAGCATTGGGAGAAAACGCTGTAGAGGAGGGACTAGGATTCCCAGCCGCATCAGCTAACTTAGCAGTGACCGTGTATGTCCCATCAGCCAAAGCTGAAGTGGTAATGGTCCAGACATTGGCGGTTCCCGACACGGTCGTGGCAGCGCTTCCAACGGCCACGCCGTTGGCAAACAAGGTAACCGTTCCACTTTCAGGGGCAGTACCTGAGTAAGTGATCGTATTGTCTTTGGTCAAGCCGCTTGCGGGCAGCGGTACATTGACTGCGTTGGGATTGATGGTGGCTGCGGTAATACTCGGAGCGGTAGGCGCTGTCTTGTCGAGCGTAACCGTCTTGGTGTCCGTGCCGAAATTTCCATTGCTGTCCGTCTGCGTAACGGCAATAGTCAGCGTTCCGTTATTAAAAACGGTGAGGTTAAGGCCGCTGACCGTAAAGGATCCACTGGAATTGGGAATTGCACCGATAATTGGGGTGCTACCAGCGCCGGAGATGGTATAAGTGCCAGCGGGGCTGGAAGTGTCGATGCCTGTGATCGTGAAGGCGAACGGATTGGCTTCGGACAGATTGACGATCCCATTTCCGGCGATGGGAGTCGTAATCTGGATGGGTGGTGGCGAAGCATCCTTGGTGGCTGTTCCCATCACAGGAGCGGCGGGGTTGCCATTGAGGTCACTACTGGTCAAGGTGACGGTGATGGTGCCATCATTTAGGGAGCTGACATTTAAACCGGTGGTGGCAAAAGTCCCCCCAGCGGTTACCACAGCGCTCCCCGTGACGGTATTTGTGCCGTCGGTGACGCTGACATTTACGGTTGTCCCTGGATCGCTACTGGTACCCGAGATCACTAAGGCTGGAGCTTCAACCGCGTCGACAACGCCATTTCCGCCAACTGTATTGAGGGTCAATGTGGGGCCGGTCTGGTCTAGCTTGATGATCACTTGACTCGTACCGGGATTACCGGCAGAGTCGACGTTCGAAACGCTGACGGTGACATTGCCATCGTTCAAAGCGGAAATGTTTACCGCAGGGAATGTGTAGCTACCATTGGCAGCCGCTTGAACTGAGGGAGCCGATACTTGGTTAGCTCCAGGTCCTGTAAAGACTAGCTGAACCGCACCACCCGGAATCGCCCCAGTTCCGGAGACGACAACCGTATCTGCCTGGATATTGTTAAAAATCTGACCGGCCGTAGGTGTGCTAATTACGGGGGCTGGCGGCGCCGTTAGGTCTAAGGTGATGGTTCGAGCGTCGCTACCCACATTCTGCGCGGCGTCGGCTGAAACGGCTGTCACGCTCAGCGTTTGTCCAGTTTGCAGACCCGAGAGATTGACAGGTTGTAAGAGCGAATTGAAGAAACCACCGGCGTCAGATTGCACCGTTACAGACTGTGAGAATGCAGGCCCTGAAGTCGAGGTGAAAGTAATAGTAACATTGCTATTGGGTTCCGCCCCACTACCCCCTATTACCGATACAGCCGATGATTCCGCGATGTTGATTACGTCATCACTGGTAATTGCCAAAGGCAACTCAACTTGGGGGGCGACTGTATCTTTACCAATATACACAGGGGTAGCTGGACTCCCCGATGTCCCAAACGCCTGAATGCTTAAGCCAGTGGTCCCTCCCGTGTGAGCTAAATCATCTAATCCGGAAAGATTCAGGTTGGTCGACCAAGTGCCTCCCGCGCCGACAGGGACGGTGCTGGAAACAGCTGGTGTTGAAATATTAGTGTCGTTGACAAGAACCGTTACCGAACCACCAGGAGCTATATCCGATGTCCCCGAGATCATCACTGAGTCTTTCTCGAGCGAATTGACGATGTTGTCGCCGGCAACGGGAACTGAAATTCCGATCGTCAATAGTCGTCGACCTTCCAAGTTTTCATGCATCAGTCCGCGGAAGTGCTGTTTCTTGGCGCGGACGATCTCTCCATGGCGGCGAGCAAATGCGGTCGTCGGCTTAGATGTTAGCCCCAAAAAGCTCATCAACGCCGACCACATGGCAGCCGAACTAGAGTAAACCCAGTTCAGACAAGTCATCGGTGTGCGGAACGCTCGTTGCCACCAAGCCAAACGTGCCTCATGCCGCTGGAAACTCAATATGTTCGATCGCTTAATGCGGTCACGCAAACGAAGGGTTTTCTCACGTAGGCGAGCGATTTTGCCTGCGGAAGGAGCAGCGGTAGGGTGACTAAACTTCGATCGGCGACTGGACATGTGTAAACTCTCTTGTAGGTTCTAAGCGATGGAGATTCGGAGTTTGGAGGTCGAAACCTGTGAATATAGTAGCTCTTGCGACAAAGTGGTCCAAATGGGTGGAAGAACCACTTGCTATGGTAGTCGAACCCGGCAAACCGTCAAGCATTTTGTAAACCAAATCATTGTTACTTGAGAAAAAGTCCCCGTATAACGGTATAACCCGTACGCTCGTCGGAATGCATCGGGCTTAATGTTTTTCCTGCTTCCTGCGGGGGGCCCTAGTTCAGTTCAGGTGTTTATGCAGAATCGCCGGAATTAGGCCGATTTCCCGGACTTGAAAAAACGATTGGGACAATCGTTCTACAATCAAGCCTGCTATCCTAATTCTTAAGCTGGGCACTACTCTGGTGCCTTGACCACATTTGGTATTGGGGTTGTCCGGGAAAAGGTGTCCGACACCAAAAGCCGGAACCGCCCTTCGGGTGCTTCGCACTTTTGGTGTCGGACACCTTTTCCCGACGCAGCAAAGAACGTTCGAGACAATCGGTAGCCGACTGCCGTGTAGGAGGCTTGTTTTTTCTTCGCGAATCTCCGCTCCTCCGCTGCTCCGCTGCTCCGCGTTTTAAAATGAACCGCTGGCAAATTGCGGGTGAGAGTGAGGGAATAAACAGGTAGTGTCGGAGACACTCGCGGTCGGGCAGCGGCTCGAATAAAACATTTTTAACGCGAAGGTGCGGAGGTGCGAAGTTTCGCGGAGTCGAAGGGTCTCCATCGCTAGGCGGGGAAGCTGATAGTCAACGTGGCTGTCTCAGCTGCTGTCGAGTGTGATTAGAGATTACCTGTGATTCAAATCACCCGACGTGTTACAAAGGTTTATAGATCCCAACGACTGACAAAAGTCGCCTCCACACGCAAGGATGGAAATCAGCAGCGAGGCGGTCAATCCGGAGATGACGGCCGTTCCGGGGTTGGACTATACCTCCAAGTGAATGCGGTACCGGAGCTCCCTTTCGTCGCTTGGTTCCGGACGCGGAGGGCGACCGAACCTAAACTTGCGGACTCGGTCAGGGTTACTCTTGGGCCATCGCCACCACTCGTCCGCCGATGCTGTCGCGGTAAATGGTAGCCTACCAGTCACCCTCCCGCCGGGGATGAACCCAGGCGGTGAGGTACGACGGGGTCAGGCTGGAAAGCCTGACGTACGAAGGAGAGGGAGGAAGGGTCAGGCTGGAAAGCCTGAGGTACGTTAGCGGGCGAGGGGTGGGAAGTGGCTGGGGGCGAGGGAGGCGTCTTGGGGATGAAGGCCAACTTCGTGCACGCCACGCTGATTGTGCAAGGGATTGTCGGCTAAGCGACTGCCAACCGGAGCCGACTGGTGGAGGCTGGCCGTGGTGACGAAAACGACGCGACCATCTTCATAAAAGATGTTAATGCCCCGACCTTCGTGAGCAATGAACTGCTCGCCAGAAAAAAACCGCTTGTCAGAGTCGCCGTACTCATCGTCTTTCACACCGTTTTGCCCGCCAGAAAACTGCTGCTGGCTTGAGGATCGCGGGCGGGGCAACAGCTGGCCGGTATCTCCTCGTGGCTGGCTGCTGGCGAGGGACGCGATGATCACGGGGGCGTCGGAGAGGAGGGCAAATTGACTGCGACCCTCACACTTGGGAGCTTGGATACTCCCCTGCTCGGATACACCCAAGTTGTAGGCGTAGTCGCCACCAATCGCTTGCTGCCACTGCGATAGCTCGTGCACGGCAAATCGATGTAGCTCAGAGAAACTGGGGATCGTTCGGGCGAACTGCGGCGAGCTCGATGGTGAGGTGACACCGTAGCCGGAGACACCATAGCCGGTGCCAATCAGACTGGCGCATCGAAGCTGGGCGGGTGATAGTTTGGCTCCGGCGTCTTGCAGAGTGACAGCATAGACCCCGGCAAACGCTTCAGGACCTTCCAACGCGACTCGGGGAAAGCGATTCTGCGGATGATTCAAGGCGTAGTTGATCAGCTCCGATCCGGTGATACTCAAATTGCGAGCGCACTGGGCTCGCCGCGATTCGAACCGCACGCGCACTAGGGCTGGTAGTGCCAAACAGCACAGGACCGTCAATGAGATCGTCAGCGCGGTCGAATCCCATACAGAAGAACGTCGCGGCAGTGCGTCGATACGCGAGCTAAGCAACACCGGCACATCGTCGCACGATTCTCCGAGTCGTGATTCCACAACATCGTCGCACGACTCTCCGAGTCGTGATTCTGCAGCATCGCCTTGAGCGGCTTCACCGAGCGAATCGTCGTCGACCGCGTCGATCCGAGCCAACGTGCCGTCGACCAAATCAGCGGGGGGCTCAAAGAAACTCCCGATCGAATCGATCTGCCCGAGTAAGACGCGGAACTCAGTCAAACGTCCTAGCAACTGCGGTTCGACGGGTAACTGCTGCTGAATCCGCTGCGACAACTCCGGTGAGGCATCGCCCAGCAGGTAGGCAATCAGTTCTTCATCGGAAAACTGCATGTTCTTCCAAGGTTGCTAGAACTAGGTTCGTGAATTGGGGCTACCTGTAGCGGAAGTCGCCAAGAGTTTCGGTGGTCGAGCAACTGGTCACGACTCGGAGGGTCGTGCGACGATGTTGAAAGTCTTGAGGAATTCCGCTACGGTACGATGCCAACTGCAGAGCGCTCAGTCGGCGGTCGTATTTGTATTACGTTGCCAGATGACGGAAAGTTTGCGAATTGCGGAGTGAACGCGGCTTTTTACCGTTCCGACGGGAACACCCAAGATTTCAGCCGCATCTTTGTACGCTAGCCCTTGGAGATAGATCAACTCTAGTGCACTCCGCCCCGGCTCGGCCACTTCGTTAATCGCCGCCCGCATGTTCTCACGCAGTTCGGCGTCGACCAGTGGATCGCTCTCCGACACTCGATGATCAGGAATCGCGGCCGCGTGGCTGCTGCTGCGAGCGTCGGTTTGGGGCGAAGTAATGTCCAAACTGTGATGCTGGCGGCGTTTGTCGCGACGCTTCAAGTCGATCGCCTGGTTGGTGGCCACACTGTACAGCCAAGGCCGAAAGCGCCGAGTCAAATCGAACTGGGCCGCCTTCTGATAGACACTGACAAAGGTCAGTTGAAAGGCGTCCTCAGCCAAATTGTCATCGGCCAAATAGCGCCGGAGATAATTATAGAGCTCGTGCTGATAACGCCGAATGAGCGTTTCTAAGCTACTCCGATCCCCACCCTCGACGAATTTCCGCAGCAATTCTTCGTCGGTGATCGAGTCAGTTGCAACCACAGTTGCCATGAAGCAGCTCCCGAATGCGTGGGGATGAGTGGAGAAGAGTATGGAGATATGTTAAGCGTTATTGTAGCAGAGAGTGGGGGCGGAGTGCAAATTCCAGGTTTCAGGTTTCAGGTTTCAGGTTCCAGGGGGCAGGTTTGAGGGGCTAGGGCCGAAGGCCTGGCCGATTATCTAGCCCCGGCAGCAGGCCGGGGGAAGAAGTGGTGCCAGCCACCACCCGCATTTAGGGCCAACGGCCCGGTAGATTGTTTCATGGTGGAGGAGTGTGCGTGACGTTGGATGAGGAATCGCGACACACCGCAATCTAGGCGACATCGTGCGGGAATCTGTCGGGCCGTTGGCCCTTACGCGTTCGAAAATGTTCCATCCCCCGGCCTCCAGCCGGGGCTAGACAATCGGCCGGACCTTCGGCCCTAAATACCCCCGACCCCGACCCCGACCCCGACCCCGACCCCGACCCCGACCCTAAAACCTAAAACCTGAAACCTGAAACCTGAAACCTGGAACCTGGAACCTGAAACCTGGAACCTGAAACCTGGAACCTGAAACCTGGAACCTGAAACCTGGAACCTGGAACCTGGAACCTGAAACCTGGAACCTGAAACCTGGAACCTGAAACCTGGAACCTGGAACCTGGAACCTTCACTCCGCTGCTGTGCTTCGGGTCATCAACAGGCGGAAAGCGGCGGGAACTAGTGTGAGTGAGATGAGGGTGGCGCCGGTGACACCGGCACCGATAGAGACGGCCAGGGGAGGCCAGAATTCTCCGCCGCTGAGCAGCAATGGAAGAAAACCGACGACGGTGGTGGCGGTGGTGGCTAGCACGTGTCGCGTGACTTCCATCACGCGTTCCACCGTGGCGGCGATGCTTCCAGCACGCACGCGTTGGTCAGCCGAAAGTGCGGCAACGACGACAATCGAATCGTTGATGGCAATCCCCACGAGTCCCATGGTGCCGATAATGGCCATGAATCCGAAGGGGTAACCGAACAACCACAGGGCCCCCATCCCCAGTCCAATGCTCAAGGTGGCGACCAAGCCGATGAGCAACGTCAACCGAAAGGAGGCCAGGGCCAACACCAGTGAGGCGATCATGGCGACGACCAGTACAGACACGTTGGCCAGCAGTCGACTGACGGCTGCGTTGCGCTCCGAGGCTTCGCCCCCTTGTTCAATCGAAAATCCGAGGGGCAATTCAAAGCCGCTGGCCGCGATACGCCTTTCGAACTCGGTCAAGATTTTGGATGGGAGCGTTCCGGCGGTAATGAAGCACTGCACTTCATTTATTCTGCGGCCGTTATAACGAGTGATTACGGCCCGCTGCGGATTCAATTCGATGGTGGCGACGCTGGCGACCGGAATGGAAGCCGTAGCGCCGAAATTGGACGCTGGTTGCGTTTGAGAGCGTGGTGCAGCGACGAACAGGCCCGACGACTGGAGCTCCTCCAGCCGCTGGTTGGTGGCGCCCGCTAAGCGAACGCGGACGGGAATCTCTTCGACCTCCTCAATGATCGATCCGGCCCTCAGTCCCTCCAGACGCGCGAACAACTGCTCCGCCACAGCAGCTTCCGACAGCCCGGCCCAGTCGGCTTGCTGGGCTCCGACCGATACCGTGGCGACCGGACGGATCTCGCTCAGGGCCGTCCGCGCATGCAGCACATCGGGTATCTCAGTCACGATGCTCCGCAAGCGTTCACCATAATCCTGCAGTTGATCTAGATCGTTGCCGTACAATCGCACTTCGACCGGCGCGTCAAACGGAGGCCCCTGCTCCAGTTGTCGGACCAACAATCGCGCGTTGGGAAATTGGCTATCGAGTTCCATTTGTATGGCGCGAATCAAATCCAGCGGTTGCTGGTTGTTGTCGAGCGTCACAATGGCTTGAGCGTAGTTGGGATTGTTCTTGTGGCGGGCGATAATGTTGTAATAGAACGGCGGCGCGCTCTCACCCAGAAACCAGGCGGTGTGCTCGACCCTAGCGTGGGCCATCAACAGGCGATCCACCTCACTGGCCACCTGTTCGGTGCGAGCCAAGGATGTTCCGGGTGCCATCTCCAATTCAACGTGGAATTGATCCCGATCGGCCGGTGGAAAGAACTGTTCGTTGAGTTGCGTTGCAGCTGCAAAACCGCAGATCGGCAACACACAGCCACTGGCAATCCCCAGCCAAGGATGAGTAACCAATGTCGTTAGAACGCTTTTGTACATTCGAGTTAAAGGTGGAATGGATAGTCCATGTTGAAAGAAAGTCGGTTTGGATTTGCTCTTCGCCACGGAACTTGGGGGAGCGGTGCGGCGAGACTGCAACAGTGCCGCACTGGCCGGCAATACCGTCATGGCTAGCAGCAATGAACTGAAGATGGCCAACATGACCGTCAGGGCGATCGAGCCGACGAACTCGCCCGCCGGCCCTTCCATCAAGGCGATGGGGGCAAAGGCGAGTGCGGTGGTGACGGTGGATGCCAACAGCGGCGCAAAGAGTCGTGAAACCATGTCCCCCACGGCCGCAACCGGGGCCAGACCGTGTCGCAGGCTCAAGTCGATTTCATCGGCGGCGATGATGGCGTTGTCAATCAACAACCCCATCGCGATGATCAGCCCGGTGATCGACATTTGGTGAATCGGAATACCAAAGAACCGCATGCCGGCCAGGACCATCAACGCGGCGACAGGTAGAGTGGCTGTGACGAGTAGGGAGCTGCGCCAACCCAGAAACAGAAATGTCACGATGGCTACGGCGGACACACCCAACACGAGATTCTTCACCAGCGTTTCCATCCGCTCGCTGACATACCGCTCTTGCTGCATGATGATCTCCAGCCCGATACCGGTCGGCAGTCGTTGTCTAAAGCGCTCAATGATTGCATCGGAATCGGCAGCCCAGTGGTCGATGCGAAATTCAGGCCGCAACATCGCGCTGACAACAATCCCCGGTCGCCCGTCGATAATTGCTTTGGAGGCCACCGGTTCGGGAGTAGTTCGCCGCACTGTGGCCACGTCGCTCAGACGCAAGGTTTGCCCCGTTTTTAGGTCACTTGGGGAATCGCTGTGCAAGGTGGTGTTGAGTATGTCCTCCAACGAGCGGAATTGGTTGACCAGCTCAACGACCATTTCGGAGTTACTGGTGCGCAACATGCCGGCCGATGTTTTTACATCCCCTTGGCTCAATTGCCGCGCAATGAGCGAAGCGGGGAGGCCCGCCGCGGCCGCTCGATCGCTGTCGATCTCGACCAAGATCTCTTCGAGTGGATCGCCGTACATGTCGACATCTTTGGTGCCAGGTATCGCGAAAAGTTGGTCTTTCAACTCGCGCGCCATGCGGCGCAGCACTCCATTGGATACAGGTTCGTCGCGCTGCCATACCAAAGCACCGATCCAGGCGTAAGCGGCGATGTCGAGTTCGTTGAACACGGGGCGGTGAGCGCCGGCGGGTAGTGAACTGATCGAGTCTTCCAGTTTGCCGCGAATCGACGACCAGACCGGATCGGTCTCAATGACTTCGTCTCGCAATTCGATCGTGATAAACGACGACCCCGCCCGACTTTGCGAACTCAGTCGTTTGATCTCAGGGATGTTGAGCAGTTTGTCTTCGATCTTCTCAGTCAACAGGGCTTCGACCCGTCCCGCATCCGCCCCCGGGAAGACCGTGGTGATACTGGCAGCGCGTTGACTCAACAGAGGATCTTCCATCCGTGGTAGCACGAGTAGCGAACTGACACCCGATGCGACCGCTAGGAGGACAGTTAGTACGATCAGACGCCGATCGCGATAGAAGCGAGCCGCCAAGCGACCGACGGGATGTAGGGTGTTGGGATTCAAGGTTTCAGGTTTCAAGTTTCAAGTTTCAAGTTTCAAGTTTCAAGTTTCAGGTTTCAGGTTTCAGGTTTCAGGTTTCAGGTTTCAGGTTTCAGGTTGCCGATTTTGTTGTGTAGAGTTGCGGGTTTTCGTTTAACGCCAAGCCGGAACAGGCTACGGAATCGCGAGTGGTTTCATTGGTTGTGGGATGCCTGAACGGCTTGGCAGGTTCGCCGATGATTTGATTGCAGCCTGTGAAGGCGCCGGCATGAGTGCTGTTGGCCGGACCAATGTGGCCCGGTGCTCCGCCGTCGGTTTGAGTCCACTCCTGCCGGCGCCTACGCAGCCGCGACTAATCGATTAGTGAACGTAGTCCTAAGTCCGACTGCTTATATGTCTGGATCCATGAACGCTGCCCGCGGCTGCTGCGGCTGGGCGTTAAACAAATTCACCTCCATCATTGCTCTGCCATCGAGTCCACTCCTGCCGGCGCCTACGCAGCCGCGACTACTCGATTAGTGAACGTAGTCCTAAGTCCGATTGCTTATATGTCTGGATCCATGATCGCTGCCCGCGGCTGCTGCGGCTGGGCGTTAAACAAATTCCCGTCCAATACTTCATCACTCCCCCACTCCCAACTCCCCCACTCCCTACTCCCTACTCCCTACTCCCTACTCCCCTACTCCCCTACTCCCCTACTCTCACCCTCTGTCCGGCGACGATGCGGTGGATGCCGTCGATGACTAATTGTTCTGTGCTAGTCACGGGACCGCGAATTTCGGACCAATCCCCTTGCGACCGCAACAATTCGACTTGGCGACGCTCGATACGATGTGTGGCAGGCTTTTCGCTGGGCGATTCAGGAATCGGTTCCTGATTTTCGATTGGGGCGGCCACAAACACGGCCCACAGACCGCGGGCACCCGAGGTTAGCGCGACAGTCGGGATCCAATGGCCTTGAGTTTCGAGTTGCGTTTTCAATTCGACTTCAACGGCTGATCCGATGGGAATTGGTTGATACGATTGGTCATCGAGCGCCAAGACGACTTCGCGCGTACGGGTGGTCGATTGAATGGAGGGCGAGACCCGCGCGACTGTGGTGGGAATGTTCTGTTGCCCCAACTTGACGGTGAGCGCAGCGTTGGAAAGATTCGAGCTCAATTCGACTGGCAGGCCGACATGGACCTCCAGGGCGGTGGTCTCAACAATCTCAAGCAGCGATTGTCCAGCGGCGACCACTTGGCCTTCGTCGACCAATCTAGCTTGGATATGTCCAGCGTAAGGGGCGACAATTCGCTTTTCAACGAGCTGGATGTCGATCGTATTGAGTTGAGCCGTTAGGCCCGCCACAACGGCTTTCTGAGCCTCAAGTTGTTCCGAACGCGTCCCCTCCTGCAGCAGTTCCAGCGATTTCTCGGCTGACTGCAGTTGAGCTTGCGTGGCATCGGTGCGGAAGCGACTTTCGTCAAGCTCTTGTGCGGAAATTGCAGCTGAACTGCGTAGACTTTCCGTCCGTTTCAGATTGGCTTGTTGCAATTCTGCCAACGACCGCAACTCCTGGACTCGCGATGCGCTTTGGTCCAGCTCTTGGCGACGAGGTCCGTGTTTGAGTTCTGACAACTGCGCCTGAGCAGCGTTCAGATTGGCAGCCACGACACTGCGTTCACTTTGCAGCTGGGCGCGATCAAGTTCGATCAACGTTTGACCGGCTGAGACCCGATCGCCGATGTCGACGGCGATGTGTTCGACGCGGCCAAGTTCTTTGGCAGCCAATTGCGTGGTGCGCCTGGCAGCGACGATCCCTGTGAACTTCTGTGTGAGGAACTCTGGACCGGCTTGAGAGATTGGCAGCGTCATGACCGATAGCGGGCGTGCCAAGTGGTCCAAAACGTCCGTGGTGTCCGCTGCACCGTCGCTCGATAGAGTGTCTTCCACACCATTGTTGCTCGATTGGGTGAATTGTTGGCGAATCAACGGTGCGAGCAGTACCGTAGAGATCATTAGTATCGAAAGCGTAGCCGCCACAGCTATTCCGCGTCGTTGTGTCAATAAATGACGGCCAGTCAAGATTGGGGCAAAAAAATAGCCGCTGAAGCGTGATGGGCTAGGAGGTGACATCGGTCATGATCCTTTCAACTAATCCATTCATGTAACGGTCTGAATCTGCAAAAGTGATCTGTGGGTGCCATCCATAGCCGTTCATCAAAGTCCAACCGTGATAACGAATGCTGCGCAACGGATCGTTGACACCGATGTCTGGCAGCGAGGGACTAGAAGCCATCAGCGCGTGGCTGCCATAGGTCAATGCCCAGAAGCCAAACACAAATTCTTCAGCGGTCATCCCGGGAAGTTGCAGGTCACCGCTAGCAACCGCATCCCGCACGACACCGGCGACCACTCCCATGGCCCGCAATTCACAGGTGCGGATGAGCGTTTGACGCTTTTCCGACGCCTTTTCCCAAATGATGGCGTTGCGAAGCAGTTGCTCGATGGCGAAATGTTCGGCGCAACTGGTAGCGTACAGCTCACAAGCACAGCCGATCGCCATCATCCGCTCGCGAGATTGTGAGCTGAGCAGCGCAGCGCGTTCAAACATCTTCCGCCGTAGTTCGAGCGATTCGATCGCCAGCGCAGCCACAATTTCTTCCTTGTTCGGGAAGTGGTTGTAGAGCGTCCCTTTGGCATATTCCATTTGCGTCGCCAAGCGATCCATACTCAGCGCCTGATACCCGTCGCGAAGCAAAATCGGCCGCGCCAGCGCCAGGATCTGCTGTTCCCGCTGCACGATTTCCCGTTGTTTTCGACTGAGTATTTGCATGCCCTGATTATTGACGGAGCGTCAGAAAATGTCAAGGGAGAGGGGAGGGTGGGTTTTTGGTGATTGGTGATTGAGATGAGTGGCGAGTGGTAAGTGATGATTGATGAGTGATGAGTGGCGAGTGGTGAGTGGTGATTGATGAGTGGTGATTGATGAGTGGTGAGTGGCGGAGGAAAATTCGTTTAACGCCAAGCCGGAGAAGCCGCTGGGCAGCGCTCCTGGAATGAGACATAGAAGTATTCGGAACTGAGACAAAGCGCTCCAATCGAGTTGTCGCGGCGGCGTAGGCGCCGGCAGGAGTGGTCTCAATGGCAGAGTTGTGGTGGAGGAGAATTCGTTTAACGCCCAGCCGGAGAAGCCGCGGGGTAGCGTTCATGGATTCAGACATAGTGGCAGGTGGACTTTAGACTACGTCCTCCAATCGAGTTGTCGCGGCCGCGTAGGCGCCGGCAGGAGTGGTCTCGGCTGCAACACGGGTCCCTCTACGAGTACTAATCGTTGGAGATTGATACAGAGCACTAGTTAGGTTCACACAACGTCACGCCGACCGCCGACTGAGCTCCAACGATCGTAGATCGACGGCGGACGACCGCGTTCCGACGGCGGAGCGTCGGGCCACATTGGTCCGCCCAACCTCACTCCTGCCGACGCCTGCACAGGCTGCGATCGAATCATCGGCGCAAATGCCAAGCCGTTCAGGCATCCCACAACCAATGAAACCACTCGCGATTCCGCAGCCTGTTCCGGCTTGGCGTTAAACGAAACCTGAAACCCGAAACCTGGAACCCGAAACCTGGAACCTGGAATTTAAACCATCGCGGCTTGGGCTTGGGCTTTGGTGATGCCGGGCACGAGCTCAACGTGTCCGAAACGGGTGGGGAGAATGAAACGCAGCTGTCCGTGCTCTACTTTCTTGTCATGTTGCATGGCTTTCCAAAGGTCATCGACGTTGGCGGCTGTGAATTGCGTCGGGAGCTCAAGTGATTCCAGCAGTGCTTGTTGTCGAGCGACCAAGCTAGTGGGTACGCGCCCGAGGTTGGCGGCAAGTTGTGCGGCCATGTGCATGCCGATGGCAACCGCTTCGCCATGCAGAAGAGTGCCGTAGCCGGTGACGGTTTCCAACGCGTGGGCGAAGGTGTGACCATAATTCAGAATCGCGCGTAGGCCGGTTGTCTCACGTTCGTCTTGAGACACGACCTCGGCTTTGGCTTGGCACGATTGGGCGACAATGTGCGCGATCACGTCGGGTTGCTTGTCCAGAATCGCGGCGGCGTTGTGCTCCAAGTAGTCGAACAGTTCGGGGAGCAGAATCACACCGTACTTGACGACTTCGGCCAGCCCCGACACAAATTCACGACGTGGTAGCGATTGAAGACTGTTTGTATCGATGACTACCAGGCTGGGTTGCCAGAAGGCCCCCACGATGTTTTTGGCTCCGGGCAGATTGATGCCCGTTTTGCCTCCTACGCTCGAATCGACTTGGCTCAGAAGCGTGGTGGGAACTTGCACCAGCGGCAGGCCGCGGGCGAAACTGGCAGCAGCAAATCCAGCCAAATCGCCGACAACGCCACCACCTATCGCCACTACTACGGAACCTCGGTCGGTATGTTCGGCTAACATCTGTTGCCACAGTCGGTCGATCGACGCCAGCGACTTACTGGCTTCGCCACTAGCGACATTGATGACGGTGAGGCGAAACCCTGCGGCGCGGAGTGCCGATTCGACTGCGATCGAAATAGGCTTCACGTGCTGGTCAAAAATCACTACAGCGTGCTGGCATTTCGGAAGAGACTCGGCCAGCCACTGTGGCAGGTGCGACAGCAAATCCCGGCCAATGTGAATCGAATAGCTTCGTTCGGCCAAATGGACAGGAACGGTTAAGGTGTTGTTAGAAGAGGTATTATCAGTGTCGTTGGCCATGGCAGCATTCGATTGCGAGTGTCAAATTTGAGTGGGGCATTGTACCCTAGTAACGCAAGTCGCAAATGCTTTCGGAAGAACAACCTGCTATTCGACCCCGAAAGGGGTCGCAGTCCTACCCGCCTGATCGCTGCGACACCCTTCGGGGTCGAAAAGTCTTCCTGATCACAACGTAACCGTAGGTGCGCTAGCGCGACCTACGGCTAATGTCTCAATTCCCTTCGAGTCTGTAAATTTTTGCAAACTTAAACGTTAACTTAAACCTAAACCTAAACTTGAACTACCGCGGCGAAAGTTGAAGTTTAGGTTTAAGTTGAAGTGCAAGTTTTGGAAATCGCTCATAAACTCACAGCCTATTCGGGACAATTACTAACTTATGTATAACTCACAGGGTTTGCACCCCAGACTAAAAAATGTCGCCGCTTCGCGGTTGAGATCGCGCAACAGCTGGGCAAGTGAGTGCGTCCAACGGATAGAAAAAGAGAAATGTCAAATAATCAAACCCATGCATTCTTGATCCAAGTGGCAGTATTGCTGCATCGACATGGAGCGCCCTCCCATCGACTTGAAGCAGTGATGACGAAAACATCGCAGGGTTTGGGCGTCGAAGGAGTGTTTCTCTATACTCCCACGGCGTTGGTCATCTCACTGACGGACGAGAGTGGTGAGCAGACTTATTTGCGACGAGTCGATTCGGGGGCAATCAATATCGACAAACTCATTCGCTTTGACGAAACGCTCGATCGACTGATGGCAAGCGAGCTGAGTCTGCCGGAAGCCAGTGAGCGGATTGCGGAAATCGCGGCTTCTCCCGGACCCTATTCCAATTGGTTGACAGTCGTCGCGTGTGCACTTTCTAGCGGAGCAGTGGCTGTTTTCTTTCGCGGTAACCCTTACGAGATTGTCGCTGCCACGCTGTTGGGCGCGGGGGTCGCGCTGCTGGAACTGCTGCAAGTGCGAATGCGTTGGGAACAAGGTTTTCTCGAACCGGCCGCCGGTCTGGCAGCCGCTGTCGGATCGCTGGCAATTGCTAAGTTCGTCGTCCCCATCGACGATCGGCTAGTGGCGTTGGCAGCACTCATCGTCATGATTCCCGGACTCAAGGTTACTGTCGGTTTGACGGAGTTGGCGCTGGGGCATCTGTCTGCAGGTGTGGCGCGATTGGCGGGTGGTTGCGTGTCGCTGTTGACGATCACTATTGGCGTGGCACTTGGCTGGCGGTTTGTCGGTAGCTGGCGAACGCTTCCCGATCCCGCCCTCTGGCACTCGCCTGATTGGTGGCAATGGATTGCGATAGCGGTAGCTCCCATTGCATTTTCCATCGTCTTCAAAGCTCGCGTACCCCAGTGGCCGACGATCGCACTGGTCTCGATTGTTGGATATTTGGTCAGCCTAAACTTAGGTCGTGCGTGGGGAATGGAAGTGGGAGCTTTCGCAGGTGCGCTGGCTGTAGGCATTGGCAGCAATCTCTATGCGCGGCTCCGTGATCGCCCGGCCCTAGTCCCACTCACTCCTGGAATTATTGTGCTCGTTCCCGGTTCGCTGGGCTACCGATCGCTAACCGCGTTTCTAGATCGCGAGACGATCGCCGGTGTCGATTTCGCGTTCGGCATGGTCATTGTCGCAGTGGCGCTGGTCGGTGGGATACTCACCGCCAATGTGGTAGTGCCCCCTCGGCGGATATTGTAAGGATTAAGGATTAAGGATTAAGGATTCAGGTTTAAGTTTAAGTTTAAGTTTAAGTTTAGGGCGTCAGTGTGGGTTTTAAGAGTTGCGATATTGGGGACAGTAGGTGATGCATTTCACGGACAGGTGGATAACGAAACGGGCCGAAGGCCCAGCAGATTGTCTAGCCCCGGCAGAAGGCCGGGGGACGAGTGTCCCAACGAATTCTTTAGGGCCAACGGCCCGGCAGATTGTGATCGGAATGCGGAGGTCGAAAGGCGGCGTGGCCGTTATGCAAACATGCCGAATTCATTTTCCTCACCTTTCGAGGGCAATGTATCACCCATGACGCGCGGCATGGAAATCGCGGATTCATTCAGGCAAATCTGTCGGGCCGTTGGCCCTAGGTGGGACGGTAGGGGCCGTTTCACCCGGCCTTCAGCCGGGGCTAGATAATCTACCGGGCCTTCGGCCCGAAAACCCATTCACCCGAATAGAAACAATAACACTTCCAAATTCCCATTTCACTCCCCCACTCCCCTACTCCTTCACTCCCCTACTCCCCATCTGCCACTCGCATCAATTTGGGCAGGGCGGCGTAGCAATCGGGGAGGTCGAAATGGGTGAGGATATCATGTGGCAAATAGGCGAGAGGCATGTCGTAAAATTCATCGACTGCCAAACTGTGGAATGAATCTAGGGCTCGATGCAGGGTTACTGATGAAATGCATTCGCCGAGTAGGCTCGGAGCGAGAACGCTGGCCAAGCTGGCGGCCAACGCGCCCCAACCACTGGCGATCACGTCGATCTGTTCGTAGCCGAATGATTTGATCCATTGCAAACTACGCAGAACGTCCCGTGTTTTTTGTCCAAGATAGGAGCGGTCGAGCATCAGTCCATGAATGGCATAAAAATAGTCGCAGCCGTAGGGATCATCAAAGCTAGTGAGGCCGCACGTGTTGGGCAGCGATTCGCCCACACCGCGAACATCACAGGCAAAAAATGGCATGCCGGGCCGCTTGGTAATTTCATCGCGTAACCAAGCCTGATCGCGAAGCTCTGCGTCGCTTGAGCGGTGAGCGACAAACAACGCAGCTTGTTTGCCATTATTCTGATCATTGCTGTGAGGTGGACGGCTATCGTGTCGCTCGTCTCTCAGCAGATAGTTCAGGGCAAATACTTCCGGCTCCGTTTCCACGGCGTAGGTCGTGCTTGAACGGAGCGGGTAGTTGCGATTGCCGACGTTGCGCAAGATGCGATAGCTGGGCGGATCGCCGGGAAGATTTGGTGCGAGATTGAGAACTTTGCAAATCTTGCTGGGTAGCTGTTCAGACGGTATTCGCCCTCGCTGTTTTTGCAGTTCAACAGCTTTGTCACGTGTAAAACTAAAGATGGTGGCAGGACGCTCGTTGGCGATTTGGCCTGACGCAGTGCACTGCAGCGTGTCATCGCTTTCGATAACCAATTCAGGTTCGCTTTGGGCGTCGGAGAGACCGGTGACGCGATTAAACCAGCGATACATGGCTTCACGATTTTCGATGGAGTAGCCATGTTCGGTGGGGCCGACGTGCAAGGCTATGTTGTTGGGATGCCCCAGCAAAGTGTAGAGTCGCTTAAGCCGCGCGAAAGCTTCCTCTCCGCCGCGGACATCGAAAAAATCGCGTTCCTTGGCAAGGATCACGATGGGTTTGGGAGCCATGGCGGCCAGGAAATCCTCGTGCTCTAGACCCAACGCCAGCGCGTGGGGAGGACATTGCTCGGTATCAGCGGGCAATTCGTTTTCGGCGTTGTGGAGAAAGGTAGTTACAAAACAGGCCGGAGCCGCCATGGTCCACCGCGATTCGAGACCGCACAGCCAAGTGGTCATGGTACCGCCACCAGAATTTCCGGTGACGCCGACATGTCGTGGATCGACTTCGTCACGAGTCAAAAGATAGTCGAGCGCGCGAATACCATCCCAGGCTCGCCACATGCCGAAAAATTCTCCTACCAAGAATTGTTGATTGCCAGCCTGAATATGCTCGCGGACGCCGATGCCATACTTTGATTTGCCACTGTTTTCAAGGCTGACCGGGTATTGCAAGCGCTCTCCTTGCCCGATCGGATCGTAGATCAGACAAGCATAACCTTGTCGAGCGAGTCCCTGTGCAAACGACTGGTAGGCTTCGGCTGCTTTGCCATTGGCGGAGTGACCGCAGGTTCCAATCACACCAGGGACTTTGCCAGTGCGTTTGGGCAAATACAGATTGGCGGTTACAGGAAAATTGGGACGGCTGTCGAAGATGACCTTTTCAATGCGATACTGATCGCGCTCGACCACGCCAGTGACCCGCGCATTCAAATCTGTTTTCTCAGGCTGAGGTCCGAAGCTGATCGCAATCTTGTCGCGCATGGCTTGCACATATTGTTCCGCGTCGGCTTGGTTTCGCAGTGCCTGCTTGGCTTGGACGGAACGCTCGTGAGCAGCTGTTACTTGGTCGACCAAGTACTCTTGCATCATGCGTGGGAAGCGATTGAGCGGAGCAAGAGATTTTGCGCTGGTCTCTTGGGCTACCGCGGAATCGGCTGTGAGTCTGCTAAGCGCCAGTGCAGACAGAGAACCGGCTATCGATTGGGAGAATTCACGACGATGGAGAGGCATGGCAGGGCTCGCGTGTTAGGTTGGTAGGGACACAGCTTGCGGGGACACCAGAGATTCTATAGGGATCTGCGGTTGTGTTGGGGCGTTTTCAGGGTGGGAGCAAAGGTATCTTAACTGAATGGCACAAGTTTAAGGCGGGTTAGCGTGCGTCGCGCACTAGACCAGGAGTGATGTCGGTATCGAGCGGGGAGAAATCGCCGCGCTCGACTTTCTCCCAAGCGATGGCACCCATCACGGCATTGTCGGTACAGAGCTCCGGTGGTGCAATCACCAGTTCGCAATGGAGCTGCGAGGTCATCTCACGCAGCCGAGCGCGCAGGGAATTGTTGGCGGCAACGCCCCCCCCCACGCACAAACGCGTTAGACCGGTGCGACGCAGCGCCAATTCAGCTTTACCCACTACGCAATCAATGGCTGCCTGTTGGAAGCTGGCGGCCATATCGCGTTGAGTCTGCGGCGCTAGATCCAGTGCGGAAAAATCGACTTTGCCGGTCCCAGCCAGATGGTAGCGAACGGCCGTCTTCAGTCCCGAGAAGCTCATGTTCAGCGAGCTACGATCGGCAAGCATGGGGCGTGGGAGTTGATACTTTTCAGGATCACCTAATTCGGCCAAGCGACTGATATGAGGGCCTCCGGGATAGGGCAATCCCAGCATAACGGCTACTTTGTCAAAGGCCTCCCCCACTGCGTCGTCGATGGTTCCACCCAAATAGTTCCACTGTTCCGCCGTCGCGCACTGATAGAGATTAGTGTGGCCGCCGCTAATGACAAAGCCGATACATGGATAAATGTCGGTAGGGTGCGCCAGTTGACAGGCGTAGATATGAGCTTGAATGTGGTTGAGGGCGACCAGCGGTTTTTGCCAAGCGACACACAGCCCCTTGGCAGCGGCCAGGCCGACGAGCAAGGAACCCGGTAACCCCGGCTGTGTGGCTACGGCGATGGCGGCAAGTTCCGTCTCAGGGTCAATGTTTGCCTGCTCGATGACTTGCCCGATAATTGGCACGATGCGTTCCAAATGAGCGCGGGCGGCAAGCTCAGGAACGACTCCATGAAAGCGTTCGTGGATCCGTTCCTGACTGGCTACGGCCGAAGCGAGTACGCGACGCTGGCGATCGATAATCGCAGCGGCTGTTTCGTCGCAAGTAGTTTCGATGCAGAGTAAATGCACTTTAGTTTCTCATGTCAACGCGAACACTGATTGATTGTTGGGTGTCGAAGATCTAAAACGTGAAGGAACGCACGTCAGGCTTTCCAGCTTGACTCAGGATAGTAAGTACGTCAGGCTTTCCAGCCTGACTCAGGATAGTAAATCAACTCATTTGGCGGGTTCGGGTCAGGCTGGAAAGCCTGACGTACAACATACTGGAACGACTGGCTACGCGGACTTAATCAGGCTGGGAAGCCTGACGTACGGGATTACAAATATGAATTCAGGATTCTCTCATTCATCCACTTCGGAAGCGGCAAGCCGGAGCTCCACTGCGACACAATTGTCAGCGGCTAAGCAATCGGCAACGAAAACGGAGGAGGCGAAGTTGGACGGGAAACCTTCAACGACTGCGTTGCCCTTGGTCACACCAGGTACGCCGCTGATTCGCGTGCTCGAATTGTACGAGGCAGGCCAGTATCAAGACAGCCTGGCGGCCAGCGAAGGTTTGGGGAATATCGCGAACTGGCCGGGCCCCGAGGGACGTGTAATGGCGGGGCGGTTGGCCAACAACTTGGGATCTCCTCGCTTGGGACGCATATTGCATTTGCTCGCCTATCGTCGCTGGCCAGAGCATCCGTATTGTCTGTACTACGGAGCTTTGGCGCGTTGGTCTCGGATCGGTATCTTGCATGCCTGGCGTGAGTTTGGCCAGGTCGACATGCCTGTAACGGCCGAACCTCGCGCGCAAGCGGATTGGCTGGCTTTGAAGGCTTTGATGTTAGCAGGTCTGCGCGATTTTTCGCGGGCTGAAAAATTCATCACGGAAGCGGTGCAAATTGATCCACTGAGCGCTTGGTTGCAGGTGGAAAGATGCGAGATACTCGATCGACAGGACGCGCATCAAGCTGCCTTGGAAGCAGCCCAAGCGGCACTTGAATTGCAACCTTGGTTCCGTCCCGCAGTACAGAGTCTGGGACACAAGCTGGTGCAGCTCAATCGGGATGACGAGGCCCTCAAGTTGTTGGCAGAGGCGACCCAACGTCTACAGAGTGGCGACGTGTGGTGCCAGCTCGGTGTGCTGCAGGAAGAACTCAAAGACTATGACGCTGCATGGCATTCGTTGTCGCGGGCTGAGGCACTCTGGCCGCTGGCCGAACGCGATGGGGCTCATCACAAATGGTTAGCCGGCCGACGAAGTGATATTGCTTACTATCGTGGTGATTATCAACAAGCCATCGAGCTGGCCCGGCAAGTCGACCGACCATTTTACCAACAGCTGGTGGAAAAGCTGGAGGCTGCTGTATTGCAGTCGGAGCCAGAGTTGCCGCCGCGAGTGCAATTGTCGGTGCCATTTATTCGCCAACACCACGACACCTGTGCTCCGGCCACACTTACGGCCCTGGCTCAATATTGGAAGAAGAGCGTGCAGCATGAAGAGATCGTGCAGCGCATTTGCTACGAAGGAACCATGGCCAGCGATGAGCGTCGGTGGGCAGAGGAAAATGACTTTTTGGCTCGTGAATTCCGCATAACTGCCGAAGTAACCGAGCAATTGATAAGGGCTGGGATACCGTTCACACTCAACACGGTCGATCCCGGTTCGGCGCACTTGCAAGCTGTGGTTGGATTCGATCTCTATCGCGGGACTTTTCTCATTCAAGATCCCTCGGAACGACACGTTAGCGAGGCCTCCATGGAGAAACTGCTTGAGCACTATCAAAGCAGTGGTCCGCGGGGGATGGTGATGTTACCCAAAGAGGAGGCTCAGCGGTTGGACGGTATCGAGCTGCCCGATGCCGAATTGTACGATCCGCACTATACCGTTGATCAGGCGATAGAGCAGCACCGGCGTGATGAAGCTGCGGACGCACTGCAGCGAATGCAGGAGCTAGCTCCAGAACATCGTTTGACGTTGCAGTCCGAATTGGCGTTGGCGCGCTACGATGCCAACACTGTCGAGCAATTGCGATTGACTGAGAAATTGCTAGTGCAATTTCCCGGTGATCCGAATTTGACACTGATGCAATTGTATGGTTTGAATGAATTTGGAACGCGTCGTCAGCGACTGGAAATTCTGCGTCGTATTTGCGATGACAAGAAAACACATCCCATCTTTTGGGCGCGTTTAGCATCGGAATTGATCGACGACGCGCGGGACCACCCGGAAGCCTATCAGCAACTGCGCAAGGCCTTGCGGTATCATCAAAGCGATGGGCGCTCGATGTCGTTACTGGGAAATTTATTATGGGAGGGGCGCAAACGAGACGAAGCGCTGGAATTGTATCGCGTGGCAGCGTCGGCTAGCGAAAAAGATGAGAACTTCGCCCGCACCTACTTTTCCGCCGCGCGGTTCCTGCATGAAACCTCCACGGCCATTGGTTGGCTACAAGATCGCGTGGCGCGCTTCGGCTCGCGGAGCAGTCTACCGGGACGCACCTTGGCTTGGGCCTTTGAGCAGCTGGATCGCACTCCCGAGGCGCTTGAGTTGCTGCAGCAAACGGCGCGACAGCATCCTGAGGATGGCGATTTGCTATGTCATGCCGCCTTGACTTTGGGACGCTACAATCGAACGGAAGAGGCCAATACCTTGCTCGGGCAGGCTGAAGGGAAATGTGCGGAGTCGCAGTTTATTCGGACGTCAGCCATGTTGGCAAACAACCAAGGGCGATTGGAGGATGCCCGCGAATTGTTTTTACAAGTGCATGCCCGAGAGCCGCTGGATGTTGCGACGCTGGACTACATCGTGTCACTCGATATGGATTTAGGGGGAGACGCTGAAGAGAGGTTGCGTCAGGCAGTGGCCCAGTTCCCACACAGCTATTCCTTGCGTGTGCGATTGATTCAGTGGCTACGCAGCAATCGATTGGAAAAAGTCAAGCCGGAAATTGAGCAGTTTCTGAAGGACTATCCGGACGACGCTTGGGGCTATCGGGAAGCGGCGATCGCTGCGGCTATCTCTCACGACTTACAGGCCGCCGAGCGATTTGTGGAACATGCGATTGGGCTCGATCCAATGAGTGATACGCCCTATTTTCTGTTAGGACGGATCGCCAACGAACGCGGAAATATATCCCAGGCCAGACGTCAGTTTCGCGCGGCGATCGAAAAAAACTGCGATCACGAAGGAGCCATATTAGCACTGATTGAAACCTGTGATCGACCTAACGATCGCGCCGAGCAACTCGCTTTTGTCCTCGCACAACTTAAGCGCCAGACGACTTTCGGGGACGGCGTGCTCGCCTATCGCGAGGCTGCGGCGGGCAAGATTCCCGCGGCTGAAGTATTAGCGGGTGTCGAAGAAGCGATGACCAATCGCCCCGATCTGTGGCAGTGTTGGACCGCTCTCATCGCCCAACATTCAGCCATGAACCAACGCGACAAAGCTGCAGCGGTTGCACGCGAAGCGGCCGAACGCTTCCCGTTGATTCCACGTATGTGGCTCGATTTGGCGCTGGCGTACCGCGCTGTGGGGCAACACACGGACGAACTGGCGGCCTTAGAACGGGCGCGGGCGATCAATCCCAATTGGACTGAGGTGGCGCGTGAATTGTCTGAAGCGTATATGCGCGACGAACACTTTGAACAAGCAGAAAAGCTGCTGCGCGAGGTGTTGCAGGCTGAACCGCGCAATCCGGGGAGCTTGGCTGCCCTGGCCGATTGCTTGTATCGCGCCGACAACAAGAGTGAGGCGCTGTCAACGATGAGCGTCGCATGCGTGCTGGCACCCGGCTACGATTGGGGATGGCGCACACTATCGGACTGGTCGAGTGAACTCGACGAAGGGCACACGGCGCGCAAGGCGGCCCAGCAACTGATGGTTGAGCGACCGCATGACGCGCGAGGACCGTTGCGCTTGGCGGAATGCTTGAACGAGATCGAAGCGCTCCCGGAGGGGCTCGAGGCCGTGGAGCAAGCTCTGCGGATCGACCCACGCAATGTCGATGCGCACGTGCTCAAAGCCTTCTATCTAGGTCGCTTGCATCGTTGGGATGATGCACTTGAGGCTTGTCACCCAGATGTCTTCGGCGATGATCCGCCCGTCGCCTTACGCATGCGGCGCGCCTACGTATTGCATCGCAAGGGACTGCTCCAGCCAGCCATCACGCAAATGCAGCAAGCACTGCTCGAAGACCCCGATCAATTTCAAGCCTGGAATCAGTTGGCCGATTGGGCTGAGGAGGATGGACAGTGGGAGGTCTATCGCGAAGCTTCGGAGAACATGATTCGCATTGATCCCCATCAAGCGGTGCCACACGGCTATCTGGCCGACGCGTTATTGAAGGTTGAAGGCGCAGAGGCTGCGGAGCAACGTAAGTTGGGTAAGGGGCATTTGCTGCGAGCGATTGAGTTGTCCCCTGAATATGCCTACGCCACGTTGAAGTTGGTTGATCTAAGTCTAGAGGATCAGCTCCCTGATGAAGCAGAACGGGCGCTTGAGTTGGGTGGTCAGCATTTGGCCGATGGCTATCTCGCTTCGAGTCGCATTCGCATAGCATCTGCCACGCAGTCGAAGAATGATCAGGGGGAATTCGAGGCGGTTGAGCTGCTGGTTCAGTGGTGCCAAACAGATGATTGTCACGACCGGCCACTGGTCGCCGCTTTGGATGAATTCAATGAACCGATAGCAGCTGCCGCCGTAGCACGGTTGATGCAGGAGGTCTTACTTTCTCCCGACCAAAAAGCGATGGGCAGTGCACTCGGGAGATTGATCGCTCGGATTCAGAAGGATAAGGAGCTATTGCACACGTTGCGCAAGCTGCCGACGGGAACTGCGTGGCAACACTGCTTGCGATTCGTGCTCCGAAGTATGCTTAGATTTGAACGCAAACTGCCGTTATTGAACAAACTGCGGCGGGAGTTTCGTCGTCAAGCGCGGGCAGACATCGATTCGTGGTCAACCGTGGCTTCGACACTATTGAACTTCCAACAAAATGCTGAGGTGGTCGCTTGGACCAAAGATTGGCCTCAACGAACAGAGGTAACACCAGCGCATCTAGTCTCAATCATTGCCGCAAATACCGAAACGTTTAATTTGAAGCAAGCCCACGCAGCCATTGCGCGGGGCGTAGAACTGGAAGACATCGAAAGTTCCGATGCTTCCGATATGATCTTCACATGGGCCGGATTGGAAGCCGTGCATCTCGGTAATTTTGATCGCGCGCTGGCCCATGCCCAACGCGTCAATCCGCACAATGTAAGTGGCTGGTATGCACTCGGGTATCGTTTGTTGACTAGCGCCGTGGAGTTTCAAGCGCGGATCGCAGCGGAAAACGACCGCAAGACGCAACTTGAGCAGTTGCGTTACTTTGACGCGCAGCGTTTTCCGATTGAGCCTCAGTTTGCTGAGGATCGACTTAGTCGTTGGTTGATGTTGCGAATTCAGGCGAGATTGGCTGGCAAGTTAGGTTGGAAGTTTAGGAAAGTCGCCTATCAATTGCGGGCTTGGTGGGTGTTAACCGCGTAGGTTGGTATTGTCCCAACTTTGTTTAACGCCGAGCCATAGTAGGCTGCTTGTGCCGCGCAAATTGGTTTTGCTGCACGCATGGTTCGCGCCAGAATGGATGTTGTCGAAGGTCTGGTTGCGGCCTGCGCAGGCGACGGCAGGGGTGGGGCTCGACCGATGCGTGTTATAGTTCGTACCCACTACAGCCGGCGCCTCCGTAGCCTTTGACTCCTGGCATTCATCGACAGTGGTCGTTCCCACAGTTTATTTTTAGGAAAGAATCACTCGCTGCACCCCGGCAACTGCGGCTAGGCGTTAAACGATTTTCGATTTCAGGATTGCTCTTGGCCCAACTCACGCAAGAAATCAAATGTGAAGATTCCGGAGTCATGTCCGTCGGAGAATGCAATGTTGTAGGCATAATTGCCAACGGGACGCATGCCGGTGATGGCAATGGGTTGTGCTTCGGCCAGCGATAGCACTGGCAACGTGAGTGGTTTGGGGCTGGACTGCGTGCCACTATGTTTCTCGCGACAAGTTGCACAGGGGCAACGTTTTCGCAGATTGGAGGCTGAGTAACGCAACTCACTACCGTCGCTCCAACCGATAACGATAACGGAAGCGCTCTCGCGTTGAATTGAAGTTGGGGCAGCGTCCATGAGGTGTTGAGCAATCGGTGCGAAAGGATAACTAGGCGGCTCGCGTGGAGGGGATGCCATAGTCGCCTCGGAGCTCATTGCGGTAGCAGTCAAACAATTGTACCAACTCGCCGCTGGTTGGTCGATCGAAGGGACTGTTGGCTTGCATACAACTACCGACCGGAGTTTTGGAAAAGATACCGCCCGAGATGAGGTCAATCACGACGGCGGCAGAGTAAACGTCTTGTGCGGAAGTTGCTTCGAAAGTGGAGGATTGGCACTCGGGCGGATCGAATCGATCGGTATTGCTTCTCCCGGAAATCTTCACGCCCACCGGTTCGCAGTTCCCCAGGCCGACCAGGTTGACCTGACTTTGTTCACCGATCCACACATGCTCGGGTCGAATATGGCCATGCACATATCCAAGTTTGTGCAACGACTCAAGCTGCAACAGCAGCTCGTGCGCAAGGGCAACCCAAACTGGGCGGGCGACCCATGCGGATTGCTCATGAATCCAATCATCGGTCCGCATGCCCGCTAACCGCGGATAGACCACGATGGGCTGCGGGTGGTTGAGTTGAATATCGACTCCGAGACCTGGCGTTAAGTCATGCGTGTGGTAGAGCCACAGCGCAATAAAGGCTTGGCGTTCGAAGTGTAACCACTGGCCTTCGCTGGCACTGGCTGGCAGCAGTTTTGCTATGTGCGTCGATCGATGATGGCTATCGCGGGTTGAGCAATATGCCAATTGAGTCGCACTGCGTCGATCAACGCAACGTGGCTTAAGCAACTCATCGATCTGCCAATCGAGATTCTCAGAACGTAACGAATTGCGATTGGCGTCTAACAAAATTGAGCCCGTAAGGAAGCCTGAAGATCAATTTAGTGCTGCGGTTCCACTAAGAATTAAGGTCTAGCGCGCATCAGGAAAAGGTGTCCGACACCAAAAGCCGGAACGGCCCTGCGGGTGCTTTGCACTTTTGGTGTCGGACACCTTTTCCCGACGCTACCTTTTCCTGGACAAACCGCAAATCAAGCTGTAACGCAGCACTAGTCATCTATTCGCATCGGCGAATCGGATTGCTGAACGATAGCAAAACTGTCAGAAAACCGTGAGCGCTGTGCGGTGGGGCACGGTGCTCGGAGCAACTCCAAGCCGCTCACGCATGCATTCACGTGCCGCTCGAGCGGTTGATTCATCGACACTTCGTTGGGGACGTTCAAAAGTCGCTGTAGTCGGTGTGCCTGTAATGCCGACGATACGGATTGAGCCCACTGAAATAGGAACCACGATCAGTTCGCGTGGCTGAGACTTATAAGGCTGTGACTC
This sequence comes from Pirellulaceae bacterium, assembly GCA_041739785.1. Lineage (GTDB taxonomy): Bacteria > Planctomycetota > Planctomycetia > Pirellulales > Pirellulaceae > Aureliella. The sequence goes on from JBGSNE010000018.1 coordinate 35,964, forward strand.
TATGACGCGGTGACTCACCAGTTGAAAAACGTTCGGTGGTCAGCTCCAGAGCTAGCATAGTCATAGATAGCATCGTTGCATTGCCTGGAGAGCCGCGGATGCGAATGGCACGAAGTGAGACGTAGCGGAATTCGCCAAGAATTTCGGAACGGTACTTTGCTCCCGGAAAATCGAAACTCTTGGCGAGTTCCGCTACAGGAAAACCGAAACTCTTGGCGAGTTCGGCTACAGAAAACCGTTCAACTGAAACCGCTGAGTCTTGCGGCTTTCCGTTAAGGACACCCTTTGCGACAGAGTCTAGCAGTGTCGGCTGATCTTGAACTCACTCATCCCCGCAACAAATCAGAGATATGCGAATAAGCGCTTCCGTTAACTCAGAGTCGAACCAGATTCGATGGTCGCTAATCAACACAGTCCGCAATCAGTTCGTTGCGTCCACCTTATTGGCCGTGGCGGGCTTCGCCGGATTAACTTGGGCTGACGATCCCGTATCCAACGACAAACAGGTTGAATCGCCTGCTAGTGGTGTTACGATTCGGCTCGAACTTCAACCCTCGGCACCGCCGGACGCAGAGCTGACGGATTCGGGTAGTGCGCCGCAGAAGAATGTGGTCCCACCGTCAACGGGATTGTCAACGGGATTGTCAACATCGCGTAGTAGTCGCGAGGGAGCACCCAAGCATGCTAGCTCGACTCCTTCCGTAAGCCGGCCGCTTGAGACTGACCAACGCACAGCGGAGCCAGAGCTTTTGCCTGCGGAGAAGGTGGCGACCAAATTGCAGACACCTGCAATGGAATTAAAGCTGAAAGCCCCGTCTAAAGCCCCACCGACTGAAATTAAACCGCAGCGTGTTTCGGCTTCGACGGTCAAGCTAAGCGATGGACAAATCGATCGCGATTTTTCGAACGAACGGCTAGAGTCCGATGGTAGTGCGGTGTTGGAATTGAGCGGGGAGCCGGACGATTTACCATTGGAACAAGAGGAGCATCCATTCGATGCTCCGGCGGCCCAGTCAACAGTACCACAGACAGCTGCGCGGCAAACTACTCCGCCGCGGGTTGCTTCTCGCGTGGCGCCGGTGACGGAACCATCCGAGCTGAGCAAGGATCAATTTTCAGCCCGAGAATTGAGAATCAAGGCGGGGATTCAACATTGTTTGGCTTACTACTTGGCGCATCCTGAGAACACGACGCGTCGCGGACCTTGGGCCTTAATGCACACGGCACTTCCGTTTGGAGTTGAGAGCGAAGTGATCGCGGGCGGTCGCGCTGTGAATACTATCGGTTGGCTGAGTTTCAATGGCACGTGCGGCAAACAGAATATGTTTCAGCCGACGCGAACCGGGTTTCGACCTAATGTCGGGCCGGGAGTCCAAGGGCATGAGGGACAATTCCTGGCCATTCTTGCTCAGTCGCGAGTACAAGCCGATTACCCGTTGCAGATTAATCGGCGACGCTACACCATCATGGACCTGGCGCGTTATGAAATGGCTACCTGCCGTGAAAAGTCAGAGTTGACATTTAAACTCATCGGATTGTCGTATTATCTAGAGCCAAATCAGCGGTGGCGCGATGATCGTGGACATACTTGGACGCTCGAGAAAATGGTGGCTGAAGAATTGGCTCAACCGGTCAATGGTGCGGCCTGCGGTGGCGTGCATAGGCTGATGGGCCTGAGCTATTCGCTCATCCAACGCCAGGAGGCTCAACAACCTATCACGGGTCATTGGCAGCGGGCGGAATTGTACTTGAACGACTACGTCAACTACGCCATGTCGCTGCAGAATCCCGATGGTAGCTTTAGCACCAATTGGTTCGAATCACGAGGCATGGATCGCGATGTGGAACGCAAAGTTCAAACAACCGGACACATACTCGAGTGGATGGTGTATACGTTGCCCGACGACCATCTGCGATCACCGCGGATCCAATTGGCGCTGGAGTTTTTACTTGATAGCGTCGGGCGCGAGCCGCATAAAGATTGGCCGATTGGACCTCGTGGGCATGCCCTGCGCGCCATGGCACTTTACAGCCAACGGGTCTTTGGAGCTCGCACGGGTCAAATTCAAAGCTATGTGGCCGAAGTACAAAACGGTAGCCAGCTGCGCTAGTCGACGATTGCTATGCCTATTTGAGTGGACAGAGCACTAGTGCTACTGAGTTTATGGGCTGCCATTGCCGCTGGGAGGAATGTGGACTAAATTAAGAACTTAACTTCTTTGCATCCCCTAAGGGGAGGTCTGGCAAGCAATAAAATGCAATTTTTCGAGTGAAACCAAATGGTATCGCAGAGGTTTACCAAACAGTTTGCTGTCATGCTGGAGACAGCAGGCATGTTGGTTCTGCAAACCGGTGCAGACGCGTTGCTGGTGTTGCTCGATGGCGCAACGGATTGGGAAAAACTGCGACAGGCCATACCGGCAAGTGTCGAACAGGTGATTGTCGCCGCCGATTTAGAGGAGCACTTGGAAGGTGCGGAGGCGAGTGGGCTGTTGCCTTTGCCATTAAACAAAGAGAAGTCGCCGCTGCTGGAGCGTCTGCAGAATGCGTTGTTGGAATCGGTCGCTGATGGATTTCTCAAGGCCAACGGCGACGTCATCGCCGTCTATAGTGGTTTTGAATACCAAAAAATCGACTCCATCAGCCATATTCGGCTCGACGATCGCTTGCGGCGTTTGACCTCACGCGATCTACAGCGACTGGAGAGCAGCGTTCCCCTCAAGAGCCTCAAGACGGTCATCGATTTGGCGTCGCAGATTGGCCGAGAGGGACGCGAAGGGAAAAAGGTCGGTACGATTTTTGTCATTGGCGACACACGTCGTGTGCTGCAACATTGCAAAGACAGTGGATTTGATCCCCTCCGCGGTTACAAACGCGAGATGCGCAATCTGTTTGATGCCAAGGTTCGTGAGGACATCAAGGAAATTGCTCAAATGGATGGAGCCTTTGTGGTCTCTCCCGATGGAATTATCGAAAAAAGTCGGCAAATTATCGAGGTCTCGCATGCCGATTTGACTTTGTCCAAGGGATTGGGCGCTCGTCATTGGGCTGGGGCAGCCATTTCGCAGATCACTAAAGCCATTGGCATAGTCGTCAGTCAATCGACGGGCACCGTGCGATTGTTTCAAAACGGTGACACTGTTTTGCGAATCGAACCGATGGATCATGCCGTCAAATGGCAAGAGTTCAACTACGATCCCCCCACAGCACCGCCTGAGAGCTAACACAGGTCGCCCGCGCTATTTCCAACCGCGAAGCGGATGTCGGTCGCTCGCTGGCGAACTGGAAAAATGCGGGGGGGGCTTCGAAGACCTGGGATTTGCATCCTGTGAGTTATACAAACGTCAAACTACGCCCAAGGCTTTAAAGCTATTAACCGTTGGTCGAGCGTAGCGAAAACCTTCGGATGACTGTGAATTTTTGCAAACTTGAACTTAAACCTAAACTTCAACTTTCGCCGCGAGAGTTCAAGTTTAAGTTCAAGTTTAGGTTTAAGTTGAAGTTCAAGTATTGTAAATCGCTCATAAACCCACAGCCTATTCGGGATAACTACTGACTTATGCATAACTCACAGGATTTGCATCCCAGGCTATCGAATTCCATGACTTGGAAAACCTAGCAAACTTGCTTCTTGAATCGATTGACTACCCACAGATTCTTCTGAAGAGCCTCGATTTACGGCGACTACAAGTTCACAACTGGGCTAGGATTTCGAGCATCATTTGCGAGGGGATGCCGATCGGCAGAACTTCTATTTCTCCGAACATAGGTTCGGCATGTGGGTAATTCATGGCGGGCTTTCTAGCGACAAACGTCAGGGTCGCATCGGCGGCAAAGTAGAGTCCTGGTGCGGCGCCCGTTTCCGCGTCGATTCCGGTGGGGATGTCGATAGCTAAGCGAAAAGCGGTGCAGCGATTGGCACGATCGATCCAATCGTCCAAAGGCGCACGTGGAGTGCCACGCGCTCCGGTTCCCAGGAGTGCATCGATGATGACCGTAGAACCGCGAAGGATCTGTTTCGTTTCCGATTTGAGCGGCTCGTCGGCCACATGCACTGGAAGGCCGTGTCCAGAGGTCAAGATCCTAAAGTTAGCTCGCGCGTCAGTGGATAGCTCAGAAACGGGGCCGAGTTGGATGACGCAGCAGGGCCAGCCGCGAATGGTTAGATGTCGCGCGATGGCCAGTCCATCTCCACCATTGTTGCCACGCCCGCACAAAATGGTAGTCGGTTGGGGCGAACGGAATTTGTTCCGCAGCCAATCGACACATCCCAGCGCCGCATTCTCCATGAGTACCAAAGAATGCATGCCATATTTTTCTACAGCCATCTCATCGATAGCTCGAGCCTGTTCGACATTGAGCGTGCGGGCTTGCAATTTTTGCCAGGCTGTCAATTGTGGATTCATTCGATACACCTCGCTGATTACCACCCTAAATCTCGGGTTTTCGTACTCGTACTCAATGAAATGGTACTCGTACTCCTACTCGATTCGAACGGGGCATCGAGTAAGAGTACCGCCTGCGGCAGAGTACGAGTACGAAAATACATGCTGGCGGTGGGCTTTCTGCACAGTCAGCACAACGAATAGGGGGGCGTTCAGCGAGAAGTGTCATTCGTTCGTAGATTTTTCTGACTTGGCGAAACCAAAAGAATTTACATTTTGAGTCCGGAAAAGGTGTCCGACACCAAAAGTGCGAGTCCGGAAAAGGTGTCCGACACCAAAAGTGCGGAGCACCCGAAGGGCCGTCCCGGCTTTTGGTGTCGGACACCTTTTCCGGACCGGAAACCATTTCCGGACTCCAAGTCCCCAGAATCTGAAATCCGCGTAAACTATCAATAGCCATTTTGATCCACACCATTCCACTACTCCATCCCCCTACACTCCAATGCCACTCTACGAATATGACTGCCCAGGCTGTCAAGCGACCGTTGAAGTGCTGGTGCGCACCAGCCAGGAAAAACCGGTTTGTCCCACTTGTGGATCGTCCAAGCTAGAAAAGCTGCTAAGCGTGTCCGCGACGCCCGCGATGGCCTCGGGCCGGCTCCCCGTGGCGCAGCCCTCGGGCGGAACGTGTGGTCGACCCCAATGTGGTTCGGGCTGCATGTTTGACTCTTAGGCTAGGGTCAGTTGTGCCCACAGACTAGGGTTTTCACTTACTGGTAGATCGGGCTGCAGCGCTAGCGATTGCCAACCGAGTTCTCGATCGGCGACGGCGAAGTAAAAGCCAACGGTGGGGAAATCCGCCAGTTCGAGTCCCGCTAGGGCATTGAAGTGGAGAGCAGCGATTAAGCGATAACGCCCTTCGGTGACTCGAGCGCGAATGGCCAATTGATCATCGGGGGGCGGTGGTGGGTTCTCTCTGGCGCGATTAATGGGCGCCCAACCGACAAAGGGCAAATCGGCTTTGGGGCCACGTCCCATGGGTGAGAAACCGAAGCGATGGCAAAATTTCGTTGCGCGATGGATTTCCCGCGAGTTTCGCGTGTCGAACCAGACGTGCAATCCGTCGCTGTCCTCGAGCCGTGATTCGCGACACCAGGGCAGTTTTTGTTTGCCCTGCACATCGGTTTGAAAAAAGATCGCGTCCTTACCGACCGCCAAACGAACTTGGGCAAATTTGGGTTGTCCGGCAAGTTCTGCACTCAGGCAGGGGAGGATCGCTTCATCGGGAAGCGCCTCTGGGCGATCACTGAAGGTGCGATCCAAGCGATGGGCCTTGAGCCGCACTCGGACCAGCAGGCTAGGATCAATCGTAGGTGTCTCTTCGGTCGAATCGATGCTCAACTTATTTTTTCCCTTGTTTTCGTTTCTCTTGAAAAAAGTGACTCAGGATGGCACCACACTGGTCGGCCATGACTCCTCCGGTCACTTCAGCGCGATGATTCAATCGGGCATCGTCCAGCAGGCGAAACAGAGAGTCGACCGCGCCAGCTTTCGGGTCGCGGGCGCCATAGACCACCCGTGCAATACGCGACTGTAAAATTGCCCCGGCACACATTGGACAGGGCTCAAGTGTCACATATAGAGTACAGCCCTCCAAACGCCAACTTTCGAGCGAGGCTGCGGCTTGGGTGAGTGCGATCATCTCCGCGTGGGCAGTGGGGTCCTGCAGCATTTCGCGTTGATTCCACCCCGCACCGATAACTCGCCCGCCCTGCGTGATCACGGCGCCCACTGGAACCTCATCCGCCTGTAGGGCTTGTTCGGCCAGCGTCAGAGCGTGTCGCATAAACGTAGCATCCCAATCGACAACGTCATGATTGAGATCAACGTCATGATTGAGATCAACGTGGGGGCTAAGTTCGGCGGCCGATGGTGGATCGAATGGCGCATCGGATTCGGGGTCATTATGTTGGCCGTTGGAAATCACTGTTTGTCGTCCGCCTTGACTGTCCGCCAGCGGAAATTGCGCAGGCCCACCTTAGATTCGAAAGCGCAAAAACCGAGTGGGCGGCTGACATAGACTTCGATACGCGTCGAAAATTCGTGTCCCTCGCGCTCTTGTTTGATCACTTCCTTATCGTTGATCCAGGCCGTTACAAATTCGGGATCGACTCGCAAGCGGAACTTATACCATTTGCCGTTTTCAAACGCTTGATAGAGCGACGTGGCGTTTTCCGACGCATCGTAGCCGTCGACACTCGACAGCCCGACGACTCCACCGCCCCAACCACCGGCAATCAAAGAGCAGTATTCGTCAGCCACAGGGAAGGTCAAGCCGCACAAAAAGTCACTACCTTCGATCCGCTGTGCCTCCAACTCGATTTCGAAATTGTCTTTCGGAAAGTCCGCCTTCTTGTAGTTAATACCAGACAGCGGATCCCCTTTTTCCAAGACGAGTTGGCTGCCCGTATTGTTCACTTTTCCCTCGCCGCCAAAATCAGTAATTTCCCAGCCCTCGAGTCCTTTTTCCGGTATCAGCGATTTCCATTGCTTTTTATCGGCGGACTGGCCCTCTTTTTGATCGCCCTGTGAGTTGGCAGGTTTGTCTGAGACTTTTGGGAGGGATTCCTTGGCGGCGGCTGCAGCTTTGGTGGAGTCAGTCCCCTCTTGGCCAGAACAGGGGTGATTACCAACCATTACCACCACCAAAGTGAGCATTGAGCCGTACCAAGGAAGTGTTGGCCAAATGCGAACTGCGCAACGCGCTCCCTCAACAGCCCCCACCGGATTCAAAGTGTCCGACACCCCTAATGTTCCGTTGCTGGTCTTAGTCATAGGTTGGTTCCTCAATTTGTATTGAATGGGTAAACTGTACGGACTGGTTTTGACGAAGGATAGTCATGCAGGGTTGGGCGCAGCCCGCGATTGCGGCAACCGATCATGGACTTTAGAGCCACCTGCACTGGGGCATTTAGGGTGCGTTTTTCGGCGAATTCGCGAGCCGATCGCTATTTTTCCTGTTCCTGGCCACTCGTTTAAGTCGCCTTTGAATTAGGCTTTAACCTAGTTTTACCTATCCGCCTATTCTTCGCCAGTCTGTATGACGACCTCAAGGGGGCCTGTCTGTGGCGATCTGGCTCAGAATGACTAAGCTCATAAGGGCAAAGAGGTTAATCACATTTCTTCCGAACCATCCAATTCCGTCGTCACCGCCCCCTGGGGTGGACTCAATAGTCAGCTCACTCAAATACGTCGAGTTTTACGCAAAGTGGCACGCGTTGCATCAGTAGCCCTAGTGATTTATTGGCTACTCATATTCACTGGGACGCATTTACCTACCTCGGCGATGCCGAACGTTACCATGTCTGACAAGCTGTGCCACGGCTTGGCGTTTTTCGGATTGTCGTTTTTGCTCGCTTGGGCCCTGCCCAGCCATGGCAAACGCTTGACGCATGTCGCTTGGGCCGCCATGATCGCGTTGACCTACAGTTGCGTCGACGAATTAACCCAGAACTTTATCCCTGGTCGAATGTGCGATATTTGGGATATGGCCGCTGATGGAGTGGGGATTGCCGTTGGTCTGAGTTGCTATTTGATATTGCGGCAATTGTTATTGCAGTTGCGATGGGGTCGCCATTTGCTCCAGGGACTTTCGCGTTAGGCTTAGTGCGCCGCGCCTTCTTAGTGAACCTCAGGCGCTAGCGCCTGAGGTTCACTAAATCATCAGCCCGGTAAACGGCCGGGCGACCAGCATTGCCCGGTGCCTTACCGGCTTGTTGATTTATTCGTTTAACCCGCAGCCGAAGGCGAGGTTCGCCCCATTGATCCTCGCCTACGGCTGCGGGTTAAACGAAGAACCGTCCAATCAACACTAAATCAACAAGCCCTGACGGCCCACGGCTCACTCTTAGGTTTGGAGATTCGACTAGATCAACAAGCCGATGGCGCCACGTTGCGGAACCTAACTTATGCCTGCCCTTGATCTCGTCTCCACCGAACTTGTCGCTCCTCAGGTTCTAGCCATCATTGCCCAAGCGCCCCGCCCGGGACTTGGGGATACTCCGAAATGCGCGAAGACTCGCGATGCGATCGAGGAGTTGCTGGCGAGCAAAACACCGCTTGCTGCCACGACTGGCGACCCTCAATCGGAAGCACTCGCGTTATCGGGTTTGTGGCTCCTTGCCGGGGAACTGGACCGCTCGCATACGATTAGTCAGTCGGTCGAGACGGCGGAAGGATCGTATTGGCATGGCATCATGCATCGCCGCGAAGGGGATTTTTGGAACTCCAAATATTGGTTCCGGCGTGTCGGTCGCCATTCAGTCTTGGCAGAGTTAGTGGAACACCTGACCGCCGAGCGCGAGGCTTTGGAATCGCCTGGTATCCCGTATCAAGACTTGCTCAACGGGGAATCTTTGGCTGAGCAATTGGTAGACCTGTGTCAGACAGCGGTGACCCAACGGCAGGAGCTGAGCCAGGAATTGGAATTGATTTTCTGGTGGGAGTGGCAGCTACTCTTCCGGTATTCGCTCACCAACTGAAAAGTCGCTCAGACTCTGTGTCAGACGAACGGCTTGGATTATCATGGGATATCCCGACACTAATCGCTGATCGCCGGTGCAAAGGTTGATTTCACCCTCCCGCGCGTTGGAGAAAACCAGGAAATCGACGAGTTCGCGGGAGGGTCGGCAAGCGAGTAATGCGAGCCTTCCGGGGAGGGGAAACGACTGTTTGCCCTCCCCGCTAAGTTCGTGGAACTCACCTAGCGACCCTCCCGCGAAAACATGCACTTTTGTTAGCGAGCTCGGGCGCGCGGGAGGGTAAAAACTCCTATCAGTACCGGCGATCAGCGAGAAGTGTCGATTTCGCAGCCAATAAACTTTTTGTATCAGTAAAGCTAAATGAGTCTCGCTAAAGTTTTTGCTTCCGGTCGCAGTGTCTTGTCATTCGAGTTGTTTCCTCCCAAGTCCGATGCAGGGATGTCGGATTTGATGGCTTCGGTCGACGAGCTCAACGCCCATCGCCCCGATTTTTTTACGTGCACTTATGGTGCTGGCGGGTCAACGCGCGATCGCACTTTGACAATTACCGCCGAGGTTCGTGCGAAATTGGGAATTCCGGTGGCCTCGCACTTAACTTGTGTCGGCTCGACACGCGAACAATTGCGCGGGTACTTGAGGAGTGCCCAAGAGCGCGGGGTAGATTACATCGTCGCCTTGCGTGGTGATCCACCCAAGGGAGAAACGTCATTTACGGCTGTGGCTGGCGGATTGCGGTATGCTAACGAATTGGTCGAGTTGATTCGCAGCGATTTTCCAAAATTTGGCATTTTGGTCGCGGGTTATCCCGAAGTGCATCAGGAGGCAGCAAGTGCTGAGAGCGATCTGGAAAACTTGGTGCGCAAGGTCAACGCCGGAGCGGACGCTATCGTCACGCAATTATTCTACGACAACGAAGATTTCTTTCGGTTCCGAGACAAGTGTGTAGCGGCGGGCATTGCCGTCCCCATCGTTCCAGGTTTGCTACCGGTATTGACGCTAGGGCAAGTGCAACGGATCGCATCGTTGTGCAAGGCCCGCTTGCCCGCTGAGTTTGTGGCTCGACTGCAGCAGCAAGACGATCCCAACTGGCAATTCCAGGTTGGCGTGGAGCATGCCACGCGTCAGGCACAGGGGCTGGTTGATGGGGGCGTTCCTGGCATACACTTTTACGTGTTGAACAAATCGACGGCGACCAACCAAATCCTTTCCAATTTAACCGGGCTTAACCGCTAACGACCAACATGCTGAATGGACTCAATGATCGGTTTGCCTTGGGCGAACAATTAACATTTGCGGCGCACCCCTCCGGTTTGATACACGGGTTGGTGTCCACGCCGCTGTGCCGTGGAGTTTTTTATCTGCACGGCGCTCACGTAGCCGAATTCCAGCCCGCTGGTCAGCAACCCGTGTTGTTCATGAGCAATCAATCTGAGTTTCAGGCTGGCAAACCGATTCGCGGTGGCGTCCCGTTGTGCTTCCCCTGGTTCGGTCCCCATCCTAGCGACAGCGGTTCTCCCGCGCACGGTTTGGTGCGTACGCGAAGTTGGGAGGTGCAGTCCACGTTGCGTGACGCAGCGGGAAACATCCGTGTGGTGTTAGTACTCGAAATTGACCAATGGCGGTTGACCTATTCAATTCGTTTCGGGGCTGCGCTCGATTTGGAAATGGACATCGAAAATTTGGCTGACGAGGGTCGCGAATGCGAATTGGCCTTGCATACCTATTTGACACTGGCTGATGTGCAAACGGCCAGCGTGCATGGGCTCGAGCATCAACCCTATTTGGATAAGCTCACTGGTGAGCTCGTCGAGCCGAGTGGCCAGCCGATTCGTTTTACTCAGGAGACCGATCGGGTCTATCAAGGTCCGGTGGCAGAAGTGGTCGTACATGATCCCGGTTTTCACCGCCGCATTCGCCTTGAGCCACGAGGTTCGCATTCGACCGTGGTCTGGAATCCTTGGGTAGACAAGTCACAGCGGATGGCTGATTTTGGTGACCAAGAATTTGAGCGGATGTGCTGTGTAGAGACAGCCAACGTTGGCGACAATCGGCTGCGCTTGGCAAGTCGCGCTCGCGACCAAACCGGTGTGAATCTATCTGTAATTGATGAATAGTGGAGTCGCGGGACGCGCCAAGAGTTTCGATGTCTGGGCTTGATTGGCCGATTAGGCTTGTGCCCAACGCCTGGTCTCCATTGTTTGCCGTTTAGTCCGGTTTGCCAGAATCAGCCCCCTAAATCGACTCCACTGCAGATTAGATACGTGATACAATGGTGGGGGTATGCCTGCCGATTTCTCTCTGGTCGCTTCTGGACGGAGTGCGCGGGTGGAGGAGGCTTGCACCACCCACTCTCGCGCGACAACTCTGGTTGCGTCGTCCGATGTCCCACCTTGAGAGTTGCTATGCCCGCCACTTCCCCTGCCGAAACACGTACGCTTATCCGCCATGTGCGTTGGGAGACGTATGTGGCTCTGGCCGAAGATCGGCGAAATGGCATTCCTCGAATGACTTTTTCGAAGGGGCTGTTGGAACTCATGCGTCCTAAGAAAGAGCATGAGAAGGTCAAAAGCCTGTTGGGGCGAATGATCCACGCCTACTGCGATTGTCGAGAGATTGAAATAGAAAGCGTCGCATCTACTACATTTCGTCGACAAGATCTAGATCGCGGGTTTGAGGCGGACGAATCGTATTATATCGAACAGTCGGAGTTGATCCGCAGCAAAGTTGAAATAGACCTGACCATCGACCCTCCACCGGAGCTGGTCGTGGAAATTGAGATAACGTCATCGGCTATCGCCAAGCTTGAATTATTTGCGGAGATGGGTGTTCCCGAGGTTTGGAGGTATGACGGACAAAAACTTAGTTACTACCGCTTGGTCGGTTCTCAATACAAAAAAGTGGATGCTAGCGTCGCTCTAGCAGGTTTCCCCCCTGAGCTAGCGCAATCACTCTTGGAGCAACGGCTGCTGCAAGGTGAGACAGCACTCATTCGTCAATTCCGAAACTCGCTTGAGTGAATATAGAATGACCTTCACTAAGAGCCAAACAAACAAGGCGTCGGACACTTTGGCTACCAAGCACAATCACTGGGTTTCGTACTCCGCTAGTGAGTTTCCGACCCCTTGTTTGTTTGGCTTTAAGAATAGCTATGTGGAGACAGTCGTTCTTGTGCGGTGGAGAGTGTTCGCACTGCTTTTTTTCGCGGTGGTGATTTCTTCGTTTATTCCGACTGTTTGTGCGGACGAAAAACTCGACTTTTTCGAAGCAAGAATTCGCCCGGCATTGGTGGAACATTGCTTGGAATGCCATAGCGCCGAAACGGAAGCTAGCGGCGGATTGCTGCTCGACTCCTACGCCGGCTGGCAGGCGGGTGGCGATTCTGGATCAGCGCTTGTTCCCGGAGATATTGCTACAAGTCGCCTATTGAAAGCGATCAGCTACGATGATCCCCAACTGCAAATGCCACCTGAAGGCAAGCTGCCTGACTCGATCCTCAAAGACTTTACGCAGTGGGTTCGAGAAGGAGCCGTTGATCCTCGAGAAACCGTACGTCCGCCGTCCAAGAAGCAAATTGGCATGTTGGTGGAACAAGCACAAGAGCATTGGGCCTATCGCGATGTTCGGCCTGCTCCTATTCCCGTGGAATCACCGGAGTCAGGCCGCCCGGCTAGTCCTACGCCCGTGGATGCTTTTGTAAACCAGCGTTTGGGCGAACTCGGATTGAAAGCAGCGCCGCTGGCCAGTTCGGATGTGTTGGTGCGGCGATTATATTTTGACTTGCTTGGCCTGCCTCCCACGCCCAATGAACTGCAGCAAGCGATCGAACTGTTGGAAGGCAGCCAACAGGGGTATGGGCAGTTGGTAGATCAACTGTTGCGGACCACTCAATATGGCGAACACTTCGCACGGAAGTGGATGGATGTGGCTCGTTATGCGGATTCCGTGACGCTGCGTGGCTTTGTGTTGCCTGAAGCGTGGCGGTATCGCGACTATTTGGTGCAAGCCTTCACTGACGATCGACCTTTCGATCAAATGGTTCGCGAACAAGTCGCCGGCGATTTATTGCCCTCTGAGAACTTGCAGCAACAACACAGTCAGTTGGTCGCGACCGGATTCCTGGTAATGGGCAACACCAATCTCGAACAGCAGGATAAGACGCAGCTAGAGATGGATCATATCGACGAGCAATTGGAGGTGATCGGGCGTGCCTTTCTTGGCCAAACGATCGGCTGCGCCCGCTGTCATGATCATAAATTTGATCCGATTCCAACTCGCGACTACTACGCGTTGGCCGGAATTATGCGCTCCACGGTAGCACTGGAACACGACAACGTTTCCAAATGGGTAGAACAACCGCTCCCCCTGTCTGAAGCGGAAGAGTTAGTCTATCAGCAGCAATCGACTTCGCTTGAGCAAGTCAAGAAACAGATCGCTAAGCTTGGTAGCCAAATTCACAAGCAGCCCGGCATCACGAAGAAATCGATTTCCGTTTTGGAATTGCCTGGTATCGTCATCGATGATTCGGAGGCAAAATTAGTTGGCACATGGACTCAGTCCGTTTTCGTAGGGCCTTATGTAGGCGCAGGCTATCTGCACGATGTCGATAGTGGAAAAGGACAGAAGACGGCTACATTTGAACCGAGCGATTTAGAGCCTGGACAATACGAAGTACGTTTGACTTACACGCCTGGTACCAATCGCGCCAGCAATACGATGGTCCGTGTCTTTAGCGCCGATGGTGAAGCCACCATCCATGTCGACCAACGTCAGAAACCGCCAATAGCTGGCCAGTTCCTATCGCTAGGGAATTTTCGTTTTGAAAAAGATGGGCAAGCGTTTGTGCTGGTCAGCAATGCCGATTCGGACGGCCACGTAGTTGTCGACGCGGTACAGTTTCTGATTATTCCACCCGTCGCACAAGTAGGTGCAGTGCCCAGTGGTGATGCGGCGCGCATTAACAACGCGAGCGATCGATTGGATGGCGCTCAACTAGCAGTTGACTCACCCGACCTGACTCCCGAGCAAGTTCGGGTGCTGGAAGTACAACTTAAGAAATTGGAAGTCCGTCGGACCGAGCTTGAGAAACGAATAGCTGATCGTCCTCGGTATCTCACGCTCGTGGAGCAGTTGGCTCCACGGGATATCCCTATTCACATTCGTGGCGACGTGCACAATTTAGGGCAAACCGTGCCGCGCGGTTTTCTGACGGCTTTCAATAGAGAGGATACTCCATCGATTGCGGCACAATCGAGCGGCCGAGTTGAATTGGCTCAGTGGTTGAGCTCTTCGAGCAATCCACTGACAGCTCGCGTGTATGCCAATCGCGTGTGGAGTTGGTTGATGGGACAGGGATTGGTCTCCAGTGTCAATAATTTTGGAACAACGGGTACGCCTCCCTCGAATGCAGAACTGCTCGACTGGTTGGCCAGCGAATTGGTGCGTTCGAATTGGTCGACCAAACACTTAGTGCGTACGATCATCCTTTCGGAGGCCTATCGACGACAGGTTGTGGAGGCGGATGAACGCCAGCGGGAAATGGATCCTGGCAACGTGTTCTACTGGCGCGGACAATCACGACGGTTGTCGGCTGAATCAATCCGCGACGCCATGCTGCGAATCAGCGGCGAGCTCGATATGACCGTGGGAGGTTCGTTGATTCGTGGCAACACGAAAGCCGATTACAACTATCCGCATACGACCACTCGTCGGAGCATTTATCATCCGGTATTCCGCAATTCGCTCCCCGAATTATTTGAGGCATTTGACTTTGCCGATACCAGCCTGTCGATCGGCCAGCGACCGCGAAGTACGGTGGCTACTCAAGCGTTGGTGCTGCTCAATCATCCGTGGGTAGCCAAGCGAGCCGAGGCGAGCGCAACACGGCTCCGTGAAGAGTATGGAGAGGAAGATCTGGATTTACTGGTGCAAGGCATGTATCGCGAATGTTTATCGCGAATACCGACAGACTTGGAACGGGAGAATTCCCTGGACTTTCTAAATTCGTTTCCGAGGGATGAATCAACTGGGGATTGTGACTTGCCCGATCGATTTCAGATACTGGTCCATTCGCTGTTTGCTTCACTAGATTTTCGCTATCTAGATTAGGATGTGTGCTATGTTCGTTCCAACAATTACCCGTAGAGCGGCGCTGCAACAAGCTGCTTGTGGGTTTGGCTCGTTGGCAGCAACGGCGATGTTGACTGGAAATCAATTGGCTCGGGGGCAGACTCAGGCCAGTGAGGAGGCGGCCAACTCACCGGTCTTTCACCATCGGCCGTCCGCCAAGCGAATCATTTTTTTGTTCATGCAAGGGGGAGTCAGCCAAGTCGATTCGTTCGATTACAAACCACTGTTGGCCCAACGGCATGGCGAGGAGCTAACCTTCGATGACGCGCGACAATTGGCAAAGATTGGAAAACGGACCAACCATCATTTGATGAAGTCGCCGTGGAAGTTCAAACGCTACGGTGAGACGGGACGTTGGGCTTCGGAGTTGTTCCCCAAAACGGCGGAATATATCGACGACATGTGCATGCTGCACGCAATGCACACGGAAGGGGTCGCACATGGGCCTGCGACATTGTTTCTGCATTGCGGGTCGACCAACTTCATCCGCCCTTCGTTCGGATCGTGGGTACTTTATGGGTTGGGCTCGGAGAATCAAAATCTGCCCGGCTTTGTGGCGATTGCTCCCTCAGTGGGCAATGGGGGACCTCGCAACTATGGGGCCGCCTTTCTCCCGCCCAAGTTCCAAGGAACTAAAATTGGAAGCGCTGACGATAGCCCTTTAACCATCGATAGTTTGACGCGCCCTGGCGTCTCGATGGCCAGTCAACGCGACCAGTATGAATTGCTACAGCGTTTAAATAGTGCGCAAGTCGCGCGGCGCATGGCCCACCAGCAAAATCATGACCAAGAACTGGAAGCCGCTCTAGAGTCGCACGAATTGGCTTGGCGGATGCAACAAGTCGCCCCGGACGTGTTGAGTTTGACCAACGAATCAGCCGAGACTCTGGCGCGATATGGCATCGATCAACCGCATACACGCAGTTACGGTGAGCGCTGCTTAATGGCTCGGCGGATGTGCGAAGCGGGGGTGCGATTCATCCAAGTCAACTATGGAGACAACTCTGCCAACCCAGCTTGGGATCAGCATTCGAATTTACCCAAGCACTCCGAGCATGCGGCGGCGGTCGACCAGCCGATCGCCGGGCTGCTACAAGATCTCAAAGAGCGTGGTCTGTTGGAAGATACCATCGTCTATTGGGGAAGCGAGTTTGGGAGAACGCCCTATGCGCAAGAAAATGGAACCGGTCGCGATCACAATCCAGGTGGTTTTACCGTGTGGCTCATGGGGGGCGGATTCAAACCTGGATTGACGCATGGAGCTACCGATGAATTCGGTTTCCGTGGCGTAGAAGGAAGGGTACACATGCACGACTTGCATGCGACATTGCTACACCAGTTAGGGTTGGATCACAAGCGATTGACATTCGAACATGCGGGCCGCAATTTTCGACTAACCGACGTGCATGGCCAAGTCGTTCACGAAATTATTAACGGCTGATGCGCAATTCAATACCTGAACTTGAGTCCACAGGGCAACAACTTATTCGCATCCCGTCAGAGGTCGACGTGCCGGTCACGCCGCGCGTGTTGGCGCTCATCGATACGCCTCCCATGCAGCGCTTGCGGCAGATTTCGCAATTGGGATTGGTTAGTTACATCTACCCCGGCGCCGTGCACAGTCGATTCGAACATAGCCTGGGCGTTTATCGTTTGGCGTGTTTGACTGTGAGGCATTTGCTAAGTGCCGAACCGCAGTTTGCCGAGCGGGTAACCGAAACAGACTTGAAAACGTTTTTGTTGGCAGCACTGCTGCATGACATTGGCCATTGGCCCTTCTGCCATGCCATTGAGGATTTGCGTTTGGCAGAGTTCCCAACACACGAAGCACTCGCCCGAGCTTTGGTCTGCAATGCACCTTTGTCAGATGTGATCGAATCGCAATGGTCGGTCTCTCCCGAAGCGGTAGCGGAACTGATTGCATCGACGCGCGCTGCGGGGGCAGAGCCTAGTGTGTTGCGCAA
The DNA here is from genome assembly GCA_041739785.1 of Pirellulaceae bacterium. GTDB lineage: Bacteria > Planctomycetota > Planctomycetia > Pirellulales > Pirellulaceae > Aureliella. The sequence goes on from JBGSNE010000018.1 coordinate 52,980, forward strand.
TTTGCTGAGTGGTCCGGTTGATATCGATAAGATGGATTACTTGCAGCGCGACAGCCATCATGCAGGCGTTCCCTATGGTCGCAACTTTGATCAGGCGCGGTTGATCGCCAGTTTATGCGTAGGGGAAGATGGGCGATCGATTGCCATTACTGAAAAGGGCAAGACGGCTGCTGAGATGATGGTCTTTGCCCGGTACGTGATGTTTAGTGAAGTCTACTGGCATCATACGGTTCGCAGCGCCACCGCCATGTTGCAACGTTTGGTCCATGCGCTGCGTGAAAGTTTTTCAACGCAGGAGTGGTTGACGCAAACCGAGGGCGATTTTTCCAATCAGCTGCTTTCGCTGTCCTCTGATCATCCCGACTGCCAACGTTTGGCTGTATCTCTCTTTGGTCGCCAGCGCGGGCTGTACAAGCGATTGGCCCAGTACACACTCTCGGATAGTCCCGAAGTTTTCGCGGCCGTTGCGCGACGACCCTATGCAGATTTGGTAAGCCTCAGCGACAACTTGGCTGCACGACTCAGTGTCGACTTGGCCCACCCCCTACGACCGGGCGACATCATCATTGATGCCCCACCGGTGAAGCTCGAAGTGCAATTCAAAGTCGACGTACGTCAGTCGTCTAAGGGCAGTTCGCAGACAAGTTTCGTCCGTTTATCGGATGTTTCACCCGTCGTGAGAGCCTTGGCCACGGAGCAATTCGATAGTTTCGTCAAGCGCGTGCGGATCTTCGTCGCGCCCCAGCGCGCCGCTGAAATACAGGTCCCTCAAGCGGAAATCACGCGAACGCTGTTGACCGTTGCGGGAGATTTCTGAACTGCCGGGCGTTGCGTTTGAGCTGAATGAGGGCGTACTAGCTGTCGGTTAATGCATCAACGGTTGGTTTTTTGAATTTGTTGAGCTTCATACCAGCCGTCACGGGTTGAGAACGTGGCAGGAAGGCATGGCTGGAAACCAAGGTCACCAGACGGCCCGATTGAACGCATTCGCCGCGCTGATTGACTAACTTGCGAAACCATACGACTTCACCGCTACGACGACCCCGGGGTGAAATCTCTTCCACTTGGGTAACAGCATGAACGGTGTCCCCCACGTAGACTGGGCGTTGGAATTGCCATTCGCTTATTTTGACCAAAGCCAATGTCCGCACTCTTGGGGAGTTGCTACTGAGTCCTGCCAACAGGGACAACCCCAACAAGCCATGCGCGATTGGTTTGCCGTAGGGTGTTTGTCGAGCGTATTCGTGGTCGACGTGCAAAGGGTCGTAATCGCCAGTCATGCCCGCAAAAGAAACGATATCCGTTTCGGTGATCGTGCGGGCGGGACTTGTCCACGACGCGCCGATTGCGAGGTCTTCCAAGTACAGGCATTCGGACATGCAGAACTCCAACACGATTTTGGAACGACGAAATCCGTCGATAGAGACAAGTAGAGCTCCAAGGCGCACTTCTAGATGCGCAAGAAGAATAGCCGTTAATCAGGCAAACCTCAACCAACGGCACCCCTTTTTTCGGCGTTAAACGCCGCATAACCGAAGAAATTCCGCTCCAATTCCCCAAGCTTAACAAAGAAAATGCCACTTGCAGCTCAAAGAGGGGGAGTTCATGCCGGGTTTTTCCGTATTGACGGCTGCTCCCAGCCCACTGAAACTACGTTGTTTTCTAACGGCATGGTTTGCTAACGACTTTGTTTTCTAATATTGGGCGGCTCGATTCTCAAGTTGAGCTGCTGCTGACAATCGACCTTGGGGGGTGAGTGACTTTTGTCAACTGAATCATGATCGTCTCTCGCATAGAAGGTGGCCTTGGAAATCAAATGTTCCAGTACGCGTTCGGTTGCTACCTGGCACATAAACACGCTTGCAAGCATTGGCTCGACATCAGCTCGTATGAATCTCATCCGACCCATGGATACTTGTTAGATTGCTTCCAGATAGAAGCCGGGGTGGCGGGACCAGAACTCCTCAATCGACTTCCTCGCCGATACCGTCCAAAATTGGAAAACACTCGTCGACCCTCGGCTTTGACCGCACTATTCGGTCTGCTTGCACAGCGAATTCTGAGGCGCCACAAAGAATCGCCCTTTGGCTTTCATCCACGTCACCTGGACGTTCGTCGTGGAAGCTATTTGGTCGGTTATTGGCAGAGCGAACGGTTTTTTCCAGGCCTGCGACACGAACTGTTGTCTCAATTTCAGCTGAGGAAACCGCTCAGCGACAGAAGTCAGCAAGTGCAGATGCAACTACGGACGTCCAACAGTTTGGCCGTGCACGTGCGGCGCGGCGACTATTTAACCAATACGGCTAACGTTGAGCTTTATTGCCAACTGGGACCAGAATACTACCGCTGGGCGATTGAGGACTGGGTGCAACGTCAGATCGATTCGGTCCATCCGCCGGAGGTTTTCGTTTTCTCGAACGACTTCGCTTGGTGCCGGGAACATTTGTCGTTTCCCTGGAAAACCAACTTTGTTGATCACAATACGGCGTCCACCGCGCACGAAGATCTGATTTTGATGAGTGAAGCCCAGTGTTGCGTGATTGGCAACAGCACGTTCAGCTGGTGGGCCGCATGGTTGAATCAGCGCAGTGAGCGTTCGGTTTATGCACCCCGCGAGTGGTTTCGGCCTGGAACGCTTAATAGTGCCAACATTGTGCCTCCCGGGTGGCTTGTAGGTTAAACCCGAATTATTCATGACCTTGTGAGCCGAAGGGCGTAAGCCTTCGGTTTCCTACGCATTTCAGGAGGCCCTGGGGCTCACGGGCTTGTTGATTTAGTGTTGATTGGACGGTTCTTCGTTTATCCCGCAGCCGGAGGCGAGGATCAACGGGGCGAACCTCGCCTTCGGCTGCGGGTTAAACTAATAAATCAACAAGCCCTTACGCCCCTCGGCTCATGAATAATCCGGGTAAAAGGGGGGTGGCGGTAGGCTGGGGAGCTGTCGTTTGGCAGGTCAAACATCACTTCACTTGACCTATCCTGATCAGGGCAACCTGTTTAGAATAATCAACAGACGTTGCGTAAAATACCGAGTTTTTCGCTGTCATGCCATGCAGACTGTCTGCCATCATTTTTGCCACTCCCATTTCAATTGATAGCTATGGAGATACTCCGCAATGGCGGATGAACTTAAACTGAGCCCAGTCGAAGAGATCAAGATTCAGAGCCAATTCCTGCGGGGAACGATTCAGGAAGATCTGGATAACGACAGCGATGAATTTGCCAAGCCCAATACGCAATTGCTGAAGTTCCATGGAACCTACCAGCAAGACGATCGCGATAGTCGCAAAGCCAAAGGTGGAGAGGGTAAGCCGGGCAAGTCGTTCAGTATGATGACGCGCACGCGGATCCCGGGCGGGCGGCTGACGTCTGAGCAGATGATCGCGCACCTGGATCTGTGCGATGAACTGGGAACCGCGACGCTTAAATGCACAACTCGCCAGGCTCTGCAACTGCACGGCATATTGAAAAACGATTTGCGCGAAACGATTCGACGCATTGATAAAGTGCAACTCAGCACGTTGGCGGCTTGTGGTGACGTCAATCGTAATGTGATGTGTTGCCCATCACCGGTCAAGGATGCGGTTCATGACGAAATGCGCCGTTTGACCGATGCGATCAAGGATCATTTGGCCCCTCAAACCAAAGCCTATTATGAGCTGTGGCTGAAGGACGACGAGAGCGGTGAGGAGCAGTTGGTCGGTGGTGGTAAGCCGGACGATTCGTCGATGAACGAAGAGGAGCCGATTTATGGCCCCACCTATTTGCCGCGAAAATTCAAAGTTGCCGTTGGGTTGCCCGAAGACAATTGCGTGGATATCTACACGAACGATCTCGGTTTTCTGGCCGTAGTCCGCGACGGTAAAGTGATCGGTTACAACGTGTTGGTTGGGGGTGGAATGGGAACGACGCCCAGTGCCAAAAAAACATTTCCAGCCCTCGCCAAACGAATGGCCTTTACCACCCCAGATCAGGCTTGCGCTGTGGCAGAGGCAGTGGTCAAAGTGCAGCGCGACCACGGCAATCGCGCCGATCGCAAAGTGGCGCGGTTAAAGTATTTGATCGCTGACAAAGGAATCGATTGGTTTCGGGCTGAAGTCGAAAAAGTCTATGGGGCTCAATTGCAGGATTGTACCGAAGATGAGGTACATGGCTTTGACGACCACCTGGGGTGGTTTGAGCAGGGGGATGGCCAGTGGTTTTACGGTTGGAACGTCGAGAACGGCAGGCTGTACGATGACGCCGACCGACGTTGGAAATCGGCTATTCGAGAGATCTGTGCGGAATTCAATCCCAATCTAGTGCTTACACCGCATCAAAGTATTTTGTTTACCGATATTGCCCCAGCGAACAAAGCCAAGCTGGAAGCGATCATCAAGAAACATGGCCTGCCGTTGTCCGAAGAGATTTCAACAGTGCGTCGCTGGTCGATGGCTTGCGTGGCACTCCCAACTTGTGGTTTGGCAGTGACGGAAAGCGAGCGTGTGCTCCCAGAATTGATGGACCAACTGGAAATAGAGCTCGCTCGGCTGGGATTGCAGAGTGAAGCCTTCACAGTTCGCATGACCGGTTGCCCCAACGGCTGTGCACGCCCCTACAATTCAGATATTGGGTTGGTGGGAAAAACGAAGGGCAAATATACGGTCTTCCTGGGAGGTCAGCTACTCGGCAAACGGCTCAATACCATTTACAAGGATTTAGTCCCCTTTGAAGAGCTAACCAGTACGCTTTTTCCGGTCTTTACCGCTTTCAAACATCATCGCCAGCCAGCAGAGACGTTTGGCGATTTTTGCCATCGAGTTGGAAACGAGCAATTGGCCGCATGGGCCGAGGAATATGCTTCGGCGGTCTAAGTGTAGGTCAGGCTTTCCAACCTGACATTTTGTAGGCGGTGAGTTATCCTTAGGTTAATAATGATCCCGAAGGGATATGAGACATTAGCCGTAGGTCGCGCTAGCGCACCTACGGTTACCTTTTAAACGCCTTCGGCGTCGTTTGATTTTTGTATTACTCACAGCGTACAGACGACAATTCAGCCATTAATGGCTGCCAATTTGACGAGGTTGATAACCGATGAATAAGACACAATTATTCGCGTTGACCATGTTGGGATTGAGCTTGGGTTGCGACCAAGGTTTGACGCCCCAGCAGATTTCGCTCAAGCCCACCGTGGCCGCGGTTGAATCGCCACCCTCTTCTTCGGAGTCGCAGGAAGGTAGTCATGCGAGTATTAGCGGTGCTGTTAATACCTCTGGCGCGCCAGAGAAAACTGACACGCCCGAGAAAACAGCGAAAACTGACAGCGGCACTACCAAGGAGAATGTGAAAATGTCTGACAGCTACAATAGCTTAACTCCCGAAGAATCCCGCGTGATTTTGCACAAGGGGACTGAATATGCCGGAACGGGCGAGTACGAGCACAATAAAGAAAAGGGGACTTACCTCTGTCGCCAATGCAATGCGCCGCTGTACGGCAGCGAACACAAATTTGCCAGCGGTTGCGGTTGGCCTAGTTTTGAAGATGAGATCAAGGGAGCTGTGACCCGCGTTCCGGACGCTGATGGCTTTCGAACCGAAATCGTCTGCTCCAATTGCAAGGGGCATTTGGGGCACGTCTTCCTCGGTGAAGGTTTAACTGCCAAGAACACACGGCACTGCGTCAATTCCATTTCGATGAAATTCCTTCCCGCAGGCAAGGATCTTCCGCCAAAAATTCAACTGGTGAAGAAACCAGCCGAATAAGTCACCTATGCGAAATTCTACAGCTCGCAACTGGTTACCAAGCTGCTGCTCGGTAACCGTCGTTTCCGCGAATCTTTAGATCGAGTCTCACTTTAATCCCCAAGCCCTAAGTCAGATGTATCGATTGGCTGCGACAAGGCTTTACCAAGTGCTGAGGGGCCGCGGCGGCTGCCGAACTGGGGCCAACCGCTAACTTCAGCCAACTCGGGCATCACGTCGACCAATTGCTCGCACAACATCGTAACCATACGTTCCACTCGTGGATTCGATTTGGTTTCACGTAGTGCTACGGCGGTCTTCATGACCTTTACCATTTTGGCTCGTTCGGCAATCGGCCGTGAAAGACTTGCACTGTCCTCAAGCAAATCGATCAGCGGCACTTCGAGGGCTGCTTGAAGGGCCAGCAACTGACTTAAGCGCAAGTCGCTGTTAGGGCACTCCATTGCTTGAAGTGACTTAACCTCGATTCCCAGCCGTCGCGCTAAGGTGCGCTGACTGACCCCCTGTTGCTCCCGCACTTCAGCTACGCGATGAGCGCGTGGAGTTCCTTCCAACGCATGGTATGCGTCAGTTGTGACGGCCGAAGCATTTTCTGTTGGTGGAGTTTCCGATCCAATGGGCTGATCAGCCGCAATGGATGGAGAGCACCCGAGCGCGCCAAGTGAGATGGAGTGCCCCGTGCTGGATGTAGGTAAAGCTGAAGACATTGACTCAAATTCTTTATCGCGTCAGTGACTCTCTCACCGCATAGAGTGAATCGTCGACGCTATTCCGATCCAAGTAACATTTAGACGCGACAAGCAGGTTGAAGTTCCGCAATCACTGCGCTCAAAAAATGAGAATCGCATTGCTTGCAAGACAATCTTGAGGTCGGCGCTAAGTGCCAGTTGGTGAGCGAACCCCCATCCAATTGGTACTCACTGGACTTCTGATCTACTAGAAGTTTTTTCGGCGTGGGCCAGTTAGCAATTATCCCGACGGGATTTGAGACATTAGCCGTAGGTCCCGCTAGCGCACCTACGGTTGCGTTGTGATCACTCAGATTTTTCGACCCCGAAGGGTGTCGTAGCGATCAGGCTGGTAGGACTGCGACCACCTTCGGGGTCGAATAGCGCGTTGTTTTTGTTATCCGGTGGTGTTCGCTGCGCTCGACCACCGCCTAATAGCTTTAACGCCGTCGGCGATATTGAACATATGGTTAACTCACAGGATTTGCATGCCAGGCTATCGAATGCCGTCCCTTCGGCACTGAACAGCGCAAAATCAAAACCTACGGCGGCGGGTTAAATTAAAGATCGCCTACCGGGGCAACTTAAGTCATGACGGACCTTACCCACTCTGTAGTACCCTAACCACCCTGTAGTATTACGTTAAGCTGTAACGTTTGGCTACCGCGCTGCAGGCTGACTGAGATTGAGTCGCCGGGTGAGCTGGTCGACAAAGCTTGTTGCAGGTCAACAATCGATAAGATTTGCTGCTCTCCAATGGCGACGATAATGTCTCCTTCGATGATGCCTGCCAGTTGGGCGGCGCTTTGAGGTTGAACGGCCTCCACCATAGGGGGAGCAGCGTTGTTGGCAGCCAGTCGCACGCCTAGGACTCCGTGCCGGCGGCGCATGGCGTTTTTGATCTCTGCCACGGCGGCAGACTTAATTAGAGTTGGAGGCTCTGGCATGGTCGCCAACTCGGTCAGCACCGACGCAACCAAGTTCGCGATGCGTGTCGTACCCGCTACATTGACTTTGTCAAAATCGTCACTGGGTCGATGGTAATCGTTATGTAGACCGGTAAAGAAATGAAATACCGGAATGTCGACCTCGTAGAAGCTCGAATGATCGCTTGGTCCAAAGCCCGCCGGTTGTTTATCGATTACCAGACCGGTTGGCTGTGCTAGGCGATCGATGAGGCTATCGAACTGCGTTGCGGTCCCCGTGCCATACACGGTCAACGTGTCAGCTTCCAAACGTCCAACCATGTCCATGTTGAGCATGGCCACTGTCCGCTCAAGTGGCCAACGCGGATTGCGGACATAGTGTTTGCTGCCTAGCAGGCCACGTTCTTCTCCGGTGAATGCAACAAACACGATGCTGCGCCGCTCCTGCGATTTGTCATTCGCCACCAGTCGCGCGACTTCCAATAGCGCGGTGGTTCCCGATGCGTTGTCGTCTGCTCCGTTATGGATCGCGATCGTCCCTGGAGCCAAGGACCCTACTCCACCCATGCCGACATGATCGTAGTGAGCGCCCACCACGATAAACTCATCAGCAAGCTGTCCCTGTCCGGGAAGCAAGCCCACCACGTTGCGAACGGCCAATTGTGATTCCAAGATACTTGTCTCTCCCTGCGCGATGATACCCGGAAGCAAGCGACTTTGGGGGGACCCTTGTGCATCGATGGCCGTTTCGAGTTCACTGAGCGTCTGGCCAGTGGTTTTCAAAAGGGCATCGACCACGCTGCGTAGGCAATACAGCGTGGGAATTTGTACATCGCTAACGGCGCTCCCCGCTCCGGTTACATCCGGGAGTTGGTCCTGGCCCACGGCGTCCAGGGTTGCGCGATCGTTGACGACAATCAACGCGGCGGCTTGATGCAGGGTGGCATTCAATTCCTTGGTCGAGAAAAAGGCGTGTTGTGAGGGGCGCGTTCCATCGAATTTACTGTTGGGATCGCTCTGATTGGGCTCTTTGCGGAGGACGATGACGATTTTGCCTTTCACGTCCAAGTCGCCGTAGTCGTCGTAGTTCAAATCAGGTGCTGAGATACCGTAACCAGCAAACGCGACTTCACCTGAAAACGTGCCGTTCCTGCCCAGCGCCAAGGGTGTGAAGTTGCCGCTCAGCGCTAATTCTGGAAGTTCTTCCACTCCAGAAAACTGCAGCACATTCTTTTCCGGTGCTCCCAATACCTGAGGACCAGGGATCGCGAATTCTTGATAGGGACTACTATTGAAAATATCGGTCACCAAGCCGAGCTGTTGAAACCGCTCGGCGACATATTTTCCAGCTAAGGCAATCCCTTCGCTCCCCACATCGCGACCGGCTAACGCATCTGACGAAAGAAATTGGAGATCAGTCGCCAGCCGGGCGGTGGCCGCTGAATTGGGTTCCGCCCTGAGTTCCGACGTGGGTTCTTGGCCCAGTGCAGCAGGCGTCGGCAGGTAGTTATCGCGAGGGCCTGACATCAGGCACGTTGCCGCGGCGACGAAGCTCGCAGCCATCCTGCAAAATCTTTTCAACATCTTATAATCTGGGGTGAGTGAATAGTGTTTGTGTAGTGTGTGAGCGTTGCTAATCTAAGAAACAATATAGCGGCTTCTTTAAAAAGGCGGCCGGTAGCGATGTTACAACAGTCTGTTTTTCACGCTTGTTAACACATGATAGCCTATGCCGCGAGCGACCTAGGAACTTCAAGCCCGCTCGCTTCAGTACTTCTTCTTCGGATCCAGTAGAAATGATCAAGGTTAATGTGCACGGTACCTGTGGTACCATCATTTTAGACCGTGCCTCGCGCTGCAATGCTTTGAGTCGTGAGATGGTCGACAAGTTCTCAGAAGCTCTGGACGATTTGCGGCAAGAAAAGAAAGTGCGAGGTGTCGTTTTGACCGGTGCCGGCACGCATTTTTGTGCTGGTTTGGATCTCAATGAGCTCCAGGAAACGGCTGGAAGTGACGAGCCGTTGCAGCAGTGGCATGAGGATGCGGAGAGACTGCGAGGACTTTTGGAGCAGATGTTGCAATTTCCCAAACCGATTGTTGCGGCTGTCGACGGCGCATCGATCGCCTCTGGATTCGCCTTGGTGTTAGCTTGCGATTTGGTGGTCGCCAGCAGTCGAGCAACTTTTAGTATCCCGGCTCCCAAACTCGGTTTGGTGTCCGGATTGGTGGCACCGCTGCTCCATTTCCGTGTGGGAGGTTCACTGGCCAGCCGCATGTTGCTGGGCGGGGACGAGTTGTCGGCTGCCGAAGCCAAGGAGCTGGGCTTCGTGCACCATGTTGTAAGCATGGATCAGATTTGGGTGCGAGCCAGCAATTGGATCGATTCCATTTCGGTTAGCGCGGCGGAATCGTTACAGCTGACCAAACGTGTGTTGAATGAGATGGTGGGAGAACAACTCTCCACTCTCCTCTCCAGCGGTGCTGCTGCGATGGCGACTTCATTCACTACCGAAGCTGCCGCAGAAGGGCTCAACGCCTTCGCCGAAAAACGTCCTGTGAAGTTCCCGTGACTCCCCCACTTACGTCAGGCTTTCCAGCCCGACACACACCAGGTGGGCGCAGTTGGTTTTGGAGTGCTGGGGCTTGGCCCAGCTTTCACTTGCCACGCGGCGTGCACCAGACGGAAACTAGGTTAATCGCTAGTTGCCAGCACCATCGGGTTCCCGTGTCGGGTGGACTCTTCAAAAAA
>JBGSNE010000209.1:0-9105 GCA_041739785.1 Pirellulaceae bacterium
TGGATGCAGACTGTTATTACGCATCCAGATGGAGTTCAAGCGGGGGCAGATTCGCGATTGGCGAAGGAAGCATTCGGCGGCTTTGAGGAGCAATCAGGAATTGACGACCTAATTGTCCCATCTCGCAATCTGAGCAGTCAAAAGCGAATTGAAGTTTACGCCAATGCATATTACGCTCGCTTGCTCGAGTGCATGCGCGACGAGTTCCCAGCTATGGTTGCATTGCTAGGGGAGGATACATTTCACGCCTTTGCATTCGACTACCTGCAGTCCAATCCTTCAAGCAGCTATACGCTCGCTGATTTGGGAAAGAACTTTCATCGCTTCCTGACTGACAGCCGCGTTCACAATATGGGAGACGAAGGCGAGGATGATCAGACCTATATCGATCTAATAATCGATCTCGCTTTGTTGGAACGAACGTACAGCGAAGTTTTTACTGGTCCAGGGATCGAAAACGCTGAATCGCTTAGCGCGGAGGCTCTGTCGAAGGTTCCTCCGGAATCCGTTGGCTCTCTTCGCTTAACGCCAGCTCCCTGCGTTCGATTGCTGTGCCTTACGACTCGCGCCCATGAATACGCGATCGCTGTGCGCAAGGCCCCGACGGTTCCTCCCCAGCTTCCCGAATTCGAAGAGTCATTCTTAGTAATCACACGAATCAACTACGTTGTTCGGACAGTTCTTGCCGAACCCGATGAGTTCCTTCTACTACAGTCACTGGTGGAGAACGCCAGCCTTGAGCAAGCGATTGCTAACGTCGCTGAGCAAAGCTCCATGGACGAGGAGCAGATGGCAGAAAAATTTGCCGTTTGGTTTCAAAAATGGGCTATCGACCGTCTATTCGTGGCTTTTCAACTATCCAGCCAATAAGCTACCCAGACAATAACAACTGACGGACCGACCTCCAGGTTTTTGCCTTTGCGGAACCAGCCGTGTGTGCTCACGCACACAGAAGGATGCGCGTGTGTCGGCAACAATAAATAGCGAAGGAGTCCAACCTATGCGTACTATTGCAACTGAACCCAAGCAGGTCATCAAACTATTCCAGGCTCGCATCTACAGCGCGTTGGGATTGAGTTTCATATTGCATTGCGGTCTGTTAGCGTTTCTTGGATTACGGCAGGTTGGCGGTGGTCATTTTCAACAGCATTCCATAACGTTGCAAGCAGACGCCGATCAAGAACGCCAGCCGGTACAACTTGTTCCTAGAACTACTGTTGAATTGGAACTGCAACAAGAGGTCATTGAAGTTGCCCACCCGCACGTCAACCTGGCGAATATGTTGGACAGCTTTGGTGGTGAGGCGGGAAGTTACTCACATGAGAACTCACGCATTGTAAGCCACCTACAGAGGATGCCCGGTCTGTTCACCAATGGCATGGGGCGAGGAAGCGGGCAAGCGGAGCGTGGTTCCGGCTACGCTGACGGAGGCGCGGGGAGGTACCAGCCCCCGTTTGAGTCTTTGGTGAAGGAACTTCGCGAAGGCTTAGATTTAGTGATTGTGTTTGATAGCACCAGCAGCATGGGCGCCGAGATTACCGCGCTGAAGCTGCGGATCATGCAGCTGGGACGCGTCATGTTGCAAGCTCTACCGGAAACACGCCTAGCATTTGTAACTTACAAAGACATCGGGGACTCGCCTCCGATCGCATTCTCGGAATTGACGAATGATTTAACGGCCCTTCTTCGATTTCTGTCATTTGTTGAACCTGTGGGTGGCGGCTTCGACGTTGAAGAAGCGGTGGGACTTGGGCTGCACCAAGCCGTCTCGGGTTACCAGTTTCGTGACGATGCTCACAAAGTTGTTATTATCCTCGGCGATGCGCCGCCACGTCGAGCAGATTTGCCCTACTCCCTGTTCATGGCTCGCCAGTTTCATTCGCTAGCCAAGGCCCGCGTTAGTACGCTGACAGTGCGTGCTGCAGCGCCATCCCCCGAGTTTGCAAGCATCGCGCTCGTCGGTGGAGGAGAATCCGTCGTGCTGGTCGACCAACGCAATGCTCTGCAAGAATTGCTGCTCTTGGTCTTTGGCGCGGATAATCGAGCGGAAGCACTACAACTGCTGCGAGTACAGTGATCAGTGGCTTCGGACGATTGTCATTCTCCAACGACGTTGGAAGTTGGCGCTACTCTTAGGATTCGTATCAGGGCCGAGATGAACTCGGGAGCAAGCGGCAGTTGCCGATGGGATGCATTGATTCGAGTCACCGTCGACCACGGAATGGCGCAGCTAGCCGACGAGCTTTTTTGCTCGTCCTCGGGCAGGCCGCGGGCGGCCAATGCGCTGCGAAGTGTCGTCGTGTCGTCTCCAGCTTCGTACGCGAAAACTTTCAATGTGTCTTTCCTGGGAACCATCTGAACGATCGAAGCTGTTTTTTCCTGGTCTCCAACGAAGAGATGCAATTCCGTCGTCGCCGGTAATTGACCAGGAATCTCCAATGAGTGTCGGAACTGTGCAGCGCGGTAAAGGCACTTCGCCAAGTGGTCTTTGGCTATGGCATGACGCTCGGATGCATCGCTTACGTTTGGCAGCAACTTCTTTAGGGCACCATCTGCTTCGTCAGCGACGATCCCCCACTGGCATCTTTCCCACGTGGCAGGGTCGAAAAGGTTGTAGTCAACGGGTTGTCCAGATGTATCCACAAGTGAATTCCGACTGTCCACAGGCAACAGTTGGTAAACGCTGGGCATTGTTCCAAGAACAACCGGTGATTGGTACGGTACGAGTTTCGAAGGTTGGTAGCCGTTAACCAAATCACGCAACGCTAAAACGGAACCGTTATTGGGAGTGCCGACGAGAACAACTTTTTCTACCTTCCTACAGCCCGCCCAATCAAGGGCGGGGAGCGATCCGTCGTTGGGAAGTTGTTGTCGACCATAGCGCAAATAGTAGTGAGCCAAAAGGCCGCCCATGGAATGAGCGACAATATCGAACTTGATTGAGGGCTGAGTGATTCCGAATCGAACAGCATATTCGCGCGCGACGTAGGCTTCCTTCGCGGCAATGAAATCGTCGAGTATCGCAGCATTCTCGCTGATATCCCGCCGCCAGTCGTAATCAAATTGAAAGCAAGTGAAGTGTTCGGACTGCACCGTATCCAAAACACTGGGATGTTTCGAATCTCGGTAGCCGGCAATCCCAAGAGCCTGCATCAGACCACCATAGGCTTCAACTTCGAACGGTAGCCCCGCAACCTTGAGGTTCAGGTGCGCAAGAGTGCCCGCGCTCCGCACGTCGTCGCGCAAGAGATTCAGTGGCACGCCGAACTGAATAGGATGAGCCATGCTAGTTGACGGAAGGCTTCGCGACCAAAACTGAAATCGCCGCAAGGTACCCCAGACAACTTGTTCGGAGTCTCCATCGACCAGCTTCGCTCCTAGTATTCCATGAATCACGATGACTGGGTTTTGTTCGACCTCAGAAGATCGACTTAAAACAGCGCTCGGCAAACTCTGAGCAAGGGCATGCTCAGTTGCGAGGACGATTGAAAAAGCGATCGACCAAATACGTAGTTGCATCGCGTAACTGTTGGGTAGAGCAAACATCGAATCTTCCTTGATTTGGCTCACCGCTACTATGAAGATCTATACCGCTGAATGATTTGGCACCGCACTTTCAGGTGCGAGTCGATCTGCTTGCTGCGGAAGATCACTCTGACGGTCAACTGCCGACGCACTGACAACTCGTCGCCGCCAAAGCCTACCGCTTATGGGCAGCGTTATTCCCAGCAGCGCCAGCTGAACAAGTGGCCAATCGATCGCTATTGCGACGGCAAACGCACAACGCTGCCAGATGTACGGCCGCGACCAAGCGCCCGATTGTGGTAGCCAAACAAGCCATTGCCAAGCAACAATTGCTGTAATGCCGATGATACCAATTGTTACAAGAGTGCCACTCAACCAACGAACTACTTGGGCACTCAGGCCAATTCGACCGGGAAGATATAGCAGCGGCGGTCCCAACACCGCAAGCCAGCCGATGTGCATTGCCAAGAGCGCGCCGGTTGTTGGGCCACAGCCCCACGGACCGCATATTGTGTGCTCATCAGCAACTGCCAGATTCTGTAGCGAAATCGCACCATAGACGCCCGCCCCCCAAAGCAAAGGCAGTCCAAGCAGTTCACAAATCCGCAGAATTCCTCGCATGGTCTACCCTCTCAATTGGATTATGTCGCAATCGGCTAAGCCCCTACCGCACCAAGTCTTGCTTGAGTACACATACTGATTGGCGGGTTGTCGGTCGACAGACTTGGTACCAATTCGCTTCGTAAGATCTTTACGCAACTCGGAGCGGTTACGCCAACTTGAACACGATTCCCAACAATCCGAATCACAGTCAACTCCACCTCCAACCCTCCCGAGCTGAGCTTGATGCTTTGACCTGATTTACGTGATAGTACCAGCATTTCTATCCTCCTTGTGTTTGTCTCATCATTCCTATGTTCCGTTTGAAAGTCTACCCTCATCAAATGACGCAGTCGGTGTGCAATCTAACGTTGACGGGCGAAAAGACCCAGTAGTTTTCCGATTGCGATTCGAAGGCTCCGAGCGGTTGTCCATTTGGCAAATTGGACTCTCCAAGTTTTTGTCCAGCGCTCGTGCCATTGACACATGTTTGCGGGCATTTCCACGGTTGGCGTAAATATAGACATTTTTCATGTAAGGATTCGTGTCGACTCTCGACATCTATCTTAGAGGACAATGTTCCTCACGCGGTATTCACGGTACAGCGTTTCGAATGTTGATTGTTGCGACCAAATTCAAAGCTATGGAGACGGTAATGACGAAGCAAATCTTAAGAACGGTATTCTCGCGGCTATTATTCGTTGCATTGTTGCTGCCCGTGCCAAGTGCCATGGGGCAGAGCGGAACTCGTGATAGCAAACAAGCCCATTACGATGTTCTTTGGTCCTGGCTAAGTGCAAACAACTACAAGCAATGGAACGGTGTCGACGGTCGAGCCCCGATCTTTCAAGAAGGTGAAAGTCCGCATGGGGCGTTGATCAAGACCTACATCAGCCCGAAAACGGCTTCAAATCTGAAAGATCTCGCAGATGGATCCGTGATCGTCAAGGAAAATTACAGTCCCGACAAAAAGCTGATGGCCATCACGGTCATGCACCGATCGACCGGATTCGATCCCGAGCACGGCGACTGGTACTACGCCAAGTACACGCCAAGCGGCCAAGTCGAAAAGACGCCACCGGAAATGAAGAGCATGCCGATCGCCGGCAAGTTCATGATGTGTACCCAATGCCATAGCGGAGCAGGCGGAGGTGACTTTGCGTTTTTCAATGATTGAGCCTTCGTTCTTCTATTGTTTTGACTCATCGGTCAACACCGCGTATACTTAAGGAGACACGAACTTTACGCGAGAAGAATCCAATGCCTTGGGAAAAATCATTCGAAGAGTCAGACGTCGTCGAACAGGCGATGCAGGTTTTCTGGGAAAAAGGCTACGCCGCGACCTCGATTTCGGACATCACCGAAGCCACTGGAATCAAACGGGGCAGTCTCTACAACGCGTTTGACGGCAAAGATGACTTGTTTTTGAGATCGCTGCTGAAATACGACACCGAGAAGCGAAAAGAATTGCTTCGCCGCATGGAGGACATTGAAGATCCCCGTGAAGCCATTGCTGCATTCTTCGATTACATCGTGAGTGATTGCCTGAACGATCCGAACAAAAAGGGATGCTTGCTGGTCAACACCGCGCTAGACTATTTGCACCTCGACGATGAAGTGCAAAAAGTCGTAGCAGACGCGTTTAAGGAATTGACCAGTTTTTTCGAGCAGCAAATCAAACGGGGGCAGCAGCACGGTGATATTCCTGATACCGCGTCTCCTAAAGCGACTGCAAAAGCATTGATCGCAATACTTGTCGGTATTCGGGTGTTGGGACGCGGGATGTTGGGGAAGACGGCTTTGCAGCAGATCGCCGAGCAAGCCCAACGCTTGATTTCGTAGGTTTTCACACTCGATTAGCCAAACTTCAATAATCCCGTTCAATGGTCTGGACCGATCGGTACAGACTAGGTAAACTGAGCTTTAGCACGGAGCAAATTCGCCACACCGGCGAGCGATAAAAAAAGCAGCAGCCGGAGGAGCCGTCTGGCTCCTCATTTTTCACAACCCATTTTGACCAAACGGTCAACACAAAGGAGAGCAGGCTATGACTAATTTCACAGTCCATACGATCGAAACCGCTGGAGAAAGCACGCCACTGCTGGAGGACAGCAAGAAAGCCTACGGTTTCGTACCCAATCTGCATGCCGTCATGGCGGAATCGCCGGCGTTGTTGGAAGCTTATAAGTCGATTAACGACATCTTTGGGAAGACGAACCTGAGTGAAACTGAACGCCAGGTCATCGCGATGACCAACAACCGGCTGAATGGCTGCACCTACTGCATGGCTGCTCATACGTCGATCATGCAGGGGGCAAAGGTGCCTGCGGACGTCATAATGGCCCTGCGAGACGGCACGCCGATCGCAGATCCGAAGCTGGAAGCACTGCGAGTCTTTGCGGAGAAGGTCAACGTCAATCGCGGTTTGTTGGAAGACGGTGACATCGAAGCATTGCTGGCCGCTGGATACACCAAGCAAACGGTTTTCGACGTGATTGTGGGGACTGCTTACAAGGTTCTGTCGAACTACACCAACCATGTCGCCCAAACGCCACTCGACAAAGGATTCGCCAGGAATGCATGGAGTGCTGAGGCTCAGCCCATCGGCTGAGTCCAATAAGCTAACCGAAGCGAAGTGAGGAGAGTGGCTCCTCACCTGTTCACAAACTTTTTGACCAAAGGTAAGACAGATGACTTTCGACGTTAAGAACAAGACTGTATTGGTGACCGGCGCGAATCGCGGCATCGGAAAAGCGATTCTGGAAGAGGCGCTTCAGCGCGGGGCAGCGAAGGTTTACGCGGCTGTCCGAAATGTAGGTTCCGCCAGCCCCTTGGTTGCGGAGCATGGCGACCGTGTCGTGCCGATTCGGCTGGACCTTGACGACGCCGCGACGATCACGGCTGCGGCAGAAACGGCAACCGATGTCGATGTGGTCATCAACAATGCCGGTGTCATGAAAATCTCGACCGCGATTGGCAAAGACGCGATCGAGACGCTGCAGTTTGAAATGAACGCGAACGTCTACGGCCTCATTCGAGTCGCACAAGCCTTCGCACCCGTATTGAAAGCCAACGGTGGTGGAGCTTTTGCCCAGCTCAACAGTGTCGCGTCAGTCAAAACATTCCCTGACTTTGCGACCTATTGTGCGTCCAAAGCGGCCAGCTACTCCATCACTCAGGGTCTGCGTGGAACATTGGGAGCACAGGGCACGCATGTTGTCAGCGTTCACCCTGGGCCGATTCAAACCGACATGGGAGCGGCAGCAGGTTTCGGAGACATAGCGGCTTCGCCATCGCTCGTTGCGGCTTCCATCTTTGACGCCATTGCCGAAGGTCGTTTCCACGCCTGGCCCGATCCGACGGCCCAACAGGTTGGTGATGCCTATCAAAGTTTCGCCGAACATATCGTCGGAGTGGACATGCAGGAAAGTCTTGCGTGATCGCGTCGCCAGGCCGTAAAACGCCAGACGAAACAGGAGAGAAATAGGCATGACAAAACTCATCCCACTTGCACTCACCATTTTCGTTTTGGGGCTTAGCGGCAACAGAGCGTCTGCGCAAAATGCGAGTTCTTACGCAACTAGCGACCGCGAAACTCAATCAGGGAAAGCCATGCCTACACCCAAAGTCATCATCTTTGACGTCAACGAAACGCTGCTCGACCTCGCTCCATTGAAGACATCCGTCGGAAAGGCTCTCGGCGGCCGAGAAGACCTCTTGCCGCTGTGGTTTTCAACGATGCTCCATTACTCGTTGGTGGAAACGTTGACTGGCGATTACCACAGCTTCGGAGAAATCGGTACCGCCGCTTTGATGATGGTCGCTGAAACGAAAGGCATCAAGCTCAAATACGAAGAAGCCAAGGAAGCGATCGTGACGCCACTTCACTCGCTGCCGCCACATCCGGATGTAGTTCCTGGACTGCAGGCACTCAGGGCAGACGGTTTTCGGATCGTCAGCTTGACCAATTCATCCACTGTTGGAGTTGAAACCCAATTCGAAAACGCCGGGCTGACGGACTTGTTTGACGAACGGTTTAGTGTGGACACCGTCAAAAAATTCAAACCTCATCCTGACACTTACCGCAGCGTCTTGAGCGATCTCGGCGTCCAACCAGACGAAGTCTTGATGGTTGCTGCGCACGCATGGGATTTGGCCGGAGCGAAAAACGTTGGGTTGCAAACCGCCTTCGTCGCTCGCCCCGGCAAGACGCTGTACCCAAACGTCGCCCGGCCGGACTACGTCGTGAACGATCTTTCAGAACTCGCTACGGTTCTCCAAGCGACACTGGGACTGAACGTCAGCAATGCGTCGGCACAACCTTTAAATCCCAGTGACAAACGCAACGAACAAGCACAGTCAGGACAATAGTCGTCGCGACACTATTATCACGAACCGCTAGTAAACACCGGCCTCGCAATATTGATTACCTTGGAGAGAGAAGAGATTTCCAACCCTCTTGCTATGGTCAGAAGGCAGTCAAGCTTCGGGAAGTGGCGATCATCAACGAAGCGGAGATCTTCATCATTCCTCCGCCACCGGTACGCGGGATCGGCCGAGGCGGCGGGTTCAAGATGTATGTGCAGGATCGCCGAGGGGCGGGCATCGCAGCCTTGAATCAGGTCAATGACGCGATGGTCGCACAGGCCAATCAGCAACCGGGAATTGCTCAGGCATTTTCCAACTTTCGCATCAGCGTTCCGCAGATCGCTCGATCAATTGTGGCGGCGTCCGCCAATGCCACTCGCGTAGCGACTACGCCCGTGTACTTGTCGGTGACGGCAAGATTCTCGTGCGCCGCGACTGGCTCATTTGCAAGGTAGTACGGGTATGTTTCCATCAGCATTGCTGTCTCCTAACTCTGGATTCCGGCCACCTCACAAGGTGCGAACGCGACCTGTGTCGAGGTCGTAGACGCATCCCATAATGAACGTTCGCTGCTCTCGAACGGCCTTTGCAAGATCGGGAACCGCGTTGAGC
>JBGSNE010000215.1:0-103618 GCA_041739785.1 Pirellulaceae bacterium
AACCTGAAACCTGAAACCTGAAACTTGAAGCCTGAAACCTGAAACCTGTTACTCCCGATGTCTAAACAACCTTTCCGACTGAAAAACATTGTTAACGTGCGCGAGCGACAACGCGATACGGCGGTGGGGGCGTACAAGGAAGCGTTGGCAGCCAAAGCGAAATTGCAAACGCAAATTGCTGAGCTCATGCAAGAGCACGCAGCCCAAATGCCTTTGCAGGCAGGAAGTAGCGCGGGGCAAGTGAACACTCAGCGGCTGATCGAATCGCAACGCTATCAACTCCATCTGCTGCAGCAAGTCAAAGGAATTGAGTCGCAAATTGAGCTGATCGAAGCGGAATGCGAAAAGCGTCGCTTGGTTTTAGTTCAAAGGGAACAAGCGCTCAGTTCGCTGGAAAAACTACGCGAAAAGCAGCAGGTCGAATGGGATGTTCGACAGTTAACTCGTGAACAAGAGACCCTCGACCAATGGGGTAGCTTCAAGCACTGGCAGGAATCACAAAGGTCATAAGAATGCGCATGCTCATAAAACTATTTGTCGCTTTTTGTGTTGGGACAGTGCTCGCACAGGGCATAATTCTGGCAATGGCCGCGGCGCGTGGCAATCTGAATCAGGTGACATTTCTCAAGGCAGTGGCGCTCATCAACGGCGTCGATATCACCGGTGATCGCTTGCAAAAAATGCTGGAGGATTCCAAGCAGACTCCCAATCCAACCTATGAAGATGTCGAAGCCGAGCGCGCCAGCCAAAGCAAAAGTCTCGACATGCGCGAACGTTCCATTTTGCAATACAAACGACAAGTCGAAGAGTTGCTGAGCGAACACAAACAGGTGATCGCAGACTTCGATCGTCGAAAAAATGAATTTTATCGCTATTTGGAAACCGCCGAAAAGGATTTGGCTAATGAAAGCTTGAAGGAGGTTGCCCGCACACTGGAATCACTGAGTCCTGACCTAGCCAAGAATCAAATCAAAAAATTCCTAGAAGCAGGACAAATGTCAGATGTTGTCGCAATTGTTAAAGGGATGCCACTGGATAAACGAAAGAAGGTGTTAGGAGAGTTTACCACAGAAGAAGAGATTACCCAGCTTAACGAGATTCTGGTCGTACTCCGGCAAGGAGATCCGAAAGCTAGCTTAATCGAAAACGCCCGGGAACAAGCGGCTATTGAGTAGACTCCCCCACGCCCGCGTGCCGATGATTATCGAACGCGTAGTTTTTCAATGAGCCTAAACTAGAAATTGCTTGACACGCATGGCACCAGGTTAAGACGTAGCGGAATTCGCCAAGAATTTCGGCCGTAGCAAGTTTGCCTTCAAAATCCGAAATTCTTGGCGAATTCCGCTACTACCACCAGTGTCAGACACCTCAATGGGTAGGCTCCAATGTCCGGGGGGACGCAATGGACGGTGCGATACCAGCTTTGGGCGCTGAGTCAACTCGGCGGCCTTCTTCGCGTTTTCAAACGGGTGCGTTCGCATCAACAAGTCCATCGCTGACGGATGGCCAGACGATGTACGCCGGTTTATTTGAGCAATTCTTGAACTTCGCGACTCCAGAAACCAAGCTGCGCAGTGAGCCATCATCAGCCGAGCGCGATGCGTCTACTGTCTCACGGAGTGACGAACCGATCGATGATACGCGGGACACTGTTCCCAGCGAGAAGTCGGTCAGCGCTGAGCAATCTGAGAGCGGCGAATCCACTGCGGAAGAAGAAGCCAAACAGGGAGCTGTTGAAGATCAAATAGCGATTCTCACCGCATCCACCACGACCTCCACAACTGTGTCCGCACAACCCGACGAAGAGTCTTCGCAGGAATTGCCAATAGCGCAAATCGTCGATGAGCAATTATCGGCGGAGCAAGGAGAGGGTGAAGATGCGCAGCAGGGAGCATTGCTCATCGCCGAAGACGTGACACATGCCGTTGAAACTACTGACGAACCAGTAGAGCTTGCCGCAGTCGCTGAAGAAACGCAGCTGACGGCTGATGCGACCGACGACCCCGGAGACGAACGGCCGAAACAGTTGACAACCGTCGACGCTGCCCAAACCGACGTCGGAGACACTGGGGATACCGATTTAGAAACCTCTGAATCGGCAGCGACCGTGGTCGCGGAAACGAAGGACGAATCGCCAGTGAATCTGGTGGAATCAGAGCAGGCCACGTCGCCAGCTGATTCGCGTGAGCAGGGACGACACCGGGGCGAGGAGCGCAGTAAATGGTACGATCGCGGCCACGAAGAAGTTGCACTTTCGCAAGCCGCGGATGAATCGTCAACGACAACTGAGGTCACGCCGAATGAGGCTACGCTTCAGACAGAAACAATCGAGTTGGCGGCCGGTAGTCAGCCTTCACGCGAAACAGGAACCAGTCAGCATCCGAGCTCAACGCCGGCTTTAGAGAACGTGGTGGCCTTGGTGGGTGGCGCTGTCGCGGTTGGTGAATCGGTGACGACCAATATCGTAGGTAGCCATACCTCGACGAACCTCATTGGCGACACGACCGGCAGTGACGCCAGAATGTCTACCGAAGGAGTCGACACCAGCCGACCTGCGACGAGAGTCAATTCGAGTGAGCCCAAAGAAGCCGCGCCCCCCACGCAACGCGCCGACGCGTTGACTCAGGCTGAGCGAGCACGCTTGGTGCAGCGCGTGTCGCGGAGCTTCGCTCGGCTAGGACCGACGGGAGGCCAAATCAACATTCGGCTCCATCCTCCACAACTGGGCTCGCTCAATGTGCAGGTGCGGATGGAGGGACGTTCGATGACCGCCAAGCTGTTGACCGAATCGAACGCAGCGCGAGATGCAATCCTAGAAAGCCTACCAATACTTCGCGGTCGTCTCGCGGAACAAGGGTTCGAGATTGCATCCTTCCAAGTCGAAGTGGCTGACAACCACGCTGACGTAACCAACAACAATCAACAATCCCCATCCAATCAAGCCGACGGCGGAAACGAAGAAACGGGACGGCAGGTTGACTATCGCCGTATCGCTTCCATGCACCGCCATCCAATGGATAGTACCGATCAAGTCAGCCATTCCTCTTTGTCAGGTAAACTGGCGTGGCAATCGCTGTCCGGCATCGACATGCAAGCTTAGTGCAACAGCACTTTCCTAAGCGCTGCCATACTGTTTAGCAGTGGTTTGGCCTTGCCTGCAGAATCCCACAGGCTGCGAGTCTGTCGCTCTACACCGGGGCAGTCATTCCAAATCAACGCGTGCACGGAAGGTTTGGAGAGCAATAATCGCACCAGACTATCTGGCCCCAGAATGCCATTGCTCTCGGGGGTTGTCTTCCAGCTAGTGACTGTTTTGGCTGGCGATGTTTCCTGACCGATGGGATCATCGGGACTCTCTGTGGGGCTGCTGAGAAAAATCATCAGTGGTAATCCCAGCATCGACCAGCGATCGATGAGGCGATTGACCTCGATTGGATCTCGCGGGAAAGAACCACCGGGCCAAGTATCCATGGTCAAGTCGAGCGCCAATCCACTGAGGCCCAGATCAGCTCGGATCAAGGCATCGGCGAAATGCAGGGGGGAGATTCCGCTGGGCTCATCGCGCAAGTATTCGCTCCAAGGCTGGTCGATTGTCAATAACACTGGACAACGATCATCTGCGCGGCGGACGGTTTCGATCAGTGATACCGCCATGCGTAGCACTTCTTCATCTGACCAATTCATTTCGCTGGGAATATTCAAGCCAGCTGCCGCATTCCAAATGTGTACGCGACCGCGATAGCGTTCGACCGTAGCCCGTGCAAACTCGCAAGCACTATTGAGAATATTTTCATAGCCTTCGTCGAGCATCACCATCCATTGCGGCAGACGGCCGGGCCGAAAATCGACCAACGGCCCGAGACAGATTTTCTTATTGGCCTTCTGTGCCCAGTCAACCTGTGGGTCGAAGGCGTCGTAGCTGGATTTACCAGACAAGGTTTCGACTCTCCCCAAATCGGCCGGCACACAGAGCAGGTTAAAAGCTTTGTGAATTGCGTCGGCAAAGGGAGGTAACGGACGTTCGGGGGAGAGTTCGACTCCCAACAGTGTTGACAAGCGCCCTTCGCCTTGTCGCCGCGCTTCAAGCGATTGAGCAGCAAAGGTGTTGCACAACAGCACCGAGGCATCAATAGACAGATCGATTGCCTGCTGAGCACGACTGACCTGCTGGGCCGGATCATGTCCACTGGTTACTGCACGCAAAAAGTGGCTGAGGGCGTCCTCGGCCATAGGAAAAAACTTATCGGGCAGACGCAGACCCAAGCGTTGCCATTCGGAGGTCTGATTGCGTAGGCGACTGACGGTCCCGCGGGCAATTTCCACCGCCAAATCGTAGGATTGCTGTGTGAGTCGCAGGCTTGTCGTCGTCAGACAGAGATTGCCAAAATTCTTGGTCGGCCACACGATGTTCAGCTTACCAGACTCGTCAATCTCCCTGCCGATGGTAAACTGTTGACCGTCGAGCGTATGCTGGCAGTACCAGGGAATCCCTTCGATGCCTGTAATGTAGGCGGTCTCCCAGACTCGTGGATCGAAATCCAGAGTCGGCGGAACCGTAAATCGCAGGTCACCCATTCAATATCGGCTTTCAGAGCAGCGTTGGAGTCGTCTGGGCAACTCTTCATGAACCGCCGCCTAAACTAAGAAGTATGCAGCGCATACCTTAACTTAAGCCGAGGATTACAAAGAGCCGGGGATCATCGGACGAAGCCTGAGTTAACAAAGCAGCGAATCTAACCCAAGTGCTCGTCTGGTTCAATCAAGCTAGTGTGGGTATCGAACAATTTATAGCTAAACAAAAAGACTGCCTGAAATTCGCAGGCCAGAATTGAGGTACCCAAAATTGACTGAAGATGGTTCAGGAATAATTACTACGTCACTCCCCTATTCTAAACGCCAGGGCAAAGTCCGCGACGTTTACGACCTAGGAGACCAATTGCTAATTGTCAGTACCGATCGGATTAGTGCATTTGATTGGATTTTACCGTGTGGAATCCCAGACAAAGGGATTGTGCTGACCGCTCTTAGCACGTTTTGGTTCGGCAAACTGTCGGTAAACCACCATTTGATATCCAGGGTACTCCCCGACTGGCTCAACCTTACCTCAGCCCAACGCAACGAGCTCAGCGGCCGTTCCATGATAACCAAGAAGGCCGAGGTGATTCCTTTCGAATGCGTGGTCCGCGGGTACCTCGAGGGCTCTGGATGGCGTGAGTACCAATCGACGGGCGAAGTTTGCGGAGTCAAGCTCCCACCGGGGTTGAAGCAATGCGCTGTGCTTCCAGAGCCGATCTTCACACCCGCCACCAAGGCTGATGAGGGACATGACATCAATGTCAGCTTCGACGTCATGGCCAATCAGATCGGACTAGAATTGACCACGCTCCTACGCGATCAAAGTCTTGCGGTCTACCATCAGGGTGCGCAGTGGGCGGAAGCGCACGGCATCTTGATTGCCGACACTAAATTCGAGTGGGGCTGGCATGGGGGGGAAGTAATTCTAATTGATGAAGTGCTGACCCCAGATAGTTCGCGTTTCTGGCCGCTCGACAAATACGCTCCAGGGGGTGCTCAGCCTTCCTTCGACAAGCAATATGTGCGAGAGTGGTTGATGGCCAGCGACTGGGATCGCAATAGCCCTCCACCCTCGCTACCCGACGAAATAATTCGTGTGACTCGGGGTAAATACCTGGAGGTATTCGAGCGATTGACCGGACAGACTCTATCGAAATCGATCGAAAGCTGACGCATGAATGCTCCGCGTCGCGCAGCCATCGCCTTTATTTTCGTAACCGTCGTCCTCGACGTGTTGTCGCTGGGAGTAACCATCCCCGTGGCACCCAAGCTAATCGAAGGGATGGTACTCAATCAATACCTTACCTCCGGTGACGCAGCGACTCAGCCCGTCCCTGTGGAAATCGCTTCCGACGTGATCGAAGTGGTGCGCAAGGCGCCCAATCGGGACAGCGCGCAACTGCTAATGCAGGAACGTTTTGAGCTGACGGACGAGCAGCGTGAACGGGTGATGGAGGTCCCCCTCGAAAAAATCACCGCGACCGCATCCTATTACTTTGGATTGTTTGGCTTCGTTTGGGCGCTGATGCAGTTTGTCTTCTCCCCGATCATGGGAGCGTTGTCCGACCGCTTCGGTCGGCGCCGCGTAATTCTGATTTCCTGCCTAGGATTGGGGCTCGACTATATCTTAATGGCCCTGGCGCCAAATTTGATTTGGTTGTTCATTGGTCGCATCCTATCGGGAATCACCGCTGCTAGCTTCGCTACTGCCGGGGCCTATATTGCGGATGTAACGCCACCCGAAAAACGCGCCGCCAGCTATGGCTTATTTGGAGCAGCCTGGGGCATCGGCTTTGTATTTGGACCGGGAGTGGGGGGATTGTTGGGAGAGACTGCTTTGCGTTTGCCGTTTTGGGTAGCTGGCGCGTTAACGCTACTCAATGCAGCTTATGGCTATTTTGTCCTCCCCGAATCGCTGTCGGAGGAAAATCGCTCACCGTACTCTTGGAAGCGAGCCAATCCGCTGGGATCACTGAAACTGCTGCGTTCCCATCCCGAATTGTTGGGGCTGGCCAGCATCCTACTCATCTATCAATTGGCCCATCAAGTATTGCAAAGCGTCTTTGTGTTGTACGCTGGTCATCGCTACGCGTGGGGACCACAAACAGTTGGCATGACGTTGATGGTCGTTGGCATTTTCGGCGTGCTAATGCAAGGCTTTGTGGTCAGGCGGACCGCTCCCTGGCTGGGTGAGCGGCGGATGTTGTTTATCGCGCTAGTTTTTGGTGGCTTGGGCTACTTGATTTACGGCTTGGCTCCGACAGGTTGGCTATTTTGGGCTGCCATACCGGTCTTTTCACTGGTCGGCTTTTTCAATCCAGCCATGCAGGGCTTGATGACTCGCCGCGTCAGCCCCCGCGAACAGGGGCAATTGCAAGGCGCCAATAGTTCGCTGATGGGGATCGCTGGGATGATTGGACCGCTCATTTTCACGGCAGTTTTTTCGGCCGCCATTAACGAAACCGCCACCGTGAAAATCCCCGGAGCTCCGTTTCTATTGGCAACTGGATTGCATGTGTTAGCCATCGGTATGGCATTGTTCGTATTGAAGAAAAACAGGGCTGAATAGCCCTGTGAACGTTAGAGATCTGTTGATTGAGTCGTTTAACCCGCAGCCGTAGGCGAGGTTCACCGCGCTAAGCTGCGGCTGCGGGCTAAACAATAATGTTGCCACTCATTATCAGTTTGCCCTAGCCCTAGACTTGTTTCTACCTACAAAAGCATCGTATAATGCCTGATCAACTTCCGCCTCTGGCTGATACCGGGGCGTGAACCCACCATAGCATCACCTCCTGAATCTTGCTTGTCAGCCATCACTTACTCTGTAAAGGTCTTACCCATGTCGAATCGTAACTCTCGCCGTAAATTTATCGGGCAGTCTGCTGCACTTAGCGCCGGCGTTTGGTTGGGAACCAGTCCGCTGTCTCGCACCCATGCATCGCCACTACAGGGGCTATCGGCCGCCTGCGTTGGCGTCGGTGGCAAAGGTAGTAGTGATACCAGCCACATTGCAGAGCAAGGAGTGAGCATTCTGGGATTGTGCGATGTTGATAAGGCTACGCTGGCCAAAAAAGGACGCGAGTTCGAAAGCGCGCAGCAGTTCCAAGACTATCGCGAGATGCTCGACAAACTGGGTGACAAGGTAGACATCGTGACGGTCAGCACCCCCGATCACAACCATGCCTGCGCGGCCGTAAAAGCCATGAAGATGAAGAAACACATCTACTGCCAAAAACCATTGACCTGGTCGATCGGCGAAGCGCGATTGATGCGCGAAACCGCTGAAAAAATGGGTGTGGTCACGCAAATGGGCAATCAGGGAACCAGTGAAAACGGACTGCGCGAAGCGGTCGAAGTTATTCGCTCAGGAGCAATTGGTGATGTGAAGGAAGTTCACGTTTGGACCAATCGACCGATTTGGCCCCAGGGGGAAGGTCGCCCCTCCGGCAGCGATCCAGTCCCCGAGGATCTCAACTGGGATGCTTGGATCGGCCCGGCACCCATGCGACCCTTCAAGGAAAAGATCTATCACTCGTTCAATTGGCGAGGCTGGGTCGACTTTGGTACCGGCGCGTTGGGTGATATGGCTTGCCATACAACCAATATGCCAGTGATGGCCGTTAAGCTGTGGGATCCAATTGCGGTCACCGCCGTCAAGAACTCAGGTATCGTTGACAACGAGCAATACCCATCGAGTTCAACGCTCAAGTTTGAATTCCCTGAGCGAGAAGGGTTGGTCGCCACGGATTTGTATTGGTACGATGGCGGCAATCTACCGCCTGATGAAATCTTGGAACAACTCCCAGCCGGGTTCCAACAACGCATCGCTGACGTGCGGGCTGGCAAAGTCGACCGCAAGACCAGCGGCGCAGTTGTTGTCGGGACCGAAGGCATGATCTTCTCGCCTGACGATTATGGTGCCCGGTACGATCTGATTCGCAATGGACAAGCCACCAAGGATTACAAGATTCCAGAGCAGACCCTCCCCCGCATTCCGTTCGAAGGAGGCACTGACGAGCGGCAGAAGTGGGAATTCGTCAAGTCGATCACCGGCGAGTACAAACCCGGCACGATGTCGAACTTTGGCTACGCTGGACGTCTAACCGAAACGATGTTGGTCGGCATTCTCGCCTTGCGGGGTGAAGCCGGCAAACGTTACCAGTGGGATGCCAAGCAACTCAAATGCACCAACGATGCGACGGTCAATCAATTCGTGCAACGCGCGTACCGCGAAGGCTGGACACTCTAACACGTTTAATAACGCTGCCTTTACGCAGCCTTTGCACCTAGGGGAGCCTCTCCGCAGGCTCGCCTTTTTGGAGTGCTGCGACTCGTCGTAGCTTTCATTTGCAAACGTGTCCACAGCAGACGGGAATTGAGTGGGTCGTTTCTGCCGGAAGCGACTAGGTGGGTCGTTTCTGCCGGAAGCGACTAGGTGGGTCGTTTCTGCCGGAAGCGACTACCTCTCATGCCAAGCATCACTCTGATACCTAGTCACGCTCGGCAAGCGTGACCCACCTAGTCACGCTCGGCAAGCGTGACCCACCAAGTCACTTTCGGCAAAAGTGACCCACGAAAAAACTGCAGCCGCCGAAATTCTTGGGGAATTCCGCTACGTGGTCATGCGCCGTACACCCCTTGGGCTGCGATATAGGCTTCGACTGCTGGGTGCAATTGATAGCGCACCGACTGGCCCTGCGCGATGCGCTGCCGAATCTGGCTGCTACTGATCTCAACTTGCGGCAGCGGGACAAGATGTTCGTCAAGCTGAGAGTGTTCCCGTTCGGGCATATAGGGCTTGAGCAATTGCAAATCGGGTTGCTCGCGACCACCACGAGCAAGCACGGCGACAAAAGCCAGCTCGCAGATTCGAGTCGGTTCACGCCAGGTGTGCAGTTCTGCCAACGAATCGGCCCCTATGAGAAGAATCAACTCTGCTTGGGGAAGCTCGGCCTTGAGATCGCTGAGTGTATCCACGGTGTAGGACGTGCCACCCCGTCGCAATTCGCGATCATCGGCCACGAAATACGGATTGCCTCCAATGGCCAATTGCACCATCTCCCACCGCTGTTTAGCTTCGGTCGCCCGTTGATCTTGCTTGTGCGGGGCCGTCGCGGCCGGAATAAAACGGATTTGCTCAAGCTGCAAGTGCTCCCGCGCATGCTCGGCGATAAGCAAGTGTCCAACATGAATCGGGTCGAATGTACCGCCAAAGATGCCGATCCGCTGACGAATTGGAGAGTCTGACATATAAATAGATTTCAGCCGTAAAACGGTCGCTTCAAGTGAAAACAGTGGGTCGCTCCTGCCCAGTGGGTCGCTCCTGCCGGGAGCGACCAATCTGGCGCAGAAGGTCACTTTCGGCAAAAGTTACGCACGAACATTCTCACTTCAACTACTGATTAGCAACACCCCATGTCCAGCCATCAGCCTGAACTGTTCGCCACCGACCTTCCACCGTGGGAGCTTGACGCGCGGAGTCAGTGTCGAGCGGCAAGGGTTGTTTTCGCAGAAGCTCCGCACGGACCGCTAGACTATCGCATTCCTGACGAATTAGCGGAGCAAGTGCAAATCGGAGTCCGTTTGAAAGTTCCGCTGGGGCGCTCCAATCGCGAAATGCTGGGATACTGCATTGCGGTAGAGACGATCAAGCAGTCTCCCGACGCACTCAAACCTGTGACAGAAGTGCTCGACGCCGAACCATTGTGTACACCTCGCGTGCTGGAGTTGATGCAGTGGATGAGTCGCTACTACATTGCGCCATTGGGCCAAGTCTTCGAGGCGGCCATACCGGCTGGGGTGCGAGCTGCCGCTGGCAGCCGGCAGCGGATCGTGCTCTATCCCACCGTTAAAGCTGAGGACGATGCACAGGTTGCATCGCTGTCTTCCAAACAACAGAGCGTGCTGCGTCAGTTAGTATTGGTCGCTGGTGGCGTCACCATCGATCAACTGCAAAAGCTAGTCGAATGTTCCACGGCCCCTATATCCGCCTTGCGCGAATCAGGATTTATCGACGCACGACAAGAGCGCGTGTTCGGCGATCTGAGTCCCGCACTTCCACTTCCGTCGGGACCTCCGTTGGCACTGAGTGCTGACCAACGCCAGGCGTTACGCGAGATTCTGCAAGCCCTGGATTCGGGAAAACAACAGACCATTTTGTTGCATGGCATCACCGGTAGCGGCAAGACGGAAGTTTACATGCAAGCTATCCACGAAGTGATCTCGTACGGTCGTCAAGCGATTGTACTGGTTCCCGAAATCAGCCTCACGCCTCAAACACGCCATCGTTTCGTCGAACGTTTTGGTCAAGTCTCGGTGTTGCATAGCCACATGAGTCCCGTCGAACGTCATCATCAATGGCGCAAGATTTGTGCGGGTGAAACGCCGGTGGTGATTGGACCGCGTAGCGCAATCTTCGCTCCGCTACCCCGGCTCGGTTTGATCGTACTCGACGAAGAGCATGAGAATTCGTTCAAGCAGGATAACGTGCCCAGGTACCATGCACGCGACGTAGCCCTGCATCGCGCCTTCCTCGAGCAGATACCGCTAGTGCTAGGTTCGGCGACTCCTAGCCTGGAAAGTTGGCAACGTGCGCAGAGCGGCGTTTATCGACTCGCTAGCCTACCACGTCGTATTCACAATCGTCCGCTTCCACAAGTCAGTTTGATCGACTTGCGAAGTCAGAAGCCTGAGCCTGGCCGCGGGGCTCTCACGCGGCAACTGCATCAAGCCATCGATGAGGCGCTCCGCGAAAAAGGGCAGGTCATCTTGTTGCTCAATCGTCGCGGATTTGCCACCACCATTCAATGCCCTCAGTGTGGCCACGTGGTCGCTTGTCCTGATTGCGATTTGCCACTCACACACCATCGCGACGGCGGCAAGGCCTGCTGCCACTATTGCGATTACCACATCCCCACACCACCTGCCTGTCCGGCCTGCAAATTCGATGGTATCCGGTTCAGCGGCATAGGGACGCAACGTTTAGAAGTGGAAGTGCGCCAGCGTTTCCCCAACGCGAACGTGGCCCGCATGGATAGCGATACGATGCGCAAGCCCGGAAGCCATGAACGCGTGCTGGGGCAATTCCGCGAGGGAAAGGTGCACATCCTGTTAGGAACGCAGATGATTGCGAAAGGCTTGGACTTTCCCAATGTCCTGCTAGTCGGAGTTGTTAATGCCGATACCAGTTTGCATTTTCCAGATTTCCGCGCGGCCGAAAAAACGTTTCAATTGGTCACCCAAGTTGCTGGACGGACCGGGCGCGGAGAAAAGGCGGGGCAAGTATTGGTGCAGACCTTTTCGCCCGAACATCCAGCCATTGTGGCTGCTTCGAAGCACGACTTCATCGGTTTCGCCAGTGCAGAACTAGCGCAACGCGCCCAGTTCGGTTATCCGCCCCACGGCCATTTGGCGCGCATTATCATGCGCGGCCCCAACTTGACCGAAACAGAAGGCTTTGCCGAATCCTTCGTCCGACGTCTGCAAACCACTCGTCAGCTCCAAGGTATCGATTGTCGCATCCTGGGCCCCGCTCAACCTCCGTTGGCCAAACTGCGCGGCAAGTTTCGATTTCATGCGATTCTACAAACGCTGGAAGCTGAACCGTTGAACCGCTTGATCGTACGTACCGTGGCCGACATCAAACCGCCCAAGGATGTCCAGTATGTTATCGATATCGATCCACTAGATACCCTTTAAAACCAATACCGTTCAAATTTATCGTGGCGTAAGCATCCTGCCTGCGAACTTGACCATTAGTTGTGCAAGTAAGAATGAGTCGAGGTCTGATTTGCAAGATTTCCGGGCTTGATACTTGCAGGCTCTAACGCTGCCGTCGCCTACGCAGGCTGTTACTAAACTTCAGGAAACTCTGTTCCTCGACGGGACTTTCGCAATTGGCCAATCGCCCTCGTATCGACAGCCTGCTCCGGCTCGGCGTTAAACCCGGATTATTCATGAGCTTGTGAGCCGAAGGGCGTAAGCCCTCGGTTTCCTAGGCATTTCAGGAGGCCCGGGGGCTCACGCCCCTCGGCTCATGAATAATCCGGGTTAAACCAATTCCGCACCAGGGTCATTGAACCGTGTTGATGGATATCCTTGCGCATCGAGCTGATTCTTTAAAAGCTATTCGGATGTGAGCCGTAGCCGGAACTCCATCCCACGGCCCCCATGCTTCCAATCGGAGGTGGCATGATAGGTTGGGGGTAGATGCCCTGAGGGTTGTTCCAAGAACTGTTGGGTAGAGGATTGGCCTGGGCAACTCGTGGCGCAGCTTCACTCCAAGCGGCCGATCTAAGTCCGTCAGTTGGCCGAGACTCGGCGGTAGGCTGCCACTGCGTTGTACGATTCAACGCGGATACATCGTTGGGAGGGGATCTGAATCCCGAGGAATTTGCCTCACTGGGCTCGTTGATACCAACCTGACCAGCTACTTGGCCTACGTGCAAACCCGCTGCCGGTGTAGCGACACTTTCGATCACTCCTCGCGTCCATGTGGGTTGGGCAATGGCAATGATGCCAATCATCGTCCCCATTTCTACTAACACCGCTGTCATTAGACTAATCGGTTTGCTTCGGCTGCGTCGTCTCATCTTCGTCCCTTCCATGTTTCGGTGCTACAGGGCACGTGCTATTTCAATTCCGTTGCGCGTGCGTGCAATCAATTTATGGTGAGGAACCTATCAAGCAAAAGCAGTGCCAACGCCCGCTGCAGGAACAGCTTTGCCGCAAGTCATTATTTTTGAGGACGTTACGTCAACGGACCAAAGCGGTTATAACTGCCTGAGCGAATAGACACTTACAAATTGCATTGCAAAATTGACAACCAACAAGTTGACCTGGGATTTGCATCCTGTGAGTTATACAAAAGTAAAACTACGCCGAAGGCGTTAAAGCTATTAGCCGGTGGTCGAGCGTAGCGAAAACCACCGGATAACGAAAAACAACGCGTTATTCGACCCCGAAGGTGGTCGCAGCCCTTCCAGCCTGCTCGCTGCGACACCCTTCGGGGTCGAAAAATCTGCGTGATCAAAACGTAACCGTAGGTGCGCTAGCGCGACCTACGGCTAATGTCTCAAATCCCTTCGGGATAATTACTAACTTATGTACAACTCACAAGATTTGCATCCCAACTATCGAATTCCGTGCCTTTGGCACTAACTAACGCAACTTCAAAACCTGCGGATCGCAACGCCGTCGGTTCCCTGCCAAAACTGAAACGGTATTGCTCTCAATCCAATTCTCAGAATTTATACGACCGTTATGAATAGCCCTCGACCCTCCTCCCAATCTGCCAGCTTACCTTCCGATCAGACGGTGCCCGAGCTGGCCGTGCCTGACCGCGACACCCTCGACCGCGACACGATTGCGGCGGAGTATTTTGATCGCCTCCCGTTTACGCCCTATCCGGTGCAAGAGGAAGCGTTGCTGGCTTGGTTCACTGCCGAGCAAGGAGTCTTAGTCTGCGCTCCGACCGGTACAGGCAAAACGTTGATCGCCGAGGCGGCTGTCTACGAAGCCTTGCGAACCGGCACGCGGGCCTACTACACCACTCCGCTGATCGCCCTGACCGATCAGAAATTGCAAGAGTTGCAGCAGTCCGCCGTGCGGTGGGGCTTCAAGGAGACGGACATCGGTTTGGTGACCGGCAATCGCAAAGTGAATGCCGACGCACCCGTCCTGGTTGTCGTGGCGGAAATCCTACTCAATCGCTTGTTGCAACCCGAGGCCTTTGACTTTGAGCAAGTTGCCTCGGTGGTGATGGATGAATTCCACAGTTTCAACGACCAAGAGCGGGGCGTTGTTTGGGAATTGACATTGGGCTTGCTGCCTGAGCACGTGCGTACTTTACTGCTTAGCGCTACAGTGGGAAACAGTTACGAATTCACTAGTTGGTTATCGCGGAGCTGCAACCGTCGCTTGTCATTAGTGGAAGGAAAAGAACGCAAGGTTCCATTGAGTTTCCATTGGATCGATGACTTCATGCTCGATGAGTGGGTCGAGAAGATGTTTGTAGGGACCGAAGCGGAGCGACGGACCCCCGCCTTGATTTTCTGCTTCAATCGCGATGAATGTTGGCAGGTCGCCGAGCTGCTCAAGGGAAAGAAAGTTGTCGATAAATCGCAGCAGTCGGCGTTAAGCGATGCCCTTGAGCAATACGATTGGTCCGAAGGGGCAGGCCCCAAAATCAAACAACTGTTGCAGCGGGGTGTCGGTGTGCACCATGCCGGTGTGTTGCCGAAGTATCGACGTGTGGTCGAGGAATTATTTCAGCGCAAATTACTGAGTGTGACGGTTTGTACAGAAACGCTTTCGGCTGGAATCAATCTACCGGCGCGGAGCGTGGTGCTGCCCACGATCCTCAAGGGTCCCAAGGACAAACGCAAGCCGATCGATACGGCCAGCGCGATGCAAATCTTTGGTCGCGCCGGTCGACCGCAATTTGATTCCGAGGGCTACGTGTATGTGCTCGCCCATGAAGATGATGTCAAATTGCTGCGCTGGAAGGAAAAATACGACCAGATCCCTGAAGATACAAAAGATCCGGGACTGATGAAGGCCAAGAAGGCGCTCAAGAAGAAAAAGCCCAAGCGTCGTGAGGGAGAGACCTATTGGACTCAGGAGCAGTTTGAAAAACTGCGTGCCGGTGAAGCGGCCAACTTGGTAAGCAAAGGTGATCTACCTTGGCGATTATTAGCCTACATGCTCTTGAAGCATCCTGACGTTGAACCATTAAGAACCTTAGTGGGCAAGCGGCTGCTCGACTCGCGTCAAATCGAAGTAGCGCAGAAGCAACTCAACCGCATGTTGATTACCCTGTGGACCGGCGGCTACATTGAACTCGAGCCGAAACCTAAACCCAAAGTGCAAAAGCCCCCTCAGCCTCCCGGCAGTCAAACACCGGACAAGCTCACGCGCGACGCCGAATTAAAGACGTCCAGCGGTGGATTGCTAGAAGCGGCTGGATTGGGCAAACTTGTTCAGGCTGCCGCGGATGAATCCCCCACACAAAAGACTGACGGGCCGACGCCGGAATCGGCCGCCATGCAAGCCGCTGGCCGTGGGTATGAAGTCGATGACTACCAACCCGAGTTCGCACGTCCTACCGAGCGTTTAGAGCTGCTGGTCCGCCTGCGGAGTATCAATCCGTTGTATGGAGTCTTTCTGGCCGGGCACTTGGCGATTGCCGACGATACCGAACGTCTCTTGGCTCTAGAAAGCGCGCTTGGTTTGCCCGGTACCGTGGCCCGCCATGTTCGCGTGCCCAAACTGGACGAGCTGCCGGCCGGCCCGTTGGCTACCCTGCGGCTGGACGAACGACTGTTGGAACTGGGCCTGGCAACTCAAGCTGAATTGGTTGGTCAGCCACCGCCGGAAGAAGACGAACCGCGGCGAAGAGTAGGGGAGGGGGTCTTCGAAGAAGAGCGAGTCTGGATCATTAGCATCGGAGAAAAACTGCGACGGCTGTTCAATTACGACTTCCCCAACGTTCACGATGTCCAAACGGTGGCCGTGCATGTGGCGGGTGAAGTGCTTGAATTTGGTGGCCACTTCAACAAATACATCGTCGCCCGCGGATTGCAAAAACAAGAGGGGATCCTGTTTCGGCACTTGTTGCGATTAGTATTGCTGCTGGATGAATTGGCGTCCGTTCCGCCCGTCGAAAGTACCGAAGAGGAATGGGAAGATCGACTGGATGATCTGATCGATCGGCTGACGGCCTGCTGTCGCCAGGTTGACCCTGAGAGTACCGACGAAGCGCTCGATCAAGGTCGTGGTGGCGACGAACTATCGAAACCGCTCGGTTCTGCCCGCAAATGATCGCCGGCACGATTGCCTAGGCGGAAACGGAAGGTCTAGTTCTACCTACTGAATAGCGTATTGGCACAGTTGCTTTTGAACCGGAAACCAATCAGAATAGAGACTCCCTCCAGTTACCGCTGGCCTGCCAGGCAGCCCCGCCCATTGCGCTCACCATTTTGAACAGCTTGGGCCAGCCAAACCCCGTACCGCTTACATTGCCGATAAGGCTTAGTTTCCATGACACGCTGGTTCACTTGTTATGCCGCGCGCTGCTTGAAACTTTCATTTCTCGCCGCGACTTTAGTATCGGCCGCGAGCTGCAGCAGTTCCGGCGAATCTTCGGCAGGGGGTCCAGGTCGAGGAGGCCCAGGACGTGGTGGACCAACTGAGGAAGTGAACGTTAGTGGTGAATTGCTGAGCATCCAACCAGTCGCATGGCCTGTCATTGCACGAGTACAGGGCAGCCTTTCTGCCGACGAAGTGTCCACGATCGCCGCGAAAGTTGCAGGGCGGATCGTCGAGGTCAATTGCGACTTGGGCGATGTTGTTCAGCAAGGTCAAACGCTCATTAAGCTTGACGATACAGAGTACATATTGCGCGTCGTGCAAGCCGAAGCCCAGCTGTCCCAAGTGCGCGCGGCCATTGGACTCAAGGCCGGAGACCCAGTCAGCAAGCTTGAGCCATTACGCTCTCCGCCGGTGCGTGAAACCAAAGCACTACTTGAGGAAGCTCAGCAAAATGTCGCGCGTTTGAAGACGCTCTTCGCGCAGCGAGCGATCGTGGCGACTGATTTGGAAGCCGCTCAGTCGGCCGAACAGGTAGCCGATGCAAGGTTCAATTCGTCACTCAATAGCGTCCGCGAAAAAATGGCTTTGGTCGACGTACAGTCCGCACAACTCGACCTTGCCAAACAACAATTGCAAGATACCGTCATTGCCGCACCGCTCGATGGAGTAGTGCTCAATCGTATGGTGGCCGTGGGTACCTATCTGCAAATTGGCCAACCGGTGGTTGAATTGGCCAAAACGAACGTCTTGCGCTTTCGCGCTTCAGTACCTGAGCGGTTCGCGCAACAACTCCGAATCGGGCAACGCGTACGATTGACCGTAGGTGGCGAATTGCGGCAATCGACCGTGGAACGCATCAGTCCCGCGCTCGATCCGCTCAGCCGGTCGCTGGTCTTTGAGGCCCTCATTCCCAACTCTGACAATCTGCTGCGCAGCGGTCTGTTCGCCCAAGCGGAGATCATTCTCGATGAAGATGCAACTGCTATTGCTATTCCCAGTTCCGCTCTGGTTCGCTTCGCGGGCATCGACAAAGCGTGGCGGGTCGTCGATGGCAAGGTGAGTGAATCAGTGCTGCAAATCGGTCGCGAAGTGGATGACATGATCGAAGTCTACGAGGGACTTGCCCTGGGTGATCAAATCCTGATCAGCGGTTCCACTGGCCGCGTCGGAAAATACATTGACAATGAGCCCAATGAAAATCAAGCCAAAGAATTGGTCGCTACCAAAGTCGTGGCGCATGAACCAAGTAATAAAGCGAACAGCAACGAAGCTGAACCACAGGCCGAGGGGGCAAATAACAGTAAGAATCCACCCGTTAAAAAGTAGTGGAATTCGCCAATAGGTAACGCAAGTCGCCAAGAATTTCGACAGTAAATTGTTCCTGCCAGGCCTATGTGGCCCGACGCTCCGCCGTCGGCACCCTGCAGCAGGTCGCTCCTGCCGTGGGTCGCTCCTGCCGGGAGCGACTGCTATTTAGGTGGGTCGTTCCTGCCGGGAGAGACATAGTCCAATGAGTCAGTCACTCTCGGCAAGAGTGACCCACTGAAGTCACTCTCAGCCAGTGTGACCCACTGCAGTCACTTTCGGCAAAAGTGACCCACTGACGTTTACGGCTGCCGAAAGTCTTGGCAACTTCCGCTACCGCATCAACTTACCTGCGCTTTACCTTTTTACATAACGAGTTCTAGACGATGTACTGGCTAGCGGAAATCTGTGTGCGCAGGCCGATTCTGGCGCTGATGATCATCGCGGCGATGGTTTGCGCGGGATTGACCGCATTTCCACGCTTGGGCGTAGATCGCTTTCCCAATATCGACTTGCCCACCGTCTATGTGCGGACGTCCTATCCTGGTGCGGCTTCGGTCGAAGTCGAATCGGAGGTAACGCAGGTGCTGGAGGACGCGGTCGCTACGGTGGCCGGGATCCAAGAACTCCGTTCCATCTCCAGCGACGGTAGTTCATTTGTGATTATTACGTTTGGTCTCGATCGCAATGTTGACGCGGCGGTGCAAGACGTTCGCGATGCAGTTGCGGGGGCCGCGAATCGCTTGCCCCCAGGCGTCGACCCGCCCGTGGCAAGTAAGAGCGACCTCGACTCCTCACCGGTGATGACCTTGGCCGTCTCCGGACCGCGCAAACCGAGCGAACTCTACTACTTGGCCGATCGCTTCGTAAAAGGTGTCATCGAATCGTCACATGGTGTCGGCGAAGTAACCATCGCGGGGGCATCCGATCGCGCGGTACAAGTCCGCGTGGATGCCAATCGGCTGGCCGCCTATGGCATGTCGATCCTACAAGTCCGCGAGGCATTGGTGCGCCAGAACACGGAGATTCCCGGCGGCCGAGTCGACGAAGGCCTGCGGGAACGCGCGTTACGAACGCTGGGGCGCGTGGCTGACAGTCGCTTCTTCCCGCAGTTGGTGGTCGATACCGTCGGGGGCGTGCCAGTTCGTTTAAGCGACCTGGGAGAAGTCATCGATGGCACCAAAGAACAACGCACATTGGCGCGACTGGAAGGCGAGCCTGCGGTAACGCTGCGCGTGCAGCGACAAGCGGGTGAGAATACGGTCCGCGTGGTAGCCGCCATCAAGGAGCGATTGGAACGCTGCGAAACACTCCTGCCACCCGATGTCAAAGTAACCATCATTCAAGACCAATCGCGGTATATAGTTGCCGCGTTGCATGAAATCGAAGGCCATTTGGTCTCCGGTTCGATCTTGGCCTGCTTGACCGTGTTGCTATTCATGAAATCGTGGCGTAGCACGCTAATCGCATCGGTGGCAATTCC
This sequence comes from Pirellulaceae bacterium, assembly GCA_041739785.1. Taxonomy (GTDB): domain Bacteria; phylum Planctomycetota; class Planctomycetia; order Pirellulales; family Pirellulaceae; genus Aureliella. The sequence continues at coordinate 19,454 of JBGSNE010000215.1, forward strand.
TACCTCAATCATTTCTACCTTTGCCGTGATGGGGCTGTTTGGATTTACGCTCAACAACGTCACCATGTTGGCATTGGTATTGATGGTGGGTGTAGTCATCGATGACGCGATTGTAGTGTTGGAAAACGTTTTCCGTTGCATCGAAGAGAAGGGGATGGACCCGGTTACCGCATCGATCTATGGCACGAGAGAAATTGGTTTGGCAGTCTTGGCCACCACCGTGTCCCTTGTAATCGTGTTTCTACCGGTGTCGTTTTTATCAAGCGTGACCGGGCGGATGTTGTTTGAGTTTGGTGTGACTGCCACGGCGGCGATCCTCCTATCAATGTTGGTCAGCTTTACCCTGACACCGATGATGTGCAGTCGCCTACTGAAGCCCGCCAAGCCCAATAATGGTTCGGCTCCCGTTTCACGACGTGGACTGTACCACTTGGTCGAACTGGGATATATGGCTTGCTTGCGACTCTCGATGCGTTTTCGCTTTGTAGTACTGCTGCTAGCCATCGCTGTCATCGCGGTCAATATTCCGCTCTATAAGAGTTTGAACCAAGACTACATTCCAACCAATGTCGACGAGTCTGAGTTTGAGATGCGAGTTTCTGCTCGTGGGGGAGCGAATATTGTTTCGATGGACAACGCCCTGAAGGTAGTCGAAGCCGAGTTGAAGAACATAGAGGGCATTGAATTTGGACTGACCGTCATCGGCTCACGTGGCACCGGTGGCGTCAATAGCGGCGAAATTTACGTCCGCTTAACGGACGCCCAGTCGCGTAGTTTTTCCTTCGAACGCTTGTGGGATGGTTTGTTGGCTGGCAATCCCAAGGCGGCTTGGGAGGGGAACTTTACTCAACAACAAAAGATGGGAGAGATCCGCAAGCGTTTGTCTAAGCTGCCTGATATTCGCGTGTCAGTCCGAAATTTAACTTCTTTCCGACAAGGGGCTCCCGTCGACATCGACTTTTCGATCACCGGCCCCGATATTCAAGCGCTTTCCGAAATCAGTGAAAAGCTACGCTTAAAGGCCATGGAGATCCCGGGCATCGTCGATGTTGATACGACACTGAAGCTCGATAAACCTGAAATGCTGGCCACGATCGATCGCGAGCGCGCGGCCGCATTGGGCGTCTCAGTGCAAGAAATTGCGGATACATTGCGAGTGGCTGTGGGTGGCGATGATCGCGTGTCTCGCTATCGGGATGTGACCGTCGATGACGCCTACGATGTGGAATTGCGCTTAGTGGGCATCGATCGGCGCGATGCCGAATCGATATCGCAACTCTACGTGCGTTGCAATCCTTCGGCAGGGATGCTAACGCCGGTTTCCATGAACAGCCGCACGCCGTCGCGTCAAGCACTGACGCGGATTGACAATGTGGTGCGATTTAGTTTCGGCAATGCCCCGTCGCGGATCGATCGGCTTGACCGACAACGCATGGTGGCCGTACGTGCCAATGTCGAATCGGGATACGCCTTGTCCGACCGCATTGCGGCCCTCCAAACCGCTGCCGAAGAAGTGGGTCTGCCCGTTGGCTTCGAAACGCACGTACTTGGTCGTGGGCGTGAACTGGAAGTAACCCTGGATGAATTCCGTTGGACATTCTTGCTGTCTTTTGTATTCATGTACATCGTGCTGGCGGCCCAGTTTGAAAACTTAGTGCATCCCTTCACGATTCTGTTTTCGCTACCTCTGGCGGTTCCGTTTGGCCTGCTCAGTTTGTACTGGGGTGGCGAAACCCTCAACGTTTATTCGGCCCTTGGTCTGCTGGTCTTATTCGGCGTGGTCAAGAAGGCCGCCATTTTGCAAGTCGACCACACCAACGCCTTGCGGGCTGGCGGCATGCCCCGCGCGGAGGCTATTTTACAAGCCAACCGCGATCGCTTGCGTCCCATTCTGATGACCACCATCTCCTTCGTCGCCGGCTTGATGCCACTGCTCATCGCCAGTGGTCCCGGTGCCGAAGAGCGCCGCAGCATCGCTGTGCTCGCCGTCGGCGGCCAAACCATGTCGCTCGTACTAACCTTGCTAGCCGTCCCTGTTATCTATTCCTATCTGGATGATATCGGTCTGCTGCTTAAGCGGTTTACGAAGGCAAGCTAAGCTCATTGACAATCGCAACCCGACGCGTCTACAAGGTTATGTCATTCCGGCTCAGATAGATTGTCCGTCCAATTATAACGCTTCGCTACTGGAAAACGTCGACTCTAAACGCAGCCCAGCGAGGCCGAGTCCGCAACCGAATTCGCCTTGTACGTAACGACGAAACAGGAGCAAACTGAGGAAACAGAGAGCCCTCTGTTGTCTCCATTATCTCTCGTTAGCTCACGGTTATGGTGAACGCTACTACTGTTTGATATGATAAAGGGTTGGGTGGACAAACTACGGACTGAAACAATGAACTTACCAATATCAAGCATGACGATCGCTGAAAAGTTATCTGCGATGGAGCAACTGTGGGCGTCACTTGAACTCGAGCGAGATGATGCTCCGCCCCCGGAATGGCACGCTAAAATACTTGCCGAGCGTCAAGCCCGAATCGACTCCGGTGTGACGACGTTTTCTACGTTGGATGAGGTCGAAGCAAGGCTACGGAAACGCGGGTCGTGAATGTACGGATTTCAGACGAGGCTGAGCGTGATTTGTCGGACGGCGTCGCCTTCTATTGTCGCAACGGGATAGCAGTTGGCGATTATTTTCGCAACTCGCTAATTGCCGATCTTCGGTCGCTGTCCGTACTAGGGGGAGTTCATTCAAAGCGGTTGGGTTACCACTGTATGGCAGCAAAACGATTCCCGTTCGCCGTGTACTATACCTGTGATGGGGAAACAGTAGACGTAATCGCGGTACTGGATGAAAGGCGAGACCCCGACTGGATTCAACAGCGACTCAGACGAGGATAATCCGGCAGCCATCGCGTCTGCGGCCGCATCATTCAGTCGTTCAATCCGACCAAACCTTCGTGCTTTATCAGTCATGCGATCGTCGGGATGAACCCTCGCGGTAAGCGTTGAGCGGTGAAACAGGAGCAAACTGAGGTAACAGAGAACGCTTTGTCGTCGAAGTAGATTCCTGCGCGGTAACAACGGCATCAACCGTGCATACACATCCATCCGTCTATCCGGATGAGCAAATGGATTGACGGTAGACTTACTGCGAACGATCCGCCCGCGGCGCTGACCACCAAGATAGACTGGGGGATATGGAGCCAGACCATCAGCCACGGACTTAACGGGGTCACACCGACTTAACGGGGTCACACCGCATTGCTGATTTATTGTGGACCCGATCAACTCACTTCTTCGTCAATCGACTCTACGCACTAGCAACGCTTATTCTGAGGTTCTGATGCGTTAGTTTGGCAGCGTTGAGCTAAAATGAACAGTTCGACCATCTGTGTTCGCACTCCGACGGAATTCCTTGCGAGGCCCACAACATGATCCAAATCTACGGCTATTCAGGATTGATACTCTGCATTTGGCTTCAATCAAATCTTCCAGCGCAGTATGCGGAACCAATCAGCTCTTCAAATCAGGAAACTATTCAGCCGGAGCAGCTCCGATCATTGGAGTGGATCCGTTGTTGCCGTAGTCAACTTAGAGCCGAGCCAAAAAGGTGTCCGACAATTTGGGGACCGAGCAATACCGCTGGAAATCGCTGTACTTTAAAGAGTATCCGACACATTTTTTTGTTTGGCTCTTAGCAGCAGAGTTTGGAAACAAGCCTTAAGCTTTGCGAATGAAATGCTCGGCGAAGGAGCGGACTTCACGACCGTTGAGAACATGCACCATGCGAAGCTGCTGGATGGTGGCGTCGTTAAAGTGACTTAGCGGGATGTGTACCAATTGTCGATGAAAGCGTTTGGCAATGCGTCGCCAATTGGCTCCGGGAGCTTTGGGGCTGAGGAGGGCGATTTGTCGCTCACGCGAATGCAGGCAGGCGGCAGCTAACAAACGATCTTCTAAGTTGTTGGCAAAATCCAAACGCGGGTCTTGCCAGATGTCGGCAATGGCGACTGGTGGGTAGAGAAACATGGCTCCACCATAACTGGCCAGCGCAATGCCTGGGCCAATCATCTCGGATTGAAAATCGGTAGCGAAAAAGGCCAACGTCGATTCGTCCTTGTGCTCCGCAAACCAAGTCGTCCTCCACGTATAAAGGCTTGGATCGGCGGGAGTGTCAAACAGCATCACACAACAATCCAGGGTCCCGATGCTAGGCGGCATGACCTTCACATAAATATCGCCGTCGTACCAATGCCGCAGTGTTTCGCGGATATCGATGCCATCCTTAATACTGGTCGAAAATTTTTCACTCCGCGCCAAATCGGCGCCAATCAAGGCTTTGGCGCGATCCATGACACGCGTGCGAAAGCTTTCGATGAGCGTATCTTCGGGAGGCCAGGAGCACTGCGAGTACGGATTCCACTGCGTCTTCCAGCGATCCATCTCCTCGCGGATCGGCTTGCGACGCAACTGCAATGAGCGCCACGAAACCGGTTGTCCTGGCAAACGACTGACGACACTGACGGTCTCACCATCGGGCAATCGAGCTTGGTCAATGCCTAGGGTGACAGCAGGTTGCAGGTGCTCTTCATGGAACGGATAATTCCGCGCGGTCTCAATCAAGTGAATTGCATATTGGTCTCCCAGGATCTGTTGGGCCGCGACTCCCATGGTGTACAGGTCGGGGGTCATGCGATGATCGATCAGGGTCATGTTGCGAATGTACTTGAGACACTGCCCAAGTAGCAGCGGCGTGATCCGCCGCGCGCGTTTGCCCATGTCCTGTAGATAGCTACTACGTGCCGACATCAGCAAGTGCTTGACGCCGTCGAGCGAAAGATTCTCATCGTCCTCCAGTCCCATCCGAGCTTGTTCGTAAAGTCCCGTGATAAAGGGGAGTTCGCCAAACAAAAAGATTAGCGAATTGGGAGCCACGGAGTGCGTGACAGGGGGCTCAACAGAATCATGGCTGGGAAGCTCTTGGGAGCTAGTATCAAAGAATGCCTCCCGCAACCACGGCCATTCAAGAATCGAACAAACGCACACGATATGCTCGTATCGTTGCTCGAGCTGATGCAAACGCCACGCCATATACTGTAACCGATGGCGAGCTTGATCTTGGTAGGGACGCGAAAGACTAGGCAATACCGCGGTGGCGAAACGCTCCAAGGAGACTGTCTTGAGGGCATACGGATCAGGCATCACCGCAGCAATGGGTTGAAAGTCGTTGGTCTCCAGATCGCAGAACTCAATCGGCCAGTGCTCACCGAGCGCCATCCGCAGCGCCATGATGACGGGCTGACATGGATCTATGGGCACATAGCTCCAGGCCGCCTCCATCCCATCAGGCTCGTGATTCGTCTGTCCCGCATGCTCAGGTGTCCACCCCACACCAAAGTCGGGTTGGCTGCGCTGTAAAACCATCGCTGGGATCGGCAAGCTCTCAACCGCCGACAGCACATGCGCCTTAAACGACTCCGGTAAACCAATCGCCAAGCAATCACAGTCATGTGCTAACAACCATTGCCGTAGTGCCAACGCGCAACTACCGCTGCCATGCACGACTGGCAAACAGGTAATCCGTGGTCCAAGCGACAAGGGGGTGGTACGAGTTACTGGTGGAGGCATGATGGCATGTGTGTATGAGCAAAGCGATTACGCTAAAATCAGATGAAGGTTATCATTGTAGCGGAATTCGCCAAAAGTTTCGGAGGCCGTAGCTTTGGGTGGGTCACGTTTGCCGAACGTGACTAGGTGGGTCACGTTTGCCGAACGTGACTAGTTGTCAGAGTGATGTTGGACTCGAAAGGTAGTCGCTTCCGGCAGAAACGACCCACTGACAGAAATGACCCACTGACAGAAATGACCCACTGACAGAAATGACCCACTGACAGAAACGACCAATGGGAAGAAATTCATGACGAATTCCTCAACGTTCCAAATTCACATGACTCTGTGAGAGAAAACTCAATCATGAAATTCAACTTCAAGCCTATTGCGGCACTATGGCTTCAGGTGATTCTGATCGTGGTCGGAGCTATAGGCTTGCAGCAACCATCCCTATGGGCACAACCTTCGACCGCCGCGCCTCCGGAAGCTGCTGAGTGCGCGGCGATCCAGCGCACTCTGCCGCCGATCGGATTGGAGATCCCTCCGGAGCAGTGGACCGACTGGTTGTCGCAATTGCGCACCTTGGAGGAACAATCCACTAACCTCGACAGCCACCTTAAGAACGATGTCGAAGTGCTGCTCAAGGCGTGCCGCATGGCGATTGAGTTTCAAGAGCTGTATGTTGAAAAGGACTTCGCAAAAGTTGATCGCTTACTGGCGTTGGCCAAACAAAGAATGGCCGATATCGCGGCTGAAGATGTCGCATGGCCACTGGCCTCCGGAAGACAAGTCCGTGGGTTCCGTTCGCAGGTCGATGGGAGCGTGCAGCCGGTCGGTTTGGTGCTACCCGATCATTGGCAGCGAGCCAGTGAGCCACTGCCGCTGTACGTGTGGCTACATGGGCGTGGTGACAAAACTACCGATTTGCATTTCATTTGCGAGCGACTCGACAAAGATGGACAAATCACCCCCGAGGGAGCGATTGTTGTGCATCCGTTTGGTCGTCAGTGTGTGGGCTATAAGTCGGCCGGCGAGACGGATGTCATGGAAGCGATCGACTTTGTATGTGCGAACTATCCAGTCGACCAACGGCGTATCGTGCTAATGGGGTTTTCGATGGGCGGAGCAGGCGTCTGGCACTTGGCCGCTCATTACGGGCAACGCTTCGTGGCGGCCAGTTCGGGTGCCGGCTTTGCCGAAACAGCCCGCTATCAGAATCTGAAACCGGACAAATTCCCAGTCAAATACGAGCAGCTTTTGTGGGGCATCTACGATGTGCCGGGTTACACTCGAAATCTATTTAACCTGCCTTTTGTCGCTTATAGCGGTGAACTGGACAAACAAATCCAAGCGGCACGTGTGATGGAAGAGGCCTTTGCCAACGAGGGACGCCAGCTGCCTCACTTGATCGGACCCGGAATGGGACACAAGTATCATCCCGATACTCTGGCGGAGATCATGCAACGCATGGCCTCGGCGGTCGCACAGGGACAACCCACGCAGCCCACGGAATTTTTTCTTCAAACGAAACACCCTCGCTATTCGCAGCGAAACTGGCTGACCATTGATGGACCAGTTGAACAATATGCGGACACTCAAGCCACGGCCACCAGGCTGGACAACCAATGGACCGTGAAGACCAAAAACGTGTCAAGATTGATCTTCGATGCCACCCTTGGCAACGCTCCCCAAGGTTCCGTGAGTATTGACGGCACATCCATCGCCGTAAATCCGGATGGAAAAACTTTGCTCCTACGCGTCGGTCAGGGGGACTGGGAAAGGGTCGAGCAATTCCCGCAGCTCCGCAAGCATCCAGGCTTATCTGGGCCAATCGACGATGCGTTCATCGATCCGTTCTTAGTTGTCCTACCTTCGGGTAGCTCCTCCAACGAGCGGGTCGGCCAATGGGTTCGCTGCGAAAGTCAGAACTTAGCGCAACGTTGGCAGATGCTTTTTCGCGGCAAACTCCGTAGTAAGCTCGATCACGAGGTCACGGCCGAAGATATCAATAGGTACCACTTGCTGTTGTGGGGTGACCCGCAGAGCAATTCTGTACTGCGACAGGTAATGGACCGGGATGCCAAGCTGGGCTCGATCGCTTGGTCCCCGGGCGAATTGACCGTAGGTCCGAAGAATTACAGCGCAGACAGTCGCGTATTGCTAGCAATTCGCCCAAATCCACTCGCCGCTGGCAAATATGTCGTTATCAATTCCGGTCCGACATTCCGCCAGGCTCACGATCGCACAAATTCGCTCCAAAACCCCCATTTACCCGATTGGGCAGTCATCTCGCTGGATGAAGCACCGTCTGCCGATCGGCCAGGAATGGTGGAAGCGGCAGGCTTTTTTGGCGATGCTTGGGAATACGACCCAAAAATGACATGGTAGTTTGGGGGCAGTTGTTGATCGAGTGGCATCGGGAAAAGGTGTCCGACGTCGGGAAAAGGTGTCCGACACCAAAAGTGCGAAGCACCCGCAGGGCCGTTCCGGCTTTTGGTGTCGGACACCGTTTCCCGGACAACCCCCAAATCTAGATATGGTCAGAGCACTAGGTTATTTGCCGAAACTCTTGGCGAGTTCCGCTACGGAATACGGTAGCGATATTGAGCGGAATGGGATTGACTCCTATACTGTTGCGTTTCGTATGTAGGCTAAAGGTAAAAGCATGAAGAGCGATCGTCGGCACGAACTTGAGAAAAATGTACTGGCGGATCGCTTGGCAAGCGGAATCGAGTCCAGTCGTTCGTATCTTCCCCTTATCTTTGGGGCCATCGGAGTGCTGGCCGTATTGGCAGTAGTGTGGGGAATCTATGGCAGCTACTCCAAGCGCCAGGCGTCGGTGGCGTGGACCGAGTTTTATTTCAATCTTACTCGCGGAGACGCTGATTCGTTTGTCGACCTAGCCGAAGATCACCCTGGGAGCACGGCTGCAGGTTGGGCGCGGCAAATTGCGGGGGACAATTATTTGCAACGCGGCATTAGCACGCTGTACCGCAACAAGGCCGAAGCCACGGAGTTGATTGGCAAGGCCGTCACCGCCTTCGAAGCGGTCGAAAAACAAGCCAGCAATCCCGACTTACGCACCAAAGCCCTGTTGGGACTGGCCCAAGCGCACGAATCGCTCGGTGAAGTCGACAAGGCGGCCAGCTTCTATCAGCAGCTCAGCAAGTCCACCACCCAACCAGGTTTGATCGCTGAAGCCAACCGGCGTTTAGCCTTCCTGACCAGTCCTGCAGGTAAGGAGTTTTACACTTGGTTCAGCAAGCTCGATCCCAAGCCAGATGCGCCCATTACCCTTCCCAGCGACATGTTGCTCCCGCCCACTACACCCGATCTGCAGTTCGGTCCAACCGATACCGAGCTCAATAGCTCGCTCGCACCACCGGCAACACCCATCGACAACAGCTCTGCGCCCGATCTGCCGGCGGGTGGCCAAGTGCCAGCTGTCGGCCAAGTCCCCGCTGTGAGCGAGGTTCCCGCTATTGCCGACGTGCCCGAAGTACCTGCCGAGACTCCAGTCGCACCTAGCAGCGATGCCACCGGCACAGAAAATGGCGGGTTGGAGTTGGAGCCCAAGCCATAATCTTTAGGTTGCCCGAGTCTCTAGTGGGTCGCACTTGCCGAGCGTGACTACAGTGGGTCGCACTTGCCGAGTGCGACTAGGTATCAGAGTGATGTTTGACTCAAATGGTAGTCGCTTCCGGCAGAAACGACCCACTTAGTCGCTTCCGGCAGAAACGACCCACTGTAGTCGCTTCCGGCAGAAACGACCCACGGGCAAAAACGACCCACGGGCAAAAACGAGCTGATAGCGATGCGAGTTGGCAACAAATTGGAAACCAACTTTCATGTGGTTTTAGCCAATGAGCAAGAGAAAGCTGTGACGAGTCCAAGCACCATCCGAAGTTTCACTCCTACCAACATAAGCTCTTTGCGTGTCAGAAAACCTGGTACCGACGACTCTTTTCGAACATACGGTCGTTGAGGAACAAGACGGGCAACGCGTCGATGCGCTCCTCGCTCTACTGATCAATGGCTACAGTCGAGTATTCCTGCGTAAGGTAGTTCAAGAAGGGGGCGCTCGAGTCGATGGTGAACTAGTCAAGCCAAGCTTTCGCGTGCAGGCCGGCCAGCAAATTGCATTTCAATTGCCTCCCCCGCCTGACGATGGACCACGTCCAGAGAATATTGCACTCAATATTTTGTTCGAAGACGAGGCACTCATCGCGATCGACAAACCACCCGGGATGGTCGTGCACCCAGCCAAGGGGAATTGGAGTGGCACGCTGGCTAGCGCGCTAGCTCACCACTTTCAACAGTTAAGCGATATGGGTGGGCCAACACGCCCCGGCATCATTCATCGGCTTGACCGTGATACCAGTGGCGTCATCTTGATCGCCAAGACCAACGCCGTGCACATGAAACTCTCCGAACAATTCGAGAAACGACTTGTGCAAAAAGAGTATTTTGCAATTGTTATCGGAAAACTTCAGCTCGACCGCGATGTGATTCGACAACCCATCGGCCCTCACCCCTATCAACGCGACAAGATGGCGATCCGACGGGAACATCCGCAGAGTCGTGATGCGGAAACTCGTTACGATGTGGTACGACGGTTCGACGGTTTTACAGCTGTGAAGGTGCAGCCCAAGACAGGTCGCACTCACCAAATCCGTGTCCACCTCGATCATGTAGGAGCACCCGTGCTTTGTGATCGACTGTATGCTGGACATGCGCGGGTCACACGTGGCGAATTGGAACGCCGCCAAGCCAGACGATTGCCAGCGCGACCGGAGGATAGCGACGTGATCATTGAGCGACAAGCGCTCCATGCGCGACGGATCGAGTTTAAACATCCACTCAGTGGGGAAGCCATGGTGCTGGAAGCAGCGATTCCTCCCGACATTCAAGCGGTCCTCGATATCTTAGAATTGCAATAACAGCTTTCGTAGCGGAAGTCGCCAAGACTTTCGGTAGCCTACTACTTACAACCAATATTGAAGGCACATCATTGGCTGCGAAACTTGCTGTCGTCGATCCATTGCGTAGGTGGCAGTCGAATCAAGAATTGGGCATAAGAGGTAGTCGCCCTCGGCAAGGGCGACCCACGTTAGGGCGACCCACTTTAGGGCGACCCACGTTAAAGCCCAGCGATTTAGTGGGCCGCTTGGTTTTCATTCTTTTGCTTTTTTTGTTGATTGCTATGCCACTTGCTACTTTCGCACAAGACAAACAAATCTTTGCTCTGGCCATTCATGGTGGGGCAGGGGGTGATCCTGCCCGCTGGGATGAGGAGACGAAACAGCAGCGTCGCGTCGGATTAGAGGCAGCGCTTGAGCGAGGTGTGGAGATGCTGAGGGCCCACGGGACAGCGATGGATGTTGTCGAAAACGTGGTGCGTATTCTGGAGGATGACCCAACATTCAATGCAGGTCGCGGCTGCGTACTCAATGCGATCGGGGAGCACGAACTGGATGCATCGATCATGGATGGCAGCAATCTAAACTGTGGTGCCGTAGCGGGCGTCAGCAGAACTAAGAACCCAGTCTCATTGGCCAGACGAGTCATGAACGATACGCGACATGTGCTGTTGATTGGCAGCGGGGCCGACCAGTTCGCCGAGAGTCTTGGAGTGGAATTGCGCGACGACGACTATTTCCGAACGGAACGCCAGATAGCCAATTGGCAGCGTTGGAAGAACAAAGAGCCTGATGTAACCCTACATCGTCCTAGCCCACAACCATCGAAGAAGACTCAGGGACTCGCGCCGGAACGCGATCAAGAACCAAACGACGAACTTTATCTGGGTACAGTGGGCTGCGTGGCGTTCGACCAACACGGTAACCTAGCGGCGGCAACCAGTACTGGTGGCTTGATGGGCAAGCGATGGGGCAGGGTAGGGGACTCGCCGATTATCGGCGCTGGCAATTATGCCAACAATGACAGCTGCGCCGTTTCTGGAACGGGGGTCGGCGAAGAGTTTATTCGTCGACAGATTGCCTCCGGAATCGCCGCTCGGATGCGCTACTCGCGACAGTCTTTGGATGAGGCAGTCCGGGAGGCCGTGCTGGAGCTACCTGACGATTGTGGCGGCGTCATCGCAGTCGATCGAGTAGGCCACGTGGTGATCGAATTCAACACACCCGGCATGTCGCGGGCGAGTGTCGATGCAAGCGGAAAGAAGACCATTCAACTAGGACGAGATGACTGAGACTCATCAAATTCAATTTGTGCTTGAGCGCAACGCGTTCCGCAGCTCCACAAAGGCCAACGCGTGCCTGTTGCGCGCAACTTTTTTCTCCAAGCAGTTGAAAAAAGCGGCTGCTTTGACAGCCTTGTGCTGTGCCTAACGACACTTCTAACGACGGTCCATTTCTTCATCAATCGTTGTTCCTTCCTTCATACAACGCTAATGGTTTCTTCATGCTCTGAGAATCTTCGTCGCTAGAATTTCGGCATCTTTGGTTGGCACGGTGTCGAACTGAAGTTTTGCTCGTTGCGAGGAGATATCTCATGCGCAGATTCTGGAGTCGGCCAGCTTTCACACTGGTCGAACTGTTGGTGGTCATCGCCATCATTGGCATACTAGTTGGCCTGTTATTGCCAGCCGTACAAGCTGCTCGCGAAGCAGCCAGGCGAATGCAATGCTCGAACAATATGAAACAGATTGGTCTGGCATTCATGAATCACGAATCGGCCTTTAAGTACATGCCGCAGGGGCCCTACGATGGAGATCCCACTTTGGGAGGCGACGCGTCGGACTACAACGAAGCAGCAGGCCAATACGAAGGTTCGACGTGTTGCAACGCTGCTAGCCCCAAGGGCTGGAGCCATTGGTTTAAGATTCTGCCCTACATGGAGCAGCAAAATGTTTACAACCTTGCAGATTTCAATTTGCCACCGCTGCACCGCGCATCATCGCCAGGTGGTGCACGACCGCCCAACTACAACGGTGAGGACTCGGTAGCCTCTGCATTGATACCCACGTACTACTGCCCCTCTCGCCGCGGTGCAACCGGCTATGGTGCACTTGCACTCGGGCGATGTGACTACGCTGGTTCCGCAGGCTTCTATCAAGGTGAGATCCTGGAGAATGCCACCGCGATAACATTCGAGCCAGCTATTTGGGGACCACAGATCCCCGCCCCACCTCTAGGCATGAGCCCCCGTCGCAATGAGCGGACCACAGAGAATTTTGGCAACATGGGTGGTCGCAAAGGCTACATCGTGTGGAGCGGACAAGGCGCCAAACGCAAAATTGGCGACGTCATTGATGGCACTTCCAACAGCATCATGGCATCAGAAAAATCCTTACCTCCCAGTCGACATGGAACGGACGGAGGCGACAACGAACGCTGGAACAACGCAGGTTGGGATGAGTGTGTGGTACGCTACCACTTTCCACCCATGGCTGATAGCGATCCTCGCAACGTTCCACTGAACAACATCCCCGCCGGTACCGGCACGGTTTGGCGTCGCTACTTCGGTTCGAGCCATCCAGGGGGATTGAACTCTGTCTTCGGCGATGGTTCGGTACGGTTTGCTTCTTTCAACGTCGATGCGCTCGTTTGGATGCGAGCTTGCGTGATCGATGATGGTCAGCCTTCGGTGGGGATCGAATAGATCACTCACCCTAAGAACCTAAACCCTCTAGCCTCTAGCCGAGCCGCTTTACTGACCACTTCAGAATCTCATCTTGCGCTCTCCAAGGCGGCTCGGCTCACTTGTTTCAAACATCAAAAAACTGAAAGAGAGATTTCGATGAAGTGCACTAAGCCAACGCTTTCACTGTGGCTGCTGGTCGTCTTGCTATCGGGCTGTGGAAGTGGGGAAACGAATCTGCCGACCACCGAATTCACCGACGAACAGAAAGCAGCTATTGTAGCTGAGGATGCAGCCGTGGCAGACGAAGAAATGGGGGGCGGACTACCACCGGTCAAACGCAAAAGGAAGCAGTAGTCATATCGAATTTAGTCCTACTCATGGCGCGAGTACAGCGCCCCGTTTCCAGTTAAGCAAGGCTCCGATTAAACAAGCGTGAAACTCATGGCTAGAAACATACTTTCCCATCCTACGAACATCTGGTGGCTCCATGTCACTTTGGTTTGGCTGATCTTTGGCTGTAGTCAGCAGGAAACTTTTGTCCCGCCACGTCCCCCTAAAGTAGAGACACATGCTATCCCCAACCCAGATTTCGACAGTTGGAGTGAATATCCCGTAGGAACCAAAGTCGTACGGCATAAAGAGATCACCAACTCGGAGGGAGTGGTGTCAGTGACCACCACATTGGTCTTGAAGGAAAAGACCAAAGATCAAGTCGTGGTTGAAAGCCAGATCAACGTGATCAGACCCGATTCTGCAATGGAAAATCCGCCGCAGGTCTTCGAATTCCCAGCCAAGTACCAAGTCCCCCTGGTAATGAACACTGATACTTACGACCGGCCTTCACCAATTGCCCGCAAGACCGGTGAGGAAGTCGTAACCGTGGCAGGGCGAAAATTTAACGCGGAGATCTTCGAGTGGGAAGGTACACTCGAATCAGGCAAAGTCGATCTCAAGCTATGGCGTGACCGTACTTTTCCAGGGCGACAAATTCGCATGCTAACAGACTATCGCCGTGACAACAACGAAATGGCTCGCGAAGAAACCATCGAATTGGTGATACCGGAAGTATGAGGGTTGGTTTCGTCTGCCGTCCAAGGCAGTTGGTGACCAAGCTGTCCGGGTGGAAAGCCTGACGTACAAATGTGTCAGGCTGGAAAGCCTGACGTACGTTTAGCTTGCGGCGGAGGCGAGATCGCCGTGTACATTGTCGATGACTTCGGAGTTGAGCAGCGTGCGGTCCTCGGCGTAGCCGACCATCAAGGCCAAATCGCACAATCGATTGACGCGGCGTGGAATGCCTTGGGTCAGAGTATGAATGCGTTCGAGGGCCGGATAGTCGAAAACCTCTTCCGCATCCACGCCGGCTGAACGCAAGCGATGTTGGATATAGGCGGTTGTCTCATCGGGGGTAAAGCGATTGAGCATGCACTTGACCGCCATGCGTTCATCTAAGTCGGGATAGCGTTCTACCTGCGAAATCAGTGTGGACTGGCCGACCAGCACCAAGGTCCAGGCCGACTCGCCTCCCGATTCGGCCGCGGCGACGTTCAGCAGCAAACGCAGTGGCTCGAGCAAATCGTACTGCTCCAGCAGATGAGCTTCGTCGACAATGATTACTGCCTGGCGTTGCTTCTCTAAGTTTTCGCGGAGGAACGTTTCGAAGGCGACGATATCTGAGGCCATGTCGCGAGGCGCCGACAAACTACTTGATGGTGGATTGCCATGTTCCGAGCCGGCACCAACTCGGTCGACTAAGTAGCGTACCAATTGCGGGCCATTCATGGCAGGAAACACCACATGGCAAATGGGGCGATAGGCTTCGGACAATTGACGCTGCAGCGCTTCTACCAACAGCGACTTGCCCATTCCGCCTGGCCCACAAAGCATGGCCGCAGCGCGTCGATTCTCAATCGCATAGTGCAATTTCAACAAAGCTGCTTGGTGTGTCTCAGCCGGATAGTAGAACTTGTTATCGATGCGATTCTCGAAAGGGCGTTCGGAGAGTTTCCAGTGAGATTCGTACATGGTCGATTCCAAAATGAACTGTGTTATTTGTTTTCACCCGTGGGTCGCACCTGCCCGTGGGTCGCACCTGCCGGGTGCGACTTGCACAAGCCACGCTCGGCAAGCGTGACCCACTTGGTCACGCTCGGCAGTTGTGTTCACTCTACTAAGCCGCGAAATTCTCCACTAGACCAATCGAGGCCACGCCGGTTTGCCGAATGCGTCGCAGGCAATCATCGACTTGCTGACGAGTCGATGAGCGATAGTCGACTACCGCCACAACGGCACTGATCACACCGCGTTCCCCAAGGCTAGTCACCAAACTGCGCGACGAATCCATGTGCCCCATGTCGACAATCACTAAATCAAAACTTTCTGACAATTCGTGCAACATGAATTCGATGCGATTGTCATCAGTCGACATTTCGTTGTGATCGATGGGGGCGACTAACGGCACCAAAGTTACTTGGTCATCGATCGAATGCACCGCTACTTCCTCCAGCGGCAATTGATTGAAGATGGCCGTCTTCCAGTCTTGGTCAACATCCAAATTGGTCTGATAGCTTAGTGTCGGATTCTCGATATCGCCATCCACAATGGCTACGTTGAGTCCACGGCTACCAGCCAACTTGGCTAAGCAACACGCAACGGTAGTGCGTCCCTCACCGCTGTGCGGGCTAGTGACCGCTAGGACTTGAAGCCCCTCTTGGCAGGCTTCGATCAAATTGCGAGCGACTAGTTCCATCGCTTGAGCCCGCTGCTGCAACAGTTCGAGGCAAATGTCAGGCCACTGAAAACAATCAACTTCCCAGACTGGATTGAAGATGCGAACTTTTGCCTTACGCAAATCGCTCTCCAGCGACTTGGTTCGCGCGGTAGCTGCTGATGTGTCGGCCTGGCGAGCGAAACCCTTACGATCCTGGGCAAGCTCTGCGGAACGAGCGGAAGAGACAGGCATACTTTTAATGTCACTGCTCTGCCGGGCGGCCTGGTCGGCGGCATTCCCACGGCTCGAGCCGAGCACATCAAAGTCCAGGTTGGTGCCACTCGACGAAAGCCCCAAGACTTCGGAGCTGAGCTCACCACTATCGGTTAACTGCTCAATCGCACTAGCCTCAGGGTGTTGGGAATAGGTGGGGCGATCGAGCCGGAAGATTTCGCCATTCCCGCCACGCTCTTGCACGCGAGCGTCTCGGGAAAGTTGAGCGGCGTATGCAGATTGTGCATTGGCACCACGCCCAGACAGCGCCGGGAATTCCAATGGTTTTAGATCTGGCACCGAATCGGCTGAACTTCCAATCTCTCCAGCAGGCTTGCTCGGTTCATCCCGCTGCGCAGTAGGGCGTTGCGATTTCGTTGCACGGAGCGGTTGTGACGCGGAGAGGTTATCATCGAACGGGTTATCGTCCAACGGCGCCACTCTTAGCGGGTCAGTTTCGTCGTCACCCGTCGGCTGGTTGCGCGCCGCGCCACTGATGGCTGACTGGGCGGCCGTGTGGGCCGTATCGCGACTAACGGCAAATATCGAGTGACGCGTTTCTTTGCGTCCATAGTGCGGTCCCCTCAACCCTTGGTCACCAGCCGGTTGTGAACCAACCGGAGCATGATTTGTACGCTGATGATAGGGGGAAATCATCGGAAAGCCACCGATGAAGGCATCAATCTGTTGATCGTCCCATGCTCCAGCTCGGCTCATCCGTACAGCGATCTCATTGCGCAGCTCACTAGCCGCCAGACGCTCTGCCTGCGTTTCTGCACCTGAATTGGCCGCTGCAGTGGAACCGCTTTCGTCGACATCGCGTCTCTCCAGCCCAATCGTTCGTTCGGTGGCGATCGATCGAGTCGAATTGGGACTGAGAGAACGCTTGGAAACTGACGGCTTAGCAATTGCCGCTGGCTGAGGTTTAATCGTCGGCGTTGTCGCGTTCGATTTCCGAACAGGATTGCTGTGCGTGCTCGGGACAACACAAGTGGCCGTGTCAAAACGCACGATGAATTCGTCCGCATTGAGCCCGGTGTTTGAGCCCTGCTGACGCTTCTTTTCTAAATTCGCCTGCTCTTTTGAGTAAGCTTTGATGAATGCTTGATTGAGACTCTTACTCATGGCTTATTCCCGATTTTAGTCGTGGGAGAGGCTGGTCGCCGAAAGTCGCTCAACTCTCCGAGCTGAGCGACTTTCTCGCAATTGCTGCCGGTTGTTGCAACTCGACTTGGAAGGTCGAGCACCTATCGTTATTACATCTAGTTTCCGTTAGTCGGCGAGCCACCCAGCGTGAAACCAATACCTCGCTGCTGGACAGCTGGTTGGTTGGTCTGCTGAGCGGCAGGTGCTTGCCCAGTGACAGCTGGGTAGCGATTGGATGGAGTACCACTGTTTGCTTGGTTCATCCGGCTGTAAGGCAGATACGCATTGATGAGCGCATTGGTATCCAGTTCTGGTGTAGCCGAAGGCACAGTACTAGGTCTGGCATACCCAACGGGAGCGTTGCGATCCACAGTTGGCTGCAATGCGGTTGGAACCTGTGACTGAATTGCACCCGGCACACTTCCCGCCGAGTTGTTGCCTACGGCATTGTTCGCCGTTTCATAGTTTGACGGTCCTGTGGCCGATGCCAATATCGTGGCATAACTTGGTAGGTTGGTGTCCACTGGTCCACTGGTCGCCACGGCGCTGGCTGCTCCATCATAAAATGTGGGGCTTGAACCGGGTGCCTCTTGCGCGGCCTGGCTGGGTGCCGGTGAACTCTGGCCGACGCCTGAATTCGGAGTCGCCATTGGACTGCTGGCGGTAAAGCTCGGTAAAGGCCTCTCCAGTCCGAGAGCAGTAGCCAAACCCGGGTTGGATTTGACTGCGTCGTCGAAGAGCGGCAGAGGAGCAACTCCAACTGGCACCGCTAGCGAAGCTAATGGTGCATTGGTGTTGTTGGTTGGGATTTTGGGAGTGGCACCGGGTCTGTCGGCTACCAAATTGGAAGCGGCTGGTAGAGCCAATGTCGCTTGTGGTGCGTTATCTGAGCCGGTCGATTTTTCGCTTGATGTGACTACCGGCAGAGCAGCCACTACCGGCAGAGCAGCCGTCGAAGTGCCGCCGGTTGGTTCGGGCGAACCCCGCGTTCCCATCGGAACGGACGACAACTCCAGTTCGTTTTCCAAAGTGAAACTTGTTTTAGGCTTATCACTTGGCTCCTCGTTCGGCTCGGTCGTATCGCTTTGCGTCGCACGGCTCTTTGCGCTTTGACTAGACGCCATATCAACCACTTGGCTGGCGTTCTCTACTGGTTTGCCAGCTACGACATCAGGGATGGTTATGTTCGATAGGTCGAACTCATCAATAGCAGCTGTCAACGGCTGACCGGCCAGTTGGTCCGGCGGTGACTTGCTACCATCGTTCAGTGCTAAAATGCTGGCTGTTACTAGGGCGATGATTAGCAGAATCAACACCACCCCGCTTGACCAGTGGTCCCACCAACTACGTTTGGTGGCGGGAGCCACAGCTGGCTGCGTGGCGGTGGCTGGGGCATTAACCGACGAACTGCTGGCTGCGGTCGTCGCGGACAGGCTGACCGTCTCCGCTGTCGCTCCCACCGCATTGTGAGGGACTGCGGTTTGGCCGGCTACGACCGCGCGTTCAGCTACGGGTGGTGGAGCAGCGGATGTTTGCACAGCCTCCACCTGCACCGCGCCACCGTTGGCGGCGATCGTTGGGAAGCGGAACAGGACTGGTGCGTTCTCCGCACTCGCTCCACGCGTTACGGCCGAAGGACGCGATTTCAGGCGATCTCGGTCGGTGTTTCGTGTGGGTGTCGCCTGTGGCATGGTGATCCTTCCCTGCGCTAGCGTGTCTCAGTATGGTCTCCCCGCCACGGATCCACTCCGTCGCGCAGGTTTGCCGCATTACCTAACTACATAAACTGGTGCGACTAAATCAAGCCGACTCTGGAAGGGAACCTGCCCCCTCGTGGTCTTTCCGGCTATTTAGTCCTCTCCCGTTGTATCGGTTCCAGTCGTAACGGTCTTGAGCTTTTTAACCCTTGCGTCGACTTTTCCGCCTGGGTAAGCAAAGCCGCCCAGTGGGTCGTTTCTGCCGGAAGCGACCGTCGCAATCACGCAACTGAGGCGAAACCATGCTCAGAGCCCTGCGGCCGGCAGGCGGCAAATCGCTGCGAGTCGATACCGCAACGCCCGTCGTTTCCGGCAGAAACGACCCACCAAGTACCCGTCGTTTCCGGCAGAAACGACCCACGGAAACACAGTCGTTTCCGGCAGAAACGACCCACGGAGACACAGTCGCTTCCGGCAGAAGCGACCCACTGGGAAGAGAGCCACCTGTCGATTCCAGAGCGATTAACCTTGACGGATCGCTCGTCGACATAAATAATGATCCATCCGGATGAACGGATGGATCAACTTACCCCTCTCCCACGCTATCAGGTGGTATATGAATAGTCGCTCTCAGAACTCAGACTTAGTTCGCGAGCTGGTTAGCCAACGTATTCTGGTGCTTGACGGCGCGATGGGGACGATGGTCCAGCGATTGAAGCTGGATGAAGCGGGGGTCCGGGGGGAGCGTTTTGCCGACCACGATCCGACCAAGGACCTCAAGAACTTCACTGACGTCCTGTGTTTGACCCACCCTGAGAGCATCACAGACATCCATCGGCGCTATCTCGAGGCGGGGGCCGATATCGTCGAGACCAACACCTTCGGCGCGAGCCTGGTTGGGATGGAGGAGTTCGCACTCCCCGCCGAATTGGTCCGCGAAATCAACTTTGCCGCCGTGGCTTGCGCTCGCAAGGCCACCGAGGAGTTCACTTCGAAAAATCCAGATCGACCGCGTTTCGTGGCGGGGAGCATCGGACCGACCACCAAGCAGACCGCCATCAGCACTCGCGTAGAGGATCCAGCCTATCGCAACACCACGTACCACGAAATGGCCGATTCGTATTACGCGCAAGTGGCTGCGTTGGTTGAGGCGGGCGTTGATCTGCTCCTCCCCGAAACGGTCATCGATACCCTCAATCTCAAAGCTTGTCTGTTTGCGATCAGCAAGTATTTTGCCGACAGCGGTCGCAGCGTGCCGGTAATGCTCAGCGCCACCTTTGACAAAGGGGGCCGCACCTTCGTCAGTGGTCAAACGGTCGAAGGCTTCTGGAACGCAGTCAATCACTTTCCGATGTTCAGCGTCGGTATGAATTGCGCACTTGGTCCGCAGATCATGCGGCCCTTCGTTGAGGAGCTGTCCAAGATCTCCGACGCATCGATTAGCTGCTATCCCAACGCGGGGATGCCCAATGAATTTGGTGGCTATGATCTCGACCCCAGGCAGATGGCTGAATATGTTGGAGACTTTGCCGCCAATGGTTGGGTCAATATCGTGGGTGGATGTTGCGGCACCACTCCCGATCACATCCGCGCCATCGCGGAAGAGGTAAGCCAGTACAAACCGCATCGCGCACCCGAGTTACCGATCTATACACGGCTGAGCGGCACACAAGCCTGCGTACTTCGACCAGAAGCCAGCTTTACGATGATCGGCGAGCGGACCAATGTCACGGGTTCTCGCGCCTTCGCGCGCTTGATCCGCAACGACCTGTTTGAGGAAGCGGTCGAAGTCGCGCGTCAACAGGTGGTGGGAGGGGCGACGATCATCGACATCAACATGGACGATGCGCTGCTCGATGGCCCGGCCGCCATGACTCGCTTTCTGCGCTTGATCGCCGGTGAAAGCGACATTGCCAGCGTGCCAGTCATGATCGACAGCAGCAAATGGGAAGTACTGGAGGCCGGTCTGCAAAACACCCAGGGCAAATCGATCGTCAACTCGATCAGCCTCAAGGATGGCGAGCCCGAATTCTTGCGCAAGGCGCAGTTGGTTCGTCGCTACGGCGCGGCTGTGGTGGTAATGGCCTTTGACGAAGAAGGCCAAGCCACTAGCAAAAGTGAAAAAGTGCGAATTTGCAAGCGTGCCTACGACCTGCTAACCGCTCAAGTGGGCTTTCCCGCGCAGGATATCATCTTCGATCCTAACATACTGACCGTGGCCACCGGGATCGATGAACACAACAACTATGCCGTCGACTTTATCGAAGCCACGCGCGAAATCAAACGTCTGTGTCCAGGTGCAAAAATCAGCGGAGGAGTGAGCAATATCAGCTTCTCATTCCGTGGCAACGACTACGTACGCGAAGCCATGCATGCTGCTTTCCTATACCATGCCGTCCGCGCTGGACTCGACATGGGAATTGTCAACGCCGGCCAGTTGGCCGTGTACGAAGAGATCCCCAAAGACTTATTGCAGTGCGTCGAAGACGTATTGCTCAATCGTCGCGACGATGCCACCGAACGAATGCTGGAGTTCGCCGAGAAGGTCAAAGCCAAAGGGAAGGGTGCCGTCGCCGAGGATCTGGCCTGGCGCGATGCGCCTGTGGCTGAGCGACTCAAGCACGCTCTGATCCGTGGCATCGACAAATTCGTCGAAGAGGACAGCGAAGAGGCCAGGCAACAGTCCAGCCGCTGTTTGGACGTGATCGAAGGCCCACTGATGGACGGCATGAGCGTCGTCGGCGACCTGTTTGGCGCAGGCAAAATGTTCTTGCCCCAAGTGGTCAAGTCGGCGCGAGTGATGAAAAAAGCGGTCGCCTATTTAACTCCCTTCATGGAAGAAGAAAAACTAGCGGCCGGGACCACAACCTCAGCCGGACGCGGCAAGGTACTGATGGCCACCGTCAAAGGAGACGTTCACGATATTGGCAAGAATATCGTGGGGGTTGTGCTGGCGTGCAACAACTTCGAAGTCATCGATATGGGTGTGATGGTCTCCGCCGAAAAGATCCTGGAGACCGCTGTCAAGGAGAAGGTTGACGTAGTTGGCCTCTCGGGCTTGATTACTCCCAGCTTAGATGAAATGTCGTATGTCGCCAAAGAGATGAAGCGTCTGAAGCTCAATGTTCCTTTGCTCATCGGTGGCGCGACCACCAGTGCCAAGCACACGGCGGTCAAGATTGCACCACACTACGACCACGAAGTCGTGCATGTGCTCGACGCCTCGCGCAGTGTGGGTGTCGTCGAAAAGCTCTGCCGTGAAGACTTGCGTGAAAAGTTCGCCAGCGAGAACCGCCAACAGCAGAGGGAATTAGTCGCCAGCTATCAGGCTCGCAAAGTCACACTCGTCCCCTACGCGGAAGCGCTGGAGAAACGTTTCCAAACCGATTGGAAGACCATTGACATCCCGCAGCCCAAGTTCACCGGTACACAGCTACTGCATGATTTCTCCTTGGCTGAGATCGCTCAGTATATCGACTGGTCACCGTTCTTCATGTCATGGGAACTGAAGGGCAAGTACCCCAAGATTTTTGACGATGCGCATGTTGGAAAAGAGGCTCGTGAGCTGTTCGACAACGGCCAGCAGATGCTACAAAAAATCATTGATGAAAAACGGATCAAAGCGCATGGCATTTATGGTTTTTGGCCTGCTGCCAGCGTCGATGACGATGTGATCCTGTACCGCGACGAGGCTCGTGAGCATGAACTGGAAACCTTTCATTTCCTTCGACAGCAATGGGAACGGCAGGGACAGAAAGATTTCCGTTCGCTTGCTGACTACATTGCCCCTCGCGATTCCGGACGGCAAGACTACATCGGCGGCTTTGTCGTTACCGCCGGCGATGGTGCCGATGAATTCGCGAAGGAATACGAGCTGCAAGGGGATGATTACAATTCGATCTTGATCAAATCACTGGCCGACCGACTGGCCGAAGGTTTTGCCGAACTGTTGCATCATCGCGCTCGCGTGGATTGGGGCTTCGGTGCCAACGAAGGACTAACCAACGACGAGCGAATCGACGAGAAGTACCGTGGGATCCGCCCCGCCGCTGGCTATCCAGCCTGCCCCGATCACACCGAAAAAGCCATTCTCTTCCGGCTGATGAACGCTACCGAACAGACCGGCGTAAAGCTGACCGAGTCCTACGCTATGTGGCCTGGTGCCAGCGTTAGCGGTTTGTACTTTGCCCACCCTCAGTCGCGTTACTTTGCCGTCGATCGACTAACTCAAGATCAAGTGCAAGCCTACGCACGCCGCAAGGGAATGAGTCTCCGCGAGATCGAACGCTGGCTCTCACCCAACCTCGGCTATGAAACCTAAGGCCTGAGTGAGCCGTGGGCCGTAAGGCACCGGGCAATTAAACCTAAGGCAGATGTGAGCCATAGGCTGTAAGGCACCGGGCATGCAACCACTTAGTGAGCCGCGGGCCGTAACGGCTTGTTGATTTATTCGTTTAACCCGCAGCCGAAGGCGAGGTTCGCCCCATTGACCCTCGCCTACGGCTGCGGGTTAAACAAAGAGCCGTCGAATCAACACTAAATCAACAAGCCCGCTTGCGCCGTTCCGCTAAAACGGCAACTTATTTACGGACGGTCCCTAAATCAACAAGCCCTTACGCGTCGCGGCTCACACTGATTCATCCCGCACCCTTCACCCTTCACCCTTCACCCTTCACCCCTCATCCCTCATTCCCCATTCCCTTACCCAATCTAACTTGCCTCGCTACCGATCTTTCTCTACTATCCGTCCAGAATCGGGCATAGCACTGGATTCCGTTGGATTCGCATGGACAGTGAATCCCACCCAAAGAAAACGCTTTAAGCAATGGAAGGCTGCGGCATGTTACTTCGACGCTTCGCACATAGTGGACACTCCTCGAATCTGTCAACTAGCGTGACACTAGGGCTGATAGCGTTGCTGTTCCTGGTTTCAGCCAACGGCTGTCGAACCCCATGGAGGGCCACCAGCGGGCAACCTGATTTTGATAGGTTGATCGAGATCGAGCGGCAGCAGTCGGGCCAAAGTTCCTCGCTGCGTGAACCCTTGGCCGCACAGCATCGGCCTGGTTCCGCGTCGCGCAAGCCCTCCACGTCACGCAGTGCATCGTCCACCGCGGACGACGATCGCGAAAGTATCGAGGGAGATGAAGTGCAACTGGCAGCTGCCCAGCGCTCGCTCCATGAGCGCGACGAAATAGAAGAGATGCTGATCGAAGTTCCTCCCTCGCAGCGCGATTTGTTGCGACGCGAAATGACTGCGATGCGCGCCCGTAGTACGGAGGCTTCGTTACCCGACGCCGAACACCTAGCGCAAGCCAAGACTCCTCCCGCCAACTCCACGCGTGCCAGTCGTCGCATTTCCGACGACGATAGTTCCGACTCGCCCCAGTCAGTCGTCTCGAGCAGTCGTTCACACACTGCAGATCGAGCCAACGATCCGGGCGAAAGCAACTCGGGCTATGCTGGTAGTTCCAAATATCAAATGGCTGCCGTTGAGGGACGACCGGAAGTTGGCGAAGTCAAACCTCGCGCCGTCGAGCAACCGTACACTCGCAATTTGACTGACAAACCTCAGCCACGACCGCAATCGTCGCGTGGAGAGCCAATTGTCCAGCGAGCTCCTCAGACTACCAATGAAACCAGCCCAGTGGTGATGGCCAGCTATAGCGAGACTCAACCATCCGCCCGCCCACCCGTCGAATCCACCGCTCAGGAAATCACTTGGCGCGAGCACATTCACCAAGCGCTGGCACAACTTGATCAAGAGTCGGACGCGGCCAGTCCCGAAGAGCAGGTTCACCGAGCCATGGTCGATCGCTTGTTGCACTTAAGCTTGAGCGACATCAACGCCGCCAGTGAACCCATCGAAGGACTTCAGACGCATGGACAGGACTTCATTCGACACTCATTGGAGTCGCTATACGAAGTGACCAATCCCACCGGTAATCCAGTCGAAATCAAACGCTACTCGTTGGCTATGCTCAGTCAGCGCAAGGCGCTCAGCCATCTGGCCTCCGTCAGCAACTTAGAAGTACACAATGCCACGTTCTGCACCGAGGTAGACGGCTACGGTGTGGTTTCCAAGTTCTCTCAATACGCATTCAAACCGGATCAAGAGTTGTTGCTCTACTGCGAACTCGACAATTTCGTTAGCTCGCAGATCGACGGCAAAGGATTCGAGACACAATTGCAAGGTAGCTACGAGATTGTGGATTCCAGTGGACGCCGCATAGCGGATCAGCTCTTGCCCATGGACTCACACCTGTGCCGCAATCAGCGTCGCGACTATTTTATTGCTTATCGCATCTACATGCCGCAGAGTATTGAACCCGGCAAGTATCAATTAAAGTTAACCGTGGAAGACCTAAAGGGCCGCAAATTCGGCCAAGCCAATTTAGACTTTCAAATCAGTCGATAGGGGTAAGGTTTCAGGTTCCAGGTTTCAGGTTTCAGGTTTCAGGTTCCAGGTTTCAGGTTTCAGGTTCCAGGTTTCAGGTTCCAGGCTTGAAATTTGAAATTTGAAATTTGAAATTTGAGGGTTGAGGGTTGAGGGTTGAGGGTTGAGGGTTGATTGCATTTGCGGTAGAAAGCCCGATCGATTGACCAGCCGGAGCTCGGCAGTCGGCCGGGCCTTCGGCCCTTAAATCCAATGACACGCCGCGTACCATCCGCATATCCCCACATTCTCCCTTCTCCCTTCTCCATTCTCACTTCACTCCTTCACTCCCGCCGACTTCGTCAAACCACTCTTCGGCCTGCTGTTCGGGAGCGACGACTTTGATGGACCATTGGCCACGATAGCCTTCGATATCCCACGTACCGTGGAATGTTCCTTCACCATCGTATTGGCCGACGTACAACACGGTGTGTCTACCGACATATTGCTTGACAATTTCGACGGTACCATCCGGGCGGAGCTTGCCGGTGAGTGTGAACGGGGCGATCATATCTGTGCCGCTTCCGACCACTCGCGAATGATCGAATTCGATCCGCAGGTCGTCCATTGGCTGTCGCCCGTACCCAGTTTGTTGCCACCACCCAATACACTTGCACTGACTCATCGTTGCTGCTTTTGATTTGACGACTTTTTGATTGCCCTGCAGCCGCGGGTAAAAAGACTAAATCAACAGACCGCTGGCTCCGGCAGCCAAATTGTAACGCCGATGGTTTGTGAGGCAACTTTTCAGTTGGTGGCTTTAGGATGGGGGCATTCTTCGAATCCGTCTCACTAGCGGATGGCCAACAAGTCCGCTACAGGTTTCTGGCTGGTCCGGGCCCACCGCTGTCGCTTGGGGTTTACAATAGGGTCAGCCTGGATTTCGCCGCTTCGTATGGCGGTCATCCAAACTATAGTCGCCCAGCCTGAGAGCTCACGATAGATAATGTTGCGTATCCGGCAGATCCCTAGACACTGTTTGATCTTTGCGGTCCGCACTTACCAGCGTGGCTTGTCCCCTTTGATTGGTCCGTGTTGTCGGTTCGATCCGACCTGTAGTGTCTATATGATTGAAGCCATCAAGAAATACGGGGCTTGGCGTGGAGCACTACGTGGCTTGCGTCGCATCCTGCGCTGTCATCCTTTCGCTTCAGGCGGATATGATCCTCCGTGAGGCGAGAGGCTAGAGGCTAGAGGCTAGAGGCTAGAGGCTAGAGGCTAGAGGCTAGAGGCTAGAGGCTAGAGGCTAGAGGCTAGAGAAAGCAAACCCGAAATTTGAAATTTGAAATTTGAAATTTGAAATTTGAGATTTGAGATTTGAGACTTGGAACTTGGAACTTGGAACTAAAAAACGATGCCGAACCGACGAGATTTTGTAACGCTAACTGCTGCTGCCGCCACAACAACTTGGCTGCTCGCAAGGGCCACCGGACAAACGCAGGCCGCAGAGCCGGATCATCCACTGATCATTTTTGCAAAACCGCTTCAGCACTTAGAATTCGATGAATTGGGCAAGCGTCTTAAATCGATTGGTGTTCAAGGCATTGAGGCTACCCTGAGGTCAGGAGGCCAAGTTGCTCCAGAAAATTTTGAGCGAGAGCTACCCAGGCTGACCGATGCGCTGGCCAAGCATGGGCAACGTGTCATCATTGCCGCCAGCGATATCAACCAAGCAGACTCGGCCACACAAAAACAACTCGAACAGTTTGCCAAGGCCGGCATCCCCAACTTGCGGATGCAGTACTATCGCTACGATTATTCGCAACCTATCTTGCCTCAGCTCGATGGGTTTGCCAAGCAAGCTGCCAAGTTGGCAGCGATGTGCAAGTCGTTGGGGGTCAAAGCGCTTTATCAAAATCATGCCGGCAAGGACTATGTTGGCTCCGCGCTGTGGGACCTCGAGCAGGTGTTACGGGGGATCGATCCTCAGTCCTTGGCGGTAGCCTACGACATTCGCCATACCTCGCTCGAACTATCGCAGAGTTGGCCAAGCGGATATGCCGCCATTCGTCCTCACATCGGTGCTATCTACATAAAGGATGTAGCTTGGATCGACAACAAACCTGAGAACGTAGCCTTGGGGAAGGGAATCGCTCGTCCCCTGTTTGACGCTATCAAACGCGAGGGCTTGATTGGGCCACTATCATTACATGTCGAGTACATAGACCATCGCGGGGCTGAACTTCAGGAACAGCGTTGGCAGGCCGTAGCTCACGATGTCGCTACGGTTCGTAGTTGGTTGGCCAGTTGAGATTTCAGCGCAATGACCGGTGCAGCTCAACCATTCAGTTACCGTCCCAACCTGCCGGATTGGGGAGTCTATCTCCGCTGGCCGGCCGAGGGAGAGACTTGGATTCATCCCGATGATCTGAGTGTCGCCAAACAGCTGATCCCCAGCCCCCGCGTATTGCGTCGCGAACGATGGGATGGTCAATTCTATCACTTGCGGTATGGCACGCAGGTTATTCGCGTTCAACCCAGCCTCTGGCTGCCTGTTCCGGAAATCGATTTAGATGTGGGCCAACAAGTAGAGTTGCTCAGTCGCGAGCAGCACAACGACCCGGGCATCTTCCGGATTGCGGAGATTCTCTATTCAGTCGCATCGCAAGCCTGTGACTACTTATTGCATGGGGAGTCGATGAGGCTCAGTAAGCGGTTCAGTCGTGTCGACCTGAGGCCGTTACATATCGAGTATCAATTGCGCGTCGGCTATTACCAGCATCGCCGTCCCACCGCGCAGATTCCCGCAGACGTAGAGTTGCTCGACGTGGGTGATTTGAGTTGATTACTCGACTTGTTCGCGCAGCCACTGACCATATTTGGGCGAACACTCGACCACGGTGGTGAGTATAATTTCAGGGGTGTCATAACTGTGCGCGCTTTCAATGGCTTGGATCAGCTGCTCCTTCAGTCGCCAAAGCGACTTGACAGTCAACCGCACTTCGCTGGCTTCGCACACTTCGCCTTGCCAGCGATAAAAACTCCGGATCGCTCCGGACACTTGCACGCAAGCTGCCAAGCGTTGTTCGATCAGCCGACGACCTAGCGCGTGGGCTTCTTGTTCGCTAGCCGTGGTGGTCGTTAGTTCGATAAACTCATTACTGTCAGACACTAACAGGAATTGCTCCATGTGTGGTCGTTTAACACTCAAGACTGCCCCTGATCAGTGGGCCCAACTATTGTTGCCCGCACTTGATTTTGAGCGACTGAGCCACGCTTGGCAACCGCGGTACAACATCGCTCCCACGCAAAACATTGTGGTCATCGCCAACCGGGCGGATAGCGACACGGGCGCGGAAATAGAAAACGCTGCAGGGGAGGCGTGCCACCACGGCCTGCATTATGCCTTATTTCGTTGGGGCTTGGTCCCTAGCTGGTCCACGGATTTGTCGATTGGCAATCGTATGATTAACGCGCGTTATGAGACGCTCCGCGAGAAAAAGTCCTTCATTGGCCCCTTGCGACAACGACGTTGCTTGATTGTGGCCGACGGCTATTACGAATGGCAGCTACTGGACGCCAAACGCAAGCAACCGCACTGGATTTCGCCGACCGCTGGCGGCGTGATGCAATTAGCTGGACTATGGGAAAGGAACACTCGCGCCACAGGGCAGCCGGTATCGACGTGCACCATTATTACCACTGCCGCCAATGCCAGGCTAAGCGCGATTCACAATCGCATGCCGGTGGTGATGACCAGCGCGGCCGCCGAGCGATGGATGGATCCAGCCTGTGATTCCGACGAAGCTTACGCGCAGCTGGCTCCGGCCCCAGACGGTTTTCTAATACCGCGCGAGGTCAGTTCGCATGTCAACAATCCCCGCCACGAAGATGAGCAATGTTTGGCAGGAGCATAGGTCCGGGAAAAGGTGTCCGACACCAAAAGCCGGAACGGCCCTGCGGGTGCTGCGCACTTTTGGTGTCGGACACCTTTTCCCGACGCGCGCTAAATCCAAATTCTTAGTGAAACCGCAGCACTAGCTACGCTTGTTCACCAACTGATCAATGAGTGCATCGAGTTCAACTTTTTCGATTCCCATCTTTGCAGCCGCCAGTGCGAAGAGTCGTTTCTCAACCTCGGTCAATTTCCCGTCAGCGGCCATCATGCGGATGAGATCCGCCAGCATTTTATTTTGCTCAGCGCGATCGACGGGGAATCGCAACTTGGCACCTCCGCTGAGGGCAAAGTCAATCGCCTTCTCAAGATCCTCTTCGGCCAGCCCCAAGCTGGAACAACGATCGACGAGCAGCGCAATCTCTTGTTCGCTGAGTACTCCATCCGCCGCAGCCATGATGACCAGGTTCTTTAGGTGATCGAGTTGCTTCACTGGGAATTCCTGTCAAGGGTTTTATTTGAGTCAAATCAATTCAGGTATCTGACACGAATGGCACGAGGCTAAAGCATAGCGGAATTCGCCAAGAATTTCGGCACCAGCCGTTTACCATTGAAAGTCGAAATTCTTGGCGAATTCCGCTACGAGTTGATCTCGAACCGCTTTGTTCTCTGATCCACCAGATTGTCCTTGGTTTGCCACGACCGTCAACACTAGCGCAACTCTTGTGCGTAATGAATGTGACGATTCCTTTGTTACACCTTGTCCGCTATTTGTTTAACGAGATGTCAATCAGTTTTTGATAGTCGGCTTTTTTCATCAAAGTGACTTTTGCCTCTCCCTTGTAAACTGCCCCCTGCCACTCGGTGGACGCCTCAAGCGTGTACTCACCAGCGTCCAGCCCGGCTATTCTGAATTTACCATCACTGCTAGTGACAGTCTTTTCAGGTAGATCCTTGACGGTCACTGTTACAGGATTGGGGGATTTGTTTTTCAAAGCGCCAAAAAATAGTCGTCCGTTAATGTCCGCTTTGAGTGTTTGGGCTGATTTCGCCGCAGTGCCACCATCCGCAGGTTGTGGTTTGGGTTTGACGACCAGCCTCCAGGGCCCAAGTTCGGAAGCATTGCCGAGCACATCCGCAAGCTGGGCTCGGACTTCGTAGGTACCGGGAGGATAGCCCTGTACGAGCAGGGTTCGCGTGCGCAATTGCCAACCATTGCTAACCTGGATGAAATCATTCGCCGACAATTTCTCTCCCAATGGCGAAGCCAAGTTGGGATTGCCGGCTGGTCCGATCGTAATCGTCCCCTCGCCTATCGGCACACTGTCGACCACTTGAAAAGCAAGCTGACTATTTTGTCCTTCCATACAATCACGAATCACGGGTGCCTGGGCCAGTACTGGTCCACTGCCATCGAGTACCAACTTACCGAGCACTTGATTTTGCGCACTTCCTATGGAGCCTTTGAATGTAGCTTCCACATCGCCCATCCTGTCAACTGGCAATGAAAACTTCCAGTCCAACAATTGGCATTCGACGGTCAGCGTTGTACTAGGTGCGCCAGATAGCTTTGCAATCAAGTCCCGATCACCAAAGAAATTGCCGATCGGCAATTCTTGAGTCGGCAACTGCAGCATGAAATCGACAGCTTCAGGCCGAGCGCCCACACGTCCTCGCGACTCAGCGTCGACAGCCAGCACGATTTCCAACGGAGCCGTCACCGGCAACTTGAACATCGCCACGTTATTTTTAAGAAAGCTTTCCTTCTCGCCATAGTTTTGCTTGAAAGCGCTTAGATACGTCAAGCCATCCTTGAAACCAATCGACCGCAACTTAATTCGATCTGGGGGTTCACGACGCGGCGCAATTCCGCCCACACCTACGAATTCGAAGAGCGCCCGTGCCGAGCCGTCGACACTCACTTGCAACTCGACCTCCTGCTCAATCTTACGTTCAGAGCTGATCGTAAATACCTGCCGTCGTTTGTCCTTGGTCAGAATTTGCCGCGGCATCGGAAAAGTAGCCAGTCGCATATCGATACCTGCACCAATCTCACAATCCAACACGATCGGTTGATCGTCGCTAAAGTCCGTGGGCGTCCAGTCGGGTAAGCTATCTTGGTCGGCATCTAGGAACTTCACCTCCAATTGAATGGTCCGTTCATCTGTGCTGACCGTTGACCGGGCGGAAAGAAAATCTGCAGCCCTGACAGGGCGCAACTGAATCCAATTCGGCCAATTACGTGTCGGTTCGGATTCCAAACGCACGACAGCCACCATGCCCCAGGAGATATCTGCAGCGCTCGTCGGTGCAGCTGCGCTGGTTACACGGTCGGCTGGCGGACTGGCTGGCGGATCAGCAGCGGGCGCGGCCGCAGAAGTAAAATCAACTATTTGGTCCCGGGCATTGGGCTCCAATGTGATCGGTGCCGATTTGGCAATCAAATCGAAGGTCCGTAGGCTTTGATTCTCCAATTCCAGGGGAATCTCTCCCTCGGTTTCGCTAATGCGTCCCTTGGCATTGACGCGACTACGGGCTGGCAAGCGATAAAGTTCGACGGTAGCGACGCGCGGTTGACTGTCCACGTTGGAGACCCTCAGACGAAATTCATTTTTCCGTCCTGGAAAGGGTTGAAGCGTCGTCAAATTCTCGTGCGGAATACAATCTTTCCAATCGGTTGCTAAGTTTTTACTGACCCTCTGCTGTACTCTGAGCTCGACCGGAGTGTCGACCGGAAGTCGACAGGACAAGGCCGCCAGCGGAGGAGAACTGTCACCGGCCGCAACTCGAATTTGCACGCCAAGCTGGACCTGCGCATCAGCGCTCAAGGCCCTCAAATCCAATGGCAGGCGTTGCGCGTTGGACTTCAGATCGACCACGCGCAGTAAGTCATCGTGATTCAGCTTGATCACACCGCGCTGCCAATTCCCATCATCCCCAGCGATCCGCCCCTGCAAACCGGTCAATTCAATCTGAACCGATTCGATATCGGCGGCCGCGCCGACACGAGTCAACACAAAATCGACGGTGGCTGGCTCGCTAGTGCTATGAAGTTGCAAACGATCCGTACCCAACTGCCCTCGGATAGGGTTTTCCCACGCTATGCGCCATCCAGGTTGCGGCTGAGGTACGGTGGGCAGCGGAGGAAGCTGACGCTCAGGCGGCCAACCACTTGCTTTTTGACACAGGTCGCGACCATCCACCATCAGCCAAGTCGCTTCGGTAACACGGTTGGCGTCACTCAGCGATTTGGCTGCCTGGCTCAACAGCTTTACTACCTCAGCTGCTGAAAGGCTATCCGACGCGCGACCCGTTGCATCTCCCGCGGTGGCCGCCTCGATCAATGCTAAACGCTGAGGTGGAATTGCAAGCTGGCGTTGTGGCGACTGGGCTTGCATCAATGATAACTCCATGGCGGGCCAGTTCATATCGGCGTCCGTCGGTTCTGCCCACGTCATCGACTGCAATAAAGTCCCGCGCTGCGAATGGCTGAGCCAACAATACCGCGAGAGTAGCTCCGCGAGTGGTCTCCCCGCACTGGGATCATTGGCCACCTGAGTTACCAACTCAGCAATTCGCCCATCAATCTCTGCTCGGTTGCTTTTCAACTCTCGAGCCAACGTCACAGCCTCGGTTAAACGCAATTCGTCAACCGATTCAGCCGTGGCCGTAGACACTCCCTGCAGAAGCTTTCTGGCCGTTGCAATCCCCGCTGTGTTTGCACTCGCCAGGTTGGTAGACACATCATCGCGTTTGGCGAGATTGTCACTAAGGCTGACACTGTCGCTAAGAATCAATGCGAGCTGTCGATAGTCGGCCATGGCTTGTACACGTTGTCGCCAATTGGAAAACTCGGCTACGGAAATGTCTGCAGGTCGTTCTGCCAATACCGTCGCAAAGGAACTTGATTTCGCAATCGCTTCGATCCTGTTCGCGTCCAGGTCGATATTCTTCAGCAGTGCATCGATTCGCTTGCGCAATCCAACTCCGTCGACTTCTCCCCGGAAATCATTGCCGGCCAGCCAGCGATGCTCTAGTTCCAAGGCCATCGTCGCTAGTCGTTTAGCGGAGAGGGGAGCCAAGGTAGCCAATGACCATCCACCAAGTTGATCCGAGGGTGCACGCCAGCCATCTAAAGCCAGCCACAGTTGTCCTGTGGGCCAATTTTCATCATTCAATTCCTCCCCAACGTCGCTCGCTTCACCTGCAGTGGTGGTTGCAAGAGAAGCTTCCGTTTTCTTTTCATTCTCATTCTGTTTACCATCCGCATCCTCTCCCTCGCTCGGCAGTGCACTCCACCCCCTCAGTCGATGCGATCCTTCCAATTCTCCCAGCGACATCTGCGTCCGCGTCAGCCAGTTTTGACGATCTGCGTTCAGCCAGCCACTCTGTCCCTGAATGAGCCATGGCTTTTGACGCTGCGCCGAGTCGGCCCACACTCGGCGAATCACGTACTCTGCCAAATCGCCAACCAGAAGCTGGTCGTCGGCCCACACATCAAATTCAGTTTCAGGTGGCAGACGTCGTGGTCCAACAATCCCCTCAGCACAAGCCCGGCCAAACAGTGTCTGACGGCTAGATAGTGAATCCAACGAGAGTTCTCGCTGCTGATGCGAGACCAGGCAATGCACTTGTTTGGGAGCCGCCTGAATGTCTTCCACAACCAAACTTAGAAATTGATTGTCCCACACGCCGGCACGTGGATCGCAAAGCTGATTCCCCCAATCGAGCAAGATCAAGACAGGTCCCGACCACTGGCTAACCGCTTCCACGATCGATTTGAAAGGGACCGCTCCCTGTGGATCCGCGAGCTCTTCGCCCGATTCAGGCAAGCGGTAGTTGCCACTGAACAAATAGGCTTGTCCATCGAGCTCCGCCCCCTTGGCCCGAATCCAGACTATAAATGCATCGTCGCGTTGCAACAGTCGAATCTGCTCTTCGATAGCTTGAACCAAATTTTCCGCGTCATCAAAACTCGGAGTCAGAGAGGCTACTTGAAATTGTGCAGTGTCCTCGACCAATAGAGGTGCCAGTGATTCCGAACCAAATCGCAACGGTAGCCAAGTGTATTTTTGCTCGGGTTCGCTGGTTATGGTTGGCGACGCGGTTAGCAGTGTCGCCACGCGCGTATGTTGGTAGCGAATCGTTAATAAATAGGCCACCAGCAACAATGCAGCCAATACCAACGCTCCCAATACTGCCGCAGTTATCATTTGCCGACGTTTGACCGAGCCTCTACCACCAGACGTCGATCGCGCACCAGCTTGCCGCCAACTTTGTCGGCGAGTTCCAGTCTGGATACTCATCAACCGAATCCCCATCAAACGAAGAATAGTAGTTACAAATCTTGCCTAAGTCGCGAATCGATTTTATCACATCTTGGCATCGACGTCAGATAGAATTGGGAACGCAACGATCCGAAGTCTGCTCCCAAAGGCAAAGTGAAGTATTGATGTCTAGCCCCAACGACCCAGCTGATGTAAATCACGACACTCCTCGCAACGAAGCGTTGGAAGAACAAGACGAACCGCTGATTGATTTCGAGTTACACGGAACTGGCAATGAACTAACTGAGCCCGCGCGACGTTTGATAGAGCAGGGGAGGGCGCGTTTTAAATCCGTTGACGTCTTTGCCTTCGTCCCCAGCAACTACGAAATGTTGTGGGATATGCTCGATGCTTTACCCCGTGGCCGTTTTTGCGAATTCGGTAGTGGCTGGGGGATTGCTACCGGTCTAGCCGAATTGCTGGGATTTGAAGCCCTCGGGATTGAGCTGGCCCCAGAACTTGTCCAAGCGTCTCGGAACTTACTGAGCGAGCAGGGTCTGCGAGCGCAAATCGTCGAGGGAGACTATTTAAAACGCCGCGACCAAGCAGATGTCTACTTTACTTACGCTTGGCCCAGCCATATGCGATTAATCGAACGGCATTTCGTCGACTTAAACCTACCTCAAAGTAAGTTTTTATATTGCCATGGACAAAATGATATTCGCTGCAAGGTCTTGCGTCAGGCATCGTAAGAATCCTGTCGCGGGTGGCTAGCGCTGACACTCTCTGTATTGGCCCGACGAATGTTTGAAGGCGACATTTACTCGAGCTCTATCTCCACTTTCACCACGGGTTGTTCGACATCGATGACGGCCGCGCCTTGACGAAAGTAATTCTGCACAGGCCCTTCAGCCAGGAGGGTGTAGGTGCCATAGGGAATATCTTTGAATGCAAATCGGCCTTGATCATCGCTTTCGGTAACTCGCGCGGCCCCTCCCATCAACTTGATTTCAATAGAGTGGGGTGTCAGCTTCCCTTTGCGTACGACACCTTGGATTGCTCCCTGGCCATCAAACGCTAGGCCGCGATCCAGGGGGCGGGGAAAGGGCGCTACCAACGCTTCGCTAGCCAAAGTCTCCGTCAAAATAGCTTGGTTACTATTGTGCAGCCGTGTGTACAGCCACTCACCTCCCGGTGATTGGACGATTGAAGGCAGGTCGATGGCGGATAGTTGCGATTGCGGAGACTCGGCCTGGGGAGCGGACGGCAGCCGCAGGGCAGCAAAGGCTTGGCCGCGTTGTGGAATGGGATAGTCCCAATAGCCATCGACGACGACGTAGCCCCCGGGTACCGGGATGACGCTGCCTGCTTGCCACTGGTAGCCCTCCTGCACGGCAGCCACGTAGCCAGGTTTCCACTTATATCGCCCCTGTGCATCCAGCGTCCAACCGCCACGTACCCAGAAGCCATCGTTGCCGACCATTTTCCGAGTCGCCGTGCGGCCTCCGTCGCGCTTATAATCAGGGTCGTCGGCTGGTTTGTCAGCTGGGGAGTTGCGCAAGATCTCAGGCGGTTCGCTATTCTTAAACCAGTAACCTGGATAGCGAACGGCTCCATCGGGGGCCGGCATCCATTTGCCAGGTTTCCAGGTCAGCCCGCTGGGAGCCTTGCGCCAAATGCCTGGAACCCACACGAATTCGCTGTACCCCCGGTGCCATTCCCAATACCCATCGATCCACACCAGATCCAGGTTTTGTCGGGTCGGCTGGTTGGCTGCTAAGGGTTCGGTAGGTGGTTGACGCGGCACGCGCGCGGTCGATTCGATGGCCCGAGTGTTGGCAGAAACCAAGGCGGCGTGTACTGGGCCTGAGGACAGGATTTTAGGTCCAGCCGAGTCCGCTCCCAACGAAGGACTGGGTAACGCGGCGAGTGGTAGCAGGAAAGTGGCGGCGAGCGCGAAGTATTGGGCGGCATGATTTAAGGGCTTAGTCCGTAGTTTCTTCATGGGATTCGTCCATGGTTTGCGGAGGTTAATCGGATGGCTGGGATTGGACTGTCCAGACGCTAAATACGATCGATCAGCACGACGCATGCCAAGTATGGCATAATCACGGCAGCGCGCTAGGGCACAAAGCAACCGGCCTGTGCAGACACCGCCATGTGCCCAAATGGTTTAACTGGAAAACCGATCAGAGCCTGTGCATGGTGGAGTTGGAGGCGACTTAGGTTGACTGCAATTGCACGCGCACAGACCGGCTTGCGCGACAAGCGAGCGTTTTGGTCGCTATAATAGTCGCGTTTGGCTCGCGAGTTCGACCGATGAGCAGTTGTTAAACCCGGATTGTTCACGACCTTGTGAGCCGCAGGGCGTGAGCCCTCGGTTTCCTAAGCGTTTCAGGTGGCCCGGGGGCTCACGCCTCTCGGCTCATGAATAATCCGGGTTAAACGGGCGTCACCTGAAGCCGCATGATCTGCAAAATCGTTAGTTGCTCAAGAAATTTACCAACCAGCATCTGAATTCCCGAAGACGTCTAACATCCAGTTCGTTCTGGTTACTCACCAATCAGCTCGACTGACATCAATCATTTAGGTTTTTTCGCATGCGATCGCAACCGGTCCATTGGTACGAGGGGATGTTCCTGAAGCCTCAGCACTTCCAGGCTTCCGATCGCTATTGGCATCATTCGCTGGCTACGTCGATGCAGTGGCAGTCGCTGTATGCATACGGCTTGCATTCTTTCCGCCTGCAGCGCGAGGCTTTAGGGGCCAACTTCTTTCAGCTCAATGGTTGCCAAGCCGTATTGCGCGATGGCACGCTAATTGACTTGAATGGCCGCGACTTGCGTATCAGCCTCAAAGAGGCCTTTCAGAAACAGAGTGAAGTGACCATTTTGCTGGCTCTTTCCAAGCTGGTACTGGGGCGTGCCAATACAGGAGACGCAGGTGAGGCAGCGACGCGATTAACCGTCAATCCACTGCCAATCAGCGATGAGAATACGGGGGGTGGCGAGAGCGAAATCGAATTTCGGCAGCTCGATGTGCGCCTGCTGCTATCAACCGACAACACCGAGGGATATGAAACGCTACCGATTGCACGAGTGCGTCGCGCGGCCGGGGATGAGTCGGTCCCTGAGATTGACGAAGAATATTTCCCTCCGCTGCTGACCACGGAGGCTTGGGAAGATTTGGCGCAAGGTGTGGTTCGCTCGATTTACGATCTGGTCGGACAAAAAGTGGATGTGCTGGCTCAACGCGCCACCACGCGAGGCCTGTCGTTCCACAGTCAAGAGCCCGGTGAGCTAGACGACTTGTGGATGCTCTCGCAGCTCAACCAAGTCCTGGCCACATTGCATTCGATGACTTTCGCAATCGGCCTTCATCCCTATGTGGTCTATCTCGAATTGTGCCGCGTTGTGGGTGTGCTGAGCATCTTCGACTCCACCCGCCGTCTCGATCCACAACTTCCCGCCTACGACCACGACGACTTAGCCAAGGTCTTCTGGTGGCTCAAACGCAAAATTGGGGAATTGATCGGATCGACCCAGAAGCTCGAATACGAACAACGATTTTTCGTCGGTGTCGAACGCGGTATGCAAGTTACACTTGACCCCAAGTGGCTACACGCCAATTGGAATTGGTTCGTAGGCGTACATGGAGAAAACGTGCCGGCCGACATCTGTCGGGAATTGCTCCGCCCAGGAGTACTCGATTGGAAGATGGGGAGTAACCAACAGGTCGATTTACTGTTCAAACATCGGATGCCCGACGTCAAAGCGGACGATGAACTGCGTACGCCACCGCGGGCCCTTCCATCGCAGCGGGGTTGGATTTATTTCGAAGTCCGTCGCGAAGGCCCCGCTTGGAAGGATGTGCTGGCAACACAAACCTTAGCCATGCGTTTTAATACCAGCATCATCGCCAACTTTGATCGTTTGGCCGGCCAACGCAAACTGGAAGTCCTACATCATGACAAACGAGCTATATTGGAATTCGCGCTATTTGCGGTTCCTACCAATAATTCCTAGAGCCCAACCATAAAGCTGACTATGAGTCCCGAGTTCGCTACCGCTGTCGACCCAATCTTTTTGCACGTGCTGTCGACGATGGAACAAGTTGCCGCGCATCAGCGAGTCGAGCCGCGCCAGGTCCAGACTGAGATTCAAGCAAAATTGCGCGGAGCCGAAGAACGTCTTTCGCAAGGTGCAACCCGCGAGTCGTGGGAATTGGCGCGTTATGCCCTGTGCGCTTGGATCGACGACGTGATGATCAATGCCAACTGGGACGGTGGCGGCTGGTGGGAGAATCACAAGCTGGAGTTCCAGTATTTTAAAAGCAACGAAGCCGGGACAGGCTTCTTTCAACGAGCCAAGCAAGCCGAGCAACTCATTCAACGCGACGCGATCGAGGTTTACTACGTAGCAGTCATTTTAGGGTTTCGAGGACTATTTGCTCTGCCAGAGTCAAAGTTCTTAGCTCAGCAGTTTGGGCTTCCCAATACGATCGAGGATTGGACGCGTAATACCGCGGGGCTGCTCCGTTTTCGCTCCGAGAGGGAGAGACTCTCGGGCATCCCCAATCCGGTTAAAGGTGCACCACCCCTGGAGGGGCGATTTACCATCGTCGGGGCGGCTATGACCATGCTTATGCTGCTTGTGCTCACAGTTTTGTTGGGATACCATATTTTGAGGGCCGCGGGGTCGTAGCACCCCAATAACTACTACGTACTTGCCGCATCCTGTTGTGAAACTCTTGCGGGTTTCACGAATAACTCATCTTTGGAAGTGAGAGTCACGCTGTGTATTGGTTGTCAATACCCTTCCGATGGTTGTTACGTGCACCAGCCCGCTGGATGGGGAGTGTCCGTGGATTTTTCGGTTGGTCACTACAATTTCGAGTGGCCGTCATCCTCTTTGTGTTCCTGATGCTGTGCATCCTTGGATACTACATCGCCTCGTGGAATTCCGACGATGCGGTTGCCGACCCCAAGAGCGATCCGCGATTCATTCTGAGCTGGCTCGTGTTGATGTTTGCGATACCAACGGCAGCCTTTTACGCGGTAAGAGCTTGGTTGGAGACAGAGCCGAGCCAATACCCTGATCTTGACGAAGCTTGGGAGCAAGGCGTGGCCGCCATTTCCAAGGCGGGGATTAACATCGATGAATGCCCACTATTCTTGGCAACCGGCATAGCTTCACCCCGCGATGCTGACAATTTGATGCAGGCCATCGACTGGGATTTGCTCGTCGACGGGCAACCGACAGGCAAATCGCCCTTGCGGTGGTACGCCAGTAACGATGCGGTTGTAGTCTACCTGCTTGAAGCCTCCGCAACTTCGCTATTGCAGCAGCGGGCCCAACAAGCGGTTCCGCCGAGTGGCATTTCAGTTGGCAGTGGCGGAGCGCGGGGAACGTTAATTGGGGTTGGGTCTGGCTCCAATTTGGGAGCGACCATCACTTCTAAGCCCGATAGTCCAACACCTAATACCGGGATTCGAGGCACCATCATCTCGGGCGAGGCCATCACACCACCTGCGTCGTCGCCAACGCCGTCAGCCATGGGGCTCCGGGGAACGATGCTGGCCGGCAGTACTCCCGCGGTTGCGGCTGCCGCAACCAATCCCGCAGCCCACGTCAATCTCGATCGCAAGGAGATTGCCGAACAAGCCGATCGTTTAGCTAGAGTTTGTCGCTTGGCCAGTGAGTCGCGGCAGCCGCTATGTCCCATCAATGGTTCCATTGCCGTTATCGACTGGCAGACTCTAGTGGGAGCTCCTGCGGGTCAACTTTCGACGGTCGTGCGCGAGGATGCAACGCGGATGATTGAGGCGACCAACTTGCATGCGCCCATGGCGTTGTTGGTGACCGGGCTCGACGACGAAATGGGATTCATTGAATTGACCCGCCGCGTGGGCGAGGGGCGTGCGCGTGACAATCGATTCGGCCATGGTTTCAATCATCAAGCTCCGCTGGAAGCTGGGCAGTTGGCCATCCTGGGCAAGCAATCCTGCGGTGCCTTTGAGGATTGGATTTATGAGCTGTTCCGCCATCCGGAGGCTTTAGGGCGAACCAACAACGATAAGCTCTACGCCTTGTTGTGCAAAATGCGAAGTGAAGTGCAACCTAAAGTCGTCGAATTGCTCACCAGTTTATCTGGGGCCTGTGTCCCCAGCGATGGGCGTGGGCCCTTATTATGCGGGTGCTATTTTGGAGCCTCGGGGGGCTCGCGAATGCGTCAAGCCTTCGTCCGCAGTGTCTTTGCCAAACTGCTCGAATTGGAGGAAGACCTAGAATGGAGCGACCATGCTTGGAAAAAAGAACACGCTTACCGCAGCGTGGTGAGCAGTATGCTGGTCGTCAACGCCTTGTTGATCGCCACCATCTTGAGTTTGTTAATTTACTATTTCTTCTTTTCAAAGTAGGCGATCGATGTCCAGCGCCGGCGGAGCACCAGCACCCGAAAATTCAGCCAGTGAAGCCAGCTTCTCGGTGCGGAAATCTTCGCCCGATCTTTTGCGGCATGTGCTCGAAGCCACATTAGCCCGCGGGACTGGGGATATGACCCCCGAGGAATTACAAAACTTGCAAGCCGTCGCCCGCGAGATTTTGCGCGAGGACTCAACGGACCCGCTCGATATGATTCAAATTACCGAACGCTTAGTGGCCAGCCTGTTATCCACTCGCTTTCGTGACTTAGCCGAGGCAGAGGCCAATCGACAAATGTGCCAGCGGATTGCCGCCAGTTTATGCGGTGACCCAACTTCGATGCAGCGTCTCAAAACACTTTGGAATCAACTGCAGCAGTCCATCACTTGAACGCACCCGAAAAAACGCGAGATGAATTGATTGAAGAGGGCCAGGGGCTTGTCCGATCGCTGGCGCTGAAGGTCTATCGTAGCGTGCCGGTGACAACCGACTTG
Organism: Pirellulaceae bacterium; assembly: GCA_041739785.1. Lineage (GTDB taxonomy): Bacteria > Planctomycetota > Planctomycetia > Pirellulales > Pirellulaceae > Aureliella. Next base: position 60,949 of record JBGSNE010000215.1, read on the forward strand.
GATGACTTGATTGCCTATGGTGAAGTCGGACTAGCAGAAGCAGCTCGCGACTTTGACCCCAACAAGGGTGCGCAGTTTTGTACTTTTGCCTACTACCGTGTACGCGGTGCCATCTACGACGGCCTAGCCAAAATGACTTGGACCAGCCGCGCTCGTTATCGACGCCTGCGCTACGAACGCATGGCTGACGAAGCCTTGGAGGACGAGCGTGAGCAGGCAGCCGATTCCCCAACTACGCTGGAGGAATCGGGAAATTGGTTCGCGCGGGTGACCGAAAAATTGGCGGTCGTGTATTTAGCCAGCGGAGGTGACGAAAGCGTCGAGCAAGCTGCGGCTATCGAGGACAAATGCGATTCGCCCCCTCAGGCCCTGCTGCATCGCGAAGCCAGCCAACGCTTGCGTGAGTTGGTCGCCGGGCTCGATCCGGTCGAACGCCGAGTCATTCAGGCTGTTTATTTTGAAGGCTATACGCTGCAAGATGCAGCCAATCAAGTTGGCATTAGCAAGTCGTGGGCGAGCCGCTTGCATGCTAAGATATTGGAACAGCTTGCGCAAAAACTCCGACGCTTGGATTTACACGATTAACATGTCCACTGAAGCCACACTTGACTTTGAAGCCTTCCTGGCACCCATTTCGGACGACGCGCCTAGCGGTGCGAGCTTACGCGAGCATCCGGAATTGAGTCGCATGTATTACGCCGTTCGCGAAGCCCGCAATATGGCCATGGAGGCTGAACGCGCGCTGGCCCGCTTGGCTCTCATGCAGCAAAGCGATTTCGACAACGAACCCAGCGGCCAGGACGAAGCCCGCCCCGTACCGAACTGGGGCAAAGTTGCTGATATGGCTACCGATTTACTCTGCCAGCATTCAAAAGACTTGTGGGCAGTAAGCTGGCTGATAGAGGCAACAACCAGACTAGCCGGCATCGCAGGCTTTCGCGATAGCATCAAACTCTGCCGCATGCTGAGTGAGCAGTTTTGGGATTCGATCCACCCACGACCCGACGAAGAAGAGGGAACCGCGCACACCGTCGCTCAACTCTCGGGACTCGACAATACGCTCTCCTCGGCGCTGGAAGCCGCACCTATCTTTCCCAGTGATGGCCAGATTACGTGGGCCAACTACCAGCAAGCTCTCGACTTGGACGAGATGGATCCCGAGCATCGTGCCCTGCGTCTCGAGGAAGGTGCGCTGTCGATGCAGGCCTTTCAAAAAGCCATTCGCGATGCCAGTCGCGAAGATTTGCTGTGCACTCAAGCTGATTTGGCGGAAGCCACCAACGAACTCAAACTGTTTGCCGAAACCATGGATGGGCTGTGTGGCAAGGATGATTCCGGTTATCCGTTAGGACCGCCTACATCGAATCTCCAACGCACTCTGGAACGCTTGGCCCAAACGTTCAATACGTTTACCGAAGGACTGCTGACCACGAACGACCCAGTCGGCGAGAACGCCGACGGTTCGATTTCAGGAGAGCTGACCGACGGCAGCAGCAATCACCCGGCAAGCGGTAATCTGATGCAGCGTCCTGTAGCGTCCCGTGACGAAGCTCTGCAACATTTGCTCCGGGTAGCCGATTATTTCCGCAAAGCCGAACCGCATTCGCCCGTCTCCTATGCACTCGAACAAGCCGTGCGCTGGGGACGAATGCCACTCCCCGATTTGCTCAAGGATCTGGTTAGCGATGAAACCGTCCTAGGAGAAGTTTTCAAACGCATGGGAATTACCCAACCCGGGGAGTCCTCCGAATAACACAATACCGAGTCCCTTTATGGGATTCGATGGCTAAAAAACTAAGTTTTTGAGCAACATTTGCAGACTAGTTTAGGATAACCTAGATAAAAACCGTACGTACGTCAGGCATTCCTGCCTGACAAACACCGATAAAAACCTAGCTTTAGCAGGCAGGACAGCTTGGAAAGCCTACCGTACTTTTGCATAAACGACACTTCCAATAACTTTCGAGAGGTGAACTGATGAGTTCCGTCCATGGGAAACTGAGCCGAGTCCGCAAGCCCCGCGTTCACATTACTTACGATGTCGAAACGGGCGACGCGATGGAGAAGCGCGAGCTTCCGTTTGTAATGGGCGTCTTAGGTGATTTTTCGGGACAGCCAACCACGAAATTACCCCCGCTGCGAGATCGCAAGTTCGTCCAAATCGATCGCGACAACATCAACGATGTGCTAAAGAAGATGACGCCGGGACTCAATCTGCGTGTCGAAAACACATTGGCCGGCGATGGTAGCGAACTGGGCGTACAGCTTAAGTTCGAGTCGATGGATGACTTTGAACCAGCCAAAGTCGCCAATCAAGTGGAGCCGCTCAAGAAACTAGTCGAAACCCGCAATCAACTTCGCGACCTGCTCGCCAAAGTCGACGTCAGCAGCGACCTTGAAGCAACTCTCGAGGATGTGCTGAAGAACACCGAAAACGTCGCCAAGTTGGCAGAGGAACTGGGCATCAACAAGCCCGAATAACCGCTCATCGTCGCTCGACTCTCCGAGTCGAGTTGCCACTTAAACTTACATTTGTCGCCCGAGCAATATTCATCCGCTTCTCGACTCCGAGAGTCGAGCGACAATCGTTTTCGCATCAGCGCTTGCCTGCCAACCACCCACTCAATTATTGATTAAGGAGCCTGACTAATGGCCGAAAAAGAAAAACAAGCCGCTGCCGCGGAAACAGAAACTCAGGAAGCCAGCTTTAGTTTGCTTGAGTCAGCGATCTCCGCCACTAAGCAAACGGAGCGTTCACGCGCCGAGGAATTGCTACGCACGTTTACCGAGCAGGCTTTGCAAGGTGCAGTCACTTTTGATAAGGACTTGACGCGTTCTATCAAGGCCACCATTGACAAGTTTGACCAACAGATTTCCAAGCAATTGTCGGCCATTATGCACCATCCTGACTTCCAGAAGTTGGAAGGCAGTTGGCGCGGGCTAAGCCACTTGGTAATGAATTCCGAGACAGGGACGCAGCTCAAGATTAAGGTACTCAACTGCAGCAAGAAGGATCTGCAAAAGGACCTTGAGAAGGCTGTCGAGTTTGATCAGAGCGAATTGTTTAAGAAGATCTATGAAACGGAATTCGGCTCCCCAGGTGGAATTCCCTACGGTTCGCTGATCGGCGATTATGAATTCCAAAATCATCCTGACGACATTACCATGCTCAAAAATGTGGCGGGTGTCGCAGCGGCAGCCTTCTGCCCGTTCATCTCCGCCGCCTCACCGAATTTGTTTGGCATGGAAGATTGGCAGGGACTGACCAAACCACGCGATTTGGCCAAAATCTTCGATACCGTCGAGCATACCTCGTGGCGTAGCTTCCGCGAGAGTGAAGATTCGCGATTTGTTACGCTCACTATGCCCCGCACGTTGGCCCGCCTCCCCTTCGGTGCCAATACAAAACCGATCGAAGAATTCAGCTATGAGGAAGTCGAACTCGGCAAGGATGGCAAACCCAAGTCGGTTAGCCACCACGATTACTGCTGGATGAATACCGCCTATGTTTTGGGTGCGCGGATGACCGACACCTTCGCGCAGACCGGTTGGTGTACCGCTATCCGTGGTGCCGAAGGAGGCGGCAAGGTCGAAGGGCTCCCCGCTCACGTCTTCAAGGCCGACGATGGTGACGTCGACCTCAAGTGTCCTACAGAAGTCGCCATTACCGATCGCCGTGAGAAAGAGCTGAGCGACTTGGGCTTCCTCCCCTTGTGCCACTACAAGGAAAAGGACTACGCCGTCTTCTTCGGCGCTCAAACTTGTCAAAAACCGAAAGAGTATCAAGGCAAGGATGGTCCCATGGCAACCGCCAATGCGGCCATCAGCGCACGCCTGCCTTACATCATGGCCACGTCACGCATCGCGCACTATCTCAAGTGCATCGCGCGCGATAAGGTCGGCTCCTTCCAAGAGCGCGACGACATGGAAAAATGGATGAATAATTGGATCATGAACTACGTGTCGGCCGACTCGAAAGCCGACCAATTTGTCAAAGCCCGTTATCCCTTGGCCGACGCTCGAATTGAAGTCCGCGAGATCCCGGGCAAGCCTGGTTCGTACAATGCAGTGGCCTATTTGCGTCCCTGGTTGCAATTGGAAGAATTGACTACTTCCTTGCGATTGGTAGCTGAGATGCCCAGCGGCAAAGGCTAACCTTGAGGAAGTTTGCAAAAGTCGAGCTTGTAGCATCGTAGCGGAAGGGAGTCAAGATTTTCGGCGGCTTCAAAGCGCCCAGGGATCACGACTCGGAGAGTCGTGCGACGATTCATGGTTTCCAAGAGTTTTTGCGACTTCAGCTACGACTGTGGCATCGCAAACCAATTGATTGGCCGACGTTTCATCAAGTTCCATCACGGAGTCCATCGCATTGAATTCTGCTTCCTCCTCGAATCCGCCGTTGGTAGTGACTACTACCGAAGTCGTGGAGGAAGCGCAGACCGCCAATGAACTGCCACCGGGACTGTTGGAGCAATTGGTCGAGGAAACGCGACCGTCACCCTCAGGCCAGGGCAGGGGGGGACAAGACAAGGGGGGCTCTGCGACAGCAGCCAAAGGCTCTACGGGCCACAATGCGCTGGACGCTTTCTTGGCGGCCGATACGGTCTCCGAAGGACTCCGGATTTGGCTGGGCGAGGCGACTGTAGAGCGTTTGGCTGGTGCCCAATGGTCAACCATCGCGAGAAAACTCCAGACCTCGGTGGCGCGGATCGACCGGCTACTGTCGGACCAGGTCTCGCAGATCATTCATCACCCTGCCTTTCAAAAGCTCGAAGCCAGTTGGCGCGGTGTGGAGTACCTGGTCAATGCTCGCGAGGATGTCAGTGACGAACAGATTAAGATTCGCCTTTTAAACGCTTCGTATGCTGAACTCTGCCGTGACTTCGACAGGGCTGTCGAGTTCGACCAGAGTCAGTTGTTTCAGAAAATTTACGAACAGGAATTTGGGACTGCTGGTGGTCAGCCGTATGGAGTTTTGTTGGCGGACTACGAGATCCACCCTCGCCCCAGTCCCGAGCATCCCTACGACGACATGGCCATGTTGCGATCTTTTTCCCAGGTTGCAGCGGCGGCCTTTTGTCCCATTGTGCTCAACGCGTCTCCGACCATGTTTGGCCATGACAGCTTCGGAGAGATGCAGACCACTGTCGACTATGAAAAGATCCATCAAGATCTGTCGTTCCTGTCGTGGCGTAGCTTTCGCGACACGGAGGATGCACGCTTCGTGAGTCTGGCCATGCCGCGGATGAAACTCCGACATGCCTACAGTGATCGCATCGATCGCGATGAGGATTTCCCCTATTGTGAACCCATTAACGGCCGCGACGATTGCCTCTGGGGTGGCGCCGCCTTCGGCTTCGGGGAAGTTCTCATGCGCGCCTTCGCCGAAAGCCGATGGTTGGCTGATATACGCGGAGCCCAACGTGCCGACTCGGGGGGCGGCATCGTGCGTGGCATTGGTCCCGAACACTTTGGCACGGAAAGCCCCGAGTGTGTCCACAAGCCGCTGACCGAGCTACTCATCGGCGACAGTCTGGAACGACAAATCGTTGACCTAGGATTCTTGCCACTATGTGCTTGTAAGGACATGCCTCTCGCCGCCTTCTATTCCTGTCCGTCAACGCAAAAAGCCAAGACCTATCAGGAGGCTGACGCAACTGCCAACGCGCGGCTGTCCGCCATGCTCAACTACATGCTCTGCGTCTCACGTTTTGCTCACTACGTTAAAGTAATCGGACGCGACAAAGTGGGAGCCTTTTTAGATGCGCCACTCCTGGAACATCAACTACAAAATTGGATCAATGGCTATGTCACGGCTGACTCCGAAGCCAGTGTCCGTGTTAAAGCCCGCTATCCGCTGCGTGAAGCCAACTTACAAGTCGTCCCCGTCCCTGGCAAACCAGGTGCCTTCGACTGCGTATTCAAGCTAACTCCGCATTACGAACTTGAGGATATGCAAGCTTCGATCAAACTGAGGACCGAACTGATCCGCAAGTTTTAGTTCAAGAATGGAGTGATGCTTAGTCATCGTTGCGCTTCGGCATATGTAGCGTGGCAATTCCGGTTACGCGTTACGGTCCAACGTCCCTATTCCCGCAATCACCAATCACCAATCACCAATCGGGACTCAGCCGCCGGGAATGCTATTTCCGATTGATGAGTGACGAATTTGGATATTTGATTTGGGAGCATCGCTGATCTCAAGTGCCGATTCGGATTGCATTACCCTGAATACCAATCATTAAGAACTAAGAACTAAGAACTGCCGCCCATCACTCCTGCGATCGCAGGAGTTACCTGCTATGATAGTTCCCCAGGATGATTCGGTGTACCGCGAATGATTCGCGTGCACCCCACAGACCGTCTAAAAAACTTCTCGAAAGCCAGCCCATGAACGCCAGTGAATTGTTTCAGGCGGGAGACCTACAGGGTGCCATCTCGGCAGCCACGGCGGACCTAAAAACGAAGCCCACCGACGTCGCCCAACGTTTGTTCCTCGCTGAATTACTGTGGTTCAATGGCCAGCTCGACCGCGTGGAAAAGCAACTCGAAACGATATCGATGCAATCCACTCAGTCAGCCATGACCCTGGCACTGTATCGACAAATCCTGCGTGGCGAAGTGGCCCGCGAGCAGGTGCTCCGCGAGGGACGCACGCCTGAGATCATCAATGAACTGCCGGCTAGTGCCAAGAGCACGCTCGAAGCTCTGTTGGCGCTGAGACTCGGGCAACAGGCAGAAGCCGCACGACTTTTGGCACAAGCCGAATCAGAGCGACCGCCCGTCAGCGGAACCTGCAATGGCCGCGAATTCAGCGAGTTTCGCGACTTGGATGATCGAGTCGCTGGTGTATTGGAAGTGATCACCAGCACGGGCAAATACTACTGGGTGCCGTGGCAGAACATCGAATCCTTGGAAATGGAACCTCCCAAAGTACCGCTCGATTTGATTTACCGACGAACGCAAATCGAAGTCATCGGAGGTCCCAGCGGCGAAGTTCATATTCCAACCCGTTATGTGGCTGCTGCCGACGAGCCCATTGACGACGCACTGCGACTGGGACGTGCAACCGACTGGATTGGCGAAGACGGTGGACTGGTTCAAGGACGCGGACTGAGAACACTGTTGGTTGGCGACGAAGACATGTCGATCATGGAAATTGAAACTCTAGCCTTCAAGAAAGTCTCGGGATGAGTCGCATCAGGCCCGACCAGTATTTGCTGCCTTCGGTGTTTGACCGTTTGCTTGACCAAGAACCCGATTCGCAGGTCGAGGCACCACAAAGCCGTGCGCAATTGCTGCGTGAGCTCAAACAGTCGGTGCGCCGCGACTTAGAAAACTTGCTGAATACCCGCATCTGTCTCTATCCGGTCCCTGACGACTTGCATGAGTTGAAAACGTCCGTCCTGAACTACGGAATTCCTGATTTCACTGGACTGTCCATGGGAAGTCGCGAGCAACGCGATAAACTGCGACAGATGGTCGAGGAGGCTATCCTGCGTTTTGAAACGCGATTTGTCAGTGTGCGTGTCGACGTGGCCAGCGAGCATAGCGCCCGGAGCGCGGTTGACCGCACCATTCGTTTTCGAATCGAGGGACTGCTGTACGCGGAGCCTGCTCCTGAGCCAGTAACGTTCGATTCTCAGTTGCGCCCTCAACTGGGCGATTTTGAAGTGCGAGCCATCTCGGGATGAAAGACAAATTACTCGATTACTACAACCGGGAACTGAACTTCCTCCGCGAAATGGGGAGCGAGTTTGCCAAACAGCATCCCAAGCTGGCCGGTCGATTGCGTCTGGATGCCGACGCTATCGAAGACCCTCACGTTTCGCGGTTCGTGGAAGCCTCGGCACTGCTGGCTGCCCGCACGCGTTTGAAGATCGACGATGAGTTTCCCGATATTTGCCAAGCGATTTTACAAACGCTCTATCCGCACTATCTCAATCCAGTTCCACCTGCAACCATCGTGCAATTAGCCGTATCGGATAAGACGGCCGAGATGGTTCGAGGGACGTTGATACCTCGCGGCGCGAGACTTGAAACGGAACCGATCGAAGGGGAACCTTGCCGCTTTCGGACCTGCTATGACTCGCGATTGTGGCCGTTGGAAATCAGCGAAGTTCAGTATTTGGTGCCCCCTTTGCCATTCGCACAGTCCCCTTGGAATCGCGACGTACAAGCGGCAATTCGCATTCGCCTAAGTGCCCTATCTCCGAAAGTTGATTTAACCAAACTCGAAGTCAAAGATCTGCACTTTTTTCTGGGTGGCTCAGCGGCTTGTTCCAACGCATTGGTGGAAGCCCTATTTGGCAACGTACTAGGTATGGCATTGTCCGACGGCGCAAAGCGTCTGCAGTGGCTCACGCACCCAAACCTCGAACCGATCGGTTATGGCGAAGAAGAGAGCCTGCTGCCGTCCAACGCGCGCAGTCTGACCGCCTATCGAGTGCTTGCCGAGTTCTTCGCGATGAACGACAAATTCCGCTTTGTGCGCACCAGCTTTGGCGAACATTGGCAGCAAACGGTCGGTCCGCAGCAAGCGGAACTGATTATTTTCTTGAATCGCTACCATGCTGAACTTGGGCGGGAACTAGACCACGAAGCTTTGCGAGTGCAATGTACACCTGCAGTCAACTTGTTTTTCAAACGCGCCGAACCGATTCGCATGACGGACAACGTAGTTGAATACAGGGTCATCCCCAATGCGCGGGGCCCCGCCGCCGCCGAAATCTACTCGATCGATCGCGTTACCGCCGTTTCGGCCAGCGGTCAAGAGCGCGAGTTCATTCCGTTTTTCGAACCGAGCCATCCAGCTGGCGCCGAGCCGCAACGCTATTGGTATTCCAAGCGTGTTCAAGCCATCGGCAAAGTCTCCGATGACGATCGCGGTAGCGAAGTCTATTTGTCGGTCGTCGACCTTCATGGCCATTCGGCGGCATCCGACGGTTGGGTATTGGACGTCGAGGCGACCTGTTTGAATCGCGATCGAGTAGCGCGACTCCCGTTTGGCGGCGGCCAACCCAAACTAACCTTGGTCGAAGGGGGAGCCACGGCCAGTGTCCACTGCGTTACGCCCCCCACGCCGACGCTTAGAAACTATGATCGCGACGACCTGCATTGGCGTTTGGTTTCGCATCTGTCTCTCAATCATCTAGTACTGTCCAACAATTCGCACGGCGCCGAAGCGCTGCGTGAGGTCTTGCGATTGTACAATGCCGAAGACAGCGCTGAATCGCGCAAGGTGATCGACTCCGTGTTGCAAGTCAAATACCGCCGTGGCACGGCCCGTGTTCCCGGTGGACCCGCTCCCGGTTTCTGCCGTGGCTTGGAAGTCGAGATTTTGCTCGACGCCCAGAGATTGGGTGGCACCGGTACCTACTTGTTCGCCAGTGTGCTCGAACGCTTCATGGGGCTGTTTGCCACGCTCAATTCCTTCACGCGCACTACAGTTCGGGTACAAGGTGGCGACCAACCATTGATCGTCGGCGCACCGCGCGCCGGGAGCCAAACTTTGATCTAACATGTCAGCATCCTCAGACAAAGTAAATCCACCGCCGACCGCGTTGCCATCGCAAGTACGCAACGTGCCGTTTTTTGCCGCGCTGCGAAAGATCCAGTCGGAACAGGGCTCACTCATTGGTCGCGACACTCGTCCCAGCCAAGAGCCGGTTCGCCTGCGAGCCGAAGCTGACTTGGGTTACCCGGCCACAGAATTGGCAAAAGCCACCACGGAACACTCGGGACGCGTGACGTTAGAAGTTTCCTTCCTCGGATTGTTCGGTCCCAGCGGGGCACTTCCTCAGCATTATACTCAGGCCATTATCGATCGCATGCGTCACAAAGATCGCGGACTGCGTGACTTCCTGGACTTGTTCAACCATCGCTGGCTATCGCATTTTTATCGAGCCTGGGAAAAGCATGACTACCCATCCGCGTACCAAACGTCGCACAGTCTTCAACAAGAAGATACGGTAACACAAATCCTGTGGTCGTTGATTGGCATGGGGACCGGCGGTCAGCGCGGCCGCTTGCGACTGGAGGAAAAATCGTTACTGCATTACAGTGGCCTATTGGCCGACGTGCGAGTCAGGCCAAGTACTTTGGCGAATATTTTATCGGACTGGTTTGATATTTCCGTCGAAGTGGTGCAGTTTTACGGCCAATGGATAAGCATTCCCCTCGTCGATCAAACACGTATGAAATTTGTGCGTCTGGGAGATAATTGCAATAATCGCCTGGGGATTGACGCCGTGGCAGGCGAGCGAGTGTGGAATGTCGAGAATCGCTTTCGACTGCGTATCGGACCACTCGGCGCAGCTGAGTTTAAACGCTTCTCACCACTGGGCGAGCAACTAGCGTCGCTGGTCGCGCTAGCCCGCACCTACGTCGGCCCCCAATTCGAATTTGATGTGCAAGCCGTACTCCGCCGCGCAGAAGTTCCTCGGATGCAACTAGGCAACGAACAAGAACCGAGTTGTTTGGGCTGGAATACGTGGTTAGGGAATTGGCCTTTTGGACACGACCCCAATGACGCCGTTTTTGAACTCGACGATGTCGCCACGCTGCACAGAGTGGAGGAGTAGGGGAGTAGAGCGCAATTGGGCCGAAAGCCCCGTCAACGGTTTATCTTCGGTTGCCGGTCGGAAGGACCGAACATCCTGGTGCTCATGAGGTCCAACGACCTGTTTGTCTAAAACCCGTTTGTCTCAATTCGCTTTTCGATAAAATTCACTCCCAACTCCCAGACTTACTTCACATAACACGGTCCTATCCCGCAACACCAACCATGAAAGCGACCTGACATGATTCAAGTCAATCTGAAAAACCTCATCGAGCGGTTGAACCCCACCTGTAAAAAGTCGTTGGAGGGCGCTGCCGGTCTGTGCCTGTCGCGCACCAACTACAATGTCGAAGTGGAGCATTGGTTAGCCAAGCTGCTCGAGGATGGGCAATCCGATCTATCACTGTGCCTGAAGGCCTTCGATGTAGACGTTTCACAATTGGAGCGGGATGTCACGCGAGCCATTGATCGCTTCAAAACGGGCAATGCCAAGTCACCAGCGCTTAGCCCGGATGTGGTGGAGTGGGTGCGTGAAGCGTATGTTTTGGCCGGTATCGACTACTCTTCTGCGGGTGTCACGTCGGGACATCTTCTGTGTGCTCTTTTGGGACATGAGCCGTTGGCGCGATCGGCCAACGGTACTTCGAAAGAATTTGAGAAAGTATCGCTCGAGTCTTTACGCAAGAGCTTGTGGCAGCTAACCAGCGATAGCCAAGAGACTCGCGAAACGCCCTCGACCACCACTGCGTCGGCCGGGGGCCCATCCTCGGCAACGCCTGGTAAAGCTGGCGGTAAGGGACCCAGTCGCACTCCATCTCTCGATCAATTCACCATAGATTTGACCGAGCGCGCCCGAAGTAACAAGATCGATCCCGTTTTGGGACGCGACAATGAAATCCGACAAATCGTCGACATCCTGACACGCCGCCGTCAGAACAATCCGATACTTACAGGTGAAGCCGGCGTCGGCAAAACCGCCGTGGTCGAAGGTTTTGCTCTGCGAATTGCCTCAGGCGATGTGCCCCCGAGCATTCGCGACGTGTCCGTGCGGACTCTTGATCTAGGGCTTTTACAGGCCGGTGCAGGCGTCAAAGGAGAATTCGAGAATCGACTGAAGTCGGTGATTGACGAGGTCAAAGCCTCAGCCAAACCGATTATTCTCTTCATTGACGAAGCCCACACCATGATTGGTGCCGGCGGATCGGCAGGGCAGGGGGATGCGGCTAATTTGCTCAAACCAGCGCTTGCCCGCGGAGAACTCCGCACCATCGCCGCGACGACCTGGGCGGAGTACAAAAAGTATTTTGAAAAAGATGCAGCGCTTGCCCGCCGCTTCCAAGTGGTCAAGGTAGAAGAGCCTGCCGAAGCTGTGGCGGTCGAAATGATTCGGGGCTTGACCGAAACCCTCGAAAAACACCATCGCGTGCGGATTCTCGATGAAGCCATCATCGATGCCGTAAAACTCTCCAGCCGCTATATCAGTGGCCGTCAGTTACCTGACAAGGCAGTGAGCCTTATTGATACAACCTGTGCGCGGATCGGTATCAGCCAAGCTGCCTCCCCACCGGCACTGGAAGATGCCCAGCGAAGAATTGAGCAACTCAAGGTAACCCTGGGGATTTTGCATCGCGAGACGGCCACCGGTTCCGATCACGCGGCCCGAGTCAGCGAAATCGAAGCTGAATTGCAAGCTACAGAAAACCGACGGGAAGCACTGCAGCAGCGTTGGGAACAAGAGCGCGTGCTGGTGAAAGCCATCGACGAGCTAGCCAACGCTTTGGAAGGAAAAACACCCGACGCAGACAAAAAATCGAACGCTGCCCCCGCTGCCTCACCAGCTACTGCCGACTCGCCTCCCAGTCAGAAACCCGCCCAGGCACCATCGACTCCAGCCGATAAATCGCAGGTTCCGCCACCACAACCGCTAACCACAGAGCAACGCGCGGAAAAACTAGCCGACTATCAGGCAAAATCACAGGAACTGCGGAGCCTGCAAGGAGAAAATCCCCTGGTGCATCCCTGTGTCGATTGCCAAGCCATCGCCGAAACCGTAGCCGCTTGGACCGGCATTCCTGTTGGGCGAATGGTGGCCAATGAAATTAATACCGTGCTCAAACTGAATCAGCTGATGGAAGAGCAAATTATTGGGCAGTCCCATGCGCTCGATCGCATCGCCCAGTCGATTCGTACCTCACGGGCTCAATTGTCCGATCCTCGAGCACCGATTGGCGTCTTTCTGCTGGCTGGAACGAGTGGCGTTGGTAAAACCGAAACAGCCATCACGCTCGCCGAATTGCTCTACGGTGGTGAGCAGAACATGACCACGATCAACATGTCGGAATTCAAGGAAGAACATAAGGTCTCGCTCCTCATGGGATCCCCCCCAGGTTACGTCGGCTACGGCGAGGGAGGCGTTCTGACCGAAGCCGTGCGACGCAAGCCATACAGCGTTATCCTGCTGGATGAAATGGAGAAGGCCCATCCTGGTGTACAAGACATTTTCTATCAGGTATTTGACAAGGGGAATATGAAGGACGGTGAAGGCCGCGACATCGACTTCAAGAACACGGTCATCTTGATGACTACCAATGCAGGGACTGACTTGATTAAGTCATTGTGCTCCGATGCCGAGACCGCTCCCGGTCCTGATGCCTTCCTAGAGGCGATATTCCCAGAGCTGCTCAAAACGTTCAAGCCAGCTTTTCTAGGGCGAACCACGGTAATTCCCTTTTATCCTCTAAACGATGAAGTTCTCAGAAAAATTGTTGGCCTAAAAATAGGCAAATTGGCTAGGCGAGTAACAGAGAATTATGGCGCGACATTCAGCTATGCCCCAGAATTGATCGAAACCATCGCAGAACGATGCACCGAGGTCGACACCGGCGCTCGCAACATTGATCACATTTTGACGCGATCGTTGCTTCCAGAGCTGTCGAGCGAGTTCTTGGCGCATTTGGCTGAGGGGAAAGAGATTACCAACGTACGTGTGGGGATCGACGACAACCAAGCCTTTACCTACGACATCTCCTAATTGACCTACAAAATCTCTTAATCGAGCCGCAGGGTACCAGCCTAATGGCATTCACTTGGTGAACCTCAGGGCGCTAGCCTTGGGCTCCAGCCGTGGGCTCCAGCCGTGGGCTCACCTCGTAAGGCCCACGGCTAGCGCCGGAGGTTCACAACATGAGTGCCAGCCGAGTGTCAGCGATCGGGAGGCAGTGCCACGCGGGGGGAGCGATCCTGAGGAGCAAAGGCTTCTCTAAAAAAGATCTGGAGTTTTAAGCAACTTGTGACTGCCTCGTCCGAGAACGGTAGTGTAAGGCAAAGGGCATCTTAAGTTACTTCGGCTGTTCGAAGTGAAGCCCGAGCAGGGCAATCAGCCCAAGACAATCGTAACAAAGGGATCGGGAAAAATGGCTGCTTACATCAAGTTCGACGGTGTCGATGGCGAATCACAACACAAAGACCACAAAGCATGGAGCGATTTGCTGAGCTTCTCGCAAATGGTTCACAAGCCTGGAGCGGGCGGAACGGGTGCTGCTCGACGCCGTGGAAGCGTGATGCACGAGGACATGCAATGCTCCAAGCTGATGGACAAGTCGAGCCCCAAGCTGGCTGAAGCGGTGTGCCTGGGACGCGTATTCCCCAAGGTTGAAATCGAATGCACGGTTTCCACCACGGATGCGGGACAAGAAACGTTCTACAAATACGAACTAACGAACGTGCTGGTCAGCTCATACGCTGTCTCCGGCGGCTCACAGGACAAACCGGGCGAAAACTTCAGCTTGAACTACGAGCAGATCAAGGTTACCTACACCGAGATGGATTCCAAGGGGAAGAAGAAGGGGAACGTCGAGTACGGTTGGAAGATCGAAGAAGCCGAAAAGGTTTAGGTTCAACCGACCAACCCTGGCCCCAATACCACCACTGCGGCACGTTTCACCTGCGTGCCGCAACCATCCGCAGGCGAGAGTACCCCCTCTCGCCTGTTTTTTCGTATCAGCTCGACGCGCCAGCGAGGGAGTCGCCTGTTTGTCAGGTTACCGGGAAAACCCGGGAAAAGAGCTGATGACCCACTCGCTGGCGCGTCGAGCTGATAATGTGGCCTAAAACCAGTCCAACCGTGTTGTTGGCGGTACAACTGAGTTCCACCGCCGCTTCCCGTCGGCGGCAGGTTGAATTAAAATCAAGGTTTCTGGTTAGTTTCTCGTTCCAACGGAAATCTTGTCGTGATCAAAACTTTGGCTCTGGTGGGCGCTACCGGTGCGGTAGGGCAAATCGTTCTGGATGAAATCGTCCGCCAGGGATTGCAGTACGAAACTCTCAGACTGCTCGCCTCCAGCCGTTCCGCCGGACAAGTTCTAACCGTAGCTGGCCAGCAGATCACCGTCGAATTGCTAGGTCCACAATCATTCGAGGGAGTCGACGTTGTTATCGCCAGCACTCCCGATGAAGTGGCTGCCGAATTCGTCCCCTGGGCGGTCGAAGCGGGGGCTATTGTCGTCGACGAAAGTGCCTTCTTTCGCATGGACCCCAAAGTCCCGCTCATTATCCCGGAGGTCAATGCCGAGGATGTCGACCATCATCAGGGGATTATTGCCAGCCCCAATTGCAGCACCACTCAAATGGTTGTGGCTCTCAAACCGCTCTACGATGCTGCGGGCCTAAAGCGCGTCATCGTCAGCACCTATCAAGCAGTCAGCGGTGCTGGCTTGGCTGCACAAACCGAGTTGATCGAAAACACACAAGCCAGGCTCAATGGAAATCCACTGCCACCCAAAATGTTTCAGCATGACATCGCGCTCAATCTCATTCCGCAAATTGGTTCTCATAAGCAGGATGGCTTCACTTCGGAAGAGATGAAGATGGTCCGTGAGACGCATAAAATCCTCGGCGACAATTCAATCGCTATTAACGCAACTTGTGTCCGAGTCCCAGTGCTGATTGGACATAGCGAATCGATCTACTGCGAAACGGCCGAACCTCTAACTCTGGAACAAGTCAAAGAACTCTTCCGCGCCGCACCTGGAATTACGTTGCTCGATGATTTGTCAAGCCAACTGTATCCCATGCCACGCGATTGTGCCGATCGTCCCGATGTCTTCGTGGGTCGTGTTCGCAAGGATCTGAATCATCCCTGCGGCATTAGTTTCTGGTGCGTCAGTGATAACCTGCGCAAGGGAGCAGCCACCAATGCCGTGCAAATTGGCAAGCTGTTATGCAATAAATTTGCCAATGTCCCCAGTTGAGCAGGCACCTGACAACCCAGTTGACGCTCCAGTTGAACAAACTCTTGAACAAACTGCTGAGCATGCTGCTGAACAGAGCTCCTTATCGCAGCCGCCACTTCGCTGCTTTCGTTTGACGATCGCCTACGACGGGACCAATTATTTCGGTTGGCAACGACAGCCTCATCATCCGAGCGTGCAGGCAGCCGTCGAGCAGGCGGTGTGCGCTATAACCGGCGATGACCGTACACATGTCAAGTCCAGCAGTCGCACCGACACTGGTGTACATGCCCTCGGACAGTCGGCGGTGTTCACCAGCGCAGGCTGGCCGGCACCCGCCGATCGCATTCCGCTGGCGATCAACACTAAACTCCCGCACGACATCGCCGTTCGTGACGCGGTAGAAGTACCCCTGCGGTTCAATCCGCTCAAGTCGAGTACGGGCAAACGCTATCGTTATCAAGTCTACGCGGCGCGCCGACCGGATCCGATTGGTGCCCGCACGCATTGGTGGGTACCACGAACCATGGAATTGGAGCCTATGATTGAGGCCAGTCGGCTGCTTGTCGGCACCCACGACTTCGCCGCCCTGCAAACCACTGGCAGTCCACGCTCGAGTACGATTCGTGAAATCCACGAACTAACAATAACCGCAACACCGTACATGGATGGTAGGCTGATCAGCATCGAAGTCGAAGCCAACGGTTTCTTGTACAACATGGTCCGCAACATTGCTGGGACCTTAGTTCAGATAGGAGTCAGGCGAAAGCCGCCAGAGTGGATCGCAGAAGTTTTGGCATCGCGCGATCGACGCGAGGCGGGACAAACTGCCCCGGCCTGCGGTCTGTTCCTACTCGAGGTCAAGTACTAGCCATGCGCGTAGCCCACA
Source organism: Pirellulaceae bacterium (assembly GCA_041739785.1). Classification (GTDB taxonomy): domain Bacteria; phylum Planctomycetota; class Planctomycetia; order Pirellulales; family Pirellulaceae; genus Aureliella. The sequence continues at coordinate 77,627 of JBGSNE010000215.1, forward strand.
TCATCACGCGCATGATCATTGGCGGCGCGCAGGAGAATACGCTTTTCAATTGCCTCGACTTGATCGAAGAATACGGCGACGATGTGCTGCTCATAACCGGTCCCGCCTTGGGGCCCGAGGGCAAGTTGTTAGAGCAGGGGAGGGCAGGGGGGTTGCCGATCGAATTTATTGACTCGTTACGCCGCGAAATTCACCCAGCCCGTGATGCCACCGCCTATCGTCAGCTCAAAAAAACTATTCGCACTTTCAAGCCTGATGTCGTACACACTCACAGCGCCAAAGCCGGCTTTCTGGGTCGCACGGCAGCTTGGAAATTGAAGGTGCCGTTGGTCATCCACTCCGTTCATGGTGCGCCCTTTCACCCGTATCAAAAACTTGTCGCACGGCAATTGTTCATTCGTTTAGAGCGCTGGGCCAGTCTGCGTTGTCATCACCTGATCAGTGTGGCGGACGCCATGACAGAGTTGATGGTCGCAGCTCGTGTAGCGCCGCGTGAGAAGTTTACTACGATCTACTCGGGCATGGACGTCGAGCCTTTTGCTAACTGCCAGCAGTTTGCACAGCAAGCGCGTCGTGAACTGCAGTTTACCGACGAAGATATTGTCATCGGAAAGATTGCCCGCTTCTTTCATTTGAAAGGGCATGAGTACTTGATCGAAGCCGCTACCACGGTGATTGCTCAGAACCCTCGTGTCCGTTTCTTACTTGTCGGCGATGGCATATTGCGCGATACCTATCAACAGCGCATCAACGCCCTGGGCCTTGCCAATCACTTTCGTTTCGTGGGATTAGTTCCTCCGGAGCGCGTCCCATATTATCTGAGCGCGATGGACGTCTTGGTTCACACTAGCCTCCGCGAAGGTTTGGCGCGTACGCTCCCACAAGCCTTGATTGCTGCCAAGCCAGTTATTAGTTACGACATCGATGGGGCCAAGGAGGTGGTACTACCCAACGAAACTGGTTTTCTACTCCCACCCAAAAGCGTTTCCCCTCTGTCGGATGCAATCCTAGCGCTGGCCGCGGATGGGAAATTGAGACGCAGGCTAGGGGGGCGGGGAGCTCAACTTTTCACCCAGCAATTTCGACACCAACACATGACGCGACGCATTCGTGATTTATATGAACAACTGTTGTAGCGGAAGTCGCCAAGACTTCCGCTACAGAGCCACCGTCGGGTCTACGAATTGCCCCTGTTTTGACTTATCATAGAGTCTCTTCAAATAAACAATAATTAATGGCCAAACTCCGATGACCAAAATACGTGACTTCCTAGGGCCCTACCGACTCGCCCGCCTGATTCGACTCGGTAGTTCTTGCCAAGTCTGGGAGGCCATCCAATCCGAAACAGGAGAGCGATTTGCGCTTAAAGTACTGCGCGATGATTTCCGCCAGAACAAACAAGAGGTCTCCTTTTTGCGATGTGAATATGATATCGCCAACGCTATGAACCACCCCAACGTAATCAAAATGTTTGATTTGGTTCTGACCGGCAACGCACCATTCTTAGTCCTTGAATTGTTTAGTGAACTGAATATGAAACAGGCCCTGCGGCGGGGGCCCGAATCGATTGCCTATATGCTCGATAAAATCATTGCCGAGAGCGTGGAGGGACTATACCACATGCACAGCCAAGGTTTCGTGCATTGCGATGTTAAGCCAGACAACTTTCTGGTCAGTCGCGATGGAGAAGTCAAGCTCATTGACTTCACTATCTCGCGTAAGATTCGTAAAGGGATTGCCAAACTCTGGGGAGGCAAGGTGAAGCATATCCAAGGGACGCGGAGCTACATGTCCCCCGAACAAATTCGCGGCAAGCGACTGGATCCGCGCTCAGACATTTACAGTTTCGGCTGTGTGATGTTTGAAATGGTCACTGGCAAATTACCCTATACCGGCGAGAGTCCAAATGACCTGCTGAACAAACACATTTCCGCGCCACTCCCCTCGCCGCTGGTAGCCAACGACAACGTCACTCCTGAGTTTGCTGGCGTCATTCGCAACATGATGGCCAAGCGCCCAGAGGATCGCCCCGATTCGATGTGGGAATTATTGAAAATCCTAAGAGTCACTAAGATCTTTAAAAAGCAACCCCGCATTCCAGATACCAGCATCTTCGACGACTTCCCAACCTCTGGACGAATTACCAATCAAGAACAAGCAGAACCGGAAGACCTCAAGCCAAACGAAGATAAACAAGACAAAGAACAATAATTATCACCAAGGAGAGCAGGGGAGGGTGATTGCATTTCTCCATACAGGGATGACCTGGCTGAGAGGTTGCGATTGAAAAAGTGAAATTGAAAACTGAGAATTGCAAAATGCATACCACTTTTCACTTTTCACTTTTCACTTTTCAATTCTCAATTCTCAATTCTCAATCAGTATTCCAATCCGACAGTACAACTGGTTTTAACATGTCCAAAACACCCTCCGGGCCCGAGTTCGAACAGCCCATGCTCGAGCTCGAAGCCAAGATTCAAGAACTCCTACAGCGCATTCCTGGCGACGAAGCTGCCGAACTAGAAATCATCGCGCTACGCCGCAAGTGGAACGAAGTCACCGCCCAAATCTATGCCAACTTAACGCCCTGGGAAATTGTACAAGTCTCGCGACACAAAGATCGTCCCTACACACGCGACTATCTCAATTTGGCCTTCGACGAATTTGTTGAATTGCACGGTGATAAACACTTCGGTGATGATCGTGCGATGCTCACCGGCTTCGCGAAGATTGACCAATTCAAAGTCATGGTCGTCGGTCACCAAAAAGGACGCACCTATCGCGAGCGTACGAAATGCAATTTCGGCTGTGCGCATCCCGAAGGCTATCGCAAAGCGATGAGCAAAATGCGAATGGCAGAAAAGTACCACATGCCAATCGTCTGTTTCATCGACACTCCAGGGGCCTACCCAGGAGTCGGCGCCGAGGAGCGAGGCCAAGCTCAGGTTATCGCGGAAAGCATGTTCCAGATGAGTCAGATGCAAACTCCGATCATTTGTATCGTGATCGGCGAAGGTGGCTCCGGGGGTGCGCTGGGAATCGGAGTTGGCGACCGCATCGCTGTCCTGCAGTACGCCTATTACTCAGTCATCAGTCCCGAGGGTTGCGCAGGGATTCTGTGGAAGAGTCACCAACATGCCCCCAAAGCGGCTGATGCTCTAAAATTTACCTCCAGCCATCTGAGGGAGCTGGGAGTCATCGATGACGTAATCGAAGAACCGCTCGGAGGCGCCCATCGCGACCACCACCAAATGGCCGCCAGGATGAAAAGCTATTTGGTGCGGACTCTCAACGAACTGACGCAGACTGCGACCGACAATCTCATCGAACAACGGTACGAAAAATTCCGGCGGATGGGCGTCTACCTCGACCCCGCGCAGCACGATCCGCTCGAATCGACTTTGTAACTCAAGTGGGTCGCACTTGCCGAGTGCGACTAAGTGGGTCACGCTTGCCGAGCGTGATTTCGTGGGTCGTTTCTGCCGGAAGCGACCTAGTGGGTCGTTTCTGCCGGAAGCGACTTCGTGGGTCGTTTCTGCCGGAAGCGACTACCCTTTGGGTCAAACATCACTCTGATACTTAGCCACGCTCGGCAAGCCTGACCCACCGAAACTCTTGGCGAATTCCGCTACGAACGACCGCCAGCCGAGGCTTGCAGAAAGGCGTTTCGGCCACGCACACACAGGTGAACCAGGCCTGGGAGCAACGTCCGATAATGTTTCTTATGTTCGGTTTGCACCCCAGTTTTCCCTGGGAAATAGGCATTTTTCGATTTTACGCTGGATCCATTGGGACTCAAGGCTTCGCCTCCACCCCGATCGTTTAACTCGCAGCCGAAGGCGAGGTTCATCAACAGGGTTCCGCGCCTTCGGCTGCGGGTTAAACGACATAAATCAGCCGGACAATCCGATACGCCATGTCCTAGCGCGGCAACACTTGACCCCAGGTTGGCTGGGCGGTCTGCTCACCTGTCGACGCCGGACGCAAGCCAGAACTGATCGCCGGGATGGAACCAGCGGCCGAATTTGGTCGCGGCGCGCCAACGTTTTCACCCAACGGCGGATAGATCTGCGGCGCGGTCGATGAGCTCTGTCCACTGGCCGACGGAAACACGCCGCTGGGCTCAAAGTTCGCCGGATCGAAACTCGGTAAGCCGCCTGAATTCGAATAGTCCTGAGACCAATTTGCTGGCCCTGTCGGATTGGAACTTCCCATGGCGTTCCTCAATCCACTGGGTAACATTTGCGGAAGTGCATTGCTGATCCCGTTCTGAATCGATTCCGGAATGTTCTCTAAACCCGGTATTCCGCCGCCGCTCGGCCACGTCATGTCGTTCGTCTCGCCCGAGGCGTCAACGCTACCGCCGAATGCTCCGCCGCTCTTTAGCTTTTCATCCAATCTCGCCAAATACGGACCAACCACATCGTGGATCTCTTTAGGGAGAACACCGATGCCGTTGTCGAGCGTCTTAGCGATATAGTAGCCCGACCGCGACTGGCAAATGGCCGCTTGCTGTTTGGGGCCGAGCAAACTGGTGGCGAACATGGTAATTAGCAGGCAGTACACCAAGCCTTTGGCTAAGCCAAAAGCCGCCCCCAAATGACGATCGAATTCCTTGAGCCGCACACGATCGATGGTTCCGCTCAGCAAGCGGAAGCCGACCCAGATTACGAACGAGGTACCTACGTACAAAATCAGCATCGCTAAGAATTGATTCCAAGGCGGTTTGGCTTGAATCATTTCCGCGACGTCGTATCGAAAACGATAAGCCACGAAGTAGCTAACGATAATCGATGCCAACGAAGCGACTTGCCAAGCAAAACCCTTGATGGCACCAAAGATCGTGGCCATGCCCAGCACGATCAGCATGATTAAGTCGTAACCCTGCACAGTTAAACCTCGCCCGTCAAAAGACTTCAATGATTGACTTTTTCGTCGCTCGACTCTCCGAGTCGAATTCCACTGGAATCGCGACTTTATCAAAACTTACTTCGCAAGCGAAGAGCGTTTCTTGGGATCCCGATTGTCATCCGATTCCCCATCGTCGCTTGGTAATTCGAGTCGAGACACGCGATTGCTAGCACGAATTTGATCTTCCCTCATGTCAGGTCATTTCGCTAACATCCCCGGTACGCTTATCACGACGATCAGGGGACAACCACCGGTGGCCGATTTCAAAACTCACATGACCGTCAGTACAGCGACTGGTGCCGTATTGGCGCTGGCTGGATTTAAAGCTGGAATGCATCCAACAACCTGTATTCTGGCAGGGGGGCTGTGCAGTGTGAGCGGCATGCTTCCCGATCTCGACAGCGACTCGGGACGACCGCTGCGCGAAGCCACCACACTGGGCGCCGCTGTAGTACCTATGTTGATGGTTGAACGCTTTCAGCGTTTGAACCTCAATCATGAATCAATGGTGCTGGCCGCCGCGTTGGTCTACATCACTATTCGTTTTTTCCTGGCGGAGATTTTTCGACGCTATACCGTGCATCGCGGTATGTGGCACAGTCTTCCCGCCGCACTGATCGCCGGCATGATTGCGTTTCTGATCATGTCCTCCGAGGACATCCGACCAAGGATGTTCAAGACCGTGGCGGTAGTGATTGGTTTCATGAGTCACCTGATTTTGGACGAAATCTGGTCCGTTGAATTCCGTCGTGGAAAATATGCTTTCAAGAGTTCCTTTGGGACCGCCCTTAAACTCTGGGGACAGAATTCCTGGGCCAACTATATGACCTATGGCAAGCTAGCACTGATGAGCGTGCTAGTCTGGCAAGACGAAGGATTCATGGCGCGGTTTGGAATCGATCGCCCCGATGTTCCGCACACCGCCCGCGAACTGTTCAACATTATCGTCGAACATGGCGACCAGTGGCTGCGCTAGGCGTACGTCAGGCTTTCCTGCCTGACTAAGTACCTCCAACCACTCTCTTCAGGCTGGAAAGCCTGACGTACTTAGAACAGTTTGCGACTATCAAGCAGAATCGTGACCGGACCATCGTTAACTAGGGCGACCTGCATATCGGCTTGGAACCTCCCCTGCCCTACATCGATACCGGAACTCGAAAGCTCACAACAGAAACTCTCATACAATTGGTTCGCTAGTTCAGGATCGGCAGCCGCTATAAAACTCGGACGACGTCCGCGGCGGACGTCTCCCAGCAGCGTGAACTGGCTGACCACTAACACCGCACCACCGCGATCGACAACACTCAGATTCATGAGCCCCTGCGCATCGGCGAAAACCCGCAGGCCAATCACTTTCTCTACGAGATACCGCACATCGCGCGGGCCATCTTGCTGCTCAACGCCTAGCAGTACCAACAAACCAGGTCCGATGACGGCAATATTCTCTCCATCGACTGAGACACTCGCTTCACTAACGCGCTGTACGACGGCTCGCATCGCTCCTCCTCCCCCTGCTCTGTTGCCAATTGAGTTTCATCCGCTCATCACGCTTGTTAGAATAGCATGGTTCACCGCCCACTCCGAGACGGAAGAGAGTATGCCATTTCATTTCACTTGCCCTTACTGTTTCAAAAAGACGCTTGTCCACGAGTCGATATCGGGTCGAAGTGGTCCCTGTGCTGGGTGTGGCAAGACGGTCACCATTCCCGAACCTCCCGCCCGCGTGCCTCAGTCGATCAAGCCCGTCGATAGTCGCTACGTCGAATTGCAACAGCTGAAACCCAAACGTAAATTCATGGCCTGGCTACTCAAAGCCGTTGGCTTGGTTGCTGGCGTCATTCTCTTTTCGGGACTCTGTCTGTACCTGCTCTGGCCAAGTCTTCAAGGACTCAAAATGCGGCGCGATCGCGTAGCCAGTCTCAACAACCTGCAGCGCATTGCGCGGGCCTTGAATGAGTATGCGTTAGAACACGGTACCTATCCACCCCCAGTTGTCACCGACGCGAACGGCCAACCGCTGTATAGCTGGCGGGTATTGATTCTCGAGCAATTGGGCGAGCCGGGTTTGGGAGCCAGCTTTCGCAAAGATTTAGCTTGGGACTCGCCAGAGAACGCCAACCTATTACCGCGCTGCCCCGCTGTCTTCGTCAGCCCCGCATCAGCGGCCATTGGTCGCACTGGTGCCGAATCGAATTATGCCTTGATAACCGGCAACAACACGCTCTTTCCCAGTACCGGTCCATTGCGACCGGGGGACATCAAGGATGGGCGCGAACAGACTTTGTTGGTCGTCGAAACTTCCAACACGAACACCGAATGGACTAGGCCCTGGGACATTGACGTGGGCAAACTCAACACCAAGATCGGTGCTAGTGGCCCCAACACGATTGGAGGAAATCAGGAAGGGGGTGCCGCAGTGGTGTTTGCCAATGAATCGTCGGGTTGGTTACCCGAAGACCTCTCCCCTGCCCTGCTGCACGGGCTGATTTCTCCCGCCGGCGGCGAAGCCATTAACCCCAAGACGTATCACATCGAATGAACATGTTCCTGCGGACTCAGGCTATTTCTTGACTTCGTCGTGGTGCATTGATAGACTCTACCGGTGAGTTGATGCAAGATCCTCAGCTTTTTTGTATGGGAGACGTAATGAAACGTACTGCATGTTTGGCCATCGCCTTTTTAGCTTGTGCATCTTTGTGCACGGCTGCAGATGACGCGGCGGAAAAAGTCGAAATCGGCAAGAGAGCTCCAGATTTTAAGATGACGGGGATCGATGGCAAGGAATTCAAGCTCTCGGACAAACTCGGCAAAGAAAACAACGTCGTTCTCATGTTCAGTCGCGCGAATTGGTGACCGCACTGTATGAAGCAGCTGGTCGAGCTGCAAAAGCACGAAAATGAGTTCAAGAGTCTTGATGCGGAGTTAATCTTCGTATTCCGCGAGGAGAAGGAGGGCGTCGATGGTCTGAAGAAGATCAAAGACAAGCACAAAACAACCTTCACTCTGGCGCTAGATTTGAACAAGCAGGAGTCGAGTGCCTACAGTTCTGAGAGAATGACCTTTGACAATTACGTCATCGACAAGTCTGGGGTGGTTCGCAAGTCGCTAGACGGAACGCTGCGCGAAAGAGCGACCGCTGCTGAGTTGTTGAAGGAACTCAAAACACTCGAAGAATCCCAATAAATCTGTCGATGTAATAAGGGCGGATTCGCTCGAGCGCTTTTGGTGCGCTCGATTGCGATTGGTTCTTGCCGTCCCGGACGCGCTTCGCGGTTAAACAGACCAATGCTTCGATCGACTATTGACGTTGCCGATGCATTGGTCTGTTTAACCGCGGAGCGCTGAACGTGCGACGATTAGCGCCAAGCTCCCCTCGGCAATTGGAAACGCTTCCCACACCTGACTAACCCATGCTAGTGTGGCTCAACCCCTGAGCCATACAGATTTTCGACAGTTCTCACCGATGAAGCGGAAGCGGATGGGAATCGAACCCACCAAGCATCGGTTAAGACGCTTCACCGGCTTTGAAGACCGGGCCAGTCACCAGACTAGAAACGCTTCCCTGAACGAATGGGAGAGCTTAGAAACACTGTTGCAGCGGTAAAGCGCTGCACGTCCGCTAATTCTACCCGATCGCAGCTCGGCCATCGATCCAAACTTCGTAGTAGTGCTTCAACACAATTAAACTTTTGGGTTGGCAAAAAAGTGGCGTAAGCTTCCAGCTTGCGTTTTACGATCGATACCGAGAAGGCAAGCTGGAAGCTTACCCCACTGCTTATCATTGACAAAGCACTAGGCGCGACTCTTTTCAACTCGCAACAGCAGCTCCTCTGTAGGCTGTTGGCATTGACCGATCCAAGTGGGTTCGGGCAAACCCGTTTCCTGAATTCGTCGAACAAATGGCTGGCACCGATCGGCAGGGCAACCGAAAAGAAATCCGCCGCAGGTTTGAGGATCGAAAAGCAAGCGGTACTTGGGTGTTGCGCGCAAGCTCGCTAACGCGCTGATTCGATCATCTACTTGCAGGTTATCTTCGATAAGACTGCTTTCGATGCCCGCTTGAACGGTTTCAACGGCGCCAGAGAGAAAGGGGATAGCATCGAGGTACAGCGTCGCGGCAACTTCACTGGCTGCCAGCATCTCAAGCAGATGTCCAGCGAGACCGAAGCCTGTAACATCCGTGGCAGCCACAATCCCCGACTCGATTGCAACCCGCGCGAAATCGTGCTGCTGCCGGAGCATGGCGTCCAGCAAACGCGTATAGTCGACCGATCGACAACGACTTCTCATGTGAGCCGCCAACAAAGCGCCAACCCCCAGCGACTTTGTTAAGAATAGTTGATCGCCCGCTTCCAAATTCGATTTCAGCAGTAGTTGCTGCGAATAGGCCTGTCCCACCACTGTAAAGCCAATTTCCATTCGCGGGCCAATGATGGTATGTCCGCCCACGATGCTCGCGCCCATTGCATCGAATTCATAGCGTGCCCCAGTGAGAAAATCGCTCAGCGATCGCTGCTGCGACAGGCGATCGCCCTCCTGAAGCACCACAATTGCAAGCGCTTTCGTAACCCTTGCTCCAGTTGCCACCAGATCGCTGGCCGAATGCAATGCGGCAATGCGGCCATTGAGAAACGCGTCTTGAAACGGGCTAGTGAAAAAGTCTGTGGAAGCGATTAACGGTTGTCCTGCGTCATTGCCGATTTCGACAGCATCCTCAATTGCAATCTCGCAGGAACCCCCATGTAATTCGGAACTCAGCGCCGTGCCTAGCGCCGTGCCTAGCGCCGTACCTAGCGCCGCTTGCAACGCGTTGGCGCCCAATTTGGCGCCGCAGCCACGGCACTGCATGGGCTCGCTCACGTCGTGCATGGCGCGTGGCTCGAACATGCGCATGAAGCGAGTATCGATACGATCTTTCAGAAGCTTTACCCAGCGTCCCGAGAACGACAGACCTCGCCATAAACCGATCGCATCGCCGTCACCCTTGTTGATCAGTTTGAGGAACGAGTGCTGTGGCCGATACCGTCGCAATTCCTGTCCCTGCAAGATTCGGCCAATGTTCTCCCACAAGACGGGGCCTTGTCGAACAGCGTAGACGCCGGCCTTGGGGACCGATTCGCTTTGGATAGTCCCGCTGTCGCCGACCGCAAAGACGGGCCGGCCTGAGATTGAACGCAGCGTGCGGTCGGTCGCCAGAAAGCCTCGCTCGTCAAGAGGCAAGTCGAGTTGAGCCAGGAGAGGCGGAGGGCTGGCACCAGTCGCCCAGATGACAATATCCGCATCGACTCGCGTACCATCGTCCAATTCGATGGTGCGAGCGTCAATTTGTTTGACGGACTTTCCAACGGTAACGGTGTGACTGCGGTTCCGCAGCTCAGATAGGACTCGCCGTCGAGCGCTCGAATTGGACTCGGGAAGCACCTCCGCGCTACGGCTGACGACATGCAACTGGCTGTGAGCTATGCCGAGAGACTGCAAGAATGGTGGCAAGCAGAATGTGAGCTCGATTCCGGCGACACCACTCCCGACAATGACCACGTGCAGTGGTCGCACGTCCGCTGGCCGCTGCAGGTCAACGGTGTTACGAAGGCGACTAAGGAATGTTTGCATGGGTTTGATCTTGACCAATGATGTCCCCAGATTCGTAACACCCTCGATAACAGGCACCGATCCAATTCCAATTGAGAGAACGTCGTAGGGAATCGGCGGACGTTGCTCGAATTTGACGAATTGCTGCTCGTGCTCCAAACCTACAACGCTGTCCACTATCAACCGAGCACCAACCGACGCGCACAAACGAACCAAGTCAATCTCCATTTCCGATTGCGAGATTTGCCCTGCCAACGCGGCGGGCAACATGCCCGAGTAAGTTGCGATTGCATGATCGGTGATACAGGTCAGATCTGTGTCAGCGACTGGGTGCATGCCCCACATTCGCAGTACGTGGGCATTCGTATGGCCGATTCCCAGTAGGACCATATGCTTACTGCATAGTCGCTCAAGCATGTTTAGGTTGTTCCTGCGGTTTGAGCACAGAGCAATTCATCGAGTCGAATTCGAAGCGGCTCCAAATCGATCGCGGCGACGGTTCGCAGGTCAAGGATCAATCGATCTTCGTGCAATCGACACAAGATGGGCTGCTTTCCCGTTCGCAGTTCCCGCGCCATCCGTTGGGGTTGCGTTTTGATCGCCAGACCAAAGCTTGCCAGCTCCTGACCAGGAAGTGTTCCGCCGCCAATTTCTGATTGGCAGTTGATAACTTCAACGGCAGAGCGCGACAACGGCGACAACTGCTTGTGAATCGCTAAGCAGTTCGCGCGGATCGACGCGGCTTCCATGGACAGCATTTGAAAGACCGGTAGCAATTCGAATGCGTTTCCTGCGAGATGGATCTCGACGGTTGCCTCCAACGCGGCCAGGGTGACTTTGTCGGCGCGCAGGGCGCGCATCATGGGGCTGTTGCGTAGTCGCTCGACCCAGCGCTTTTTACCGACGATGATGCCCGCTTGCGGACCCCCAAAAAGCTTGTCGCCACTAAACAGGCACAAGTCGCTGCCCGCCGCGACGCTCTCGGTGACCACGGGCTCTTGCAAGCCGAACTTCGATAGATCGAACATGTTGCCGCTGCCATTGTCATCAATGACGGCCACGCTCTCTGGTCGACGCAAACTCACCAGTTCCTGAATACTCGGTTCAGTGACGAAACCCGTTTGAGTGAAGTTGCTGCGATGCACGTGCAAGACCGCTCCTGTCAGTTCGCCAATGGCGGCTGCGTAGTCGGTCAGGTAGGTGCGATTGGTTGTACCGACTTCTCGTAGGTGCACGCCTGCGGCCTGGAAAACTTCCGGCAGACGAAAACCACCTCCAATCTCCACCATTTGGCCACGCGAGATGACAACCTCCCGTCCTGCCGAGGTTGCCTGTAGTGCGAGCATCGTGGCCGCAGCGCAGTTGTTGACGACAATTGCATCCTCAGCTCCAGTCAAACGCGCGAGCAGTTCCGAGACTCGCCCGGCGCGCGAGCTGCGTTTTCCAGTCTCAAGGTTCATTTCGAGGTTTGTGTAGGCGCTGGCCCGTTGCATCCCTTCAACGGCTTGGGGGGCCAGCGGAGAACGTCCAAGATTCGTATGCAACAGGATGCCGGTCGCGTTGATGACTCGCTGGCTCCTCCGTCGACTGTCCGCCTGTTGTTCGAGAACAATACGTTGCACGAGCTCTTGCCGCAAATCTTCGAAGGGTATTGCTCGACAGCCAAGCAGTTCAGAGCGAACTTCGGTGATGGCGCTGCGAATCCAACCCACGAGACTTTCATGCGGATGCGCACTTCTCAATTCCGCCAATTCATCGCAGCGAAGCAACTCGTCGACGGCAGGCAAACCCCTCAAGGCTTCAGGCTTGTTCAGCGGCATGCTTCACAGTCCTTTCCTCGATGCAGTACTTAGCAAGCTCGGGACCCGCGGTACGCAGGGTATCACGCCGAACGGTAATGGCTGCGCGATCACAGTATTCGAGCAGTGGGATCGCGTGTTTACGAGTAACCAGCCAACGGTCGCGTATCACGGCTACAGAAAGTTCTGCCTCGTCTGAGAACAAAGATTGCAATTCCTGACAGAGCAATCGAAATACTTGTGTCGAAATATGAAAGCCATTCCCCAGATCGACCAATAACTGCTGCTGCGTCGCAAAACGCATGATCGAGCCGACTAAATCGAGCGTCAGGCGCAGCTGTTCGGCGGCTTCCTTGAGCGTCGGCGGGCTCCGGGTGTCTGCGTACAGAGCGATGACGTGTTCTATGTTTGCCCGCTGTTTTTTCGAAAGCGATGTATGTTCCGACGCAATTGCAAGCAAGTTGTTAAATCGCACCAAGAGCTTTTCGCCGACCAATTGATCGATGGTGAAGGAGATCAAGGCGGAAGAACCCACAATGCTTGCTCGTTCGATGATCGAGGTTTCCACGATCCAAGCGTCTTCGGCACTTTGTGTCCAGGCTTCAAGGCTCTTGAGAACAAACTGCCGGGCTGCTTGCGCAGCGGCCAGAGAGACGAGTCGCTCGCCCAGCTGAATGACGGATTGCGCCTCGACAACCGTTTGCAGAGCCACCGTCAAATCTTCCGTCGCAATCCCCAACTCATGCGGCGACCTTTGTACACCAAGTTTCATTTCGCCGAGAAAATCAACCCACGCAACCAGTCGTTCGGCTGCGTCAGTCACTTGCAATCGGCGCCCAAGTGCAACCAAATTTTTTGTCTTCGCATGTCCACCTTCGATGGCAGCTAGGATGCTCCCCGCGGCAATCGAGCCGACTGGATAGGGGCGACGAAACAAACATGCCTGGGAGTAGGTTGCGACTATGGGCACCTCTGGCTCTACAACGACGATAGCCTGTGATCCCGCAAGCAATTGCTTTACGCCGAGAATGCGAACACTGCAACACTGGGTTGCCGTGTGCATTTGAACGATGGCTGGACAACGAATTTCGGCCGCATCAGCGAACATTTGCAGGGCCACAACCAAGCGATTGGATTTTCGGTGAGTTCCCGGCGTAACCAGTTCATCACCACGCTGCACGTCAACATTACTCCCGCCTGCAAGGTTGACTGCGGTTCTGTACCCTGCCCTAGACAACTCGACAGGTTCGCCATGCACTTCCAACTCACGCACGCGCAGGGTTACATTGGTTCCTGCAATCTCAAGCATATCACCGATGCGTACTTCGCCGCTCCATACGGTTCCCGCCAAGACCAGGCCGCGTCCCGGAACCTTCATGACTCGATCCACGGGCAATCTAAAGTCTTTCGATTCCAAGGCCTTCGGTGTGGCCGAGTCCTGGCGACTGGCATATTCGCACATCAGGGACTTCAGTCGGTCGATGCCCAAACCGGTAACGGAAGAAAATGGAATGATCGGAATTTCGTCGAAGCCCAAGTCGTCGAGAAATACCGCTAACTCCTCGGAAAGCTCGGCGACGTCCGAATCGCTGACAAGATCGACACGAGAGATGGCGACGATCAGGTTCCGCACACCCAGCGCCTTGACAATGGCCGCATGTTCGAGTGTCTGCTGCTGAATTCCCTGGTCGCAAGCCACGATGAGCAAGCCAAGGTCAATTGCGGAAACTCCGGCCAACAAATTCCCGATATATTTTTGGTGCCCCGGAGCATCGATCAGGGCAAACTGGTGCTCACCTTCGCAAAATGCAGCGAAGCCCAAGTCGATCGTGATTCCTCGGCGTTTCTCTTCGGGATCGGTGTCCGTGTCGACGCCCGTCAATACGCGCACCAGTGTTGTTTTTCCGTGGTCGATATGTCCGGTAACGCCGACGATGGTATAGGTCATGTGAGCCATTGTGGGTAGGCAACATCAGGTGCAGACTACTTGCCTTGAAATCTTCCCGCTTTGCCCTGCACGCGATAAGGGAGACCTTGAATGCGAATAAAACCCTCTGAATCATCTTGATCAAAAGTTCCGCCGGCTTCCATGGTAGCGATCCCTTCGTCATAGAGGCTGTAGGGGCTACTGCGTTCCACAACTGTCACGTTGCCTTTGTAGAGCCGCAATTTGATCTGGCCGCTGACAACTCGGTGCGATTGTTGAATGAAGGCCATCAAGGCTTCCATCTTAGCCGCGTACCAGTAGCCGTAGTAAACCATTTCGGCCACCACGGGTGAGAGCGTATTGCGGAGGTGAACCAGATCGCGATCGAGTGTCAGTTGCTCAAGTTGTGCTGCCGCTTCATACAGCAGCGTCATGCCGGGCGCTTCGTAGACACCACGACTCTTCATTCCTACAAAGCGGTTCTCAATCACGTCGATCCGACCAACGCCGTTGCGACCGCCGATCTCATTGAGTTGCGTCACGATCTCCAGCGCTGAACACGATTTACCATTGACGCTGACCGGACTTCCCGCTTCAAAGCCGATCACAACTTCTTCGGGAGTATCGGGAGCTTCGGCTGGACTACAGGTCATGGTGAATTCAACTAAGTCGACACCACATACATCGAGCTTTTCCAACTCGCCCGCTTCATAGCTAATATGCAATACATTCTCATCGGAGCTATATGGTTTTTTGACCGTCGCTTTCACAGGGATGTTCTTTGACTCGCAATAGGCGATCATTTCCGTCCGACCGGGAAACGTGTCACGCCATTCCTGTGTTCTCCATGGCGCATAGACCTGGATGTCGGGACGCAATGCTTCGGCCGCCAGTTGAAAACGGCATTGGTCATTCCCCTTGCCAGTCGCACCGTGCGCGTAGACTTTGGCACCTACTTCGGCGGCAACCTCCAAGATTTTTTTGGAGATCAAAGGCCGCGCGATACTGGTCCCCAACAGATACGGGCCTTCATACTTGGCTTGCCACATCAGGCACGGAAAGGCAAAATCACGGCACAGCTCTTCGCGCGCATCGATCATTCGCACACTCTTGGCGCCAACTTTCAGAGCCTTATCCTTGACGACCTGGCGATCCTCACCCGGTTGTCCCAGATCAACGTACACGGCATGCACTTCGTAGCCTTTATCAATCAACCAGCCCAACATGCACGATGTATCGAGTCCTCCGGAGTAAGCCAACACGCAGACAGCCATAGCTCAAAAACCTTATTAAGTTCAAAATAACAATTCGTAGCGGAAGTCGCCAAGACTTTCGGCAAACCAGGCCCCCGCCTGGCGCGTCGAGCTGGTAGGAAGCACGCGGCTCTCAAACTTACGCTTTGAGTTCGGAAGCTAAAATTGTCCCTGCCCGGTGACGAATTGACAACGGGCCATCCATGCGAGAAACATATTGTCCATCCCCGAGCTACCACCACCCGATTCGCAAGAGTTAACACAATGGCTCAGCCAAGCTCAGGCGGGCCAGCTATCGTGGAGCGAACTGGCTGAACGGCTCCTGCGGCTGGAGTACGCCGCGGGAGCTGACCATCGCCCTGACATCGACCGACGTCGGCGTTGCGGCTTTGGCGAAGTCATTTTTGGCAGCGGCAAGTCCGCAGCAGATATCGTCTCTATTACTCAACGGCTACTTGACAGTGGTCAGGACGAAGTGCTTGTCACGCGTCTGACTGCCAACACCGCGCAAGAGGTGGCTGGCAATTTTCCACACAGCCGCTACGACGACCTAGGGCGGACACTACGCCTTGCACGGCGAGAAATCTCGACCGTCCGTCCCCTCCCCTCCCCTGCCCCGCTCCCCGTAGCCATCCTCACCGCCGGCAGTACCGATTTGCCAGTTGCTCGCGAAGCGCTTGACACATTGCGTTGGATGGGAGTCGACGCAGATTTAATTTGTGATGTTGGAGTGGCTGGTCCTTATCGCTTGTTGCCACATCTCGACCAACTGCGCATGTGCGTTTGCATCGTGGTCGTAGCTGGTATGGAAGGTGCATTGGTTAGCGTAGTGGGTGGCTTGGTTTCCGTCCCCGTCGTGGCCGTTCCGACCAGCGTCGGATATGGCGCTAACTTCGAAGGGGTCACAACTCTTCTGAGTATGCTCAGTAGTTGCGCCGCCGGAGTCACTGTCGTTAATATCGACGCCGGGTTTAAAGGGGGCTATGTGGCAGGGTTGATTGCTGGCCCTCGGAGGCAATAACGCACTGACACAGCGTGTCTCTACAACAGTTCTCTTCCATTTGAAAACACATGAATCTCCATCACGATACCATTGTCTTGGGGGCTGGCCCGGCCGGCTTACAATTGGGCTATTATCTGCAACGCGACCGACGCGACTACCAAATATTAGAACGTGGAACTGGGCCGGGTAGCTTCTTTGAAGTCTATCCACGACATCGTCAACTGATTTCAATTAATAAGGTACATACTGGTAGCAACGACCCCGAGTTGAAACTGCGGCACGATTGGAACTCCTTGCTAACCGACGACTACTCGTTAACGCTCGCGCAGTTTACTCACGACTTCTTTCCGTCCGCCAATGCACTCCGTCAATATCTGGCCGCTTTCGCACAGCGATTCAAGCTTGGCATTCACTACCACACGCACATCCACAAAGTCTCACGTGAGACTGACGGATTCTGCTTGGAGGTCAACGACGGTCGCCGCTATACCTGTCGCCAACTGATCGTGGCAACCGGATTGAGCCTGCCTTTCATACCAAGTATTCCCGGTATCGAGCTGACCGAAAATTATGAACACGTCTCCGTTGAACCGCAGGATTTTGTCAATCAACGAGTGTTGATTATTGGCAAAGGAAATTCAGCCTTTGAAACTGCTGATAACTTGATTCCAACTGCAGCGGTAATCCATCTGGTAAGTCCCGAACCAATTGAGTTCGCTTGGAAAACACATTTCGTCGGTGACCTACGCGCGGTGAACAACAATCTGCTCGACACATACCAACTCAAGTCGCAGAATGCCGTTTTGGATGCGGAGACAGTCGGAATTCGCCAACTACCAGACAGTCGCTTCGCCGCGCAATTTAAGTACCAGCACGCTGAAGGAGAAGAGGAAGAGTTGATCTACGACCGTGTACTGTGTTGTACTGGATTTCGTTTTGATTCATCGATTTTCGATGCGTCCGCCCAGCCCGAACTGGCCATCTGCGACAAGTTTCCAAGATTGACTTGCCAGTGGGAGTCGACCAATCAGCCCGGAATGTACTTCATTGGCACCGTGATGCAGATGAGAGACTACAAACAAACCACCTCAGGCTTTATTCACGGTTTTCGCTACAACATCCAGGCGTTCAACAAGCTCTGGGCCGAGAAACATCACGCGGTACCCTGCCCCTTCTGCGAGGTGGCGTTTGAAGCGAAGGAATTAACAGCAAAGCTGCTGTCAAGAGTTAACGGCTCGTCGGCCTTATGGCAACAACAGTCCTTTTTGGGTGACGTCCTGGTCGTACAGCCTTCGGGGCGTGTGCACTATTACGAAGGACTGCCCGTGGCTTACGCACGTGAACGATTCATAGACAACGACCAGCGATGCTTCGTGTTGACGCTCGAATTCGGATCAGCAGCAGCTGACGAAGATCCCTTCAAAGTCAATCGCATTCGTCGCGACAATGTTGCCCAGGCGGCTGCGAGCCAGTTCTTACATCCCGCCATTCGGGAGTATGAAAACAACCAGCTGGTATCTGAGCACCATATCATTGAAGACTTGGAAGCGATTTGGCAAGAACCAGAGCACATTGAACCATTGCTCAATTATCTCCAGGATCGTATTGCAACTTCGTTGTAGAAGTTACCAACACCTCTGGCAGCAGCGCAACCACCACTAGTTGATCCGCCGCAACAGCGCGGTGCTCGTTGCGAGCCTACTGGTGCTCGTTGCGAGCCTACGGTTGAGCACGGAGAGCCTACATTCCAACGCTTTTATTTCCAACGATCTTGGCGCGGAATAAAAGGCTCAATGGCCTCAAGCTGTTGTCCATTGACGGTGGCGGCAAAGCGAATGCCGAGCGAAGCGACGTTGTTGGCAGCTTCCGTGAGCTGGGCGGAATTGTTGAGCTTCAACTCGATGCTCTTGTACACCGCCAGCACTTCGTCGAGCAACGGTTGGTTGAGTTTCGATTGTGCAGCGGCTAAGCGTTTGGCAGCTCGAGCGGTACGACCAGCTGCGTTGACTCCGAAGGTTGCTTTTTGGGTAGCAGCGGCGGTAGCCCGGAGACTAAACTCCAAATCGGCAATCATGCCTGCCACGAACATCTGCCTCAGGCGTTCAGGGCTCGACGCATCGTTGCTCTGTCCATTGGTTCGTAGAAAATTGTGACGCACCATGCCTTGTGACCATGACACCAATTCAAAGTCCATGCTCCCTGCATTGTGTCCACCGACGTTTACTAACCGCTCGTCGGGGACCGTGTGACAACGATAACAACTTTGCGCTACCATGTAGACATTGATTGGATTGCGCATTCCTCCAGCGATACTTCCTCGCAGACGCGCTAGCCGGTGCTCGGGCGATTCGGATTCTTTCGTTACACCAGCCCCACCGTAGTCGTTGTGGACCTTGACCCAGTTCTGGGCCGCGCCGTGACACGACTCACACGAGATGCCAGAGATAGCCTCCAACCCGTTGTGCGTTGCTTGCATCGTGTAATGACACTTGATACAGGCGCTATCCGTCTTAAAGGACGTAATGCCGAGCTTCGTGGCAATTTGCTGCGCTGCGGGCTTGCGGTGTAGCGTCAAGTACGTTTCGTGGTGAGGAGTTTGCTTCCACACCGAAATTTCGGCCGCATGGCATTTCTCACAACTTTCGACCCCCACCACTTCGTGTGGATTGAGATGAACTTCGTGTTGTAAATTGCGTGGATCGGTAGTTTGCTCGGTTGGTGCCATGCCGAAACTAAACGACAAAACCAGGGCAACAGTAGACAGCAGGGCGATACTCTTGTTCGTTTTTCGCATGGCGCTTAGCTAAAACTAATAGGATGGAAGGTTTCACAGTTCGCTACTTACAACTGCTTTCCGAAAAGATAGCTCCTGGAAACCAACGGCATCTCCTGCCAGCCCAAGGCGAACGTATAGTGCCCAAGTTTCGCATCATTTAATCGATACAACCCGAACAGGTGTGGGGACGGGGGAATAGCGGAGTGAAGGAGTGAAGGAGAGTGTGGGGATGTGGGGATGGTACGCGGCGCGTCATTGGGTTTTCAGGCCGAAGGCCCGGCCGACTGCCTAGCCCTGGCTGGTTAATCGGTCGAGCTCTATGCCTTAAAGGCAATCAAATCTCAAATCTCAAATCTCAAATTTCTAACCTGGAACCTGGAACCTGGAACCTGGAACCTGAAACCTGATGCCTATGCGTCGATCCGGCAATCTGTTTTGGGACGGGCGATACAGGCGAGGCACTCGTCGTCGGCCAACTCGATCGAAACCTCGCGATCGTAGACAACTTGCCCGGCCAGAAGCTTTACGCGGCAGCACCCGCAGACACCGCTGAGACATCCGCTCGGGATGTCGACTTGGTTTTCACGAGCCAGCTCCCATAGGCTCTGGTCCGGAGTGTTCCATTGTGTCTGTATTCCGCTGGCTTCAAAACTCACGGAGTGCGAACCATCCACTTTTTTGGATGGGGGCGTTTGGGGCTTGGTCGCCGATCCGAATGATTCCCAGTGAATACGATGCTCGACCACACCGGCTCGAATTAGATCCTCTCGAACCGCTTCCATCCAGGCGTTGGGGCCACATAGGAAATAATCGCACTCTGCCCCAGGAAGTGCTTGCAGAGCATGGTTGGCATCGAGTTTGCCCAACCTAAATTCGCTGGTTGGATCACTCGGGGATGGGGTATCGCCGACCGACTTATTGATCAGTTGATCCAAGGTTTCTTGGCTGGCTCGACTAAAGTAGCTGGCCACGCGACACGCTGGGAACTTGCGAGTCCATGCGTGCAGGGTTGGCCCCAGCGGCCAGTGATCGGTATCTTTGGCCTGATACAAGAGTCGCACTGGGCGGTCGGGAGTATTTTGCATCGACCAACGCAGCATGCTGGCCATGGGTGTGATTCCTACGCCGGCAGCTAGGAGGACGATTGGCCGAGGGTTATCGGCCAACAGGGCAAAATGACCGTTTGGCCCGCCGACCAGCAGGCAATCCCCTACGCCGATTTTTTCGTGCAGCCAGACGCTCAGCCCCCCCTGCTTTGCTCCAATCGGCTTCGTTACATCCTGCCCAATTCCAAACTTAATCGATTGGTCACTCGCTCGACTCAACGCATTTTCAGTGGGTAGTTGCCGCTTAACGGTGATTCGCCAATAGCGAGGGTCGGGAGCGCTAGACAGGGAATAGCAACGGGTAGTCTGATAGGCTCCGGCCAAGGCGGGACGGACCATCAGGTGCTGACCAGGACTAAAACCAGGGAGAGATTGCCGATAGGGATCAATTAAATAAAGCGAGCGGCAGTCGGCCGATTCGTCTATAATCTCTGCAACTTCCATCACTCGCCATTGCACACTGGAACCATTAACTGCTGTTCGTAGCTCCGAATTCAATCGTGCAATTTGGGCCGCCTGTCGCAAACCACGCACGTCTGCCGCACGGCGATTGCGAGCGTCCGCACCAGCCCGCCCCGAGGCAATCCCGATGGAAACGAACTGACTGCTCGACAGGGCAATTAGCGAAACTGCCATGATCATCACAAGGAAAAATCCAATTGCCATGCCAATCCCAAAGTGTCGATCACGGGGCGAATAGTGGAAACAATGGTCCTTCCAACCCTAGGTTACGCTTTCTAACCGAGGGGGCCTCCGAGCCAGAAAAACTGTTTCTGACATCCCGCCACAGTTAGGAACGCGTTGACAAACTGGAACAAGCTCGATAGCCTCACCCCGCTGTTGGTACTAGATTGACAGCCCTTATCCCTACTTCCCACCTAATCGTCAAATGCGACTCAATGACAGACGAAGCCCATAGTCTGACCGCCGAACAAAAAGCAGAATTGTGCCAGGCACGAATCGGTTATCAATTCCAAGACCAGGACTTGCTCAAGTGCGCGTTAACTCACGCGTCGGGTGCAGCCAGTCGGCTTGCCTCGAATGAACGGCTTGAGTTCCTTGGGGATTCGGTGCTGGGATTCACGATCTGCGAATGGCTCTTTCGGCAACACACAGAGTATTTAGAGGGAGAGCTGACGCAGATCAAATCTGCGGTAGTCAGCCGGCGTATTTGCGCGCGGGTGAGCCATGCCCTGCAGTTGGAAGAGTGCTTGATCCTGGGTAAGGGTATGCAGCAAGGAACCACAGGGGTTCCGCGCAGTCTGCTCTCAGATGTTTACGAATCGGTGATTGCTGCCATCTATCTAGATGGTGGCTTCGACGCGGCTCGTGAATTTATCTTGCGAACCATGCACGAAGAGCTGCACAAAGCCGTGTTGGGACACTCGATCGGCAATCACAAATCGGCCCTACAGCAGTTGGCCCAACGCGAGCATGGGGCAGCCCCCGTCTATCGACTGTATGGCGAAACCGGCCCCGACCATTGCAAGACATTCCAGATCGCTGCCGAAATCAAAAATCGTAAATTCACTCCCGCTTGGGGACGCACCAAGAAGGACGCCGAGCAGAGGGCCGCCGGCAATGCACTGGCTGAGCTCAAAGGGGAAGAGGCCCCGTACGTTGATTGACCTGGATGCGGATCAACAGCCTGCTCCGGCTCGGCGTTAAACAAATCCCGCACCTGGAAAATCGAACGGTATCGGGATTAACCCAATACCGTTCGAAACTTATAAGCCTACGGAGAGGCTCTCGTACTGCTTGCGGCAGCTTTAAACTTCTGCCGCCGTGGGACACTTGAACTCTGGTCGGTACTCGCGCGAGACCAAGGCGGTGGCTTCCGGCGAATCGGGGAAAACCTCTTTCACTGGATCAAACTTCAACATGGGACCCAACGAAATCGGATATTTGTCCAGCTCCACACCGTTGGTGGTCAAGTGAGCGATAGTCCGCTCGAGAGTCGCCGAGTTGTCGTCCAAACTCTTGATACCTTTGAGCGTGCTGCGAAGTTCGTCGGCCGAAACGTGGTTCTTCTCGCCTAGGTAATAGGAGATGTTACCCAAGTGACTGATGGCCGCCGACAAATGCCCTTCACGGACATCAGCCTTCAGCAAACTCCGATCGCGGCGACGGCAGGCTTCCACAAAGTTACCAAAGTGATCCCCCATTCCGTTGAATTCTTTAATCACATTGAAATCCTTGTCGTACGCCGTGCAATGGTCATACTCACGTTGCGCTAAGTAACCATTGCTGCCGTAAAAAACCACTCCAACTTTATTCCCTTCCGTTGAGGCGAACAAACGATTCAGCTCTTCGTCAGCCGAATTGTCGACACTCAAACCGCGAGTCTCAAACACGATGCACTTGTCGCCGTAATCATAAATCGAGACTTCCGTGTTAGCAGTATCCCCGGCATCGACGTAGTTGGCGTCCTTACGTTCAGCCTGATAGCCGAGTCGACCACCATAGCTAATAACCGAATTGGGATGCGTGTCGATCCCCAATCCCCAACGCGCGATGTCGGTTTGGTGTGGACCTTGATTCCCCAAGTCGCCGTTACCGTATAGGCGTTGCCAGTGCCAATCGTAGTGGAAATTCTTACGTGTCAGCTTGGGCTCAGTGTAAGGCGCTGGTCCGCTCCACAAATTGAAATCAACTTTGCCTGGGATGGCATAGTCCCCCAATGTGTCGATTGACTTGCGGCGTTTGTAACACAGACCGCGAGCGAACTTGACATCACCGATGCCGCCTGCGTTCATGAACGCGATCGCATCGATGATGGCTTGGCTGCTACGACACTGCGTTCCCACTTGGCACATTTTGTCGTATTTGCGCGCGGCAGCGATCAGCGCTGAGCCTTCCGCAATGTTATGACACACAGGTTTTTCGATATACGCGTCTTTACCCGCCTGCATGGCCCACAAACCAGCCAAAGCATGCCAGTGATTGGGCGTTGCGACAGTAATAAAGTCAACCGACTTTTCGTCCAGAATGCGGCGCAGGTCATTGTAGTAAACCGGTCGCTTGCCTTGAGCGTCTTCAATTTGTTTAGCGCGTTTGTCGCCGGTCGCTTCGTCCACGTCACAGATGTGCGAGATGTTGACCCCTTCGGCTTTGAGCATCTCCTCGATGTGTGTACCACCGCGACCACCGGTGCCAATAATGGCTACGTTCATTTCCGCATTGGGCGAGCCCCCCTTCGCACCCGCCTCTTGCGAGTGCACAAAACGCCCATGACCGAGCGTGGCCAACGCACTAGTCGCTGCGGCCGTCTTGCGTATAAAACTTCTACGGTCTTGCTTCGAGAGGAATTGATTTGTCATGAATGGCTCCAGAATTGAGGTGGGCGGGATGGCATGGGCACAGTTCATCACCTGAGCGGATTTTCAACTCAACGGCATCACACCGTCGATGGCTGTGGCTTAAAATGAAACGCTATGATACCACAGCCTAGCGTCGCTCGCCAACTAATCACCACGCAAATAGTCTGTCTCACTTCCGCTACGAATACCAATCGTCGAAAGGATAAACTACCTTGCTAAAAAGTCAGCGGGCCGAGACGGTCCAGCGGCGATTGGCGGAGCTCTATCCCAATCCCGACATTCCGCTGGACCATCGCGATCCATACACATTGTTGGTGGCGGTGCTGCTCAGTGCCCAGTGCACCGACAAAATGGTCAACTTGGTCACGCCCAACTTATGGGCTCTGGCTGACAATCCGCAAGACATGTGCCTCCGTCAGGAAGCAGAAATCCTAGAGGTGATTCGTCGGCTGGGTTTGGCTCCGAGGAAAGCCAAAGCGATCAAAGGGCTGTCTCACATTCTAGTCGATCACTACTCGGGCCAAGTCCCCGCCAACATGGAGCAATTGGAGCAACTGCCCGGCGTAGGTCACAAGACGGCTAGTGTGGTGATGTCACAAGCATTTGGACAACCTGCCTTTCCCGTCGACACTCACATCCATCGCCTAGCTCAGCGGTGGGGGCTGACCAAAGGCAAGAACGTCGTCCAAACTGAGAACGATCTGAAAAAGCTATTTCCGATCGAAGTTTGGAATAGAATCCATTTACAGATTATTTATTACGGCCGCGAGCACTGCACCGCGCGGGGATGCGACGGCACAATCTGCGAACTCTGTCGCACCTTATTTCCAAGCCGCAAACGACCAGTGATTACTCTAAAGGCCTGAGACATGGGACTACGAACCGCGACAGCAATATTTAGCCTGCTCGGCTGCCTATTATCTGCGAGCCTCAAGGCGCAAGACAACGACGCAGCCTCCGAGGAACCGTCGCCGATTGATAACGCCGAATTCTTTGAAGTCGCGGTTCAAGCACGGATCACTCAGCGGTTTGAGATCTATGACCCTCATTCGCTTGAGGATCTACAAGCTGTCAAAGCGATGGGATTCGACCAAGTAATTTTGGATTATCCCAATCTACACGCCACCGCTACAGAGCTCGGTCTGGATGTCGTCCTGGCCAATTGGTGGCATCAAGATACTACTGGTGAGTCGATCGACGCCGGTTTGGCTTTAGCATCCAAGGTTCAGCCGGGGCGTCTGCGCGGGATCAGCGTGCAAGACGAACCTGAACGCAACTCGCCCGACACACCGTTCAAATACTACGTCGACCTCTATCAGCAACTCAAGCCACGCATGACAGACGAGCTGCGCGACGTGCGACTGGAGATTTCGTATTGGGGTCCACTTCGATCGTGGGATCAACGCTACTACGAGTACTTTTCGTATCTCTACGAGTCGGCCGATGTGATGCGGCTGATGCCCTATCCCGACTTGCACGAAGATCCGCTAGGCGAGGTTACGCTGATGATGCACCGCAGTCGGCGTGCGATGCAATTGGCCGCCGTCGAGATTCCAGAGATTGTCATTCTGCAAACATGGGTCTTGTCACCGGAGAACAAATTGCCAACCGTCCCTGAACTACGCGTGATGGCCTACCAAGCCATGTTGAATGGCGCTGAAATTTTATCGTTTTTCGAATATGACCCAGAGCTCTGGTCGCAAACGCCGGGTTTCAGCGATGGCTTTAGCGAACTGATGCGTGAGCTACGAGGGCTAAGTCGCCGCTGGTCCGAGGCAGAATTGACAACTATCTTGCATGCCAACGGTATCCTTGAGTCTCAAGCTGCATGGCCCAGTGGCGGAATCGCCACGATCAAAATCAACACCAATCGCGAGCCCACCGATGGCCTGCAAGCTCTAGAGATTCGCGACAGCTCACTTGCACCGCAGCCTTTGGCCAACCAAGTTCTGGCTGCCGAAACGAGCTTGGCTGCTTCAAGCCCGTCCACAACCGTGGCGCCATGCGTACCAGCTATTCAGTATGCCGAATGTTGTTGTCAGCTGCGCAAATGTCGCTGCCCAATTCCGACGGCTATTCGGCACACGCTTCGATCTGGTTACCAAGTACCCGCCTGGAACTCGAGCTGCGCCACGCCGAAAACTGCCATTTTGTTTAACCGGCAGCCGTAAGTTCGAAGCCCGCGTTTTCTAGTGCCGAAGGCACGGAGTTCGCTAGCCTGGGATGCAATTCCCAGGTCATCGAAGCATCCCGCGTTTTTCCGGTTCGCCAGCGATCGACCGCGTCAAATATCGGAGTGTAACCGCTA
>JBGSNE010000233.1:0-28119 GCA_041739785.1 Pirellulaceae bacterium
CCTGCAGGGCCGTTCCGGCTTTTGGTGTCCGACACCTTTTCCCGACCCCGTTATGCAAACCCAAGCCCCTCCTATATCCTGGAATCCCATGATGACAGTCAATCGCAGAAAGTTGTTACAAGCCCTAGGCTCGTTGGCTTGTGCCTCGCCGATTCGGAATTATGCGAGTGCTGGTGCGCCCGATAATAAGGCTCGTGATGTCATTCGCGTAGGACAAATCGGAGTCGGGCATGCACATGCGACGAAGTTGTCGGTATATCGCGAATCGTCGGACTATGAAGTTGTGGGCATCGTTGAGCCTGACGCGACCTTGCGCGAAGCAGCACGCCAGCTGCCCGCCTTTCGCGATGTTCCGTGGATTACCGAAGACCAACTGCTCAACACGCCGGAGCTCCGGGTGGTTTTAGTTGAAACGCACGTTCGCGACTCACTTGCGACGGCCAGTCGATGCATTGCGGCTGGTAAACACGTGCATCTGGACAAACCGGCGGGTGACTCGCTGCCGGATTATCGCGAGTTGTTAGCGCAGGCCGAACGCCAACAGCTGATGGTGCAGATGGGATATATGTATCGCTACAATCCGGCCGTAGTGCTGCTACGAGATTTTCTGCAACAAGGCTGGTTGGGAGAGATTTTCGAAGTGCATACGGTGATGAGTAAAGTGGTCGACAGGGCCAGCCGCCAGCAATTGGCCGAATTCCCTGGAGGCATGATGTTCGAACTAGGCTGCCATATTATCGACCTGGTCGTGGGAGTATTAGGAGCTCCCAACAAAGTGACCCCTTTCGCGCAACACGCGGCATCCGAAAAGGATACCCTAGTCGACAATATGCTGGCGGTTTTCGAATATCCACGCGCCATCGCTTCGGTTAAGACGAGTGCTATGGAGGTAGAGGGATTTGCTCGGCGGCATTTTGTGGTCTGCGGCACGCAAGGGACGTTTCATATTCAGTCATTAGACAATCCAGCTGTGCGAGTGGCGCTGACGGACAAGCACGAAAAGTACGTGGCTGGATATCAAGATTTGACCTTCCCAAGCTTCAAACGCTATGTCGCAGATGCTGCGGACATGGCGCAAGTGATACGCGGAGAGAAAGAGTGCCAGTTCGACTATTCCCATGATCTGGCCGTGCAGACGGCCGTACTGGCAGCTTCGAAAATGAGTCTCAAGTAGGCGCGTACGCCACGCAGTATTGCTGACCACATGCAAGTGCGTCAGGCTTTCCAGCCTGACTGACGCAAGGGATTGGGCGGGTCAGGCCAGAAATCTAACGTGCATAGATCAGGCCAGAAAGCCTGACGTACGGGAAGCTAGCGAGCTCTGGGGTGGGCCTTGAGATAGACTTCGCGCAGATTGGCGGTGGACAAATGGGTGTAGATTTGTGTAGTGACCAAGCTCTTGTGCCCCAACAACTCTTGTACGCTGCGAATGTCTGCGCCGCGATCAAGTAGATGTGTAGCGAAACTATGCCGCAGCGTGTGCGGCGAAGTGCGTGTGTCGAGCCCAACCAATTGAATATACTTTTTCAGCATCCGCCCCACGCTACGCGTCGTCAACCGGTTGCCGAATCGATTTACAAACACTGGGGCTGTCCGGCCGGTCGGCTCTTCGCTGGCGAGCGTTCGCTGTCTTAGGTAATTGTGTAACGCTTCAACCGCGTACTTGCCGAGCGGACTTAGCCGCTCCTTTCGTCCCTTACCACGAATGCGCGCGATTCCCTCTTCGAAATCGAGATCGCCATCATTGAGTCCCACTACCTCGCTAACGCGAAGTCCCCCCGAGTACATCGTCTCCAGGATAGCATGATCGCGCACGCCCAGTGGTTCGTGGACGTTGGGAGCCAGGAGCAATTTCCCCACTTCTTCATTGTTTAAAAAGTGCGGTAGTTTTCGCTGGCCTCGTGGATTGCGGAGCGGCTTAGCCGGGTTGCTCTCCGCCATATTCTGGCGTTGCGCGTAGCGATAGAAGCTCCGTAAGGAGGCGAGCTTGCGCGCGATACTAGTTCGCGCATAGCCGGCATCATGCAGGGCAGCTGCGTAGCCGCGCAAGTCGCGGGGTGTCACCCCATTCGGTTTTACCCCTTTGCCCAACTTCTCTACCAAATAGTCGGCTAAATCGATTAAGTCCTCGCGATACGATTTGATCGTTAAGGCCGAAGCGTTCTTCTCGACCCCCAAATAGCGAAGGAACTGAGCGATTTCACTATGCATAATCTAGTTTTTCGTAGTGGAAGTCGCCAAGGATCAAGAACCTCCAAACGCAATCGAGCTTAGGTGATATCATCGAAAGTCTTGGCGGCTGCCGCTACAAGCAGTGCTAAATCAAATCCTCAGTCGGGCGGTAGGAAAAGCGAGGCGTCTGGCTCAGGGGGCGCGGTGCGCTGTGAGCCGCCTCGGCGGCCAACTCATTAGCCATCTCACGAATCTTTTTGCTCATCACCGCGGCGTCGTACCAAGTGAAACTCAACTGTGGATCGGCGGCGTAGCGGCCAAGCGTTCTCAGTGTTTCTACACGACGTTCGTCATCGTATAGAAATACGTAATGCTCGTCCCCTTTGACCAAGGCCAAAACGTTGATCTCCTTTTCCATGCGTGCCTCCCTGCTAGTGCATGCGCGATTGCTTGTGCCAAACGAAATCGCACTGCTACCAACCCCGATCCTAAAATTCGGACAAGAACCACTTAGCCCGCGGACTTGCAGGATAGGACCATTGGGGTTGGTAGCGGCGTGCGAATCGCTAGTCAAAGGGTCTGGGTCCGTTGACTAGCGACCATGATGCCGGTCGTGAGCTACCGAGTTCAAACGAAAGGAGGCTTCTCCCAAAGCGCAGTGCTTTCGTCAGCGTGGATAGCTGTCACGACAATCGCTCGAGTGAAAGGACGGTTCAAGTGCCTGTGAACCGTCTCGTCGCGGCGACCTAGCGAGTGTATCGGTCGATAGGCCACCGAAAAATCAGGCGGCTTTTATCTTGTCCACCGCGACTAACGAGCGTTTCTTGCAAATGTAGATGGCAGCAGAATCGAATAAAGTCTTCGCTGCGTTGGAGATACGCTTGCCAACCGCCGAACCGCGCGTCATCGCGGTAGTAAAAATACTCGGCAAGCTGCTCTGTGAAATCTTCGTCATGACCGTCAAAGTTCCGCATGTGTGAGATGATTGGCGCATGTTGTGCTACTATTGGAGGCGGAGTCGTAGCCGGAGGATCCGGAATAAACCCCCTCGGGTCGGGCCAATTGGGTGGCAAAGGTGCGCCATCAACGCTCCATGACGTCGAGCTAGGATCGCTCTGTACCACAATCGATTCGCCGTGCGCCAAGTCGGCCGGCTCGGGGCTTGTGCCTTGAGCTGGCGAGATCTGGGCGGGCGTCCGATCTTCGGGCATCAGTGGCATAGCGCCGGCCGCGACAGGTGCCTGCGTCTTCAACTGTTCGACGGCCAAAGCGCGTTGGGCCTCGTAATGAATCCAACTTGGAATGTCCTTCTCTGCTTTAGTCCCCCACGGCAAACCGTATCCTACGGCTACAGGATGAAAACCTGGGTTGGCTGCATACCAGCTGACTTTGAGGCTCATGCGAGGTGGATAGTAAGAATCGTAATCGGTGACGGCGCCAATGATGACCGCGTCGACTCCCAAAGCTTGAGCAAACGCTTGAAAGTCTTCGCCGCTAGCGAGTGGTCCAGGATACTGAGCCATCCGTTGCTTGACGGCCCCAATCGGTAGCACTTCAAAGCCACGGATCGCTTGTAGCTCATTCAAGTATGCCAGTGCTACGCGCTCTCCGCTAAGTGTCGGATCCTCGCTCTGGTTGGCAAAAGGGAGGATAGCGATCGTCTTCAACTGCGGAAACGGATTGATCGTCTGCGGCTTGTGCTTGACATCCGGGAGCAAAGCACAACCGCTGCCAGCTAGCATTAAAGCCAGCAGCGGTAGAGTGACCACATAACGCATCGCTGCGTTAGCGCAGGTTTGTAAGGGAGCAAGTTGTCCGGCAATTGGCACTCCGGAATCCTTTTTCAAGCGTACCGAGCATTGTCAAGAAACTCAGGTCCGCCAAAACCGCTACGCACCTTAAGCGCGTCATCAGTGCCCCCCATGGCACACTAAGAGTTATCGTCACAATCGGCACGACCGCTTTAAAGATTTATCAGCAATCGAGTGTTTTGCTAGCGATTAACCCAGATTATTCACCACAGACGTAGGCCGCTTCAACGGCCGTGCGTGAGGGCTTCACGCAACTCTTTAGCGGTGATGGCAGCTTCCGAAGATGATTCATCTAAAACCGTGAGGTGTCCCATTTTTCGACCTCCGCGGGCTTCAGATTTACCATACAAATGCAAGTGCGCGGCTGGTTCGGAAAACACAGCGTGCCAAGAGGGAGGACCGTTCTGCCACAGGTCACCCAGTAGGTTGGCCATGGCGGCAGGACGGAGCATTGAGGGTGGTACGAGTGGTAAATTGCAGATAGCCCGAACTTGTTGCTCAAATTGACTGCAAGTGAAGGCTTCGATCGTCAAGTGCCCGGAGTTGTGCGGGCGAGGGGCAATTTCGTTGATCATGAGTTCGCCGTCGGTGGTCACGAAAAACTCGACGCAGAATAGTCCCAAGACACCAAAGTTGGTCGCGATGCCACGGCAAATTTCCTCAGCCCGCTCCTCCACGTGCCGTAGGTGAGCGCTCACCGGACAACGCGTAATATCGAGAATATGATTGGAGTGGTCGTTTTCGAACAATGGATAACACTCGATCTGTCCTCGAGCATTGCGCGCTGTGATCATCGATACTTCGGCATCGAACTCGATCCACTTTTCGGCAATGCACTCGATAGAACCGCTCGCTGTGGTCCCCAGTTGTTCCAATGCCTTGTCGACATCTTCGGCCGTGCGAATAATTGTTTGCCCTTTACCGTCGTAGCCCGAGCGAGCGGTTTTCAACACCAGGGGCCATCCCAAAGTCTCGGCAGCTTGGTGTACTTCGTCGGCACAACCCACAGCCACGAACGGTGTGGTAGGAAAGCCTGCTAGTTGTAAGGACTTTTTTTCCTTCAATCGGTGTTGGCACAGTTCCAGAAAGTCAGCGTTCGGGTTCGTCCGCGCAGTGCGTCCTGCGATCCGCAGTAACTCCGTAGGAATGTTTTCGAATTCAACCGTAAATACGGAACAGAGTTTCGACATTTCCAAAACGAGGTTCTCGCTTGAAATGTCGCCGAGCGTCGGACAAAAGTGTTTCTCAGCCACTTGACCGGCTGGACAATCAACGTCCGGTTCAAAAATGGCAACGTGGTATCCCATTCGTTGAGCTGCATGGCAAAACATCCGTCCAAGTTGCCCCCCCCCGAGAACTCCAAGCCACTTGCCCGGTTCGATCGATTGTTGGAGCGACAAATCGCGAGTGGAAACTTCTTTCGTATCACTGGCAGTCATGGGCTGTTTATCACTTGTTAATGCGTTTTACGAGTTCCTGGTGCGAAAGCCTAGGTGACTTCCGCGACAAACTGTGTCCCTCGCTAATTGGTAACGAGCATCTTCAGTCAAGTAGTGGTTTGTCTTCCATCACAGCTCGTGTTTGAGCCGCCGTCCAATCGGTCAACCTGAGAAATAGGTCGGGATCGTTGATCGCTAATATTCGAGCGGCAAGTAGTGCGGCATTTTTGGCACCAGCCGCGCCGATGGCCAATGTGGCCACGGGAATTCCGCCAGGCATTTGGACAATTGACAGTAACGAGTCCAGCCCTTGAAGCGCGCGACTCTGAACCGGAACACCCAGCACGGGGAGGAGCGTGCAGGCTGCCACCATGCCCGGAAGGTGCGCTGCTCCGCCGGCACCTGCAATGATTACCTTTAAACCACGTCCCTGCGCCGCTTCAGCGTAGTCGAACATCCACTTGGGTGTGCGATGGGCTGAGACGACTTGTGCTTCGAAGCTGATCTGAAGGTGCTCTAGCAACTGTGTCGCTTCACGCATTGTTTCCCAGTCGGAGCGGCTCCCCATAATCACGCCAACCTGAGGAGCTGTCGGAGGCGAAGGAGTTGAATGAGCAATCGGTGACATGGCGGTGCGTGATGTTAGATGCTGTTGAATGGCCGAAAGTCTTGGCGGCTTAGGCTACGGCTCATGAATAATCCAGGCTATTAAAAGATCGTAGTTGCTATGTTTGATTTCGGAGGAGGGGGAACAGAATAATATCGCGAATGCTGCGTGAGTTGGTCAGCAGCATGATTAGCCGATCGATGCCGATTCCCAAACCTCCGGCGGGGGGCATGCCGTTTCGGAGCGCCAGCACAAAATCGTGATCCATGTTGGCCATCGAATCCTCCGCAGCTTGGCCTTCCAACTGCGTACGAAACAACTCTTCTTGCAATAACGGATCATTGAGCTCGGTGTATGCATTTGCCAGCTCCATCCCGTGAACAAACAATTCAAAACGCTCGGCAACTTCTGGATTGGACGACTTGCGTTTGGTCAACGGGCAAATACTGGCGGGATAGTCAATCACGAAAATCGGCCCCACCAATGCCTCTTCGACTTTTTCCTCAAAGACTTCGCTCTTAATCACATCGGGGTGCTTGCCTTTCGGATCCATCCCGATTGATGTTGCGTAGTTGGCAATGGCGACATGATCAGTGGGATCAAGACCGGTGGCTTCGGCGAACAGTTCATCGTACGTACGGCGCGCGAACGGAGGTGTAAAGTCGATCGGTTTGTCGTTCCACATGACGTGATAGCCTTGCCCAGTTGCCGCCAACGCATCGACGATAATCTGCTGCGTAAGGTCCATCATGACTTCGTAGTTGGCAAAGGCTTCATAGGCTTCCAACATCGTGAATTCCGGGTTATGTCGTGGGCTGATGCCTTCGTTGCGATAGACTCGCCCCAATTCATAGACGCGTTCCATACCACCGACCAGCAGTCGTTTCAAATGCAATTCGAGTGCTATGCGCAGCACCAGGGGCATATCGAGCGTATTGTGATGAGTTTTGAATGGACGAGCCGCCGCGCCGCCAGCAATTGTGTGCAGCGTCGGCCCCTCAATTTCACAATAATCCCTTTTCCTTAGCGTCTCCCGGATCGATTGAACGATTTTGGTTCGCGCTAAGAAAGTTTGCATGACTCCGTCGTTGTAGGTCAGATCGAGATAGCGTTGACGTTGTTTTTGGTCAGCGTCTTGCAGCCCTGCGAATTTTTCTGGGGGTGGCTCGAGCGTTTTGCACATAAAATGCAACTCTGAGGCAAAGACCGTTACTTCTCCGGTATTCGTTCGCCCCAACCTACCTGCGACAGCGATCCAATCCCCCAAATCAAATTGGGCGGACAAGTCAAAAGCAGCATCGCCAACTTGAGCTTTGCCAATCAAAATCTGAATATCACCCGTCCAATCGCGCAAGGTAATAAACTTCAGCTTACCCTGGCCACGTTGCAGAATAATGCGTCCAGCCACGCGCACGGTTGGGCCAACTTCCTCACCCTCTCCCGACGCCTGTTTCCAACTGCGATAGTCAACCGCTGCAGCCGTATCAGGGGCGTTGGTATCGCTGGCCTCGGGAAATGCTGGGAGGTCCAGTTGTCGACCATCGACGAGCTGGTATTTGACTTCGCCGGCGCGTCCACGGACGTCGATATTCCATTGACGGTCGGGAAAATGATGTCCCCAAGGGTCAACCGCCATGGCTTCAATTTGGGCCAATTTAGCCAACCGCGATTCGTGATGTTCGGACATTTAACTCAATGTTTCTAGTAAGTCACGCAATGAAAATAGCGATGTACATCGACTCGCTGTCTGCTTCCCCTGGAGAAGTCAAGGGCTAGATTTTAGCCATAGTCTTGCTGATCGACGAGACGGGTATTCAAAGGGAGAGTTGGGGGGTAGAAAATAGTGAGCCGATTGGCCGCCGCTGCCGCCGTCGGCACACCTGTCAATTTTTCAATAAGTGGTTCCCCCGATGAGTCAACCAGTTCGTCCAAGCGACCTTCCCGAGCCGTCCGTACAGCCTAGCAACGGTTGGCATTGTTGCCATCTCTTCTATCGCTGGAATCGAGCCATCCTGGCAAGCCTTACGACTGAGAAGCGGACATCAGGAAGAGAGCAACTGGAACGCATCCTGGATGTTGAAACGCCCGCGTCACCCACGAGGATGCAAAGTTTCATTGTCAGCGGACATAAAGCCGATTTCGCCTTGATTTTGCTAGATCCCGATCCTTTAAAAATTGACCAAGTGCACCAACGTTTGTTGCAATGCGATCTCGGTCCGGCGCTGGAAGCTGTCTACTCGTTTGTGTCGTTAACGGAAATATCCGAGTATGTTCCCTCCCCTGAACAGTATGCCGAGCGCTTAAAGGGAGGCGGTGAAGATCCAGAATCTCCCGCATTTGCAGCTAAAGTGGCCGCCTATGAAAAGCGTTTGCCAATGATGAATACGCAGCGACTTACGCCCGAGTTATCCACTTGGCCCGCTATGTGTTTCTATCCCATGAATAAAAGCCGCGTCGTCGGAGCCAATTGGTTCACGACCCCCTTCGCCGAACGCAATGCGATGATGGCTGAACACGCCCAAAGCGGAATGGCATTCGCTGGTCGCGTTACACAAGTTGTAACCGTCTCGGTGGGGTTGGACGACTGGGAGTGGGGCGTGACACTTTGGGCCCGCTGCCCAGATTATCTCAAAGATATCGTCTATAAAATGCGATTTGACGAAGCGAGCGCAAAGTACGGAGAATTTGGGCCGTTCTTTGTAGGCTACTTAGCCAGTGCTCAGCAGATAGTTACGCATTGCGGAATATAGCCTTTGTCGCACGACTCTCCGAGTCGTGTCGTACCGATTTGCATTATCGTCGCACGACTCTCCGAGTCGTGTAGAGTTCTGCGGATTGAAACACGACTCGGAGAGTCGAGCGACGAAGGTCACAGGCTAGCAAATCCGAATTTGGCAGAAGATAGGAAAAATATTCGGCCAGCTCCGATTCGACCGAAGAAATCAATGCCGTCGGTACGATCTAGACTAGTGAGGTGCGGAATTTCCCCACCACTCCACATGCAGACATATCTTAGTGTGCGAAGGAACGCAGTTGCATGAGCCGAATTATTATTCTTGGCGTCAGCCTATTTGCTGTTACTGTGCTAGCAACCGTGTCCCCGGCTCAAGAGTATTGTGCCGATGGGACTAGTTGCGGTGAGGGATGGCGTTACGACTACTACCGTAACAAAATGTGGCCATTGCCGTTTCGCGCTCAGGACACCCGTTCTGTACTCGACTATTTTGCGGTTCAGCGCGACAACGGTTGGAAACTGCACAATACTCTCGGAGCGTCGATGTTCGATGCGAACACACAATGTTTGACCGACTCGGGCAAAGCACATGTCCGATGGATTGTGAGTCAGGCTCCCCAAGATCGGCGAGTTGTGTTTGTGCTTCAAGCCGACGCACAAGACAAAACGGCTGCGCGGGTTGAGTCGACGCAACTGGCCATTTCAGAGTTAGTACCTGTTGGTCCGCTGCCACAGCTGTATCTAACTGATCGCGACGCTCCCGGATCGTCAGGCGTCTATCAAACGGCTATCATGCGGGCCATGAATTCCTCAGTTCCCGCTCCACGATTAGCTCAAGATCAAGTTCCTTAACGAATTCGATTGCCCTTCTTTGAACCCTGATTATTCACCATCATGGTAGGCAGGAACGACAAAGTCATCCGCCTTAATGTGGAGCTGCGATCTTAGCTTCAGCTTTCAGCAGTGCTAATAAAAACTCTGCCGCAGCAGATGCTAAAGCCGGTTCGTCCGAAAACAGTAGGTTGCGTGTGCCGCCACCGTATTCATCGCGAATCCAGGTGGCAGCATCTACGTCGGATATTACATGAGGACGGAGTCAATTGCTGACGATTTCTACCTAGTGCTCTGTCCACATTCAAAGTCAGGGTTCAACGCGCGTCGGCGAGTTATCGGGGAGGGAAACACGGAGCATTTCACCCTCCCCGCCCAGCTCGCCGGGGCTCACCGACGACCCTCCCGCGAATCAAAACAACCTGCTGTAGCAACGGATACGCGCTGGAGGGTAAATACCCACAACCCCCAAATTAGATTGTGTTGGAGCACTAGGTTCACGCGTCTCCCTCACGTAGAACTTGATGATACGTTTCGATCACCACCGATCCGTATGCAATCAAATTTGCGTCACCAACAAAATCAACAACAATGCGATTCGTTGGATTGCGCGCCCGAGCGACTTTCTTGATCGCAGTCCATTCGGCGATTCGCTACTGATTTTTGCGTCGGTAGTTAACCAGGAAATGGCCGTTTTCAGCGGTGGACGTGAACTCTTCCGGAAACGAGGAGCCTTGTAAGTCGTAGCAGACCCGCATTTCTTCGCTGTTTGGAAAGTCACAAATCGCTAGAAACGTCTTGCCAGTATTTGGTCCCTCCGTACCGCGAATCGTCATTCGTAAAGGCGCACTCGATTGGTCTATCTCACAGGTACCTTTGTCCGAATTTCCAGCGACCAATACTCTGTACTCAGTTCCGTTGATCGATAGCGTGATACCGTCGGTCACAGCGTCAGGAAATGGAGCACCGGCAAGGACCGCTTTTACAGCTTGCCAATCGCCTTGATTACTTGGTGATTGATTTTGCGTCGACATCTCAAGGTGTTCCTGGCTGTCGTGGACAATATTTTGTTCAGTCGTAACGGGTACCGCTTGATTGCAACCAAGCGGTGTAAGGCACAAAGCGAAGACCGAGATGCTTGCTAAAGTTTGATTCGGCATCACTATTCATTGTCCTATAATCAGGTAGTAACGATAAGATCCGTGGTTAGAGGTGGATGCGCTGCATCCTATTCAAAATTACCGACGCGAATTTTCAAGTTGGTAATTTGTTTGCCTGTCGCATCATTTCGCAAGGCAGCAATGATTTGCTTCTTGCGAAAATGAATTTCTTGCATCGTGGCGCTATTGGCCACTTCCACGGTCAGTGCTCCACGACTGACCTTTCCGGGACGTGAGAGCCTGGCCAGCGTGGGACCAACAGCTTGGTCCCACTGGGACTGAAGCTGTGCGGTGGATTGGCTTTCGGCATAGCCGGAAGTGGCCAATAGACGGCGAATGACTCCGCCAATGGGCTTAGCCACTAAGCGCGTGCGGCGCTGATGGATCTGCGACAGTTCCCAGGCCTCGCGTTGCTCGGCAGTTGGTTCTTGCATGGTGTCCGACCTCTCTTTAGTTTAACACTTAGACTTCTACGTCTATCTGATAGCCTTCGCGCTGAATTCGACTGGTCATAGCATTGGCCTCAGCATCTTTGACGAACGCTTCCTTGACTGGGTCCCATTGCAGCGGACGATCCACTCGCATCGCAATGTTGGCTAAATGGCAGAGGCTGACGCTTCGATGGTGCGACCAGACATCGCTAATGGTCTTGCCTCCATCCGCTATGCACTCGAAAAAGTTGCCCATGTGGTTACCAGGCTTTTTCCCGTGGCACAATTTTTCGATTGCTTCCTGCATCCACTTATCGTTGGCAGATTGCGCTCGGACACGTGAGGCAGTCTAAATATACGGAACCGTAGCAGCTACAGCCCCCGTGGTTTGCAAAAACTGGCGTCTTGATCGGCTCGTTCTACGGGCGGAACTATGCGAAGATGGCTGGGCTAATGGCTTGGGGGGGTGCATGATCTGCCTCTCAAGAGAACGGGTTCGCTCGAATGAGCAATTAGAAGGGAGTCGTTGAAACAGGCGTTATTGTAGAGGATTCGACCGTCAATGTGGAATGCCGCCGGAGATCACGGTATATTGATGGTCGTCGCCATCAAAACCGACAAGAGTTTTGTCGGTCTATTTACTAGGCTTTGTTTGAAAAGTCGGAATCAGCGTAGCTGCGGTTGCCAGACCGCGGACAAAAACCACGCTCTGGCGAGCGTAGCTACGGGCTTTCATACCTAACCTAGCAGAGCGCCCCGAACGACCGCAAATCTTGGCGATTTTCGCCACCGATTACCTCAGACTTTACCTCAGACTCAAATTTAGCTCTCTGTCCCCCGCACTCTTTTGTCACTGGAAATCTGATGACTTCGAAAAGCGTTCGAAGCTTGTTCATCGCGCTATTTGTGTTGAGCGGCGCGTTTGTCCAGACTTTTGTCCACGGCCAGGAGCCTATCTTCTCGGGGCCACAGGTCGGTGAGAAATTGCCGCAATTGCCCGCTAAGGGGCTGACCGGCGAGCAAAAGGGCCACCCCTTTGAAGTGCTGGAAAAGATTGAGAACAGGCCGGCCTTGTTGGTCTTTTTCCACAGCTTAACCCGACCTGCTTTTGGCATGACTCGGGCATTAGCCAAATTTGCTGAAACGAAAGAGGAGGCCGGACTGCAAACCTTCGTGATCTTCTTGACCGATGATCCAACGGCGACGGAAAAGTGGTCAGCTATTCTGCCGAAACAAATGCCAAGTGGTCCAACCTATTGCATATCCACCGATGGCATTGAAGGCCCAGGTGCTTACGGTTTAAATCGAAACATGATCCTTACCATCCTGGTTGCCAAACAAGGAATCGTGACGGCCAATTCGGCTTTGGCACAACCGCAACTTCAGGTCGACGGTCCTAGTATCCTGCAGGCTATCGTGGATGCGACTGGTGGGGGAAGCGTGCCCAGTATTGCGGAATTAGAGCAGTCGCAGATGGCGATGAATCCCAATATGCGATCGCGCAACGCAGCTCCGAAACAGGACGATCCTCAATTCACCGCGCTGCTCCGCAAGGTCATTAACAAACAAGCGGACGAAGCGACGGTAAAGAAAGCTGCGGCCGACGTCGAGGCTTATGTTGCTGAACATGAATTTGCACGAGCAGAGCTGGCGCGGATTAGCACCACCATCGTGGGTTCGGACAAACTCGCGAATTATGGCACCGCTGCCGCACAAGAGATTCTTCGCCAGTGGGCCAAGAAATATGGTGATGCGGACAAGCAGCAACCCGCTCCGCTGCAAAAGGCTGAGCCCAAACAGGAATCATCAAAATAGTCTGAACCAATGTGTAGGTCTCCAGGTTTGGTCAGCCAGGTGTATTCAATTGGCAATTAGCAATTCCACGATAAGGTTTTCTCCATGAAATTTTTCTCAGCAGCGCTATGCTGTGTGTTAAGCAGTTTATCCGCTATCGTGCAATTGGGCGTCTCGTCGGCGGACGAGCGACCCAACATATTGTTCATCATGTCCGATGACCATACAGCGCAAGCCATTGGGGCTTACGCAACGGTGCTTAAGCAACTCAACCCGACTCCCACGATCGATACGTTGGCCGCTGAAGGCATGCGTTTTGACAATGCCTTCTGCACCAATGGCATTTGCACTCCTAGCCGGGCGTGCATCATCACGGGACTTTATAACCACAACAATGGTGTATTCGATTTGGGTGGTCGAATTCTACCCGAGAATCAGACATTGCCTATTCAAATGCGCAAGGCGGGCTATCAAACCGCGATCATTGGCAAATGGCATTTGCAAGAAGAACCAAATTTTGACTTTTACAAAGTCTTGCCTGGACAAGGCAGCTACTTCAATCCTGTGTTCTGTGTCCAAGGGGAGCAGCCATGGCCGAAGAATATTGTCAAACATGACGGCGAACATTCCTCCGATGCGGTCACCGATTCCACCTTGCAATGGCTCAAAACCGGCCGCGATTCAACCAAGCCATTTTTCTTGTGCCATCAGTTCAAGGCGCCACACGACTATTTCGAGAATGCGCCGCGTTACCAATCCTATTTGGCCGACGTCACGATCCCTGAACCAGACACTCTCTACGATGTACCTGATTCGTGGGGCTCCCTGGCAACACGTGGTGCCGAAGATGAGCTGCGATCTCACATTGGCACATCCATAGGCACACGCAATCCACGTCGTTCCTATGCCGTTGATCTCTACGAACGCTATCCCGAAGAATTTCCGGTGGGCTATGACCCCAACACAACGTCCGAGGTCGAGAGCACGCGGTTGGCCTATCAAGCCTATTTGAAGAAGTACCTGCGCTGCGTCAAAGGTGTTGATGACAATCTGAAGCGATTAATCGATTACCTCAAGGAGACCGATCAGTACGATAACACGGTCATTATTTACACCGGTGACCAAGGTTTCTGGTTGGGTGAAAAGGATTTCCAAGACAAACGTTGGGCCTATGATGAGTCGCAACGCATGCCCTTCCTCATTCGCTATCCGAAGGAAATCAAAGCCGGGTCAACCAGCGACGCGATCGTCGAAAACGTAGACTATCCTGCCTTGATGCTTGATTTTGCGGGGGCCGAAATCCCAGCCAACATGCAGGGCAAATCGTTTCGCGAAATCTGTCGGACCGGCCATGAGCCCAGCGGTTGGAAGCAGGCCGCCTACTATCGTTACTGGATGCATATGGCCCACCATGACAATCCAGGAGAGATGTGTCTGCGTACTAAGACACACAAGCTGATCTTCTTTTATGGATGTGATTACATTGGGCAGGCACGCACGCCCCCAGGATGGGAACTGTACGATTTGGTTAAGGATCCTGCCGAATTGGTCAATGTGATTGACGATCCGAACTATGCGAAAATTCGTGAAGAACTGAAGCAACAATTTGCTGAGCTTCGACAACAAGTTGGAGACGACGGTTCCCACTATCCCGAATGCGAAAAAGTAATCCAGGAATTCTGGGATTACGATGCAAGTGACCGAGCCAAAGCGGTTGAGATATCGCATCAGTTTAAGCGCGAACGCGAGGCGAGCTTAAAGAAGTAGTCGACGATTTGTTTACATCTGGCTCTTTCGTACGTTGGTCGATGGTAACGGCAATGTGGCTCGACGCTCCACGTCGCAACTTTTTCCACCTTACTTTTTACTTCCTCAATTTTTTGCCCTGTAGAGTCTTGGCGACCTCCGCTACGATAATTTTCGAAGCGCCAGTGCAGCGTTGGCTACCACTGTAGTTTGTTCTGGCGTAAGCTCACCCAGCATGGGGAGCATGGGGCCTGTCCGTGCGATCTCGGCTAGTTCAACTGCGCGATGTAGTACGCGAATCGGGTTAATGGCGTTTCGTAAATCCTCCAAGCCACAGAACTCGTTGCGGATTTTTTCCGCTAAGGCGATGTCGCCGGTTTGAATGGCGCGTAGCATTTGTTGTGAACGAGCTGGATTAACACAAACACAGCCACTGGTGAACCCAGTGATTTCGAAATCGCGTAGGTGCGTGATGGCCGGCTGCTCACCAATTCCACTAACGACAATTTCACCAGGAACCTGCGCCAAAACTTCTCGTAGATAGTCGTCCTGAGTTGGGTCATCGCGCACGACGGCATACTTGATCCAACTCAAAATTCCGCTGGAGTACATTTTCCCTACTACCTCGGGTGGCAACCAGCGATCATGTTTGAGATACAACACAATGGGTTTGCCATACGCGTCAACGAAGCGACGAATACCACTGGCGATGCCCCCAGCGTCAGCGATATCTTTCTGGGGAAGTATCATGACGGTTGGAAAATCAAAATCACTCAATACGTCAACTTGGTCCATCATGGTGCCGAACGCAGGTCCGACCGAGGGAACAATCAGCGTTTTCTCTCCTGCGATCTCCGTCAAGACTTGTAGTAGTCTTGCATACTCACTGAGACGGACGTGATATAAGACCGCGTTCCCTCCATAAAGCAACGTGTTAACTCCACCCGATTCAATAAAGCGAACAATCTTCTGATTCTCGGCTGAATCGATTTTGAGTTTTGCATCGCGGGCTAGCGGCGGCACGGCTATAACGCTGTCAGCCAAACGGGCTGGGGTAATGGCGCGTTTGTCCATTTGGTAATCATTTCTTGGGTCAGGGAGAAGGTGGGGGCAAATGTTGCGGAACTGTTATCGTGTTCGCAGATTTTAGTTGCTCAGGTCCTTGCTCGAAAGGACTCTTTTACAATAGGCCTAGCAAAAGTCGCAGCCACAAGGCGTCGAGGCGGCCATGCAAACCCGCGGGCGTTTCCTAATCCTAATAAAATCGTACATTGCCCCATGGAATGTGTCTTTTTGTTTGGCTATTGCCGCACGTGTCTTTCTTGTAGAATTTAGCACAACGACTTCCCTTAAAAACACAAAACCAGATTGGGCTAATGGATAGCATCGATTTTCAACACCGCACACGATTGGTTTTCGGCTTGCGCTCCATCGAGCGATTGGGGATGCTTGCCCAGGAATTGCGAGCCACTCGCGCACTTGTTGTCAGTGATCCGGGAGTGGTGGCGGCGGGGCATTTTCAACGCGGGGTCGACGCATTGCAAGAAGCAGGGCTGAAGGTCGATGCGTTCCTGGATGTCCATGAGAATCCTTCCACCGATGACGTAGCGGCTGGCGTCAAGGTAGCGAGCGCTGCAAAGCCCGATTTGTTAGTGGCAATCGGCGGTGGTAGTTCGATGGATTGTGCCAAGGGAATCAACTTCATCCTGTCCTGTGGTGGTCGCATGGAGGATTACTGGGGAGTTGGCAAGGCAACGGCCGACATGCTGCCCATGATCGCTGTCCCTACGACCGCCGGTACGGGGAGCGAAGCGCAGTCTTTCGCGCTAATTAGCCAAGCTGAAACGCATGTCAAAATGGCTTGTGGCGATCCGCGTGCAGCCTGTCGTATCGCGATCCTTGATCCCGAATTGACAGTGACTCAGCCCCCTGGTGTAACCGCCCTGACCGGTGTCGATGCACTGTCGCACGCACTGGAGTCGCATGTTACCAGCCGACGTAATCCGCTTAGCGCCTGCTACAGCCGCCAGGCTTGGCGATTGCTGAGCCAGGGTTTTCCAATCGTGGTAGGTGACCCAAACAATGTTGTAGCCCGCGGCCAAGTGCAACTCGGAGCATACTTTGCTGGTCTTGCCATTGAAACGAGCATGTTGGGCGCGGCTCATGCACTAGCCAATCCATTAACAGCCCGCTTTGGAATTACTCACGGACAGGCGGTTGGGATGATGCTCCCGGCCGTAATTCGCTTCAATGGTCCACACGTTGACGAGCTGTACTCGGAACTGTGGCGCGATGTGGCCCACACAGAGCTTGGAAGCCTATTCAACGGTAGTACGTCCGCCGAATCTTTGGCGGACTTCGTGCGACATTTGGTTTCGATGTCTGGCTTAGAGACAAGCTTGGGGGACGTGGGGATTCCAGCGGAAGCAATTGCCGAATTGGCGCAGGACGCGACCACGCAGTGGACGGGCACGTTCAATCCGCGCGCACTCACTCAAGCTGATTTCCAACAGCTTTATAGCGGTACATTTGCCAAGTAGTGTACGACATCATTTTTGTTCGGCTTTAAGGCAGTAGCTTCTGACGCAGGTCGCTCAACAGCTTGGCAGCGTGGCCGATCTCTTGCTGTTGCCGCTCGGGTTCTTGTGGAATTTCACGTTCGATCGTCAACGGCCCGCGATAGCCGATCTCTAACAGCGTTTTCAAGTACAATTCCATATCAACTTGACCTTCCCCAAGGGGCATTTCGCGTCCCCAAGTTTCACCGGGGCGATCGCTCCAGACCGCATCCTTGCAATGCACGCTACGGACGTACTTGCCGACTTGTTTTAAAGTTTCGATCGGTTGTCCCGTTCCATACAAAATCATGTTGGCCGGATCGAAGTTAATAAACAAGTTGTCGCACTTAGAATCCGCGATGAAGGCTAGTAGTGCGTCGCCAGTTTCTTGGCCTGTCTCTAAATGCAGGGCTTGGTCGTTTTGAGCCGCATGCTCGCACAGTTGTCGAGTGACTTGCAGCACTTCTTGATAGAGTGGTTGCTGGGGATCGTGAGGGACAAATCCCAGATGGAGCGCAATTACATCGCAACCTAGCAATCGGGCAAAGTCGCTGATTTGACACATTTCGCGCAAACGATCAGCGCGCGTTTCGGGTGGCACCAACCCGACGGTTTTCGATACCGTAGGTATATCCGCATAGCTTTCTCCTTCAAAACCACCGAACACCGCAGTCAACTCGATATTCACCTCCTCTAATCGCTGAAGGAACTTTTCAGCCGTGGCAGCAGTTCGCGTCGAACGGTGAGGAGCATGCAGTTGCATCGTGGGAATCCCCAACGCCTGCGCCACTTCAAGCTTTACGCCCAGCCCGGCATCAATACTGGTAAATACACCAATTGGCCAGTTCGCCATTATTGTCTCCCAAGTGTTGTGGAATCCGTTACCAAACAAAACTTGTTCATTTGGTCTATGATAAATCCGTGTTGAATGCTGGTATTGTAAAGCGCAACCCCCTGTTAGTGAAACTACCCACTGGTTGCTTATAGCCAAACAAAAGAGGTGTCGGACACGCTCTAAAGTACCACGATATCCAGTAGTTTTCCTTGATCCCAAAAGTGCCCGACACAAAATGGCCCCCAGGAGCTATACGATGCAGCAGTTTTTACTAGAAAGCCCTATGGCAT
The DNA here is from genome assembly GCA_041739785.1 of Pirellulaceae bacterium. GTDB lineage: Bacteria > Planctomycetota > Planctomycetia > Pirellulales > Pirellulaceae > Aureliella. The sequence goes on from JBGSNE010000233.1 coordinate 18,409, forward strand.
TGGGGCTGTGTGGATTGTTTGTGGTTCTAGCTGCCGGTTTTTGGTGGACCCAAACCGGTGCCCGGATGGCAGCTTTCAGCGCTGTAGTAGTGGCACTCTTGACCGCCAGCTTAGTGATTGTCAGCTTACAAATTGAAACCGATCAAGAGCAAATCCGGCGGACAATCGATGAAGTGGCGGGGGCCTTAGAGGACAACGATTTTCCCAGCGTGTACAGCTATATCCACCCCAGCGCAACCGAAGGTGTCACTCGAGCCACAGGGGAATTGCCCGGCTACCGATTTCATGATGCAAGGCTGACACGTCTAAGATCTATCGAGGTCAATCGACGCGCATCGCCGGCTGCTGCGCTGGCTGAGTTTAACGTGGCTCTGGAAATTGAGGCGGCGGGGCAAAAGATACCTATTCGGCGGTTTGTCAAAGTTTACTTTGCTGAGCAAGATGGGCGTTGGCTGGTTCGCGACTATGAGCATTTCGATCCCTTGGCGGGACTCGATGATTCGTCGAGACTCGTTCCATAAATTCCTTCGTTTCTGGCCTTAAAGTAAGCAGAAATTTTTCTGGCAATCTCTGCCGGTTAGGCTGATTTTATCGACAAGTTTCTGCCGATACGAACATGGGGCGGGGGTACTGCGTGCGCTCATGCGCAGGGTTTGCCAGTTCTATGGTTTGGCAGTATCTACAAAACACGCAATTTCAACCTAGCGAGTCGCGATGTACCGCTGGCTGTAATGCTATCTATCCTTTGGTAGCGCTTCGCCTAATACTCTGTGCGGGAGTCTTCGGTCTATGCCATTTGCAGCTCCTTACCGATTCGACGTTCGCACAAACATCCAAGGGTGCTGTTCGATCAGCCGTCCATCGCCCTGGGAAGATTCCTGAACGGGCTAATAACGCTCGACGGTCGCCTGTGCGACAAGCTTCCATCGAGATCTATGACTCATTTGAAGATGAGTCGTATGAGTCTACTTTGGCACCCAGTGTCTTGGACTATGAAACGATCGATATGACGACTGGCGGCGGCTGCACTGATTGTGGCTCTCAGCCAGGTGCATGTTGCTGCGGACCATTTGGTTGGCTGTTGGACTGGAGTCGCGGTGATTTGTGGTTGGGGACGACGAGCTTCAATGGGGCGAGCAGTTTCCTGGGAACCGAGGCTGGTGACCAAGGTCAGGTGGCAGGCAATTTTGGATTTCAAGAGGGCTTTAACTTTGGAACACGTCTGCCAGGAGTGATGGGAGGGGAGTTGGGTTCGCAGCTCGGCATGCGATTCACGCAATCACAGTTGGATGGTACCACAGCCGGCGATGACAGCCGCATGCAATCGTTCATCACAGTCGGTTTGTTCCGCCGCGTTGATTACGGTCTGCAAGGCGGTTTGGTGGTAGACTATTTACATGACGATTGGGTCTACAAAGCTGACTTGTTGCAGCTGCGCGGCGAGTTGAGCTTTCTGTTTTCGCCCTGTCATGATTTGGGATTTCGCTTTACCGATAGTCAGCAGACAGACGACACACAAGCCATGTTGCGCGGACGCACGGCGCCGCTCGACATACGTCTCTCAGCCTTGAACACCTATCGCTTCTTTTATCGCGCCCGTATGGGAGAGTCCGCCGCCAGCGTGGCGGAGCTCCAAGCCGGTTTCAGCGAGGACTCATCCGCGATTCTGGGCGCGAACATTCGCACTCCCTTGCAAAATCAGCTCGGGCTCGACCTCAACGCGAACTATCTCATGCCACCTAAAGACAATCCCCTACCGTATACGCGAGAGAGCTGGAACCTGAGCATCGCCTTGGTGTGGACACCAGGACGCTGTTTCGGTCGCGATCGAGACTATTACCGCCCTCTGCTCGACGTAGGCCACAACGGGAATTTTCTCACTCGGCACGCCATGGAGTAGGCGACGAGTGGAAGCGGTGAGGAGGAAAGATGTTTAACGCCGAGCCAGAGCAGGCGGCGGAAGTGCAGGTGATTCAATTTCCAATTGTCAGTGAATGCAGTTGGAGAGTGAAACGAAGATGGGTTGCAGCCTGCGCAGGCGACGGCAGGAGAACCGATCGGAGGATTACTCGAGAAATGGCACCACGATATAAGTAAAAACCATTCCGGCCGGCGCCTACATAGCCGCCATCGTTTGAGAAGCAAACCACCAGCGCGCTTCGCACTATTGGACACGAAAAATCTACACTCGCCAATCGGCGGCTATTGCGGCTTGGCGTTAAACGAATTGCGGCAAAGGCAACACGGCCAGGATTGGCCGTGTTGCTTTCTTGATAGTCAAAGATTCGATGGCGGACTAACTGCAGCCCATTGAGTTGCCGCAATTGTGGCACAGGTAGCAATTACCGTTGCGGACCGTGATAGCACCGCAATTATCGCAGCTGGGCGCATCGGATTGGAATCCAGCGAATTGATCGTTGCGACCAATCGTCTGCTTACCACCGGCGGCTGGTTCGGCCAGTGCCGCGCCAGCTTGCTGCAGGCTTTGGTGATCGACCACAGCAGCGGCGCCGGTGTAGCGCGCTGAAGTGACAAATTCGTCACCTGCCTCCGGGGCCCCGTTTCCATCCGCCTGACGTCCCTTGGCCACTACGGAACCAGCTTTATTACTGGTGGCACCATTGGTGTTGGATGAGCTACTGGCTCCATTGTTCAGGGCCACCGGCTCGCTCTTGGCTAGTCCTGAACTCGCCTCGCGATATCCGGCCAGAAAGGTAATTCCCATCCAACGGAAGATATAGTCAACCATGCTCTTAGCGATGCGGATATCTGGGTTGGTGGTATTTCCCATCGGTTCAAACCGGGTGTGGCTGAACTTGTTGACCAACACTTCCAGTGGCACACCATACTGCAACGACATTGAAATAGCTGTTCCAAAGCTATCCATCAAGCCACCGACGGTCGATCCTTCTTTGGCCATCGTGATAAACAGTTCGCCGGGGCGGCCATCGGGATACAAACCGACGTTCAAATAACCTTCATGTCCAGCGATGTTGAACTTGTGGGTGATCGATTGCCGCGTATCGGGGAGCCGTTCGCGTCGTGGCTTGTAGACGATCTTCTCTTTGGCCTTGTCGGCCTCCTTCCCTTCTTCGCTCTGTGTGTTGAGCGGTTGGCTTTGCTTGGATCCATCGCGGTAGATGGCAATGGCCTTCAAGCCCAATTCCCAACCCCAAAAATAGGCGTCGGCGATATCTTTCACGGTGACATCGTGAGGCATATTCACCGTTTTGCTGATGGCTCCCGAAAGGAACGGTTGCGCGGCGGCCATCATGCGCACGTGCGCTTGCCAGGCAATGCTTCGTGTCCCCTTGGCAGGCTTGAAGGCACAGTCGAAGACCGACAGGTGTTCGTCATTTACAAACGGAGCGCCTTCGATCGTGTCGTTCTGATCGACATATTCGATGATTGCGGTCACTTGATCTTCGGTATAGCCGAGAGTTTGGAGCCCCAGAGCTACCGAGCGATTGACGATCTTAAGCATGCCACCGCCGGCCAATTGCTTGTACTTGACCAGTGCGATGTCCGGCTCGATGCCGGTGGTATCGCAATCCATCATGAAGCTGATCGTGCCGGTCGGGGCCAGCACCGTGGCCTGCGCGTTGCGGTAACCATAACGCTCGCCGAGCTCGACCACTTTGTCCCATAGGTCGCGGGCAGCGTCCTTGAGATACTGCGGACCACTGTCATCGATCCCCTCGGCCGCATCGCGGTGCATCCGCATGACGTTGAGCATTGGATCGCGATTGGGTTCAAAACCTTCGAACGCTCCGACAACTCCCGACATCTCGGCACTGGCCAAATTGGCCGCGCCATGCAACAGGCTGGTGATCGAACCACACATGCTCCGCGCCTCGTCGGAATCGTAAGCGTGGCCTGCCGTCATGATCAAGCTTCCTAAGTTGGAATAACCCAAACCCAGCGGGCGATACATGTGGCTATTAGCCGCGATTTCAGCGGTCGGATAACTAGCGTGTCCCACCAGAATCTCTTGCGCGATGAAGAACAAGCGACAAGCGGCGGTGAAGCCGTCAATGTCAAACAGACCATCGGACTGACGAAACTTCATCAAGTTGATACTGGCCAGATTGCAGGCCGTGTTATCCAGGAACATGTATTCCGAGCATGGATTGCTTGCGTTGATCGGTCCTGAGTTAGGGCAGGTATGCCAGTTGTTGATGGTGGTGTCGTATTGCACCCCTGGATCGCCGCAGTGCCAAGCGCATTCCGCCATCCGCTTAAGCAGTTCTCGTGCGTCGTGCTTGGGGGCCGGACCGTTGGCCTTTTTACTAACCCAAGTCGTCGACCATTCCTTGCCGTCGCGGACCGTTTTCATAAATGGGTCGGTAACGCGAACGGACAAGTTGGCGTTTTGGAAAAAGACGGACGAGTAAGCTTCGCCGTTAAAATTCGATTCGTAACCCTGCCGAATCAAGGCGTGGGCCTTTTGCTCTTCATTCCATTTGCACTCGATGAACTCCAGCACGTCAGGGTGGGTTACCTTAAGCGACTGCATCTTTGCTGCGCGGCGTGTCTTACCCCCACTCTTCACGACACCCGCGATTGAGTCGTAGACTTTCATGAACGATAGCGGTCCTGAGGGTGTGCCGCCACCAGACAGCTTTTCGCGGCGACTGCGAATCGTCGACAGGTCGGTGCCCGTCCCACTGCCGAACTTGAAGAGCATCGCTTCACTGCTAGCCAAACGCATGATGTCTTCCATGTTGTCATCCACGCTTTGGATGAAACAGGCGGAGCCCTGCGGGAATTCGTACGGATTGTCAGGCTGCTCGACTTGGCACGTTTCCGGATTGTAGCTCCAGGTGCACGGAGAACCTACGACACCGTATTCTTGGAACAATCCTACGTTGAACCAGACTGGTGAATTGAACGAGCCGCATTGGTGCAGGCACAACCAAGAAAGTTCATTGTAGAAGTTCTCGCCATCAGCGGCCGAATCAAAATAGCCATCGGCAATGCCCCAGTCGGCGATGGTCCGCGTTACGCGATGGATCAATTGTCGAACGCTCTTCTCACGCTCGCTCGTCCCAGGCTCGCCATAGAAATATTTGCTAACCACCACGTTGGTCGCCAATTGGCTCCACTTCTCAGGAATCTCGCAATCGTTCTGTTCAAATAGTGCTTGTCCTGTTTCGTCGCGAATGGTGGCGCTGCGGATTTCCCAACGGGTCGTATCGAACGGATCGGTATCCTGGGGGCAAAAACGAGGCTCAATACGCAGACCACCACCTGGGCCATCCGCAACCCGCGGCAATTTTGCCGAGCCGGCCGTCGCGGTGCGGCTCTCGACCGCTTTACCCGAAACGCGTGTTCCCTGCGTCTTCGTATGCTGCGTCTTAATATTTGGTCCCTTACGGCTTAGATCTGCTGTCGCCATTCCAATTAGCTCCTAATAAACGGGATATTGAACCTACGGTTACCTTCATGGTGGTCGTTGGATTCTTCGGGGGCTGCTCCGCCCCTGGAAAAGACTCCTAGACTGTGCTCTCTGACAGTGCTCTCTGACAGTGCTCTCCGGTTGTACAACTTTTCTCACGACATTTGCTGGACCGTATCAGTTTGCCCACAGCAATCGAACGATCCTAAAAGCTCGCGAATTGGCTACTCAATCTGGGGAAATCGATCCCAGCCGGTGTTCTGGTGACCACTACCTATAGTATACGCAGCAATTGCCAGCACTACATCTAGCACTTTTCGCAGAGTTTATCGGAACTTGTCCGCATGTCAATCTCGAATGCGAGAATGTTCGCAACTACCGATGCCGCCGATACTTCCGGCAATTTAGCGGTTGGCCAACGGCGCTCGAAAGTCGGAAGTGCTGAGACCTAACTTAAATCAGGTAAACACTTTGTGAAGATTTTATGAAGACTACGTGCGTTTGTCGGCGCGTTCCAAGAATCAGGAAAGATTTTGCGACGTGCAGAACGCCAGTCCCAGAGTGGGTTGCTTGGGTGGAATAGGGGTTATGGGGATTGGGGTTTGGGGGACTAACTTCCGTCTTGTGAAGGACTCCTAGTGACAAGCAGTGAACCATTTGGACCAGAATGGTCGTTTGGTGGGGACATAGGCATAACGGAAAGCGCATCACTGGGCGGCATCCGCCATTGAATTGATTCGCTTGACCCAAGTTCATCGTGGTCTTGCATTTCAGCGAAAAACAATGGATTCGTATCGCCTTCCCCGCTAAAATGGCGGAGTAAGGAAAAACCCCACCATTCGTAAGCTGCTTCACTGAAACAGTCTGATGAGTACACGTAAGCTTGATTCAGGTGCTCAAGTCTAAGGAATCGGCAGGTGCCTGTAATCGTATTTTCCTTGTGAGGAGTAGATTCGATGTTAGCTCCGTCAGCGCGAGTGCGATTCGTTTCCAGCTGGATGACCCCATGGTTGTATCTAATAGTTTGCGTATGGCTGGGAACCGGTTCGATGGCACGGGCCGTCGACACCGAAACTCCCGATACTGACAATCGATCTGAAGTAAGCGATACTCTGCCAGACCGCGAATCGGCGGTCTTTGCAGGCGGTTGTTTCTGGTGTGTTGAAACCGACTTTGAACGTGCGCCTGGGGTGGTAGACGTTATTTCGGGGTATAGTGGCGGCCGCAGCAAAATGCCGACCTACGAAACGTATGCCGCCGGTGGCCACCGCGAGGTGGTCTTCGTGGTTTACGATCCAACTCAAGTCACCTACGCAGGTTTGGTCGAGTACTTTATCAAGCACATCGATCCTCTCAATCGTTATGGTCAGTTTAATGACAAGGGATTGCAATACAGCCCGGCGATCTACTTTGCCAACGACCAAGAAAAAGCAGAAGCGCAGCGCGTGATTGATGCGATAGACGCCATGAAAGTTTATCGCGGCAAAATTGGCGTGGCTCTGGAGCAGCGCGAAGCGTTTTGGCCGGCCGAGGAGTATCATCAGAATTACCATCACAAGAATGGAATGAAGTATCAGTTCTTCCGCTTGGCCTCTGGGCGCGATGCATTTGTCAATAAGCACTGGGGCTTGCGAGCGGCCAACCTGGAATTAGCGGGAGCTATTCCTGAGGGAGCAGCTTCGGAAGGCTCAACTGCAACTTCGGCAACCGATCTCAATTCTGCTGAGTCCCCTAGCGAAGACAAGCCTTGGGAGAGTTTTCGTAAGCCGAAATTGGTGGAGTTGCGTAAAACATTGTCTCCAATGCAATTTAAGGTCACTCAGCAGGACGGTACAGAAACTGCCTTCCGCAACGAGTACTGGAATAACAAACATGAGGGGATCTACGTCGATATCGTCTCTGGAGCGCCTCTGTTTTCCTCGCAAGCGAAGTTTGAATCCGGGACAGGATGGCCCTCGTTTGTCGTACCCATCGAGGCTGAAGCGGTGATTTACAAAACGGATCGCAAGATGTTCTATTCACGCGTCGAGGTCCGCTCGCGGTATGGTGATTCTCACTTGGGACATGTCTTCGACGATGGTCCCGTTGCACTGGGAGGCAAACGCTACTGCATGAACTCAGCAGCCATGCGTTTTATACCCAAAGAGAAGATGGAAGAAGAGGGCTACGGAGCTTACCTAAAATTGTTCGATCAGTAACAATTATCTCTTGTGTGCCCGCCGTAGCCTTGTCCACGACCTCCACTTTTCGCTTTGACGAAGCACACTAGACTAAAATCTAATCTTAATTTCCACTCTTCTGCTAATTTGATTGATGCATATGCGTCCGCTGTTTCTGGGGTTGCTGGCGATTCTGTGCTTGGCCAGTGTTGTTTGCGTTGTTGTTGCTCCCTATTTGCTGTGGTCGTGGGTTGCACTCGGACCACTCATTGGGTTGGGAATCTATGACTACTTTCAGACGGTTCACTCCATTCCTCGCAATTTCCCCTTGATTGGGCGCATGCGTTATCTGATGGAGTTCATCCGCCCGGAGATCTACCAGTACTTTATCGAAAGTGATACCGAGGGAGTTCCCTTCGATCGCGATCAACGTTCGTTGGTCTATCAACGATCCAAAAAAGTTCGTGACACCGTTCCCTTTGGAACCAAGGAAGATGTGTATGCCGTTGGCTATGAATGGATTAATCATTCAATGGCGCCCCTGCCTCATCATCCCGACGAGATGCGAATCACCATCGGCGGCGATCAATGCGCTCAACCTTATTCGTCGAGCCTGTTGAATATCTCGGCAATGAGTTACGGTTCGCTGAGTGCCAATGCGATCCTGGCGCTCAGCCAAGGAGCGAAACTGGGAGGTTTCGCCCACAATACTGGCGAAGGGGGCATCAGCCCCTATCATCTCGACGGAGATGGCGATTTGATCTGGCAAATAGGCACTGGCTATTTCGGGTGCCGATTGGAGGACGGCAGCTTCTGCAAAGATCTGTTTCAAAAAAACGCCACACGCTCGAATGTAAAGATGATCGAGTTGAAACTTTCGCAAGGCGCTAAACCAGGGCACGGAGGCATTCTACCTGCGGCCAAAGTAACACCGGAAATTGCGGCAATTCGACATGTACCACTGGGGTTCGATGTCATCTCCCCTCCTGGGCATTCGGCTTTCAGCACGCCAATTGAACTGTTGCAGTTTGTCGCCCAACTACGGGATTTAAGTGGTGGCAAGCCGGTAGGTTTCAAACTATGCGTGGGCAAGCGTCGCGAGTTCCTGGCGGTTTGCAAGGCGATGGTCAAGACGGGCATTACTCCCGATTTTATCGCTGTCGACGGCGGCGAAGGGGGGACCGGGGCGGCGCCCCTGGAATTTTCCAACCATATCGGCGCGCCGCTGTTTGAAGGCTTGATCTTCGTGCATAACGCCCTTGTCGGATTCTCATTGCGGGATCGAATTCGAGTGTTGACCAGTGGTAAAGTATCCAGTGGTTTTGGGATGCTCAAATTGTTGGCCGTTGGTGCCGACGCTTGCTACTCGGCGCGTGGCATGATGCTTGCCCTAGGGTGCATCCAAGCGCTGAAGTGCAATAGCAACCATTGTCCCGTCGGCGTGGCCACGCAGGACAAGCACCTAATGGCTGGACTCGTACCAAGCAACAAAAGCGTCCGTGTTGCAAATTTCCATCAACAGACGATCCTTAGCCTGTGCGAGATGCTGGGCGCCGTCGGTGTGGCCAGCGCACATGACTTGCGGCCGTGGCACATCATGCACCGCATTTCGGCGACTGAAACCAAGCATTACGGTGAGTTGTACGAATACTTGGTCAACGGCTCGCTACTGCATGAGCCGCTCCCTGAGAGTTATCGTCGCGCCTGCAATTCCGCCACCGCGGAGAGTTTTGCTCATGTCTAACGCAATCCGCGGTTCTAGTGCATCCGGCCGACCCGCTGCCTAAAAGGACTCACTGTCGATGGCTGCGGCGACATGCTCGTGATCGTCGCGTTTGAGACCTGGAACGACAGGCGTCACATTGACTTTGCTGCGCTTCAATTCTTCTATCTGAGTAGCCATGCGCTGGATCAAATTGGCGATTTCATTGCCGGCCGACTCGCCGACATGCACAGAGAGCGCTTTTCGTGCGTTGTAACTTAGGCCAAGATTATTACTCATGTTCAAACTCCAAGTAGAAAAGCATCGATGGGCAGGCGACCAACGTGTCAGACACGAATGCCACGAAGTTAAGAATTTCCCGGTAGCGGAATTCGCCAAGAATTTCGACTTTTCAGGGGAAATTGCTGGGGCCGAAATTCTTGGCGAATTCC
>JBGSNE010000255.1:0-64349 GCA_041739785.1 Pirellulaceae bacterium
CGATCGACCGCGAATGCGGTCGATCGCTGGCGAACCGGGAAACGCGGGGATGCTTCAATGACCTGGGATTTGCATCCCAGGCTATCGAATTGCGTGCCTTCGGCACTAAGAAGCGCGGGCTTCTAAAGCCGTAGGCGAGGATCAACAGGGGAGCTACGGCTGCGGGTTCATCGATTAAACAACAGCCCCAAAGCGCCTGAGGTTCACAATGTGCACCAAGCGAGTGCCGTTTGGCTCACGTTCCTATATCCGGATTTAACAACAGACCGACTTCGAACAGTACTAGTCCTAGTGGACGCTACACACCGAGAGAGCCGGTCGCTCCCGGCAGGAACGACCCACGGCTTTAACTCTCGGCTTCAGGGCAAGGTGAAAGCCCCTTCGAGAACAGGAAGTAGAAACAATGAAATACAGATATATGTTCACAATGTGGCTGGCAGCTTTAGTTCTAGCATTGGACTGGACTGGCGGTATTGCCCTTGGACAAGCACCATCGGCCAGTCAAGTTGAGGCTTCGCAGCGTCCAAATTTTCTATGGATACTGATCGAGGATTGGTCAGCTGATCTGTCGTGCTACGGAACCAAGGGGATTCAGACACCTCACGTCGATCAACTCGCCAGTCAAGGCATACGCTATGAAAACGCGTTCACGACGGCGCCGGTGTGTTCGACCTCTCGCTCAGCGATGATGACTGGTTTTCATCAAAACTATATCGGAGCCAATCAACATCGCGAACACAACAAGCAACCTCTTCCGCATGGCATCAGACCCATTCCGCATTTGTTGAAAGAGGCGGGTTATTTCACTGCCTTAATGAGTAACAAAACCGACTGCAACTTTGTGCCAAATACAAAAGCAGAACTGTTTGAAGGGAACGATTGGAGTGAACGCGAACCCAACCAGCCATTCTTCGCGAGAATTACTTTTGGTGGCACGCACCGCAGCTGGAAACGCGATCCACTGCGGCCCATCGATCCGACGGATATCGAACTGCCGCCCTATTATGCCGACACACCACTCATCCGTCGTGATTGGGCTAACGGTTTGGAACAAATGCAATTGGTTGACCGCGAAATAGGCGCACTTTTGAAACGTTTGGAAGACGAGGGGCTCGCTGACAATACGGTCGTGTTCTTCATTGGCGACCACGGCCGCTGCCACATTCGTGGTAAACAATTTCTATATGACGGCGGCATACGCATTCCGATGATCATGCGGTGGCCGGGCAAAGTGGCGGCAGGGCAAGTGAGTGACGACCTCGTGATGTCGATCGATATTTGCGCGACCGTCCTGGAAGCGGCTGGAGTGACGCCCCCAGTGCCACTTCACGGCATGAACCTATTGGATCCTGAGTTGACCGATCGGAAGTACGTGTTTGCCGCGCGTGACAAAATGGACGAAACGCATGATTCCATGCGCGCCATTCGTTCCAGAGATTACAAATTGATCCTAAACCTGATGCCGGAGCGTCCATGGTGCCAATTCAATCGCTACAAAGAAGGCGCCTACCCGATGCTGGCCGAAATGAATGTCTTGAATTTGACTGGCAAGTTGACACCGGAACAAGCACAGTTCTTTGCCCCTCACAAACCGGAGGTTGAATTATTCGATCTCCGGTCCGATCCACATGAAGTTCGCAATGTGGCCGACGACCCTGGGCATGCGAGAGCCAAGACAGAAATGCTTTCGGCGCTGGAGAACTGGCGCAGTCAGGTTATTGAAGACAAAGGAGTGACCGAAGAGTTCCGCGCCCTAGGAGTCTTTCCTCAGCAATGCCCTATTTCTACAGTAGACGAATGGGTTGAAACCCATGGCAAGGAATATGATTTCAACACGGTTGGTTGGCCCGCCTGGTATCCGACACGCACGCTCGAAGAGTGGCAGAAAACGCGGGACGCATGGGAACCATGGGTCTTTCGATCAGTAGACGACCCTATGGTTCGCCCTACGCTAGTGCATTCCGCTAACAAAAAGAAAACTAAGGCGGCACCGTCCAAGTAGCGAGTATTTGATAGTGCGGAGGTCGGGGGCAGGGAAAAGGTGTCAGACACCAAAAGTGCGAAGCACCCGTAGGGCCGTTCCGGCTTTTGGTGTCTGACACCTTTTCCCGAACAACCCTAAAACTAAGGCGCTTCAGAAGAATTAGTGGGTAACAACTGAGGGGGCAGGTTTGGGAGGCATGGTTTTGAGAGGCACGGCAGGGCAAAAAGAATATCGTTTACGCCGTTCGTTTCCTCAGCCACATTGGATCGGTTACACTTATTCTGCCCAGTGAAACGGAGATGGACCTATGAAATCACCTATTGTTTTGTTTGTTGCCAGCCTGGTTTGGGGAGCGCAACTCCCCTGCCCTGCACAGACGACAACCAGAGGTAGTATCAAAGTTGCGGCAGCCCAGTTGTTGACGGATACACATGACCTGGGCCGTAATCAACGCAAGATTATGGATGCGATCCGCCAGGCCAAACGGCAAGGTTGTGATATCGTGCTGTTTCATGAAGGCTGTTTGACCGGCTACCCGAATCGGGAACAAATAGAGCGGCTCGACTTTGAAATGGTTCGTCAGGCTGAGCTCACAATTCGCGATCTGGCTGAGGAACTTGAAATCGCTGTGTTGTTGGGGAGCACGGGCAAACATGATGATCGGATACTCAATTATGTGCTGGTGATCGATGAACAGGGACAGCTCTTGGGGCACTATGACAAGACATGGCGTGCCGGCGAGCCTCATTACTGTGCGGGACAAGGCCCGGTAGTCTTCACCATTGCTGGCGTCGAGGCGACCGTAATCATCTGTCATGACTTGCGGTATCCAGAACTAGTCAGGCTGAGCGTCGCGGCGGGTGCCAGGATCGTGTTTATCGCCAATAACGAAAGTGGCATTACTAGCGAGAAGAAGTTGCTGGGTTACCGATCGATGCAAATCTCTCGCGCTACTGAAAATCTGGTCTACTCGGTCATGAGCAACAGTCCAGCCGATCCACACGATATTGCTCGGCACAATTGCTCACACGGCAATTCGAAAATCGTCGACCCGTTGGGGAATGTCATCGACGAAGCGGGTGTGTTTGAAGAGCGTTTGGTTGTCGCCGATTTAAAGCTGAGCGAGGCCTCGGCTAGCGTGGTAACGCGGACGCTGGGAGAAAACAAGAATATGCAGGAATTGTATGGTGTGGCTTGCGAGAACGATGCCTACGCGGCTTGGATGCAAGCTGGATTGTCATTGGTGCGACGGCTGGACGGTTCCGACATTCCCACGCATTTTCAGAGGGCGGAGCAGCGAGGTAAGTGAGCCGAGAGGCACCGGGTATTACGATTTAGGATATCACGCATTATTATTTGTCAGCGTTGTGTTGCCCGGGCGCTTACCGGCTGGTTGACTTAGTGTTGTATTGCACGTTTGTTGTTTAACCCGCAGCCGTAGGTTTTGAAGTTGCGCTTTTTCAACCGCGAAGCGGTGACATTCCGTGCCTTCGGCACTACGAAGCGCAACTTCAAAAGCCGTAGGCGAGGATCACCCGGGAGAACCTCGCCTTTGGCTGCGGGTTAAACGACTAAATCAACAAGCCGCTTACGTATCGCGGCTCACTGCCCATTTTTGAAAGCAACATTTATGCAAATTCGAACGAGCGTTTGGCCGCAGTGCCTGTTGGTAGTCATTGCCTTGTCTGCCTATCTACCTGCACAGACTGATCAGACTAGAATTTCAAGTTCTGAGTCCGAGTTGCGTGGTTGGCTGGAAAACATGTCTTGGCATCATGGGTATGGTCTGACCGAGATGATGCAAGTAACGGGTCTGACTGGGCAGCAGCTCACTGAGCAACTAACGCGTTTCAATATCTCCGACGACACTCGACCGAAGCGTCCTGGCAATCGGTTGTTTGTATTGCCTTATCCAGGGGGCCGGCATCCAAGAATAGGATTTCTCGAGGGAGCGGTGGAGCCCCAACGCGAGACTAAGCTAAGCGTCTTTGCGCCTTGGGATGATACTAGCTATGCCGTACTCGATGTTCCGGAAGCGGTGTGGTCCAATCTGGGATTGACCTATTTGGCACACACGCACATCGATACGGTGTGGACCAAGCAACACGTTAATTTGCCAAAGCAAGAATGGAAGATTGTGGATGGTAACTACGAAATGGTGCGTACACTTCCAAATGGAATCGAATTTGGCGTTAAGGTCATCCCGTTGTCTGATCAATTGCGTATGAAGATGTGGCTCACCAATCGCACCCAAAAGCCGCTGAGCGATTTGCGCGTGCAGAACTGCATCATGCTCAAAGGAATGCGGGGCTTTGACCAGCAGACCAACGATAATAAGCGATTTGGGAACGACTATGCCGCAGTTAGTTCCTCGGACGGGGCCCGCTGGATTATTACTGGATGGGATCCGTTGCATCGCAACTGGGGCAATGCTCGCTGTCCCTGCTTACATTCGGATCCCAGATTTCCGGACTGCCCACCGGGCGAGACAGTGTGGTTGCGCGGTTGGTTTTCGTTCTATGCAGGGACCGACCTCGAGGAGGAGTTAAAGCGGATTGAGGCCACCGGCTGGCGAACTCATGCACTACACCACGTGACGGGCAATTTGGTAGGCAAGGTTGTTGATGCCGGTTCTGAGACCGCACTGCCCTGCCGGTTGTACGTGTGGAACGAGAACGATCAGACTTCCTATTTTGCACGTTCCACGGCGGTTGCTGGTTCTGCCGTCCGACACGATCGTCAACAGGGGCAACCGAATGGTATCGAAAGGTACACGACACTCTCCGCCGATGGATTCCAACTTGATTTGCCATCCGGGCGTTATCGCGTGAGGGCTGAATATGGCGAAGAGTACATGCCGGATGAAACAGCCGTGGAGGTCGGGCCGGAGCGTACTCAAATTACGCTAAAACTCAAGCGTTCGAAAACATGATTCAGCGAGGTTGGAACTCGAACCACCTGTGCGTGCATCGTTCCGCCAATGGCCTGCCGAAATTCTTGGCGAATTCCGCTACTCATTAACTTTGTACCGTTGGAGCTAGGCTTTGGCTTAAATCGTGTCTGACACTTCAACCTCGAATCGCGCCCCTTGCTTTGACTGAGGGCGAGCACTCCACATCGGACCGTCTGGAAACCGATGCTGCTCGATGAAACTTGGTAGGAACTCGAGTCCCCAGCCCGGTGTCGTTGGCGGTAGATAACAGCCGTTGCGAACCACTACCGGATGTTCCACCGCCTCTTGCAAAAAGTCGATGTACTCGATGAGCTGTGAGTCGGAGTGTCCAGCGACGGCAATCTGATCCCATATACCGTAGTGCTGGATCATATTGCATAGCGCAATGCCGCCCCCGTGTGGGCAGACCGGCACTCCAAACTTAGCCGCCATCAAAATGATCGCCATCACGTCGTTAACGCCAGCCACTCGCACTGCATCGATTTGGCAGTATTTGATGGCTCCGCTCGCGAGCAATTGCTTGAAGATGACTGGCGAGGCGGCTTGTTCACCACAAGCGAAATCAAAGTCGGCATCGGCAAATGTGCTGGCTAGTTCAATGTAACCCAGGACATCGTCGCGAGCGATTGGCTCTTCGATCCACTTCAATCCATAAGGACGGTACTGTTCAATGTGGCCTTTCGCCTCGGCCAGTCCCCAATACTGGTTGGCGTCGACCATGAGGTTGCATGCGGGGCCGATGGCATCGCGCATGAAGCGGATTCGCTGCACGTCCTGCGCCGAATCGCGTCCGACCTTTAGCTTAAATGAATCGAAGCCCTGCTGTTGCAACTTTCGAATCGTGGCGAGGATCTCTTCGTCGCTCAGTCCCAACCAGCCGGCGGTGCAGTAGGCTTTGGCTCCAACTTCTGCCAGTTCACTTTCACGTTGCGTCAACCTCGATCGTCGCTCATGCAACATGGCCACCGCCTCGTCGCGTGTCAGCGCATCGCTGATATTTCTCCAGTCGATGCAGTCGGCTACGAATTCAGGTTCCAAGTCAACCAGCAATTTCCATAGTGGTTTGTCGAGCGACTTGGCCCACAGATCCCACATGGCATTGAGAACCGCGCCGGCAGCCATCCGGAAAACGCCGTCATGCAGCCAACGCAGTTGATGGTGGTCGATCAAGCGTCGATAAAGGCGAATGGGCGCCGCAGAAAAATCTTGCAAATCGCTGCCAACGATGAGTTGGCATAAATCCTGGATGCCGTGGCAAATCCAGTCCGTACCGGCCCCCACGGTGAACACCACCGAAACACCGCGCAGTCCGGCATCTGTTTCTAAGTGCAACAGCGCTGACGAATAGTCGGGCTCTTTGTGGAAAGGATCCGAACCGAGCAATTGATCCGAAGTCGGAACGCGTAGGTCAATGACTTCCGCGGAAGTGATTTTAATGGGATGATTCAATGTAGTCCTGCAATTCAGTATTTTTTGCGTTTGATGTCAGCAATGCCGGGGCACGGATGACCAGAGTGCCAGAATATAGATCAATGAGTAATCCGGGGTAAACTATTAATTTTCGACGATTGTGTTTATACAACACTTGGTTCGCGATTGAATCTTATTTTTCCACTGGCTTCTTCAATAGCGACTTTAGTTTAGCCTCATCGGCTCCATCTTCGAGCCAGCCGAGTTTGACGAGAAAGGCATCCATTTTCAAAACTGTATCCAAGAACGATTCCGGACTTTTACTTTCGTTGAAGAAGCCGTGCGGTTGACCTTCGTATATCCAGACTTCAGATGCAACTCCGACGGCTTTCAATTCCGCATCAAACTTCTTAGCGGTGGCCACAGGTACCAAGGGATCTTCCGAACCAAAGAAGACGATGGTCGGTGGATCGTCCATCGTGATATTGTGCGCCGGCGAGATGGCGGGAAACCATGGTTTGACGCGATCGTGCCCGTACCCGTCAGGACCATTGTCGTATACTGGATTGAATAGCAGCAAGGCGTTTGCTTTCGAGCTGATCGGCGAATCCTTTTCTTCCGCAGCATCCAGTCCATCACAAATACCCGTTGCAGCTGCGACGTGTCCTCCTGCTGAACCACCTCCCGCGGCAATGCGTTGTGGATCGATTCCCAGTCGCTGAGCATTTGTTCTGACCCAACGGATGGCTGATTTTCCGTCTGCTACACAAGCATCAGGGTCGGTCTGTTGTCGACTCTTCACGCGGTAATCTGCCACAAACGTGACCAACCCGCGAGCAGCTAAGTACTGTGCATGTTGTTCGAATTGCGTTACCGACCCGCCATTCCACCCGCCGCCGAAGAAGAACACCACCGCCGGACGCAACTCTTCCTTCGGCTTGTATTCCATGGGATTGAAACGATAGATCCACAGATCATCTCCCGATGCGGTTTTATAGATTTCGGCAGTCGCCGCACCTTCGAAATCGTGCTTTTCCGTCTCGGCAAGTGCTGGGAGTACGACTGTAAATGCAAGCACGAGGGCTGAGATTGAATTTTGCATGGGCCTGAATCTTGCGTAGAGGAATCGTTTTATAGTGTTGACAGCGGTGTCAATCATCATGATACCTAATTCGCTGCCCTGGAAGAATCGGTGGATATCGTTGAACTTTAGAGGGAGTCCGGCACTTTTTCCGTTCGGCTCTTAGGCCGTTAAGTAAAACAATCGATGGAAGCCAACTTGATCCACGCATTGGATGGTGGCATTCTTGCGTTCTTCTGTGATGATAGCCTGCCGACCGAACGTGACGGCGGTAGGGATTGCACAGGCTAAGGTCTGGCTGACCGGGTCTGGATTCGTTGCAAAGCCGCGCGCGGGAGAGGACATCGGGCTACAGTTCCAAGTACGGTTGACTTGTTCTTCTATGAAGAAAGTGCGTTTGCGATGGCCTCCAATCCTTATTTGCCACCTGTATTGTCTACGCACCCTGAAGTAGCGTTCGGCACCAAATTGCCGGTCACTTTTAACGGTTCGATGAGCGAATTTGAAGGAGAACAGGTCAATAGTCTTGTCCGTGGCCAACGGCAGCCCTTAAAACAGCAAAACATGCTTACGAGTAATCAGCTTGCAAGTTTCGGATTGTTAGCGCTCGTTATCGCTGTGTTTGGGTTCGAGAGTGTCGTTTACGGCGAGCTCGACGAGCTGCCAAGTCTTCTACTCAGTGCTGTCGCTCTGGCAGCTGGCCTAGGTGCTGTCTATTACCACCACACGATACGAAGCCGCCTGCGCTTCGATTTGAAACACCGCGGCGAAGGTGTGTTCGCAAACATTGCGGGCCGTGTTTCTGAATCAGGCATTGAGTACTTGGTAGAGGACTATACCGTGCGCTACGAGTGGCAGGATTTCGTTGGCTGTCGAGTGTCGCGAGACGCGGCAATCCTCTATCTCGAATATCCAAGGCAATTGAATTTTGTGGCTGCGTCCTTGTTTCAGACGCCAGAGCAATGGGAATCGGCCAAAGCGACGATTGAACGGAACCTACCCGCACTTGGACGACTGGCGCGGTTTAGCGCTCGCAGTCCCAGTCCGGTAGTTAAGCATATTACAGCAGGAGTAAAAGCTCTTGATAAAAACGATTGGAATACTGCTCTTCAGGAATTTGATCGAGTGCTAAAGCTGCGGCCTGACGAGGCCCAAGCGTTGAAAGGTCGCGCGGTTGCCATATCTGCCCTAGGTGATGCTGAAGCCACACTCGTGGCCGTCAATGAGGCCATGCAGCGAGGCGTTTACGACACGACCACACGACAGATCCGCGCGACTGCACTAACTGCGCTTGAACGTTACGATGAAGCACTTGAGGATCTAGATTGGTTGCTGCAGCGCGACTCCCAGAATGCGGATTGGCTGAGCGGCCGTAGTTTAGCGTGTTGCAAGCTCGAACGTTATGTCGAAGCCGTACGTGACGCGTCCGCAGCGCTCGAAATCCGGGCAGACGATCCAATTGCCTTCAACAATCGAGGATACGCGCGACTCAAACTTGGAGAAATCGACTCGGCAATCACCGATCTTCAAGCCGCGATTCGGCTGGCACCTGACCTCCAGCGCCCACGGGAACTGCTGGCTGAAGCACGCGTATTGGTTGATCAGGCTTAGACTATAGCGATGCAAACTCCTGCAAGTAAAGACAACCCGTAAGTCGCGCCCCTTCCAAGCTCGGATTCATTCACCGAGTCACCGTTGGCAATTGCTCAAGCTCGTTCCAGAAAACTAAATAATGTCTAGGCGAGGGAAAGCGAAGAAAAGGGAAGCGAAAAAAAGTGCCAGGATTCTTCGTCTAGAAAAAAATAGCCCGGCGAAGAACTGGGGGACGCTCTTTGTGCGGCCCGACGTACTGGTTGTCTTCTTTCTAATCGCGTTATTGGGTGGGTTTGTTCCTTGGATGTTTTCGCTCGACAATGACCAAGACCCGACAGACGAACCGACATTCTGGGTCGCACTTGTCTTGGCTGGTATCTGGGCAGTATTGCATTACTACGTCCTATCCCATTTCATATTGTGCCCCAAGTGCGGAGCACGAGCCATGTCCGAGGGGGGAAGCTTCTTCACTGATTTTTTCAGAAGGCAGTCGTATATGTCCACGGAAAAATGTCGCAAGTCTGGGTTCTTGCGTAGCGAATGGAGGGAAAGATCGATTGAGGGATTGTCAGCGTGGCAACTCAGGTCGTCGAGCTTGTCTCGGCGGAGGACACAACTGGAAGCTATCAGTTGAGAAATGGTAAGATACGCTGTATTGTCGATGTGTACCATGAGAAGAATCTAATCAACACGGCCAACTGGCTGTCCATACGACACGTTTCGCAACTCAATTCTATTCTAGGAGGCTTGATGATGTTTGATCGTCAGTGCGCGATGTGTTTATGTCTGCTGGTAGTTAGTCTGACGTTGCCGGTGGCGGTAAACGCACAACACCTGCAAGACAGCGAGCCTGTTCCGCATTGGATTTGGCATGGCGGCTTAAAAGCGTCTACCGCCAGCGAAGTGATCGTGTTTGAGAAGGAGTTTTCAATTCGAGAATCGGTTCTTGCTGCGCACTTGCGGATCGTAGCCGATTTCTGTTCGTTGAAAATTTCTATCGACGATCGGCCGGTGGCCAGTATCGAAGCCTTCAGTCCAACAGTTGACATCGACGTGGCCAATTCGCTCGTCCGCGGAAGGAATGTATTGCGAGTTGAGGCACAGTCGGTGCCTGGTCCCGTGGCACTTGCCTTGAGCCTGCAGATCAATGGTGCTGCCGATGGAATGTCGTCGCAGACATTGGTAACGGACGCGAGTTGGTCGGTTAACGCGAGCGAAGCACCAGCCGAGAAGGCCTGGGCGACTTCTTTGGGCTTGGTTTCCAAAGCGTTATGGGGTATTGAGCACCGAGATCTACAACTCGATGTCAGCGAGAATTACGAGCAGTGGCGACAAGCCGAGGCGGGCAGGACATCCGCTAAAGGACAGTTTTGGACTGCGCCCAATTTCGATATCGCACTCATCCGTAGTGCCGAGCCCGACGAAGACTCGTGGGTCAGCATGGCCTTCGATCCACAAGGGCGTTTGACGATTGCCAAGGAGGAGCAAGGCTTGCTCAGATTCACTTTCAACGAATCAAAGTCGGCAGTTGAAAAAGTCGAGCCTTTGATGGAAGAATTGCTGGAGTGTCGGGGGTTGGTCTACGGCCACGACGCGTTGTATGTCAACGCAAACAATTCCAAAGCGATGGTCAGAGTTAGTGACTCAATTGGTGATGATGTGCCTGACGAGGCACAAATGCTGCGTGAATTTCCTGGAGGTGTTGGCCACGGTCGCAACGATCTGGGGATATCGCATGACGGTTGGATTTACTCGATTCACGGGGACTCAGTCGATATCCCGCAGACAAATATCATCGATCGTACTTCACCTCTGCGGGCGGCGCGACAGGGGAAGGAATCCAAGGAAGGCTGCCTAGTCCGCACCGACCCAACGGGCAAGAATTGGGAATTGCTGTGCGCCGGAATGCGCAACCCATTTGGAGTAGCCGAGAATGCAGATGGAGAATGGTTTACCTACGATGCGGACGCCGAGTTCGATATGGGTTCGCCTTGGTATCGACCGACGCGAATTCTGCATTTAGTCTCAGGAGCCGATTTCGGTTGGCGTGGTGTCACCGGCTCATGGCCTCCGTATTTTCCAGATCACAGCGACAATGCGATGCCGACTTTGGATATCGGTAGGGGCTCCCCCACAGCCGTGCTGTTCGGGACCCACGCCCACTTTCCGGCAGACTATCAGCGCGCCCTGTTTGTGCTCGACTGGACCTATGGACGCATCTTGGCAGTTCATCTTGCTCCTCGAGGCGCCGGCTATCGCGCACAAGCCGAAACATTCTTGCAAGGTCGTCCACTCAATGTGACGGACTTGGCAATTGGCCCAGACGGTGCGATGTACGTGATCACGGGGGGGAGAAAAACGCAGTCGGCCCTTTACCGTATTGCGTATCGGGGAGACGGCTCGTTGGACTTGGACAATTCCCAACACGAACGGGCAGCGATTGCAGACGGGGCCATGGCTCGTGGTCTACGACGGCAGTTGGAACTGGGGCATGGAGCTGCAGACACAGATCTCACGTTGGCTTGGCAGCATCTCAATTCACCTGACTGGTCGATTCGCCATGCAGCCCGCATCGCGCTAGAGCACCAGCCCATACATGTCTGGCGCGACGCTGCGTTGCGCGAGACCAGACCGCTAGCGACGATTGAGTCGCTGTTGGCTTTGGCTCGTAGCAACGACTCGTCCATCGCGCCGCAGGTGCTAGAGCGGTTGCTGCAACTCTCCGCGGAGAAGCTATCGCTAACTGAGTTGTGGGGTGTGCTGCGGTGCTATGGTTTGCTGTCTGCGTCGGCGACCGACATCTTCAAGGCCAACCGCGTTCAGATTATCACACACTTAGAACGGTTATTGCCGGGATTGATTGCTAGCGAACTGCGAGTTTGCCGTTGTGGCACGAATGCGCAAGCCCTGCGCGAGGCAGTTCGGTTGCTGGCGGAGCTTGAAGCCGAGTCGATCGTCGATTTGGTAGCGGGCACAATGCTTTCAAGCGTCGTCCAAGAGGATCAATTGCAGGGTTTGTTTGTCCTTCGAAATATCAAGCATGGTTGGACCTCTGGTACTCGCGAAACCTATTTTCGATTGCTGAACGCGGGCTCGCAGTTTGTCCGTGGCGAAGGGATGCCCAAATTCCTAAACACGATTCGCGAAGAAGCGTTGGCGACGCTCAGCGACCATGAGCGAAATGAACTCGCGGAGCTGCTTCAGTCAATTGAGGTTGCTGACGAGCCGCTCCCTGCGCCACGTCCGCCGATCAAGCAATGGAGCACGCAGGAGTTGGTCGATATCGTTTCGAATTCCAGCTATCAAGCGAACGCCGCACGAGGGGCAGATGTTTTTCGCGAAGCTCTGTGCAATCACTGTCATCGCAGTGGCGCCCGCGGCCCGGCGGTGGGTCCGGATCTGACACACGTTGCACGACGTTTCAGTCGCCAAGATCTGATTGCTTCCATCGTGACACCATCCCAGGTTGTCGCTGAAAATTATCGCAGTGTTCAAGTCGTCACCCGCGATGGCCAGACAATTACTGGACGCGCCTTGGTCCAAGGGGACTACCGTTCTCAGATGCTACAGATCAATACCGATCCGTTACGATCTTCGCAGGTGGTGGAGTTGGACAAACGTCAAATAGAGGAATTTCGCGAGTCGCCCGTTTCGCCGATGCCGGCAGGCTTGCTAGATGGTTTTACATCTAACGAAATCCTCGACTTACTGGAATATCTGACTAACTAATTGAACCTCGGGTTAGTTTTAGAAAGACTCGACATCTGTCTGATCATTTTCTTTCGATCAGCGGAGCTAGGAATTTAAACAGTTCCTGTGTAGCGAGATCGTCAGATTTGCCTAAATCTTGATTCAGTTTGTTGTGTGTCGTTTCGCTGGCGCCAAAGACGCGCACTGGAATATCAGCTGCCGCCAGTACAGCCCCTAAGCGTTTGGCCTGTGCCGTGGTGTCGGGGTGGCCTGCGACATGTAGGATTAAGAAGGGGGGAATATTCTTTCCTTTAGCGATATGGACGACCGCCGAAAAACGAATATGCTTTTCGGGGTCATTGCCAAACTTAACGCGGTGGCCGAATTGCGGCAGTGGCAAACCATGCACTGTCTGTCGGAGTTCTGCTGTTGCGATGATGGCTGGTAGGTCGTACGTATCTCCATCGACCGGTACGCATCCGCGAAGAACTTCGAAGGGAACCCCTTGGGCTTTCAAGTAGCGTTCGTCAGTGCAAAGCAAGGCCGCTAGCTGCGCTCCAGCAGAGTGGCCCATGACAAAGATTCTGGCTGGGTCTCCACCATGCTGTTCGATGTTCCCATGGACCCAGGCGAGCGACATGGCGACGTCCTGTATAAGCACCTCCATGTCGACCTTGGGAAGCAGACGATAATTGGTGGACACAAAGACACAGCCTAAGTCGTTAAACACTTGGGGCTTGATCTGAACGTCTGATTTGTCTCCAGTTTGCCAACCTCCGCCATGAATCCAAAACACGACGGGCAAATTTTTCGCTCCGTCCGGCGCGAAAATGTCCAGTACCTGACGCTCTTCAGACGGATCGGCATAGGCAACATTGGATACCTGATTCTGAGCTATAGTTTTTGCCGATGGCATAGCGGTTAAGACCAATAACAGGAAAACAACTGTCTTCATTTCAATGGACCTTTCTAGCTGGACCAAGTTACCTTTGGTGATTGACAAGGGAACTGAACCTTTACCGCCAAACATTTTCCCAACTTGAGGATCGCCTATTTGGGGAGCCGAATTTACGGTGGCTATGCTGACAAACGTTTGAACCCCAAACCGTACATATGGTTGGTCAGTCGGAAAAGCAAGGAGATGTTTCGGAGACCTGGGATTTGCATCCCAGGCTATCAAATTCCGTGCCTTCGGCGCCAAAAATCGCAACTTCAAAACCTACGGTTGCGGGTTAAATAAAGAGGACGATGTAAATGGCGTTGTTCAACTATTAATGCGCGTGTTGGAAAGCCCCTGCGCCTGCATTGCCTCCGGCTAGAACGTACGCGAGCAAATCGAGAATCTGTTCTTTGTCGAGCGTGTTCAGCAGACCGACGGGCATGATGGAAACGGGCGAAAGACGACGATCTACAATCGTATCCTTCGCCACCTTTTTCTCAGTTGCCTTGTCAATTCCAGTTTGAATGGTTATCGAGTCGTCGTCCTCAGCCAGGACATTTCCACTGAGAAAAATATCGTCTTCCAACGCGAGCATCACTTTCATGTACTTTTCCTCGACCGTTCGTGAAGGCTCAAGGATCTCTAGCAAAACGGCCTTGGCATCACCCTTGTACTTGGTCACGGACTCGCTGAGATTGGGTCCGACGGTAAGGCTAGGTCCAGCGCCGTTCTGACCGAGCTGATGGCATTGGGCGCAGGCCAGCGTCTTAAACAACTCTTCACCGCGCGCAAAGCTACGATGCTGGTTAACGCGGGTCAAATCTTCCTCCAAGTCACTCGCTTTCCACTCGGTGCTCACGATGGCTGGTGCTGGATTGTCTGCGCGGAATTTTTCTAAGTCGTTGGTGACAAACAGCGTGCCCCGCATAATCAAGTGGTGACCTGGGAACGAGCAGATATAGGGATAGGCCCCTTCCGCAGTGGGCGCAGTGAATTCGATGACTTCTTCCTGCCCATGATCGACTAGCTTGCTATGCCACAAGATGTCTGGGCTTTGCGGAATGTAGCTCACGGCAAAGCCACTGGCCCCTAGGGCAATGGCTTTCAAACCAACTTCGTCCGCTTTGCCAGGATTCACCAGCAAAATATTGTGGGGCATGAAGTCGGGATTGGCGAAGGTCAGCTTGACTTTTTTGCCCGGTTTCACGCTAAGCTCTTTGACGTCGTACATCATCCGTTCACGGACCGTAGCTATACGGATCGTTGTCAGCTCCGGGGTGTCACTCAGGATGCCCGATGGCTGAGCGGCGATTTCTTCCGCTTCAGCGATCACACCGCCACGCATGCTCCCTTCGACGTTGAACCATAAATGTTTGACGGTACCGGCGGCAATCCGTGCGTGCGGTTCGGGGGAATTGAGCAACTGGCCCAGCAATTCAAAGCTTTTGACATTATGCTGCTGATGGAGCCACAGCGCTTCGAGCAGGTGATGCGCGTCTTCGGCTTTGTTGGGATCGAACTGCTTAACCCATTGCTTGGTAGCTGCAATGACTTCTGCCGAATCGCGTTCGCTGAGTTCGATCCGCGTGCGATGACGAATGCCATCAACGGGCGATTTCAAATTCTCAAGGAGTGCGGCGATGGGTTGGCCGTCGATGGCTACGGGCTCTTGCAGCGGACGGCCCACTGCAGTGACGCGGTAGATGCGACCGTGGGCATGGTCGCGATTGGGATCGCGAACATTGTGTTGCATGTGTCCGATGATGACGTTGTACCAATCGCAAAAATAGAGCGACCCATCTGGCGCGAATATCGCATCGGCGGGACGGAAGTTCTTGTCGCCACTCATTAGCAGACCGCGCGACTCTTCTTTGGTTTTACTACCGTCGGCGTTGGTGATGGTGACGGTCAAATCGTCTCCTGCAGGGACACCCCACACGGTGCCGGCCTCTGCGTCACGCTGTAGGTCGTAATGTTTGATGCCCAGGAAGCCGATGACATTGCAAATCAGGAAATCACCCTGCATCGATTCCGGAAAGTGACTGCTGCTCACTACTTCGCTAGCGGTTACGGGGCGGACTTCCTTTTCCAGCAGCTCGTACATTTTAAAGCCTGAACCTTCCGGACGAACTTGATAGGCGCGACCACCCGTCCCGTCGGTGGCGTAGTGATAGCCCCAGTAGTCGAAGGAGATTCCGTGCGGATTGGGCGAATTGTTGGCGTGAAAAGAAATCGTGTGGCGTCGCGGATCGAAGCGATACATGGCCGACGCTTCGGCTTGTAGCGATGGTCCCCAGGGGTGTTCGTGATTGTGAACCATGAACACACCGCTCTGCCAATAAATGCCACCGTCGGGTCCATAGATCAAATTGTTGGCGGCATGGTGCGTATCGGAGGAGTCGAGTCCCTGGAGCATGACGATTCGCACGTCAGCCACATCGTCGCCGTCGGTATCCTTTAAAAACAGAATTTCTGGCGTACAAGTTACAATCACACCGCCGTTCCAGAATTCGAACCCGAGAGGATTCTGTACGCGCGCAAATTCTGTGATGCGATCCGCTTTACCGTTGTTATCATCGTCGTGCACGATGAGCAAGGCGTCATTCATTTCCTTCAGTGGTTCCCACTTGGGGTAAGTCGGCCACACGGCGGCCCACAATCGTCCTTTGGTATCGAACTGCATTTGCACTGGGTTCACCAACTCTGGGAACATTCCTTCGTCCGCAAACAGACTGACCTCAAAGCCCGACGCGACAGCGATGTGCTCGATTCCCTCTTCGCCACTGATGTAATTCAGCGTCCCTTCTTTTTCAGCGCTG
Organism: Pirellulaceae bacterium; assembly: GCA_041739785.1. GTDB lineage: Bacteria > Planctomycetota > Planctomycetia > Pirellulales > Pirellulaceae > Aureliella. Next base: position 16,471 of record JBGSNE010000255.1, read on the forward strand.
GAACTCTTGCTGCCACCACCGATGTTGGAGACGACTTCGACGGGTCGGGGAACGTTACTGTCATCAACGGTAATGTCTTTTCCATTGGCCACGGCCCACACCCGAATGTCACGATTAGCAGTCATCACGTCCAACATCGTTTGTTCGTGCTGCAACACTACCGCATTGGTTTGATCGTTGGCAAACGTGAGTGTGGAGCGTCCGCCCCAAACGTCGTTTCCATCGCGAGCGCGGTAGCGATTGTGCCAGTGTTCGTTTTTGTCGAGCACGGCACTTCGCAGGGCTTCCATCGAAGGCGATGAGGTCACGGCATGCCCCAGCAAATTGGAGGCGATGACTTCAGCCAGCTGACGATTTCCTTCGGCGGTCAGATGCACTCCGTTGATAGTCAATGGAGAACTGGCGGCATCAAATAATTTCAGAGAGGGATGGAACAGATCAACATACGCCACGCCCGCTTCGCGAGCGGCCGCTTCGGTGGCTTGGGTGTAGGCGGCCAACTGCGTGTTGTGCGCTTTGCCGTCCGGGACATTGTCGCTATGAATGTTTTCGTGGGCGATAGGACTGAACAACACGATGCGAGGGAACGACCGGCCATTAGCCTTGGAGCCGCGCGTTTTGTTGACGAAAGCCACCAGCTTGCGTTGATATTCGTCCGCTTTCATGACGCCGTCGAACGATTCGTTGTAACCAAAGAAGGCTAGGACGACGTCGGCTTTGACGTGCTGCAAGTACTCCGTCATCGACGTCGCCCCCTTGCTGCGCGGAAATGAATCCGGCCGATCACCGCTGGCACTCATATTGCGGAAGCGGACCTGTTGATCGCGCAATTCACTTTGCAAGAGCGTCTCCAGCCAGCCATCATGCTGCATACGATCGGGCAGACCATTGCCTAAGATGGCGACTGTATCCCCTTTCTCAAACTTGAATGGGAGCGGATCTTGATAGTCGGCGGGGACAGTAGCTAAAGGGGGTTCTGTCAGCTGCTCGGGCTCCTGTCTTCGGTTTCCACGGTTGCGATTTCGTCTAGCTGCTTGGGCTTCTGCCGTCCCTGCGAAAGTGAAATAGCTGAGTTTGCCTTGTTGCTTGACATCGATGGCCATGACTTCCGGCGCGGCTATTTTGATGGCGCTAAAGGCAGGCTTGCGTTCAGCGTCGAGCAAAGTGAGAGTGAAGCCTTCGAGACGACTTTCGAATCCTTGGCGGTTCCAGATGCCCACGGTTTCGACTTCGAACTCGCGTCCCAAATCGAGTTCCCACCAGGGATTGGTCGTGCCGCTGTTGGTAGTATGCGTCTGCCCAGATTTCGTGAAATCCGCATCGCGGTTGCCATCAATGGCTCGCAATGCCACAGCACCACCATGTGTGCTCGACTGCGTGGCGATGCCACCTTGGGCAATGTTCTTGCCGCCGCTAATTACTTCCACTTCGGCCAAAGTCAAAATGCGTTTGTCGCCGGGAAGCTCGATGCGGATAAAACGTGCCGATTTCGCAGTTGCGAGCGGTGCATCGGTGGTTCCTTTAACTTCGGCTGCATCGTTTTTCTTCGGTTCACTCTTGCGATTCTTTCTTGCAGGATTAGCACCGGGCCGATTGGCATCTGGATTCTTTGTGTCGTGGTTGGCTGGGATGGGACTCTCAAAACCGGCATACACCTCAGGCTTGATACCACGAGCTTGCGAGCCACCTCCAAAAGTGTTGGGATCAAAGGGACCGACAAAGGCGGTGTTCGCATCGGGCTTGATCGATTGCTCCATGCCGGTCGCCCAGAAACAAGCATTGACTAGCATCCTTCGATAGCCATCGTTGAGCAGATCTTCAGGCGTACCGTACAGCGTTGTGAATACGCGGCCAGTCTGCCCTGCAGCCGACTTGTAGGTGCGCGTCCACTCGGAGGGCATGGGCGGCTTGGTTTCATCCGCGGGCGAATCAGGAGTCATGCCGTTAAGTGGCTGAGCCATCGTCAGTATGTCACCATCGATGGGTTTGCCGACGTAGCCACCGGCCTGTACCCAAATGTCTTTCACTCCACGTAGGATGGGATGCGACTGCTTGCCATCGATGATAGTGATACCGGTACTCTGCACGTGGTTTTTGCCGTAGTGCCCGACCCAGGTTTGACCAAGCACTTGATGTCCGAATCCCAATTCGTAGTCGGTCCCTTTGTGGTCGTAGGAGTATTTCGCAAATGGGTCACTGTCTTTCATTCGGAACGCGTGGGTCGCTGTACGCATCCCGATAACTGGCCCACCGCGCTTAAGGTATTCGTCCAGGTGTTGCATTTGCTCTTTGGGAAAGTTCTGAAAGCGGAGGAACACAACGGCTAGATCGGCCGTGTCGAGAGCCTCCATGCCTGGCATGTTCGAATTACCCGCGACGATCTCGCCGGTTTCCGGATCGATATTGAACAGCACGGTGCATTTGAAACCGTGATGTTTGGCCAGAATTCGCGCCAGTGCAGGGAGCGATTCCTCCGAGCGGTACTCGTGATCGCCGGCCAGGAAGACGATGTGCTTACCCTTGCCGGGGCCGGCTGTCCCCTCAAATACCAGCGGGGCAGCCACCGCGTTGCAGGCAAAGATCATTGCTAATGCAAAGTAAAGACAGGTGGAGATGGATGTGAAGCCAGAGTTGGCAATTGCCAGTGAAAGTCGTTGCATAGTTGGGTTGGTCTGAGAGGTTGGGAGGGATAGATCGGCCGTAGATTGTCGATGCCGAGGAACTTACTAGGGTACACCATTGGCCAGGGCGTTGCCGTGTCCCGCGCGGGGGACGGGGAAAATTCATTCAAAAAACTGATACTCTCGGACGACCGCCAGGAATATGATCGGAGCCGTTTGTTGCTTTAGTGAGCCGTGACGCGTCAGCGGCCGGGCCGATGGGTTCGTGAGCCGTGACGCGTGAGCGGCCGGGCCGATGGGGATGGTGAGCCGTGACGCGTGAGCGGCCGGGCGACAAATATTGCCCGGTGCCTTACGGCCCACGGCTCACATTTGCTCCAAAGACCGATTGGTTAGTAAGCCGTGACGCGCCCATGCGATGTCTAACAGATTCAGCTGAATTCGTGATAGAATTCCATGCCACTGCGGCTCGGGAAAATAGCATCAGCACTATCGCACTACTGACACTGGAAAACTGAAAGAGCATTTATGAATCAAATTCAGCACATGCGTCCAGGGAGTCCATCAAGTTTCGCACATTTCACCTTGGCAATCTTGTCCATCCTGTTGGCGAACGCAGCGAAAGCGCAACTCCCGTCTCCTCAATCGATACCACAGGCCGCCGCGGAGACTGATGCTCTCTACCAGCCGCAAGCGCTATTGCCCGGCGGGATTGTTGTGCCGCTCTATCCACCCAATTCTAAATTTCTCAATCAGAGCAGAGTTCGGGAGGCTGAGGTTTACAACATGCAGAACGGCGTGCCAGGACGCGTGCAATCGATCACCAATGTCCACAATCCATCCATCGAGGCGGTATTCCATTTGGCGCTTGGCAAGATCGCTTCATCGATTGGTTCCGGGATCTCGGTTTCTTACAAAAGCCCGGAGTTCCTACCAAAGCCGCCGCCGATATTGAAGCTCATGTCGCCACACCATGAATTCTTGACGCCACAGTAGGGAGTTTGGCAAGAAAATGGGGGCAAGAAAATATGGGGAGAGATCGATGCAGGTTGAGGCGTGCGACGATTGAACACTAGTCGTGTTCGATCAGCAGACTTCCGCGAATCAAGATACAATCTGAAATCGTTCGGTATGCTTAGTCGACCGCAGCAGTTCGGCTTGGTCACCAGCGAAGACCGAAGAACTCTTCGCGCTCGCATGGTTTTAGTTTCACATTGCGTATCAAGACTCGTTTAAAGACTATTGTATGCTTCGATATGCTCTGACGATTTTTGTCAGTGCTTTTTTACTGTTTCAAGTTCAGCCGTTGATTGGTCGGTTCATCTTGCCGTGGTTTGGCGGAGGACCTTCCATCTGGACCAGTTGCATGTTGTTTTTTCAAGCAGCGCTGCTGGGTGGCTATCTCTATGCTCACGTGCTGTGCGCGAAACTCTCGCTGCGCTCGCAAGCGATCACTCACTTGGTGGTGCTCGGAGTGTCGGTGATGCTGTTACCGATTGCGCCGGACGAGTCGTGGAAACCGCTCGGCGATCAGTCCCCGCTGGCGCGGATCCTATGGTTGCTAGTCGCGACCGTGGGGGGACCCTATTTCGTACTGGCTTCGACGGGACCGCTGATGCAGAAATGGTTCAGCCAAACGTCGCCGGATCGATCGCCGTACCGGTTGTACGCGTTGTCGAATATCGGGTCGTTGTTAGCCTTGCTCAGTTATCCGATTGCGTTTGAACCTTGGTTGACTTTGCATGAACAGGTTGTCTCTTGGACGTCGGTGTACGTTGTGTTTGCATGTTGCGCAGCGTGGTGTACGCTACGAGTGTTGAAGTACTCGAGTAATGAAGTCGTTGGTACTCCAGATTCAGAGCAAGCTGCAACGAACGATTCGTTGACGAGCGATGAACGGCCCGGCGTCGTGCGGATGATGTTGTGGCTGAGCCTATCGGCTTGTGGTTCGGCGGTGTTGTTGGCCACGACCAATCAGCTGTGCATTGATGTGGCAACCGTTCCGTTTTTGTGGATACTGCCCCTAAGTTTGTATCTGCTGTCGTTCATTATCTGTTTCGACCGGCCGCAGTGGTATGATCGTCGCGCATTCGGTGCGTTGTTGATGGTTTGCGTACCCTTGGCCTGTTGGGGAGTCGGCTCGGGTGCGGACTTAGATCTAGTCAAACAAGTAGTGATTTTTTCGGCGACGCTGTTTGCCTGCTGTATGTCGTGCCACGGTGAACTTGTCCAAGCCCGCCCCGCCCCGCGGTACCTGACGCTCTTCTATTTGGTGATTTCCGCTGGAGGAGTACTCGGGGGACTATTTGTTGCTATTGTGGCGACCAATCTTTTTTCCGGATATTGGGAGTTTCCAATCAGCTTGGTGGCATGTTGCACATGCACATTAGCCGCGATGTGTTACCAACGCGTTTGGAGTTCGCCTCCATCGTTGGTGTACTGGACATGGTTTGGCGGCGCGGCAGGCATGTTGGTGGCAGCGATCTGGTTGGTGTGGATGCCTCACCACTATTCGTTTGAGGCCGTTGATGAAGTAGCGATCTTCGGTGGTTTGGGTTGTTGGATACTTCTAGGGTTGATTGCGATCGGCACACAGTCTGAGAAGAAGGTGAACATCTGGGTTTGGTTTGGATTGTCGTTGCCGTTGCTCGTGTGGACGATTGGCTGGGGAATATGGAGATTGCCGGAGGTGATGACGCTGCGCCTTAGCGGCATGCTGGCGGGAAGTTGGTTGCTGGCCTTCACTGCCGGACTCGGCCTGCTGTGGGGATTGACACGGCTGAGCAAATCACGTCAAAGCTTCGCGGGCTACGGGTTGGTAGTGTTGTTAGCGAGCCTGGCACTCATGTTGACTTACCAACGGCGATTGGTGACTTGGCCGCAGGTGCAATTGCTGGTCGGCACTGGCATCAGCGGGTTAGTGATTGCGTGGTTAGCGATCAAGTTCCGGCAAGCAGATCGACCCCTGCTGAGTCGACTTCTGGGGCCGTTGGTCGGCGCTTGGGGCTGGGTCCCGCTCGGCACGCTGGTGGGAGTTATGGGGTACGACTTGTGGCAAGTCACCGACTCGGGCTCTGATGAGGTCGTTTATCGCTCGCGAAATTTTTACGGGGTCTTGAATGTTGAGTATGAAGGGGAAGATTGGGACGATGAGTATTCACTGCCGCCGAAATACGAGTTGACACACGGTCAGATCCAGCACGGGTTTCAGTACGACGACGAGTATTGGAAGAGTCAACCGACGACGTACTACGGGAGGCAAAGTGGAGTGGGGGTGGCGATTGCCACCGTGCGTGAACGAAAGTCGGACGGTAGATCGATTCGCGTGGGAGTCGTTGGCTTGGGGACAGGGACAATCGCCGCCTATGGCGAAGAACACGACGATTTCCAGTTTTACGAAATTAATCCGGCGGTGCGCGATTTGTCAGGCCGGTTCTTCACGTACTTGCAAGACACGGCGGCGCTGACAAGCGTGAAAATCGGCGATGCGCGAATTGTGATGGACCGGGAGTTGACGAACGGCCAAAGCCAAAAATTCGATGTGTTGGCGGTCGATGCGTTTAGTAGCGATGCCATTCCAGTCCATTTGCTAACGGCTGAATGTGGCGACGTCTATCGTCAGCACTTGGCCAATGACGGAATTTTGGCGATTCACATATCGAATCGATTTCTTGATCTTGCTCCTGTCGTGCGCGGACTAGCGAACCATCTGGAATGGCAAGCGATGCGGATTGACGACGATGGAGAGGACGAAGAAGGTGTCTTCAGTTCAACCTGGGTGCTGCTGACGCCGAGCATCGAGGTCGCGGAAGAATTACAAAGTAGTCCCAATTTCGATGCCTGGAAGACTGACGAACCTGTGCTCTTGTGGACCGACGACTATTCCGGTCTATGGCGAATTCTGTCGTTTTAGGGCAGGTCAAATAAAACGGGTGTTTAGCTACCGCTATTTGGCAAGAATAAGAGGGCAAGAAAATGTTGGAGAAGTGGGGGGCACAGCGTGGGCACGCATTTGTTTAACGCCTAGCCGGAGCAGGCTGCTGAGTTACACAAGTTGTCTTAGTTGTATGGCTCTTTATCTACTACTGACTTTCATCGAAGCACTAGTCGCAGCTTGCGCAGGCGCCGGCATCCGGGCAGTACGGACCCCTTGAAGTCGTTGTCGCTATGTCCCGTCCGGTCAGCCGCTAAGGGGCCGTCGCCTGCGCAGTCTTCGACTAGCACTTCGGCACTCAATTTTGCTAAGCTGGAGTTGCGACTAGCAATCGATCTTACTTGCTGCAGCAGCCTGTTGCGGCTCGGCGTTAAACAATTCCGCCGATGGAAACGTAAATGGTATTGGACCGTAGGTTTTCGTATAACCTGACAGCGCTTAGCCTCCTCACTGGCATATTCTTCAGCCAACGATATCGTGAACGACTCGGCCGTGGATGTCGGTCAGTCGGAAATCTCGGCCGGCGTAGTTGAAGGTCAACTGTTTGTGGTCAAGCCCGAGCAGGTGCAAAATCGTGGCATGCCAGTCGTGAATATGTACTGGATTCTCCACCGACTGATAGCCAAGATCATCGGTAGCGCCGTAGGATATCCCCTGCTTCACGCCACCACCGGCCATCCAGACGGTGTAGCCCTTGTTATTGTGATCGCGCCCCGTGCCGCTCTGAGCGTAAGGGGTGCGGCCGAATTCTCCAGCCCATAGGACGAGCGTATCGTCGAGCATGCCACGTGCCTTCAGATCGCCGAGAAGCGCGGCAACGGGTTGGTCGGTGGCGAGACAAGCCTCCGGCAAGGCGGTCTGCAGCAGAAAGTGGTGGTCCCAACTCTTCGGTGCCGTGAGTTCGATGAACCGTACGCCCGCTTCAGCCAGTCGCCGCGCGAGCAGGCACTGCCTGCCAAATAGATCTGTGGGTAAGCCTGCCCCGACTCCGTACGCATTGAGCGTGGTCTGCGATTCGGTCGATACGTCGAGCAAATCGGGGACTTCGTCCTGCATGCGGAATGCTAGTTCGAACGATTCGATTGCCCCTTCGATCTCAGGGTGATAAACATCGCGTGCTAGTTTGTTGGCATTCAGATCGCGGATCAGGTCGAGCTGCTGACGCTGCATGTGCGCAGAGAGCCGGGTATTCTCGATGTTTTTTAACGGTGGTCCTGGTTCTTTATCGATTCCCATCAGGGCAGCATAAAACCCCGGGATCTGGTTCGTACCAATCTTGGTCGCTTGATAAACAGCGGGCAAGAATGCGCTGCCAAAGTTTTGGGCACCGCCATTTTCGGCAGGTGGATTGAGGGTGATAAAACCTGGTAGGTTTTGATTGTCACTCCCCAGTCCATACAATGACCAAGCTCCGAGCGAAGGCCGTGTGAATTGGAAACTCCCGGTGTGCATTTGTAGGAAGGCTTGTGAGTGATTCGGTAGATCGGTATGCATACTGTGAATGAAGCAGAGTTCGTCCGCATGTTTCGCTACGTGCGGTGAGAGTTCCGACAACCACTGACCTGATTGACCATGCTGCGAGAATTTGAAAGGAGATGCCATTAACCCCTTATTGCCAGCCAGAATGCTAGTTGGTGCGTGACCGCCATCGTGAGCTCCCAGCAGTGGCTTGTAGTCGAAAAGGTCGACGTGTGAAGGTCCACCATTCATACACAGAAAAATGACGCGTTTGGCCTTGGCTGGAAAATGCGTCGCCTTCCGCGCCAGTGGATTTGGGGTCGCGGTCGCATCCCGCGCCGTAGCCTCCTGGGCTAAGCTGGCAAAGGCTAAGTAGCCAAACCCGCAAGCGAGTGACTTGAGCGCGGTGCGCCGCGATAACCAAGGTGTTGAGTAGTGGATTGACGTATCGGTCATCTCATTCTTCTCTGTGGTCGATGTTTTCCAATGATTTGTAGTTTAACCCCGGATTGTTCATTGATCGAAATTCTGGAACTCTGGCCATCCGCCCCCCGGCTTTGCCATCCGTGATAAACGACTGGAGGCAAGCACGGATGGCAAGGCCGGAGCAGGGGTTCAACGCCAATACAATTCAACAGACTTTCTGGCTCCAGCGTTGCCGTCGCCTGCGCAGGCTGTGACCTAACCTCTGGGGAACTCATTGCCCTATTGTGATACAAGCGGTTGTTCGATCGAACTTGCTTTGACAGCCTGCTGCGGCTCGGCGTTAAACGAATTTCGTATCTGGAAACTTGTATGGTAATGGGATAGGCCAATTTCAATCGAGGTTGCGGAATTCGGCGGTTGATAGTAGTGCTTGACAGAAACTGGCCAACACGGTGTTTGCATCAATAAGATTATCGCCCGCTGCATGCCGTTGGTCCAAAAATGCGATAGAACGTTCGATTTCTTCCGGACGCGGCTCACGCGCAAAGCAAAGTCGGAACGCTAGAGCCACACGCTGTTTCACCTCATCGGTGCGTTGCATCAGACGCGATGCCAAGCTGTCGGCACGCGCCTGGACGAAGGGGCTATTCATTAAATAGAGCGCCTGTACAGGAACGTTGGTGCGATCGCGACTACCCGTCACCAAACTGGGTTCCGCAAAATCGAACAATTCTAAAACGTCGGGAAGTCGATCTCGAATGACGGGAAGGTAAACGGAACGGTGCAACGAACCATCGAGATCTTTGGGGAGCCGCTTGTCCAATCCAATTAACGAAATGGGGCGATCACCGATGACGGTGGCGACCAGTGAGCCCTCCGCGGGGGACTCGTCCAATTCGCCCGTAACGGCCAGCATCGCGTCGCGTATGGCTTCGGCTTCGAGTCGCTGTTTGGGCATGCGCCACAGCCGTCGGTTCTCGGGGTCGACCAGAAACGAGGAAGCATTGTAGGTTGATGCTTGCCGCCAAGTGCGGGAGAGCACCAACCGTCGAACGAGCCGTTTGAGCGACCACCCGTCTTCCACGAATTCGACAGCCAGCTTGTCGAGCAACTCGGGATGGCTGGGAGCTTCGCCGGTAGTGCCGAAGTTATCGACAGTGGCCACGAGTCCTGCGTCGAAGAGGTGATGCCACACGCGATTCACAAGCACGCGACTGGTGAGCGGATGGCGGGGATTGGTCAACCACTGGGCGAGTTCAAGCCGACCACTCTGGTCTTCGGGTATATCGAGAACCGCATCTTCAAACAGTGCTTGAGGAAACCCACGAGGAACTATTTCACCGGGACGCCCAATTTCACCTCGAGCCAGCAGTGGTACATTTCGGATTTTGGGACGATCTAAGACTCCCATGGCTACTGGAATCGCACGACCATAGTCGTCAAGGATCTCCAGTTTTCCCTCGACCGGTCCACGTCGCCAGGTGTTGGCTAGTACTTCACGTAGCGTAAATTGTCTTTCAGGTTTGCCCCCTGCAAATGTGGTGTTGCGGGCAGCTTCAATTGCTTGCCGCTCAGTCTCCAATTCGCTGGCTGTCTGTTTTAGTTCAGCGAACTTTTTCTCCGACAGCGATTGATGAAAGATCTGTTCACCCGCGACGCGAGGCAAAGGAAGCGGATCGCCGCCTCGATTGTTTGCCGGCGAGGTGAACGTGCCGAAGTAGGTTTTGGTACTAGCGAAAATGCCTGCCATCCCATAGTAGTCCTCCATGTTAAATGGGTCGAATTTGTGGTCATGGCAGCGGGCACAAGCCAGCGAGCTGGCCAATACACTGCGGGTCAACGAGTCGATTTGTTCGTCGACGACATCCGCTTCGAATTTCTCGTCGTTGTTCTCGCCAAGGTTTTTTGTGCCAACGGCCAAAAAGCCCGTGGCCGTTAACAAGCGAGCCCGCTCCGCGTTGTCGTCTGCGGGCAACAGGTCACCGGCAATTTGTTCAGACAGAAACTGGTTGTATGGTATGTCATCATTGACGCTGTCGATGACGTAGTCGCGATAACGCCAGGCATATGGAAATGAAACATTTGACTCGCCGCCGCTCGACTCGCCAAAGCGGGCTACGTCTAACCAATGGCGTCCCCAGCGTTCACCAAATTGTCGCGAGTCAAGCAGCTCATCAACGACTTTTGCAAGCGCCGCATCGACTCCTTCAGATTCGCAGGCAGCGAGAAAACGGACAAGCGCTTCCGGCGTCGGGGGTAAACCGACAATACTAAACGTCGCGCGCCTGAGCAGGACATACGGGGCAGCGTCTGGGGACGGTGGCAAATCATTTTCTTCCAACTTGGCGAGAATGAACAGATCGATTTCATCACGCGCCCAATCCTGACGTACTACTTCAGGCGGCGAGCTCAATTGTGGAGTTTGATAGGCCCAATGTTCGCGGGCCGCCTGTCCACGCTGAGTCGCATCTTCGACGGTTGGCCAGTCATTCGTTCGCGGATCGGGCGCCCCTAGTTCAATCCACTTTCGGAAATCTGCAACAATTTCGGCCGAAAGTTGCGGCTCTTTGGGTGGCATCTGCAAGTCCGTTTGTTCATGCATTACCGCCGACAATAGCAGACTTTGTTCGGGGTGCAGTGGCACGACAGCTGGCCCGCGCGTTCCCCCTTGGCGAATTGCCGCCCGCGAGTCGACACGCAATTCCGCTTCCGCTGTTCCTGACTGAGTCGAGTGGCAGTCATAGCAGTGCTTGACGAGCACCGGGCGTACCTTGGCTTCGAAGAAGGCCACGTCCGACGGACGAAGCGGCTGATCTGAGGGTGGCTCTTGGGCGTTAAGCTGCAAGGTCCATACTAAAAAGGCGATGCATAGCCAGGAAGTGTAGCGGTGTGAAGTCATACGGCCATCTTTGATTGATGCTTGGTCTAACTCACTCTATTGTAGCTAATTCCGCTATGGCTCGATCTTGGGCTATTCGACTAATGGAGATCATTAGAAAAAGTGGAATAATTCTAGATTACCCTTCATATTGCTTGAACAGTTCGACGAATTCGCGATGGATATCGGGCATCGACTGTGACAGCTCTTGGGTTTCACCGGGATCATCGACAATATTGTAGATCTCAACAGGTGCGTCCAACCCATAGCGCACGGCCTTCCAAGGACCACGTCGGGCGGCTTGATATATCTCCCCTATGACTCCTGAATTCGGATCACCGGCCTGTTTGCCAAACTCCCAGTACAGCGTCCGTTCGGGAATTGTACCGGGACTATCTTTCAACAACGTTTGAATCGATACGCCATTGGTTTGCACACGAGGAACTGCATTGAGAGACACGCCAGCGACATCGGCGAAGGTGGGGAGCACATCTGAAAACGCCCACGGGGTGTCATCGACTCTGGGTTGCTGGATCGCGCGTGGCCATTGCACGATCATCGGCACATGGATGCCACCGTCGTAGACGTCGCGTTTCATTCCTTTGAAGGGTGCCGACGCCTTAAAAAATTTCGGGTCACCGCCACCTTCGTCATGAGGTCCGTTGTCGGAACTGAACATGATTAGCGTGTTGTCTAATTTTCCCAGCGCTTTTAGAGTCTTCACGATCTGGCCCACATAGTCGTCCAGCGCCGTGACCATCGCAGCCAAAGTCGCATGAGGATTGTCGACAGGCTCAGGATAGTACCAGGCGTATTTGTCGCTGGGATTACCGGTCGACATGCCCGCGTAAGGCGTCTCGGGGAATTGCTCAGAGTACTGTTGGATGTATTTTTCCGGCGCAGCCAGTTCCGCATGGGGCGATGAAAACGCGAGGAACACGAAGAAGGGATTCTGGTGGGGTTGCTTGATGTAGTCGATCGCTTCTTGCGCAAACAACTCTTGGGCATAGGCGCCCTTCTTGCTCCCTTCGTTGGCTTCAATCCGAATTTTCTCACCGTTTCGCCACAAGAACTGTGGGTATTGCCGGTGGCCTTCCAAGATCGAGTACATGCCGTACCAATAGTCGAATCCCATGGCGAGTGGATCGGTCACACCCATCTGTGAACCGATTGAATACTTGCCAAACAGCGCCGTATCGTAGCCTGCATGCTTCAATACATGCGCAATTGTCACATCAATGTCACGCAGTTGGACTGTATTCGAATTATTCTCCATCAATCGCCCATCACGACCTGTAAACAGCGAAACCCGCGACGGTGAACAGACCGTATTGCCCGAATAGGTTTGAGTGAAACGAATTCCACGACTCGCGAGTTGGTCCAAATTCGGCGTCTTAATCGGAGTGTCGCCATAACATCCCAATTGATTGAAACCCAGGTCGTCGGCGAGTATGAAGATGATGTTGGGTTTTTCATCAGCGTTAACGGCGATAGTTGGTGTTGCGGAACAGAGGCAAATGGTGCTTGCCAACAACAGCCAAGATCGTCGAAAGGAATGTTTAGGAATGTCGGTGGAATGGACGTCAAAGGGGTTTGGAACATACATTTAGTGAATCACTTGGATAGTAGTCTTAATTCAGCCTAGGCTCGATCAGTTACAGTCTGGAAACTAGAAATTGAAGCGTAGTTGAAGGCGTCGCAATGTACAAGCTGTATGAGCGGGACAGACCGATGTGGGTTAGTTGATTCGGTTGTCAAGTAAAACAGCTCTTGCGTTTTCGTAGTGGCCTTTAATTCTAGAAGTCAGCGTTCAAAGCCACGTCGTACTGTTGTTCCACTACGGCCGCGCGGTAATCGAGATCGCTCGAGGTCAACCAATAGCTTTGCCATGACTAGTGCTCTGTCCAACTTAAGAAATAGGGTTCAACGCGCGTCGGGAAAAGGTGTCCGACACCAAAAGTGCGAAGCACCCGCAGGGCCGTTCCGGCTTTTGGTGTCGGACACCTTTTCCCGGACAACCCCAAATTAGAGTTGGTTGAAGCACTAGCTCAGCAGTAACCAACTCAGGGGAACAAAGCCGAGTTCCGCCGTCGACCTTCGGCTCATTTCTTCGAGCAAATTGTCAGCGGTCCAATTCGGCTGGGCTCGAATCGTGGAGGCGCAAGCGAATTTCCCAATGTCTAGCGTACCGAAGTCGCGTTCAACACCCAACGCTCGTGCGGCGAGTAGCGTCACCCGGCTGAGCAAATCAACTGCCGCTAGCTGAGGAAACAGGCGACGAACCTCGGCCAATTCATCCCATAAACACAAGCTGGGACTACTGGCTCGCGAATCGGTGGCCAATATGACAGGTAGTCCCGCCTCCAGCATCGCCAGCAGTGGATAGGGCTCATGGCCAAAATGTGTGTGCGTGCGAGGGCAATAGACTACGGAGAGGCTTGGCACTGATGCGGCTTGTTCGCACTGTGTTTGCGTTAGGTAATTGCCATGAACGAGTAGCGAACGCGTGTGACGTGATAACAATTCGATACACTGTTCAATACTCGGTGGCGGCGATTGGACGCTGATTCCCAAGCGCTGTAACATTTCGTGAAATGGCCCAGTCCCGCTGTTCAGCCATTCCAGTTCGGCTGGACTTTCGGCCAAGTGCATCGCCACCGTTGTTGATCGTGTGTCGCTGGCCAGCAAACGCTCGATCGTCGGAAAGTGGATCGAATAGGGAGCGTGAGGAGATAGGCCCGCGGACATCAACAACTCGCTGCCTGAGTGCTCCGTCACATCACAGGCCCACTGCCAACTCGCCTTGACCCGTTCTGGTTGCAAGCCAAGCAGTTCTGCGAAAGCCACTACGCGCGGGTAGCTAAGGGGTGCAAAGTGTTCCTGCCAGGCGACCGGTGAAAGTGGGCGTTGTTTGTATTGCCAATCCGCTTGGGTAGCTTGTGCCAGCACTTGAAAGTCGCCCGCTTTCGGCAGGCAGCTTGTTTGCCAGGGAAGCGTTACGATATCGCCCACCACAGCGGTCCCGGTTAGAAAAGACTCATTCAATCCAGTCCGAATAGCTGCGGAAAGATTTTCGCTGCAAAGAACAGTCGCCTTTGCCTCGGATTGTTCAGCCAACTCGCGACGATAGCGGACCACCTGTGCAATCCAATCCGGAAAACTTTTCCCGACCGGAAACGGATGGCCAAGCGAACTGAATTCCAGATGAGAATGGGCATTGACTAGTCCCGGAATCAATACGGTTTCTCCGAGATCGACGTCAGCGGTTTGCGAGATGTTGGCAGTTAGCTCAACCACTCGCCCGTGACGCACCACGAGCTGTGCTGGATGGAGCACTCGGTTTGGAGCAACCACCAGGAATTTCGATTGAATCCGAACAGCGTCCACACTGTGGTCCAGAAGGGTGATCGACGGGCAATTGTGAACGAGTCGTCTCGATTATTTCAGAGGCTTGGGCTGTTCGCAAGGTTAAGTGGGTCACGTTTGCCGAACGTGACTAAGTGGGTCACGTTTGCCGAACGTGACTAAGTGAGTTGGCCCAGTCGCTTCCGGCAGAAGCGACCCACTTAATACAGTCGCTTCCGGCAGAAGCGACCCACTTAATACAGTCGCTTCCGGCAGAAGCGACCCATTTAATTTGGCCAATGGGAAGCAACCCTATAAAGCGGTGCCTTTTTTCTATGCTCCACTGCGGCTGGCGATTGTGCCGATGTATACTCCGCTTCGACAATTTGATGCCAGGCTATACAATCTATGGCTGGACCATTGACGACGGTACGTCCCAACAAAGACTTCGACTCATTTCATCTCGAGCATAAACACGATGTCCAGTTTTCAGCATCAACGACCGCTTATCCTTGCAAGTCTTCTATTCGCAATTGTATCGATTGGGAATACTACTGCAGCGCCTCCCGAAGCGAATTGGGCCAGGCAAATCATTCCAACTGGGCAGGAGCGTACGATCGTCAAATCGACTCCCATTGAAATGCGCCCCAATCGACCACTACACGTCTATGGCAATACGGTTCGACGTCGATACCATCGCAGTGCGCCACTTCCAGCGCCACGCAGCGGAGCTTCATCAATCAAAGGGGCTTCATCAATCAACGGGGCTGGCCTGAGCCGTTGAACGGTATTAGTTTTCATCAAACAGCATGATGAATTCGGCGCAGACAATGTGCTTTGAATCCTGGGGATCGACTAGGACTTGAACAGAGTCAGCCTCTGCATACTGTTGACAGGCGTGGTCGATTCCTATCGAAAACGGATAGCAGAATGCCGTGGTCACATCACCAGAATTCTCTTCAGCAGGGAAGGCGATTTTAAACGTGTTGCCGGTGGTTTTATTATTGGTCGCGATTTCTGCAATTTGACCAACAACGAGTCGGCCGTCTCGCAGTACGCGTTTCTTTTTGTTTCGATGCCAGGCGGCAAAACCTGCCAGTAGTCCGCCGAGGGTTGGCATAAACACTAGGAATTCGATTCCCAACCATTGCCCAGGGCCGGGTTCCGACATGATTAGTGTAACCGCGCCCGCGACGAATCCGATCACAGTAAACAAGATGCCGATCGGTATGAGCATGAAGTTATCGCCGGCAATTTGACAGAGGATTCCAGATGGAATCTGTCGTGGTGGTGACTGACGCAAAAAGGTCTCCAGCTCCGTTGGGGTCACCAGGTAGTTCTTTAGTTGTCGGCGCATCATGCCTCCTGCGACGCCGCTCATGCTGTTGACCGTGTTTAATACATCGCTCCCCTTGCTTTCTCGGTTGATCTCAGGATGTTCGTCCAGCACTTCCTCGCCGGCGCGCAGCAGTTCCAGCATCTCCAAAGCGTGAACCACAAACGGCTCTGATTCCTCAAGTGGAAGAATGCGTCGAGGCTGAAAAACCACGATACATTGCTTATGGCCACGGATAGACCAGCCGGGTTGCGACAGAAGTAGATCGCGGAGTTGCGGCACAATCAACAATCGTACCGCAGCTTGATTCCAGCCATGCAGGTGATAGGCGTTCGAGAATTCTGGCGAGTCCTCGAAAACGATATTGGCCCAATCTCCTGCTATGCCTCTGAGCACTTTACCGAGCAAGCCGCCGGATTTTGGAAACACCACAAACTGCGGTAGATCCATCTCCGCCGCAGTTAAGACTATCGCTGTTTGTTGGACTTGCCGGGGGGCTGACACAGAATCAACGCCCTGGTCACTTTGTAGAAACTGCATATCGCACAACGTGACCTGGACGCCAGCGGCCTGATGCTCAACCCTGATGCTCGCGTCGACGTTCGTGTGGAAAAGGCTGCTAAGGTTATCTTCTAATTGCTCAGTTCGATCGTCTGACATGCGACATCCAATTCCATTGCAGTGAGAGTTGCATCGCCTGCGACCTAAATCGGTCCGAGGTATTCATTGTAGTTACGGATTTTGCAATAAGACTTATAGAATGTTAGCTGCCTCATTACTGCGTTGAGGAGCGTATTGATTACTGGCTCGAAGTCGGAGTATTTGGGGCGCGCTGTTGCCTTTTTCGGCGGGAAATCGCATAAATAGCGCTACATTTGTTTCCTTGCACTGGCTGGCCTGATGCACTACGGAGCGGGAAATTCAATCTCGAAGCGCTTGGTCAATCGGAGAATTCGCTTTGCCCGCCTGTCAGAACAGTCCTGTCCCTGTGTTTATTCCTGTGGAGGACAGAAGTTGACTGAAATTCCTGATACACGCGATTCATTGCTGGTCCGCGTCCGGGATCCAAGCGATCAAGAAGCGTGGGAACAATTTGCTGGCATTTACCGACCTGTTGCCTACCGTCTAGCGCGCGCCCGTGGAATGCAAGACGCAGATGCGGAAGAACTGGCGCAAAGCGTGCTCATGAAAATTGCCAGAGCGATTCCGTCCTGGGAATCCACTTCACCACAAGGGCGATTTCGCCATTGGCTGCGTCGCGTGGCCAAGAATGCGGTCATCAATGCGTTATCCCGACGACCAAAGGATCAGGCCTTGGGGGGAAGTGAAATGCTGAATCTACTCGATGAACAATGCGTAGGAGGGCCAGGTGCTCGACAAAATTAAACAACAGAGTCCCAAGGGGGCAGAGTAGAGTCTCAGTAAACTTTTCCGCTGCCTATCGAGAGACGCTATTGTCTAGAAGTTGCGTCTCTGCCAATTGGGGGACGCCGGTTCTTACCCAATTCCTAGCGCGCCAATGCTACAATGCGGATTGGTTCAATTCACGTTTGAAATTCAAATGGAAGGTTCTCGACTAGACAAACAGGAGCGCGCGATGAATACCCAAATGGGGAATGGGAGTGAGGGGAAGAATGGGAATGATGGCATCGATAGTTTCAGTCAAAAGCAATCAACGCAGGCCACACGGTCAGAACAACCAACCTCGCAGACTGAACCAACCACGCGGTCAGAACTACCGAAGTCGGTTGGTGGTCATGGGAATGATGGGAATTATGAGAGGAATGCATCTCATAATTCGCATTCTTCCTATACATCCCATCGGCCCAATCAGCTCGCGGTCGCTTCCCCACGCGTCCTTCCTCCCCGGGGCGATTACCAAACGTTGTTGTCGTTTCAAAAGGCAGAAGTCGTCTACGATATCACGTTCCGCTTTGCCAATCGCTACCTAACCAAAGGCGACCGAACCATCGACCAAATGATTCAGGCGGCGCGGTCTGGTAAACAGAATATCCTGGAAGGGAGTAAGGCAGGAACCACATCGAAGGAAACCGAAATCAAACTCACCAACGTCGGTCGCGCGAGCTTGGAAGAGTTGTTGGCCGATTATCGCGATTACTTGCGCGTCCGCGATTTGCCTATATGGCCAAAAGAATCAAAGCAAGCAAGCTATGTTCGCAAGCTCGGTCGTCAAACGCCGCAAACCTATGAACT
Organism: Pirellulaceae bacterium; assembly: GCA_041739785.1. GTDB lineage: Bacteria > Planctomycetota > Planctomycetia > Pirellulales > Pirellulaceae > Aureliella. The sequence goes on from JBGSNE010000255.1 coordinate 34,683, forward strand.
CTATCGAACGTTTATGGAAACACGGCCAGCGGAAGCGATCGCCAATATCGCCATCTGCTTGATTCACCAGACAAACTATCTGATTGATCAACAACTAAAGTCACTTGAGAAGGAGTTTCTTCAGCAAGGTGGCTTGCGCGAACGAATGACTCGCGCTCGCGTTGACTACCGCAATCATTTTCGTTAGTCATTGACTCTCGCCAGAAATAAACACTTCGGTGGCCGCGAATCCGTAGCGGAAGTCGCCAAGACTTTCGGCGCGCGGCGTTTAGAAAAGTCTTATCGACCTCCGCTAAAGATCGCGCTCGTTGCTTAGCGAATGCTCTGCTACGCGGGGTATGGATTTGCGATAGCCGGACAACGATGTGAGCGCATCGATCATGGCTAGCAGAATGCTGAGTAGCAGCAGTAGCAGGACGCTTGACCAGAGAAGCATCCATGTGCGACCGTGGGGTACAAACGCGGCACTTACGATCGCACCACCAGCCGCAATTAAGACAGTATTGTTGAGAAATCGAACGCCACGTTGAAACTTGGACCAGCGTTTGATCGAGTTCCGTACGGCGTCCGTGTGGGTTTCATCTTGTGGCCAATGAGGAGCTCGCACCAAGAACAGCCCTCCGCCGCAGGCAATCAACGCTATACCGCCTATGATGCATGCGAAAAACTCCATGGTCCGGCATGCTCCTCATGCGTTTAGGATATAAGGTGCCAACAAATTGTGCGCCGTGATTTGTGAGCCGTGACGCGTAAGCGGCCGGGCGAGACTGGCGCCCGAGGCCTTACGGCCAACGGCTCACTTGGGCCCGGGAGCTGTGCCTTCTTCCGGTGCCGTTACTTCAATTGCTGGATTATCCGCTGCATCATTCTCGGTTTGGCTGGCGGCTGGCGTCGGGTCGACTTTAGGCTTAGGCGCGGGTGCGCCTCCTGCGTCGGGAGCGGAGACTTCAATAGTACTCTCTTCAGTTGCTACTGTGGAATCCGTGGCCTGTGTCTCGTCGGACACCACCTCGCCGCTCTTTCGAAATAGCTCGGTCAAAAAGTCGCGATCGGGATAAACCTTACGCCAATTGCCAATTACATTCATGATGGCTGGATCGGCAGTTTCACCTTCTTTGATCGTGCGGAATCGAATGAAACCGCTTAGCTTGAAATCTTCCGGCAGATCAGGCTGGTCGAGCAAACGACGGTAGCGTTCGACTGATTCCATAACCTCGTCAGCCGCATCATCAATCATCATAGCCGGGAATCTGTTGAACAGTTCCGCCCAGGCTTCCCAGGCCACGTCGTACTTGGCTAGCGCTCCGTCGAGTTCGCCCTTGTCCAGCAACTGATTGGCTTCGTACATACTGGTTCGCGCCAGGATGGCGGAATCTTCTTGCTCGGCTTCGCAGCGTTCTTCCCAATAGGCGAAATTAATCTGGTTGCGATAGATCTCGATATGGGAAATCTTTTCCTTGGCGGTTTCTAGTCGCTTGGCCATCTGCAAAGCATCGACGCGAATGTTTTCCGGCGTCCCTTTGGCGATTTCCTGTGGCGGAATAGACAGATAGCTATCCGCTTTTTCAGCCATCAGAATCTCTGGGAAAGTACGTTCGATTGCGGGCTTCGTCCAGGCTGCAATTTCTTCGGCGGTTAGCTTGGCAATTCGCTCATCGCGCAGTTTCTCGAATGCCGGACCACAGAATTCTTCGAACTCTTGCTTAATTTTGGCGAAGTCTGAGTTGGCGCGTGCCAGCTCGGTCAAGTAGATCGTGTCACCGAACGTGGTGACGAGGTTGCGCTCCCCGAATTTTTTCCAATCGCGTGCAGCCGTTCGCCACGCGTATCGAGCTGGTTCGTCCAGTGTTCCCTCCGTCTGTAGGGCTTCGGCATATTTCATCAGCCACTGAGGGGCTTTGAGATAAAACATCATGGCGCTGAGGGCCGGAGCCGAACCAGCATCGACCATGTCGTAAGCCTTCAAATACCACAATCGTCCGCTTAACCAATTGTCGGGCTTGCGGTCTGGTCCCATCCCCTCGGGTTGGCGCAAGTCCAAAGCGGTTTTCTGCAGGACTTCGGCGTGAAAGTTCTCATCGTCACGATAGAGTGCGCGAAACTGCTTCTTTTCGTCAGCGATCCCCATCTTGCTGCCGAAGAAGCTCCCCAATACAAATGGCATCTCTGTCCGACGTTTATTGAATTTGCTCCCTTTGATCAGATAGTCGATACCGCGTTTAACCCATTGGTAACGCTGACGATAATCGTCAAACTCGGCTGATACGTTGTAGGACAAATTGTGCGATTGAAACTCCCAAACCTCGACAAAGTGTGGTTGCAAGACAGCAATCTGGTTAAGTGTGGCGGAGAGTCGATCCCAGAATTGCTCTTTCTTGTAATATTCGGCTTTTTGCCACAAGATCGTTGCGGCCACGCCACGTAAGCCCAGTGTGGCTAAGCGCATCGATTCGCTGGCTGGGTCGATTTCTCCCAAGTCACCTTGGCCTAAATCGTAAGCGGTGCGAATCTGTGCCAGAGTACCCCCAGGTTGCTTGACCGATCCGTCAGGTTCGCGGACCGATGGGTTGCCCAGGAAGTACAGTGGGACCAATAGGACCACCATCGCGCAGATGTAAAACAGTCGACGACGTAGTACAACAACGTTCATGCTGCCGCCAGCTCCCTGGTTTTGAGAAAGAAGTAAGCAATAAGGCTTGTCAACACAAAATAGGCGATGGTCATGGTCAAGTGTCGGGCGACCAAGCCTCCCGAGATATTAAAACCATAGGCCACGAAGTCGGCCGTGTTGAACTGACCAAAACGAGGGATGGCTTGGAAGACCGAGACCAGCGTATACATGATACCCTGGTCAGTGATCTTGATCACCGTCTCCAAAACTTCATTCCCCAAATCGAGATCCACCATAGCGCCCGTTTGCAGCGGCATGCGAATCAGCGATTCAATTGGCCCACCTCCGGGCGTATCACCGGTGGCCACATCCAAGGCCAAATTTCCGAAGAAGCCGAGCATTAGACAAGTCATCGTGGCCACCATCGCTACGGGGCCGCTGAGGAATGTGCTAAACATGACACCCAAGCAAATGATGAGCACCATCTGCATCCAGATACCGAGGAAGCCTTTGAAGATATTCCAACCAAAGGTGCTGTCTCCGGCGCGAAGATACAAATCGGGTTGAGCCATACCGAAATACTGCCCCGCGTCCTTGCAACGCACGACTACTTGCAGTTGTCCATCTTCGGAGACCAGGTCGTCAAAAATGTCAACCTCGATAGGCTGCCCGTCGCGTGAACCGGCCATTTTCCGCGGCAACTCAATGCGATCGACAGCAAACTCTCTGACCACAAATCCACGACGCGAGCTCTCGACGCGACCATTGGGGTTCTTGAGAATGATTTCACCTTGCACACCCGTAACGATGTCACCTTTGAAGGTACGAAAGGCTTTGAGGCTCAGCTCGAGCGGTAACGTGTCGCCACCGCTAAAGCGACTTGGCCAGACATTGTCAAAGGTCCAAATCGCTGACATCAGCGAGTTGCCTTCGATATATTTTTGATACTCCGATTCATAGCCTACATTCAATCCACCACCGATATTCCCACCGCGGTCGGTCATTTGCAAAGAGCCGAAGACTGGAATACGAGCTCCGAGCAATCCGTCCGGCGCTCCGAGTTTGTAAACTTTTTTGCCACCAGCTTCGGAAACGATAACTTCGTGGCGGTGTCCTTTTTGTTCGTCGGTGGTACCACCAAAGCTACCGTCAGCGTTTTGAATGACTTCAAAAGTATGTTGGTGTTTGGAGTCATAGCTGGTCGTGCCGCTGAGACCGCTGGCGGCCACATCTTTGATCTCGTGTTCGTGTCGAATTCCGCGAACCACGAAGACGTAACTAAGAAAACCCATCCCCGCCAAGAGCATCGTTCCCACAGCGGTAAAGCCCAGGATGCGACCAAGTACGATTTCTGTGCTACGCACCGGCTTGGTGGTAATAGTTTGGATGGTCTTGTTCTTGACATCCGCGGGAAGGCTGAAGCAACTAAGGAACAAACCAAGCAGCAGTATTAAGTAACTGGTGCCGGTCATCACGAAGCTGATATACAGTCGAGCTACGTTGTCGGAACTAGGGTCGAGAAACCAGCCGGCAAACAGGATGCCTACGATGAACACGGCCATGACTACCAACACGCGCCGACGAATGGCTTCTTGAAAGGCTAGTCTCCCAAGCGCATAGATGCGTCGCCATGACGTTCCCGGCAAATCGCGGGCAATCAATTCGTAGATGACTCGTGTGACGTGATAGAAGCCTTCGCTCGGTCCGTAGCGGGCCATCGACACCAGGTAGCAAGCGATGAAGCCTAGTAGCGCCAGCGCGGCAGCCACGGCAACTCCTTGCAGAAGACCAAATTTGAAAATGAGCCACTCAAAGTAGCCCCACATTTGTTCAGGTTCAATTCGCATTTGACGGCGATATATTTAAATGAAGATTCGAATGGAAATGGGAAAGTCGTTCCCAGGAACTCGACTCGGAGAGTCGAGGGATGAAACTACCGAAACTCGACTCTGAGAGTCGAGCGACGAAGGATTACTTGGTCGAGGGACGCTGACCGGGGCGATCGTCTTGCACGATGTCTAGGAACAGTTCTTCCATCGTAGTGGTTGGGTTGTCGAGTGACACGACTTCACCACCTTCGGCCCGAATCAAGTCGGCGATTTTCTGTTTGGTTTCCTCCGTCAGGCCCTTAGCATGCACTTCGGTCACGTCGCGGACCTTCAGCAGACTGTCCACGCGTCCCAACTCACGCAACTCACCTTGATGTAGAATGGCCACTCGATCGCAAACGTCTTGCACGTCCGCCAATTGGTGGGAGCACATGAGGATGGTTTTGCCTTCGTCGCGAAGCCGGACGATCAAGTCCTTCATTTCGCGGCTCCCGATCGGATCCATGCCCGTCGTTGGTTCGTCCAAAATCAGCAAATCGGGTTCGTTGATCATGGCTTGAGCCAGACCGATGCGTCGCGTCATACCCTTCGAATACTCTTTCAATTGTCGGCGACGGGCGTGATTCAGGCCGACCATCTTGATCAGCTGATCGCTACGCTGGCGACGCACTTCGGCGGGCATATCAAAAAGTCGACCGTAAAAATCGAGTGTTTCCTCAGCGTTTAGAAACTTGTAGAGGTACGATTCTTCGGGCAGATAGCCGATCCGCTCGTTCTTAGTCACATCGCGAGCGTCCTTGCCAAATACAAAGGCGCGACCCGAGGTGGGGAACAACAGCCCTTGAATAAGCTTGATCGTGGTCGATTTACCGGAGCCGTTTGGCCCCAGCAAGCCGAAGATCTCCCCTTTTTTGACTTCGATGTCCAGTGATTTTAGGGCAGCAACCTTCTTCCGCCCCCAAAAATCGCGGTAAATCTTACCCAAATTACGAGTTTCAATGACAACGTCCGACGCAACGTCGGGTGCAGCCGATTTTTCGGCTTCAGCAACTGTCGAGGCGCTCATGAGAGGAGAAAGTCCTTGTGCATGCGTCTAAGTCTAAGATTGAAGGGTATATGTTCAGCCTGATGGCGAAACGCGGGAACCTCGGCCTCGATTTTTACGAATGTCGCCCAAACGAGGTTCACCACGATTTGCCCGGCTAGCTTGTGAGCACTATAAATATGCGCGAAAATGCCCGTTAGCAGAAGCAACCGATCTGCTTTTTGCGCCGTTTATTAAGAAGTTAGCTAGCCGCATGTCCAGTGATGTCGATTCCCAACCCCGAAACTTACCCGTGGACGAACAAGGCTACGCCGAAGCGCTTAGCTACCTTTACAGTCGAATTGACTACGAGAAAATCGGCAACACGCCTTATACGCTGGGCAATTACCGCTTGGATCGCATGCGCCAATTGCTCCAAACCTTGGGCAATCCGCAGCAGACCTACGATATTGTACATGTGGCGGGAACCAAGGGAAAAGGCACGACCTCGACCCTGATCTCTGATTGCTTGGTTCACTGCGGGCGGCGAACGGGTCTCTACACTTCGCCCCACCTATTGCGGCTTGAGGAACGCATCCAGTTTCAAGGCACCCCCTGCTCTCCCCAAGCTTTGATTGAATTGACGCGGCAGGTTCGCCAGGCAGCTTGCCAGGTGGAGGAGAACGGAGCCGGCCGCGCCACCTTTTTTGAAATGACCACGGCGATGGGCATGTTGCATTTTGCCAATTGCCAAGCTGAAACAGTTGTGCTCGAAGTTGGACTCGGCGGCCGTTTGGACAGCACCAATGTTTGTTCTCCCGTGGCGACCGTCATCACCTCGATTAGCTTGGACCATCAAGCGCAATTGGGGAATACGATCGACGCTATTGCCCGCGAAAAGGCTGGCATTATCAAACCTGGGATCCCTGTGATTTGTTCGGCTCGCGAGCTCGATGCGCGAGCTGCGATAACCGAAGTGTCTACTTTCCACGGGGCCACATGCAGCTTGATCGATCGCGATTATTCTGTAGAGTGGTCGTCACTGCCTTGGGATGAATCGTTGCCTGATGCGCGGGCTCGAGTCGTACTCCGGTCTGGTGCGGAGATGGATACCCGGCAGTTGGGCAGTGCCGACCATTCCCACCATGACCGTGCCGCGAGCCAGTGGACGACTCGTATGTTGGGCCGGCATCAAGCTGACAATATTGGGGCCGCGCTGGAAACCATCAAAGTGTTGAGCGGCCGGGGCTGGACGTTACCTATTGAGCAATTGCGACATGCTATCTCGCGCACTCAGCCTCGCGCGCGGTTGGAAGTCGTCGATGATGCTCCGCTATCGATCATTGACAGCGCTCACAATCCAGCTTCCATTTTGGCGGGCTTAGACGCTCTAGCCGATCACTTTCCCGGTCGCCCGCTGTCCATTGTATTTGCGGCTAGCCGCGATAAAGACTGGCGGTCTATGCTTCAACTGCTGATGAAACGGGCCGAACATCTGATTCTGGCCACGTACCTCGAAAACCCGCGTGGCTTACCCGTCGACGAACTGTCTGCCGTAGCTGGTCAGTTGGTCGCCTCGGCTACCCCTGAGCTTCAATCCCATCCACGGATTGAAACAGCCCCAAATCCCAGCCAAGCGTGGTGTCGCGCCCGCGAGGTGACTGCCGAAAGCGGAATTGTCTATGCTACCGGCTCGTTTTTTCTAGCTGCTGAGATTGTCGCCGCGCTCGACTGAAACCAACCATGCTTAACAAATTGCGTAAACCACTGCTCTTCATGTTGAGTATCTATGCTGGAGTGTTGCTTGTGCTGACCCTTTTGGAAACCAGTCTCATCTATCCTGCTCCTCCCCGCGACTCGGGTGATTGGAATGCGACGTGGTTAGCTCATGAAGAGGTCAGCTTTACGTCAGAGGATGGGACCTCGCTATGTGGCTGGTTTTGTGAACACTCCAAACCGATTTACACAATACTCATTTGTCATGGCAATGGTGAACATGTTGCTGACCTAGCCGATGAGCTCGAATTCTTTCGCGAGCGATTTCAAGCCAACGTTTTCGCTTTTGATTACCGGGGATATGGTCGCAGCGAAGGTCGGCCCTTCGAAGCTGGTGTCTTGGCCGACGGGCTAGCCGCGCAACGTTGGTTAGCGGAACGCACTGGACAATCCACCGATCAAATCGTCCTCTACGGTCGATCATTGGGAGGTGCCGTGGCTGTTCACCTGGCTGCCAAACAAGGTGCACGAGGCCTTATTCTCGACCGCACCTTTAGTTCCATGGTGGATGTCGCCGCCAGCCACCTTCCGTGGTTTCCTGTTCGATTGCTGCTATGGAATCGATATCCATCGGAGCGTAGAATTGCAAACTACCGCGGACCGTTGATTCAATTCCACGGCGAGCAGGATGAAGTCGTCCCGTTTCGATTTGCTCAACAGTTATTTGCCGCTTGTCCATCGCCCAACAAACAATTCATCGCCTCGGAACCACTGACTCACAACGCGCCTTGGCCAGCGACGTATTATGATCGAATGGGAGAGTTTTTGGGAAATCTGGCCAGTCGCTGACAGAGCTTGAAAGATGGTTAGTAGCACATTGAGTATGACTTTCTTGACTGCGCACCCAGCTGTTGCCTACTCAGGCTGAGACTACTTCGTCCATTCCAAATTGCACTCTGGCGGTAATCGTAGGCGGTTCTTGATTTGCAGCGCGTTTTCCAACACTTGGCGGTATCCTCGTATATGTACGAAGGCGTTACTCGCTTTCTCAATTTGAAGTTGAATAATCCGCGTTGGACGAATGCTACGCAGCTGGCAACACTTTACGCGGACGTTCAACGTCATCAGCCCCCAACGAGTTTTGCGAATGGAGGCTACTTAGCCAAGAACTCGTTCGTCGGGTATCATACTGGTGGGCGAGTTCAATAATTTGTACGGCATAGCCGCATCGATTTGCACATTGGCTATTCGCGAATCTAACTTGGGACAAATATGAAAATAGGGAGATGGGGTGGCATTGATGTCTACATTCATTGGACATTCTGGCTGCTGATAGCGTTTTATCTATTTTCCGTCACAGCCGATCAAGGTCTAGTGGCCGGCCTGTTGGCAGTGGGCTTTGTGCTGAGTGTCTTTGCCTGCGTTGCGCTACACGAGTTTGGTCACGCTGGTGCAGCCGCATACTTTGGGATTGGCACGATCGATATTACATTGCTCCCGATTGGTGGCGTTGCGCGGCTGCAAAATCTTCCTGACAAGCCTTATCAGGAGTTGGTCGTGGCTTTGGCAGGGCCGGCGGTCAACTTTGTTATCGCGAGCATGTTGATACCGCTGGTTATGTTCGGCCAACTCTCTGCGGCCCGCCAGGTAGCTGGCGTGGGAGAGCTCAGTTTCCTTGAGCAATTGCTGGCAGCCAATTTGATTCTGGCCATTTTCAACTTGCTCCCCGCTTTTCCAATGGATGGTGGGCGAGTACTCCGCAGTTTGCTGGCGATGCGGATGGGTCATCTCCGGGCTACCGAGATCGCCGCCCGTGCTGGTCGTTGGATGGCATTGTTTTTTGGTTTACTGGGACTGTACTATTTTCAATTCGGATTAGTGTTGTTGGCCGGATTCATTTTTCTGGCCGGCACCGCTGAGCTGATCGCCGCGCGAGTACGCGCGCTTGGACCTGAAATGCAAGCTGGTCGTTTTTCCCACCAAGGAGGCTTTGGAAGTTGGCAAGTCCGCTCGTGGCCCACGCAATATGGTCCCTCGAGTCACGAGTCTTGGACGGACAGTGACGACATCATCGACGCCACCGAAGTCCGTGAGCTGCCCAGCAGACACCCCACTGAACCAGATCGATTGAATTAAATAGGCTTGACCACTTACCGGTTTGGGTTGGCATAACTCAATCCTTGGAGACGTCGCATGTCCAAACCCCGAAGTAATTTCACAGCTGAGACGTGATGCGCGGGGCGGTCGCATCGTAGTTCGCCAAAACATGCTTTGGGGGGAGACAAGTTCCCCGCCAAACAGAACTTGAAAAACATGAGTTACCAAGTCGGAGCTTAGTCACCCGTTGGTGGTGTGCACCGAGAAGTGTCGAAATTCCTACTGATATCATCCTGATTGCGGAATTCAGATAGATTTGGTTCGCCAATCGTGTACGGTTAGCGGAAGTGACCGCTTCCATCGCCATTTTGTCTGAAGACGAGGGCGAGTTTGGCGAATCGTTGACGGTGGTGGTCGGTGACGGCAAACGCTTTACAGCGCCGCTCGTGGTTCCCGACCTCTGTGCTATCGGTCGGTTGCTCGAGTTGTCGGAAACGCCTTTTATCGACGATCCGAGCGTAGCCCGAATCATGCGAGAAGGGTTCGCGAAAGGAATGTCAGGCCTCTCAAGCTTTGAACGTCGAAAGATAGCTGAAAAATTTGCACCTGAGATTGACGACCTGTATGCCCAATCACCCAAGCGAGCGATCCACCTTTAAGTTGCCTTATTTGATTTCACTCTCACTTGGGAGAGTCGAGTCTAAGCGAGGAGAGGGGCCGTTCAGATCCTCCCCTCGCTGAGGCTCGACCCTCCTTGGAAAGGAGGGTGAAGAAGACACCCAGCCCAGCGAGAGAACAGAATTCAACATGACTGATCGAATAGCAATCGTTGACGGGATACGAACCCCATTCTGCAAAGCCGGCACCGACCTGCAAGGTATCCCTGCTCAGAAACTTGCTGCGTTAGTGATCCGTGAATTGTTGGAACGGACATTGATCGATTCGGGGTTGGTCGACGAGGTCATTGTCGGTTGTGTTGCGAACCCCGTTGATGCTGCCAACGTGGGCCGCGTCGCCGCGCTGATGGCTGGACTGCCTCACCGCTCTCGTGGTTACACGATCTCGCGGAATTGTGCTTCCGGGTTCGAATCGGTCACTAGCGGCTACGAAAAGATCGTTAGTGGTGCGGCGGAAGTTGTCATCGCCGGTGGAACGGAGTCGATGACGAACATCCCGTTGATCTACAACAAGCACATGACCGGTCTGTTCGCCAACTTGATGCGATCAAAAACGATGTTCCAAAAACTAAAGACGATCGCCTCGTTTCGCCCGCACTTCTTGAAACCGGTGATTGGAGTCGTCTGTGGCTTAACCGATCCAGTTTGTGGTTTGAATATGGGGCAGACGGCCGAGAACATTGCCATGCGGTATGGGATCACGCGCGAAGCGCAAGACGCGTTTGCGCTAGAGAGTCACAACCGGGCTCTGGCAAGTCGTAGTAAACTGGCTGAAGAAATTATGCCGGTTCCCGTCGAGCCTGACTACGAGAGTACCTGCGAGCAAGACAATGGACCACGCGAAGGACAGTCGTTGCAGGCATTGGCAAAGCTCAAACCGTATTTCGATCGGCACAGCGGAACCGTGACGGTCGGAAATGCCTGCCCACTGACCGATGGAGCCAGTGCGGTTCTGATGATGAAAGAATCTAAGGCCAATGAATTGGGGATGAACCCTCTCGGATACATTAAATCCTATGCGTATGAAGGACTGGACCCAGCCGTCATGGGACTCGGGCCCGTCTACGCAATTTCGACTGCGCTGAAGAAGGCTCACATGAGTCTCGACCAGATGTCGTTCGTGGAAATCAACGAAGCGTTCGCGGCTCAGGTACTGGGCTGCGTCAAGCTGATCGAATCGGACGACTTTGCGAAACGGGAGTTGGGGCGTGATCAAGCGATCGGACGGCTCGAGCCTGAAAGGTTGAACGTCAATGGCGGCGCCATTGCACTTGGCCATCCAGTGGGCGTGTCGGGCAATCGCCTGATCTTAACCGCACTTCGTGAGCTGAATCGTCGCAAAGATTCGCACGCGATCGTGTCGCTTTGCATCGGCGGCGGTCAAGGCGGAGCTGTGATATTGGAGCGCGAATAGGGCCGGATAGGTCGCAATACGTCTCGTGCTTGTGTGCCGCGACACGTGAGAGAGCGTCTAGCTTAGGAGCTTCAGTTTTGACCATGTTTGACGACTACGACTTCACTCTCCCTCGGGAGAGTCGAGCTCAGCCGGACGTTCGCGTAAGGAGCCGGGTATTTGAATAGCTGTGGCATGCAAAAAGCCCGGTGCCTTACGGCCCACGGCTCACACACGCGTTCCCAAGTAGAATCCAACATTAACATTTCAGTGAATGAGTAACACGATTAACCACTTCACTTTTACGCAACGCGACGAAATCGGAATCCTGGAGTTCAACACTCCCGATTCCAACGCAAATATCCTCAGTAGTCATGCGCTGAAGGAGTTTAATCAGCAGATCGATGCGATCGCTCACCTTGCGCATGTTCGTATCTTGCTGATCACGAGCGGCAAGCAGTCAATCTTTATTGCTGGCGCGGACATCAAGGAGATTGAGAGTCTAAACGATCCCAAAGATGCGCGCGACAAATGTGAACTTGGCAAACAGATTTTCGACAAACTGGAGAAGCTTCCCCAAATCACGATGGCCGTGATCAACGGGGCCTGTGTGGGAGGGGGCTACGAGCTTTCACTTGCGTGCGACTATCGGGTCGCCGGCTTTGCGGACTCGATCAAGATCGGGCTACCCGAAGTCAAGCTTGGGATTCTGCCAGGATTCGGCGGTTGCGTTCGCCTACCAAAGCGGATTGGACTTGCAAATGCGCTGTCGATGATCCTGCCAGGTAAACTGGTAGATTCGCGCCTGGCATTGAAGATGGGACTGGTCGATCGTTTGTTTTACGATCCGATTCTCGTTGATGAAGCGGCAAAATTCGCTCGCAACATCCTGGCCAAGCGTGACAAGGTTAGGGCTCGCAAACCGAAGCTCGTCGAGAAACTGCTTGAAGGAAACCCCCTTGGCCGTAAGGTCTTGTTCCGACAGGCTCGCAAGAATGTATTGAAGACCACATCCGGCCATTACCCGGCGCCATTGGCTGCGCTCGACGCGATCCAAGCGATGGTTGGCAAGTCACACGCCGAGGCATCTAGGATCGAGAGTGATTGGCTTGGGAAGCTAGCTGTAACAGAGATCTCAAAAAACCTGATCCACGTCTTCTACCTCGATGAAGCGTATCGCAAGAAGACGTGGACGGACGCGACGACGGTTCCTACCAAAATGAAAAAGGTGGGAGTGGTGGGAGCCGGTGTGATGGGTGGTGGAATCGCACAATTGCTGGCCAAGAAAAACATTGTTTGCCGCATCAAAGATCTCAATCACGGAGCGCTCGCTCTGGCACTCAAAACGGCGAATAAGCTCTACGCCTATCAACTCAAAACGCGGCGCATGAAGCAGGGGCAAATCGATGCTCAGATGAGCCTGATCTCTCCGACCACAACGTACGCAGGCTTTGAGAACGTCGATGTGGTGATCGAGGCGGTTGTGGAACGAATGGATGTAAAAAGGCAAGTCTTTAGGGAGCTGGATGAAGTCGTACATCCAAACGCTTGTCTCTTTACAAACACCTCGTCGTTGCGAGTGACCGAGATGGCTGAGAATACCAACCGACCGGAAAAGGTTTGTGGCTTTCACTTTTTCAATCCAGTGCATCGCATGCCACTTCTCGAAATCATCAAGACGGATAAGACAAGCAACGAAACGATTGCGACCGCCGTCGGGTTTGCGAGACAGCTTGGGAAAATGCCGATTGTGGTGGGCGATAGAGAGGGATTTATCGTCAACCGCATCTTACTCCCCTACATGAACGAAGCCGCTTACCTGTTTCAGGAAGGCATCGAGCCCGAGCGACTTGACCGGATCGTGAAGCGTTTCGGCATGCCGATGGGACCACTTGAGCTTGCCGACGAAGTGGGCATCGACATTGGTTTCCACGTGGCACAGATTCTAGAAACCGCGTACGGACCAAGGATGAAAGTCGCTCCCGTCCTGACCGACGTCTATAACGCGGGAATCTTGGGGAAAAAATCGGGTAGTGGTTTCTATGTCCACAAGGGCAAGAAAACATCGGTGAACCCAAAGGTGCTGGGAATGCGTCCCAGCACAGACTTCAAGCACAGTGATGAGGTCGCGACAAAACGCCTGATCTACACGATGATCAATGAAGCTGCGCGATGCTTGGATGAAGGCGTCGTGGATTCGGCACAGACTATTGATGTGGGCATGATCTACGGAACAGGATTTCCGCCCTTCCGCGGTGGACTGTTGAAATATGCCGACAGCATCGGTGTCGAAAACATCCTCGCTGACTTGCGAGATTTTCAAACGCAGTTTGATCAGCAACGTTTCGAGCCGAGCGGGCTCTTGCAAAAGATGGCCAACACGGGCGTTAACTTTTACGACCCAACAAACAACGAAGGTGCGTCATGAGCTTGTACGATAAAAGCATGGGAAAAGAAGCTCGCGCGTCCATGGAATTTGCCGAGGATGCACGCGATACCGAGTGGCTGCATCCAAGCTACTCAGCGCTGCTCTACCAAGGGAAAGTAAAATGGGATTTGCTGCATCCCTTCCCTCAGCAGTCCGTAGAAGACAAGAAAATTGGCGATGAATTTATCGCGAAAGAGCTTTGGTTGGAAGCTTTGGCGAGCGGGAACATTCCCCGCATCACCAAGGAGATGATTGTCAACCGTGCTGTCTTCCCATCCATGAATGGAAAAAAGGTCTTTCGCTGTAGCCCGTTGGCTTGTAAACGGATAGGTCTTTCTGATTCAAGAAGTCCAGAGTTTTCTCAATGACTGACGCCACGTCCCGTTCCAATACACGCCTAGTCAAGGTAAGACTTGTCGTGCGGCCACTTTTCCAGGCAGCAAGCCCCGTTCTCGTCGTCGGCGATTCGGTAGAAATGGTAGAACCGGAAAAGGTATTTCTTATACGAAAGTCCTTTTGCGTGCCGACCTAGCTCAGGTCGCTTCTACTTACTAGAATTAGCGATCGTACTTCATTTCGGTAATGGGCTGTGAAGCACTAGGGCTATTGGGGGGCTGAACCACCCTCCATAACCCGTTTGATACGGAAAGTCGTACGAAAAAGCTGTGCGGCTTGCAATTGGGCGAACTCGGAAACGAGTAGACCCAATAAAAACAAGCCTTGGATGGGTGGCAGAGTGGACGATTGCGGCGGTCTTGAAAACCGCTGTACCGCAAGGTACCGGGGGTTCGAATCCCTCCCCATCCGCATTGCGGACTATTCAGGCCGCGAAAACGAATTGCCCGTCGATCAACACGAAGTGTACGTGTTGATTGCTTCTCGTGGCCTATATGTCGCCAGCGCCGACGAGGACCGGTGGGCTGATCCGCGGGCGAGTACCAATCGCTCGTATCTGCAGCGCCGGTATGTCGCTTGTTGGGCCCCGATTGAGTCACCGACAAAGCCATGCCGGCACTTAATCAGCCACAAGTCCTTGGCAAGACGGGATACCCCCTGGTCTTCGGTGATCCATCGTTCATCCACTTGGCGCAATACCAGGTGTGGTATCCCGCCTTGTGTAGTGTGTCGGCCCAGAAGGCGTGTCCCTTCGAGAAGCGTCCTTCACCGTAAGGAACTCCGTTTTCCACCAACCGGGTCCTTCCTTCAAGACGGCCGAGTCCTCGGGCGATGAGCTTGCCTTTAAATTCCGCAAACTTGTCTGGATGCTTGGCCGACAAACGGCGGCGGAACGCGGTCCGACACGAATGCGGACGAGCTGTACAGTCAGCCTCTTCGGGATTCGAGTCGAGACGGCAACATCCCTGTCGGCAATGGGTATCTACGCTAAATCGACTTTGAGAATTACCTTATCGTGCGCGAGCGTTTGACGCACAGTGATGATCGGTTACAATAGTTCCCCCCGACTTCATATCGCGCACGGATGTTTTTCTCAGGGAGACTTTGGTATTCCTTGCCGCATCGGCAATTCGATTTGCGGCCAGCGGGCTACGACAGTTTTGCTTGGCCTGGTTCTGTTTTCTCTACTTCAGGCGTCGTCTGTTTCCGCCGAAGATCCCTCGGATGAGATTGCGTTTTTCGAGACCGAATTCGCATCGGTTCGCGAAGGTTATGTCTCGTTGGAGTGGAATCCCGTCGACTCAGCGGTCGAATACGTCGTGTCGGGTTCCAATGGTGAAGTCCCGTACCGGGGTGCGTTCCCACAAGCATTTGTCTCGGGGCTGTCCGATGGCGACTATACCTACGCGGTAGCAGCGTTTGACGACCGCGGTCAGCAAATCGCGACGTCCGAGATTCCCGCCACAGTGGTCGTCGAGCACTGGCCAGTTTGGCAAGCCGCGTTGTTATTCGGCATCGGATTGGTCGTCTTCCTGGTTGTCATTGCTCTGATTCTGCGAGGTTCGATGGCGGAACGAGCGGCAGTCCGTCGTGAGGCGACTAGAACAGGAGTGCTTCGTTCGTGATGTTTGATTTCCCAATCGCATCGGCGCCTGTGCTCAGCCAACAATGGGGCTACATCCTGTTGATCCTATTCAGTGTCCTGTGGATTTCGCTGGGTATCTGGTGGGGACGAAGAGCCAAGTCGTACGATGGCTTCGCTGTCGCCGGTCGCAATGTCGGATTGGCGTTGGGAACAGCCACTGCCGTCGCGACGTGGATTACATCCAACACGACGATGCTGGCACCGCAATTCGCACTGCAGCTTGGAGTGTGGGGTGCACTTGCTTACGCGACGGCCAGCTTTGGGCTGTTTGCATTTGCACCAATGAGCGGACGCATCCGCCGCTTGATGCCCAATGGTTATACGGCTGTCGAATTCGTACGGCGACGATATGGCCTGCTGGGCACTATTCCGTTTTTGGTGATTTCCCTTTTCTACGCCATCACATGGCTCATCTCGATGTCCATGGCGGGAGGCAAGTTGCTGTATGTGCTTTCTGGGATCCCGTACGAAGTTGGCATGACAGTCGTTGTTTTGGTTTGCGTCCTCTACACTCTTTTCGGCGGTATGTATGCGGTGATTGGAACCGACTTCATCCAAAGTCTAATTATCTTGGTCGGTTTGGTAGTTGTCGCGGTGGCCGTGCTTACTCAGATCGACATTGCAGACGTCCATGAAAAACTCGCTGCCGATCGCCCGATGTTACTATCAGTGCTGTTTCCCGCAGCGTTGATGTCACTGTTCAACAATATGCTGTTCGGATTTGGCGAGATCTTTCACAGCAACGTGTGGTGGAGCCGCGCATTCGCGATGCGCGAGGGTGTTGGGCCAAAAGCTTACGCTCTCGGCGGAATGTTGTGGTTGCCAGTTCCCATTGTCGCCGGTTTTCTTGGATTGGCTGCTCCGGCATTGGGGATCGGCGTGAGTCAACCCGATACCGTCGGGCCAATGGTCGCGGCGACGTTGCTCGGTTGGGGAGGAGCGCTGTTGGTATTTATCGTCGTCTTCTGCTCGCTCGCGTCGAGTATTGACTCTCTGCTCGCGGCCACTGCCGATTTGATCGTCAATGACATTGTTGAGCCGGTGCTCTCTAAGCGTACCAGCGACGAGACCAAACGAAGGCTGTCAGCCTACAGCATCATCGGGCTGGGGTTATTGGCATGGAGTATCGCGCTGCCGAATGTCGGGACTCTGGCAACGGTGTTGTTTTTTGCCGGCCCGATGGTTGGAAGTTGCATTTGGCCCATCGTAGGCGGATTGTACTCGCGTCGGCCAAGCCCCACGGCAGCGGCACTGGCGATGATTCTCGGCAGCGTGGCTGGCCTGATCGCCTATTTTACTATCGGTTGGTTTGTCTCCTCGTTGGTCGGTGCGGCGGTTTCGGGATTGGTGTTTGGCATCATGACCTGGTTAAGCTGCGAAGCGTTTGATTTTGATACGCTTGCCGGACCTCCTAAGCAAACTAGCGCTACCGAAGTGGGTGGCGTTTCATGATCGTGTTTCCCGTGTGGTTCCTTCAAATATTGGTGATTGGTGCTCTGGTGCTGTGTAGCGCTGGTGTGGCGGCTCTGATCGTTTTCTTGTCGTCAGATTCCAAGAACAACAGGATCTGGTGAGGATCGTGAGTAGTATTGTGTCCAATAAACAAAGGGCAAATCGCTCTGGCGTCGTGGCAATGAATTCCAAGGGCCTGCACGTACGCGCGGAAGATTTGCTCGGCACTTCAGGAGGAGTCATCGATCGCGAAGCGCTCGAGCTCCTAGCGGGCAAATCGATCATCAATCCGCGGCAGTTCGATCGCCGCACGGTGATTGCAATTGCGCAGCTTGCTGCTTTGCTTGAAACACGCAATGTGGAACTCGATAAACCACTCGATGGAAAAATAGCCATCACGGCGTTTTTTGAAGCTAGCACGCGAACGCGATTGTCTTTTGAAAGCGCAGTTCAGCGACTCGACGGCAAAGTGCTATCGGTTCCCGACGGTCAAGTCACCGGAATTGCTAAAGGCGAGTCGCTGGCAGACATTGGAGAAATGTTTAACACTTACGGTGACGTGGTCATCATGCGTCATCCGAGCACCGACAGCGTGGACGAGATTCGCCGCAACCTGCAGCGACCGCTGATCAACGCGGGAAATGGCTCGGGGCATCATCCTACTCAAGCGCTGATCGATTGGTTTGCATTGCTTAAATGGCGGCCTGAATTGTTGCTGCCGGATTGTCCTACGGATCGCAAAGTCCATCTTGGCATCATCGGCACCCCTGGATCGATGCGAGCCGTCAAAAGCTTTCTGCGACTGTCGTTGATGTTTGTCAATTCCGTCAGTAGGATCACACTCATCTCCGAGATGGCGGACCCCGTGGGGCTCGATCTGACCGAGCCCATTGACGATTCGGATATCCCCATCGACATTACCAATGATGTCCGCGAGGTGCTACCGGAGCTTGACGTCGTCTATGTCAACTCTATCGCATTTCTGGGGGATAGTTACCGCAATCTGGACGGCCGTTACAAGCTCCACCGCAACAGCGGATTCAAGCCCGGTGCGGTTGTCATGCATCCCTTGGCTCGCAACGACGAGCTATCGGAAGACTTGGACGAAACGGACCACAATCTCTATTTCGCGCAAGCCGCCGGAGCGGTGTTTGTCCGTCAAGCAGTGTTGACTTCCGTGCTCGATCGACTCGATCGCATTAGTGGCTTTTAGGTGTTGGCACGATGCTCGGCTGGTCGCGGCTGCAAGCCAAATTCCTCAATGCGGGCGATTTGACGGGATGTAACGGGACTAAACAGGAGAAAACAGAGGTCTCTGTTGTCTCCGTCAACTCCTGTTGAACAACGAGCGGGAGCCTGTCCAAACAGCCAGTTTATTTATTCTTCCGACAATAACCCTCAAAGATTAAGCTTCCCCATGTGCGGCATTACCGGATTTTGGAATCCATCGCGAACCAACGAACGGGAATTGAGATTCACCCTCGACCGAATGCTCGACGTGCTTGATCATCGTGGTCCAGACGCTCGTGGCAGCCGGTTTTACGTCGATCAAGGTGTCGCTATCGGACACACTCGATTGTCAATTGTCGGACTCGATCACGGACGTCAACCGATCGTTTCGAGTGACGGCGACTATGCCCTGGCAGTCAACGGTGAACTTTACGGATACAAACGTGAACGAACACAACTGGCCTGCAATCAATATGCCTGCGACGGTAAGAGCGATAGCGCGATTGCCTTGCCGATGTATTTGCGTGATGGTTTGTCGTTTGTCGAAAAGCTTCGCGGTGAATTTGCCATAGTCCTGTATGATCATCGCAAGCGGCGGCTGATTTTGATTCGCGATCGCTTCGGAATCAAACCGCTGTACTACGCGGCGAGCGACAAAGGAATCGTCTATGGATCGGAAGTCAAATCGATCCTGCAGCATCCCGACGTTCAGCCCAAACTGTGCCCGAAAGCAGCCATCCATCAGATGATGCAAGTCATGGTACCCGGCTCGACTGCGTTCGAGGGTGTCGAGGCTCTCAAGCCAGGTCACATGTTGATCGCTCAATTGCGGAGCGGCCGCATCGAGATCGAGACTCAACGTTGGTGGGACTTCACCTTTCCAACCTCCCACGACCCCAACCCCGATCCGGCAGAATATGTGCAAGGGGTCCAAGACCGACTGATCGACGCGGTCGCCACTCGGTTGGAAGCCGATGTTCCGGTGGGATGTTATCTGTCAGGTGGCATCGATTCGTGTTCCATTCTCGGCTTGGCGACAACGTTGCAGCAATCTCCTGTGAAGGCGTTTACGATCGCTTTTGATAACTCGGAGTACGACGAATCGCATATCGCGAAATTGATGGCAGAACGTACGGGGGCGGAACAGGAGTTATTGCTGGTAACGGAAAAGGAACTCTACGGTCCTGCATTCGAGCGCGCGACCTGGCATGCCGAGCGCACATTTTACAACACGCTTGCGGTGGCCAAATGGCATATGAGCCGCCGTGTGCGAGCGTGTAATTACAAAGCCGTGATTACAGGCGAGGGGTCGGATGAGCTATTTGGTGGTTACCCGTTCTTTAAACGCGATTGGTTGGGCCGCGAAAATGAAGGGGGTTTGTTTTCCGGAGCGATCCTCTCCGAAGAGGAACTAAAACATCCGGCTTGGGAAGATCTGTGCGGATTCACTCCGTCTTGGATTCAACCCTGGATGATGACACTCGAGCGATTCAAAACGTTGCTGTCGACCGAGCTACGCGATTTGCTGGCCGAGTACGATCCGGTGGCAGAAGTCGCGTCGGCGATCGATCCCAATCAAGTGCGCGGGCGGCATCGGCTCGACATTTCGCAATACACATGGAGCAAGACCATGCTGGAGGGACAGATTCTGACTTGGGGCGGTGACAGAATGGACATGGCCAACAGCATGGAGGCACGACCCGCGTTCTTGGATCACCATCTCGCAGAGTACGCAGTCACGATTCCT
The DNA here is from genome assembly GCA_041739785.1 of Pirellulaceae bacterium. Classification (GTDB taxonomy): domain Bacteria; phylum Planctomycetota; class Planctomycetia; order Pirellulales; family Pirellulaceae; genus Aureliella. The sequence goes on from JBGSNE010000255.1 coordinate 54,928, forward strand.
CCGGAAGTTCGGATCCGTGACGGTGTCGAAAAGTGGGTACTGCGTGAAGCGATGGTCAACATATTGCCCAGAGAGCTCTACGAGCGCGAGAAATTTGCCTTCATGGCACCGCCTGCGCATACCGATCCTGTTAAACGGCAAGCGGTCCAGGAAATGATCGACCATTGGCTGACCGACGACAGACTGGGAACGGTTGGTTTTCTTGATCGCCATCGGCTGAGTTGCTTTATCGATCAAGCGTGGCAGGAAACGGACGCAGCGATCGCTCGTCGCAACGACATCGTACTCAACCATACATTGCAGCTTCACATGCTACATGGTCAATATGTCGAGGGCTTGCCCCTCCCCGCAGTGGATTAAACAATGAAAGTAAATCTCCAGCGAATCAAGTCCGACATTCTCGAACTAGCCGAGATTGGACAGAATAAGGAAGATCGCGGTATCTACCGCATGGCTTTTTCCGATGCGGATATGGAAGGCAAACGATGGCTCCGCGACCGAATTGTCGCGGCCGATCTGGAATATCATAGCGATGGCGCTGCCAATCTATCAGGCGTGCTGGAAGGTGCGTCAGATCGTCCTCGGGTGCTCGTTGGCTCCCACATCGACACAGTGCCGTGTGCCGGCGCACTCGATGGTACGTTGGGGGTCGTTGTTGGTTTGGAATGTCTGCGGTGCATGCGGGAACAAAACGTTGTGCCTGAGCGTACGCTTGAGTTGATCGCATTTAGCGATGAAGAAGGTCGCTTTGGCGGAATGTTTGGTTCTCAGTCGTTCTGTGGTCAACTCAACCCACAACGCTTGGCGACGATGAGCGATCTAGATGGCGTGCTACTTAAAGATGAACTGCAGCGCCATGGGCTCGACCCGCTGGCCGCACTCGACGCGGCTCGAGATCCCGAGTCGATCGCTAGCTATGTAGAGCTACACATCGAACAGGGACCGGTGCTTGACCGCATGAAAAAGCCGATTGGCGTGGTCGATGAAATCACCGGTCTGTTTACTTGGGCGGTCTGGCTGCGTGGTGAATCCAATCATGCCGGCACGACCCCCATGGAAATGCGGAATGACGCCTTCATGGGGTTGGCAGATTTCGCTCATGAAATACCACGCATCCTGGCTGAGAACGGCAGTCAGCGTAGTCGCGCAACGATCGGCAAGGCGCAAATCCTGCCCGGTGCCGTCAACACTGTTCCCGGCCTAGTTGAGTTTTCGCTTGACATCCGAGATACCAGCCATGAAACGCTCGAAGAACTGGGCGTCGCGATTCGCAAATCACTCTCCGCGATCGCGCGACGCAGAAATCTGATGTTTGAATTTGAGCAGAAAAGCTTTCTGGCGCCGGTTGCGTGTAGCGAACAGATCGTCAACGAATTGATCAAGCAGGCAGAATCATACGGTCTGGAGTATCATCGCATGCCTAGCGGTGCTGCTCACGATGCGCAAATCATGGGTAGCCTGTTCCCTGTCGGCATGCTCTTTGTACCGAGCAAGAATGGTCAGAGCCACTCGCCTGCAGAGTGGACCGCATGGGCGGACATCGAGGCAGGAGCTAACGTGTTGCTGGGAACGCTCCGGCGCTTGTCAGGCCCCGAGCTACTTTAAGAGCCAAACATAAAAATTGGCTCTTCAGAAGAATCTGTGGGTAGTCAATCGATTCAAGAAGCAAGTTATAACATTGGAGATCATGGTACTAATGAACGACGAACACTACCGCCCTGTCAGCCCCATCGAACACATCGACCCGCTTAGGGAGAAGTACCACCAGTCGTTCATCGACAACCCGGCGCACAACGACTATCTCATCCATCGCAACACAGCTTTATTGTGCATTGACCTGCAATACCTCGACGCCGCTCCGGGGCATGGTGTGTTTCGTGACTCAGCACAAAGCGGTGTCTCGCTCGAAGCTCAAGCCTACTACTTCGATCGACTTGAGAACATGGCTCTACCAAATACACGTCGATTGCAGGACGCGTTTCGTAGCCATCAATTAGAGGTCATCCATACGCGCATACAATCACTAACGCGTGATGGTCGGGATCGCAGCAAAGGCCATCGGCGGCTGGGGCTGCTCGCCGCTCCAGGATCGCGAGACGCTGATTTTCTTGAGAGCGTCGCCCCTCTGGCTGAGCGCGATGAGATTGTAATTAACAAGACAGCTAGCGGAGTATTCTCTTCAACGAATCTGCACTACGTGCTCAATAACATGGGGGTCGAATCGTTGTTTATTGTCGGCGTCTACACCAATGAATGCGTGGAGACGACCGTTCGCGACGCGTGCGATTTGGGGTATTTGGTAACGGTAGTCGAAGATTGTTGTGCCACCGTGACGCCCGAGTTGCATGAAGCATCGTTAGCCACGCTGCGGGACCGATATGCAAAGATCATTGGCCTCGAAGAAGCAGTCGCCACGATCAACCGGCTGCTGCCAGTCGAAACTTGATGACGATTGTGGGACTGACGAAATTAACCACTATAAGTGAGGGTATTTGCCCGCAGCAGGCGAGTACCCCACCCGCGGCCTATGTTCCGTTGAGTTTTTTGCCTTGTAGTTTGCCGCCCGGGCGAAAACAATGAAGTCGGTTGCAGCCAACACGAAGCCAACCGTCCGCTAGGGGCTGATAGGGTTCGAGTCCACAGCATCCCTGCTGGCAAGCCTCACTCCCATTGCGGAATCGATTAAACGACATAGGTTGTCATCACTCCATTAACAACTTTCATTTATGGCTGAGTTCGTACCATTGAGGCAAGATCCGAGCCCTACATTTAGGGTGCCACAATGTTTCCGTTCGTGTACGCGGATTCCTGATCTTCAAGAGTGTCATTGGACAAACTTTCGCATTGTCCTTAGCCCCTTCTTGGGAAACGAGCGGTCCCGTAGTACGCGAGCTTGTAGATAGCTACCCTCAGAAATTTGAGACTACTTCATGCCCCTGCAAGGTCGTGATCGCTTCTAAGACGGCTGACTCCGTGGACTCAGATAAGAAATGCACACTGCCGTCAAACATGGCGCAATGGACGCCGCTAGGGTGATAGCTGGAGGAAGCCAATAATGGACCTCTTTTATCGGCTGGTTTCCAGATTCCGCGCGTTTGTACGGAATAGAGGGCAAAGTAAGTGTTGCCCCAACCATGAAAAGCGATGGCCGAGCAGAGCGAGCTCGGGGCAGTAATCATCTTTCCGAGACCGACGTCTTCAAGCTGCGAAACCCCGTACGTTGTTTCTCCAAGTAGGATCGTATTGCTCAAGCCGTCGACCACGTCACTGAACTCTGTTTGCCAGCTCTCGGAAACCAACAGATCCAAGTCGCGGTTATAGCCATAACTCTCCACGGTGAGTTGCAGCTCGCGATATTCAAATGGATCTTGTAACTTAATCTGGCGTGGTCCGACTTCCGACGGGCAGCGGAACATCTTTAGTTCCGTCGCCAGCAGCGCCCGGTTGGGTGGCAAAGCGGGTGCCAAACTGAAGTCAAGTGCATTGTAGAGTGTCGTCTGTTCTATGTATGGCAGGACTGCTGCACCCCAAATCCACTGATCGTAACCAAGTGTTCGCCTATCATGCCAAGTTTTATTGGTAGAACTAGCATGATACGTAGCTGCCGGAATTTTGCCATAAGCCGACTCGTAGTTGACGACAGCTAGGCTCAGTTGCTTCATGTTGTTCTTGCATTGCGTGCTGCGAGCAGCCTCGCGGGCGGCTTGCACGGCGGGAAGCAGAAGACCTGCCAAAACGCCGATGATGGCAATTACAACCAGTAGCTCGACAAGAGTAAAACCCTGGAAGCGCCCACAATTGCGTCGAGGAAATCTATTCATCAGATTTTAATCCTATATGCGGATGCGCGATTGGTGAGTTGGAAATTGAGGAGCTCTGTGTCTTCAGAAACCGTCGCTCTTACCGGCGTCGAGTCGGGGCTCTGATAGTCTTTGTCTAGTGGCTGAGTTGATTCACCAGGTAGAAGCGTCAAAGGCTTGAACACGATCAGGTACTCGCCAGGAGCGATTCCAGCCAATTCAGACTCATCCAGCAGGTGGAATTCTCCATTGGCGTTCGTCATGCCACGCGCTCTCGAGCCGGATTCGATGGGTAGAAATAGCACGCTGGCACGCGTCAGCGGCTGATTGTTCAGTGTCACCCGGCCGGCGACCTGCACGAGGTTGGCAGGAGTCTTGGTTGCGAGAGGTTGACCGCACCCCAGGCAACAGGCGCAACATGCCAAAGCCGCAACCAGCCAACTAATGCTCAGCCAATTCGAACCGCGTGGCATCTGTCGCAAACTGTGTGCTACATTCGAGTTTTGCATCATCTTGGACACCAGCGTTGTACCTCGGCCTTTGCAACCGTTCACCTGGGCAAGCGTTCAGTTGATTTATTCGTTTAACCCGCAGCCGAAGTCCGCGCACGCAAGCCTCGCCTATGGCTTTTCAAGCCCGCCCTGTTTAGTGCCGAAGGCACGGAATTCGATAGCCTGGGATGCAAATCCCAGGTCGTCGAAACATCCCGTTGCATTACCGGCTTGCCAGCGATCGACCGCATTCGCAGTCGATCGCTGGCAAGCCGGAGGTCGACGGGGGACATTTTCCCTGGGGGTTGGCACCCCAGGCTACCAAATGCCACCGCTTCGCGGTTTGAAAAGCGCGGGCTTCAAAACCTACAGCTACGGTTAAACAATCAAGTGTTGTCCGGGTCATTGCTCAAGCCCCTCGTTCGCAAGCTGCAGAATTTCCTCAGGCGTCCGCGTGGAGTCGACGATCGTCAACTGTTCGATGACGCCGTGGAATGGGAAATTGTATTCATGGATGCCGAAGTGGTTTCCGACTCCCACCCCCGGCTCCCGGTCCACCACGAGATCGGCAAATGGACGCACCTCTGTCAGACGTTGCGCGACCTGTTGGCCATTGAAGTATAGACGCATATCCCCGGTTGAATCGTCCAAAGTCGCTGCGACATGAAAAGAATTCATAGCAGGGGCTTGGGCGGAAAGCGATGCACCGCCTGCCAAGCTGGTCACTCCGAACTCAATCTCACCTGAAGGCAATGTCCTCAGGAAGTAGGGGTCCCGCCCGCCGCGGTTATCGCTTCGCATGATGATCGTCCCATATCCTGCCTCTGGTTTGGGAAAGGAATCGATTCGCAGCCAACACTGGATCGTCATGGATTTCGTTAACGCCAACTCGGAGCGGTCTTCGATATTTGCTCGGTCGTCTTGGCCGTCAAAAAGCAAAGCTTGACCAAATCTGCCTCCGGTGATGCTTGTGCCATGGAGGAGCGTCGCCTCAAAGCCATTGAGCACATTAGGAATTCGCTTGCCACCGAGCGCATCTTGCTCAGCCAGGCGTTCAGTCATTGCCAATTCGCGCCGCGCACGATAGCTCAAAGGTTCGCCCCACAACCAGGAGGCACTCATCGCCTCGGAGAAGTCCTCGGGAGAATCAATCCTGTCGCGCAGCTCACTTGCCTTGCCAGCGAGCCCCTGTGCTTCGTAGCTTGCCAGCAGCTCGCACTTGGCGTAGTGCGTCATCGGATGGTGTTCACCGAGTCTTTGCCGCAATGACTTTAAAGAATGCTCGTACAACTGAGTCGCTTGCACGTCCTCGCGCTGTGCGGCGTAGTTGGCTGCTAGACCGAGCTGAATCTGGAGCGCAAGTGGGTGTTCATCTCCCAGGCTCTTCCTTGCCTCTTGCAAAGCAAATGTATTCAGGTCATGCGACGCGTCCAACTCACCTTGCTGCGTGAAAGTACTCGCTAGGTTTGTCTTGCAGCGGAGCGTGAAGGGGTGGCTTGCGCCGAGCGTTTCACTGGCGATAACTTGCAACTCCCGAAATTCAGCTTCGGCCTGTTCCAGCTTGGTTTGTTTCAGCAGCAGCGCGGCCACGAAGTATCGCGTCTCCAGTGTGTACGGATGCTCTGGACCGAGAATCTTTGCCCGTTGAATCAGGACTTGTCGAAACAACGCCTCAGCCTCTTGCACGTTATCCCTTCGGGCGTCGATCCGGGATGTAGCTTCGGCAAAGTGGTGTTGTGCGTCCAGTGTTGAGGGATGCTCTTCGCCTAGTTGTTTCAGCCGCGCATCAGCCACGTGTCCGAAGAAAAGTCGCGCTGTACCGTGTTGCCCGCAATACAAACTCAATTCGCCCAGATCACTCATGCTCTGGAGGGTGTCGACATGCTGGTCGCCAAACTCTTCTAGCCGAGCGTCGAATACCGCTCGGAAAAGCTTCTCCGCCTGAGCGTCGCGGCCTTGATCGAGCAATACGTGAGCCAATTTTCGCTGGCACTCCTGTGTCGAGCGGTGATCAGCGCCAAGCTGCGTGGTGTAGGTGTCGAGTGCGTCGCGGAGGTGGCTTTCCGCCAAAGTGTATTCACCCAGTGAACGATAGGTCTCGCCCAGCGTCAGTCGAATCGCGGCGGCCACCAGCGGCTGATCCGTCAGCTTGTCCCCAATTCGCGCCGCAGCGCGGTCGACCACCGTTCGCAAGCGAATGTCGCGATCCGGTTCGTTCAACGGGCTGGCCGCTCCCAAGAGATCTTCGGTAATAAAACCAATAACGCTATTGGCAGTCGCAGCGTTCTGCTCGGCGACCTGGCGTTCTTGAGCGATTACGAAATTGCTCACGGTCAATGCTAAAATAGCCATGGTAACCATCGCAGCGCCAGACAGGGCCATCGTCCACACCAGTGGCTTGTGCCGTCGCGACCATTTGATTAGCTTGTCAGACACGGTCGGAGGTTTCGCCTGAATCGGGCGATCGTCCAGAAAGGCCTGCAGATCCGCAGCCAACTCGCCGGCTGATAGGTAGCGGTCATCAGGATTTTTTTCGATCGCCTTGTGGATGATCGTTTCCAACTCGCCAGGAATCGCGCGATCAATTTTGCGGAGTTTAACTGGCTCGTCGAATGCGATTTGCTGAAGTAACTGTTGCCGATCTTTCGAGTCAAATAGGGGACGCAAGCCAATCAGCTCGTACAGGGTGACCCCTAGCGAGTAGATGTCACTGCGTCCGTCGCTTACAGCCTGTTTGGCTAGAGCTTGTTCAGGACTCATGTAGCGGAGCGTCCCTACCAGGTCACCGGTTCTAGTAATCCCTGCGTCTGCCTCGATGCGGGCCAATCCGAAATCGGTAATGTACGGCTTTGCGGTGGCGTCCAGCATTAGATTCCCAGGCTTGATGTCGCGGTGGAACACGCCTTGTTCGTGTGCGTGCTGCAACGCTTCTGCTGCCTGGACGCCTAGCTCTGCTGCTGACCGAAAGAACCCAGCTTTGGTGTCGCTTCCCGAGAACGTGGCGATGCGGGCTTGAAGCTCGACTTCGGTTTCGGCATCAGCACGTTCGCAGTGGGAATCGTTGGATCGGACGCGATGGGTGGGTTCCGATTTGCTTGAGGAAACTTGATGGCCGGTTTTTGAAACGATCTTGCTAATTGCGTCTTCGGTCAATGTATCGTGATTTTTAGCACACTTCAGCTCCCGAATGACCTCTGCCAGCGACTGCCCACGGATCAGCTGCATTGCATAGTAATGGACCCCACGATCCTCACCCACAGAGTAGATGGAGACGATGTTGGGATGATCGAGCATGGCAGCAGCGCGAACCTCATTCTTAAAGCGCTCAAGAGCCCTATGCTGCAGCGTGCTGGCCATCGGTAAGATCTTGAGTGCTACGCGACGCCCCATCGAAAGCTGCTCGGCCTCGTAGACGAACCCCATACCACCCGAACCGAGCTCACGCAACAGGCGAAAGTCACCAAGCTCCCTGCTTTTCGACAGATCGAGCCCATCGAGCTTTGGGGCTCCTGAATTGCTGACGTCAATCATTCCCAACGCCGGTAAGGTCCGGCGAATCAAGCCCGCGATACTCGGATACGCCATCGCAACCTGCTCTACATCAAGCTGCCTGCCATCGGCCAACGCTTGCAGATATTCATCCACAGCCTGACCCAATAGAGCATCGACATCTTCGCATTGGTTGGAAAGTTGTGTTTTGGCCATAGTTGTCTCATTTAACGTGCGGAATCGTTTAACCCGCAGCCGAAGGCGAGGTCCGCGCACTTAAGCCTGGCCTACGGCTTTTGAAGCCCGCGCTTTTTAGTGCCGAAGGCACGGAATTCGATAGCCTGGGATGCAAATCCCAGGTCATCGAAGCAACCCCGTGTTTTTCCGGCTTGCCAGCGATCGACCGCAAATGCGTTCGATCGCTGGCAAGCCGGAGGTCGGCGCGGAGCATTTCCCCTGGGGTTTGCACCCCAGGCTATAAAATGCCACCGCTTCGCGGTTTAAAAAGCGCGGGTTTCAAAACCTACGGCTGCGGTTTAAACGATACTAAATCAATAGCCCAATGAATGGCCTTTCTCAAATCTACTGGATCTTCCGGTGGTTCAACCTCATGCAGGGAAGCTAATGTCGTTGTCATCTAGCAACTCGGCCAGTCGACGCATGGCACGACCGAGCCGTTTGCGCGCCGCGGCGGGCTCGATACCCAGGACCTCCGCGGCCTCCTGGTTGCTCAACTCTTCCATGTAGCGCAGTAACAAGATTTCGCGGTCGGTGTCAGGCATCCTGTCCAGGACACACCTCACCTGTTCGGCTAGCTCCTTTTTTCTAAGGTTTTGACTCGGCCCGCTTAGCAGCCGCTGCGCGATCGACATGGAGGACGCATCGGTCATACGGTATTCTCGCCGTACGGTGCGCTTCTTCGCAAAGTGGTGCCGCCGGGCATCGACGATTCTCTCCAACGTTTGGAATCGAAGCCACACACGGAAGGAAGAAGGCCGCGCAACCAGAAACTCATTGATTCGCTTGCAAACAGCCAGCGAGGTTTCTTGGACGATGTCGGAAGGGTCAACGCGACAGCGCAAATCATCTTCCATCCGCAATTCGATGATCCGCCGCATGTAATTTCTATGTGCTACAACCAGCGTATCTAAGGCGGAGCTGTCGCCCTGGGCAATGCGCTCCAGCAATTGGTGCGTTTCCGTCGAGTCGGCGTTCTGTTTCAACGAATGGATCTCCCGCTTACGCACCCGCGCATCAGTTTCTCCGCATTATAGACCGATTCCGCGCTTCATCACGGTTGCCTCAATTCACCGAAAACTTGTGCGTTGGTGCTTAACTATTTCCGAAATCACACCGGGAGTTGGGACATCAGCCGAATGGAATTCCGAAAAAAAGCAGCAGAAAAGGACTCTTCTCGCTAAGCGCTAGTAGGAAACGCTCGTTCCCCGGCTCCTTTTTGGTCGTCGAGCGACGTGAGATAAAAGAGAAGCGGAGGTACTGACGGGCCGAAGGTCCAGCTGATTATCTAGCCCAGGCCAAACGTAGCGAGCTTGCGAGCGAAGTGCTGGCCTGGGTCTCGGGCTTTAACAGCCCAGACTAAGCCTCACTCGGCAAATACTCCGCAAAGATTTGCTCAAATGCT
>JBGSNE010000256.1:0-7640 GCA_041739785.1 Pirellulaceae bacterium
CGATCGACCGCATTCGCGGTCGATCGCCGGCAAGCCGGATGTCGGTAGATTCCATTTTTCCTGGGGTTTGCGCCCCAGGCTACCAAATGCCACCGCTTCGCGGTTGAAAAGCGCGGGCTTAAAAACCTGCGGCTCAAAAAGAAGCACTTCGCCTCATGCGATTTGCTAGCGTTCCTCGGCCAGTCCTGAACCAGAATCAAACTCTTTAGCTTGAAGTCTGCTCTGCCAACTCAACCTAAGGCCCGCAAGTTAGCAGGGTTTCGCGTTTCTATTGACTTGTGCCAACGCTATCGACTAACGCTGTGGAATTCACCCAGGCTTTGGACCGATAACTTTAACCAAAGGCTGGCGACGCCGATGTTCTCGGCGACCTGCGCTATTTTTACTTCGAAGGATTTGGGTCATGAGCAGCATTCCTGGCGTCGGTGCATCATCGAGTCAAACGTCGAGCAATGTCAGCGGCAACGCGCTAGGTGACGTCGACATCGATCAATTTCTGGGGTTGCTGATTACAGAGATGCAAAACCAAGATCCGCTTAATCCGATGGACAACGCGCAAATGCTGACGCAACTCAGCCAGATTCGCGAGATTGGATCCACCAACAAGCTAACGGCAACTTTGTCGACTCTGGCTGTTGGGCAAGAGTTATCGATGGCCAGTTCGATGATTGGCAAAACGGTGAAGGCGCTTGACAGCAATGCCAAAGATGTGGAAGGGACAGTTTCACGCGTATCGGTACAAACGGACAACGACGATCCGAATATTCGGAAAGTATCAGTTCATGTTGGAGACTCGATTGTCGATATAAAGAACATTCGTGAGATTCTCGAAAACTAAAGTGGGTTGCTGGTAAGTGCTAGCATCGCCGACAAGTCGTCGATGGCTATTAGAGCTTCCGACTTGTGGCCGATAAACAGGCAGCCCAAATCACAAACCTACAAGGTGTGCTGCGATGGGCTTGGCTTCGTCACTAAGTACTGCGCTAACTGGAATCAACGCGGCCGAGACACAAATCGATGTGCTGGGCAACAATCTCGCCAACTCACAAACGATCGGCTTCAAAAGCTCCGAAGTCATCTTCGCCACGCAATTTCTTCAAACCCTGTCGCTTGGTGCTTCGCCCACAGTCGACAACGGTGGTACCAACCCGCGGCAAACTGGACTGGGCGTTCGCGTAGCCGGAATCACACCAGACTTTTCGCAGGGTACGATTCAGATTAGCTCCAGCCCCTCGGACTTGGCCATTCAGGGAGACGGGCTATTCATAGTCGAAGGTGCTGATAAAGAGCGACTATATACGCGCAGTGGTATGTTCAGCCTCAACAGCCAGAATCAGCTGGTGACTCCTACTGGCAATCGCCTGCTAGGATATGGCATTGACGATCAGTTCCGCATTCAAACAACCCAGTTGGCCCCCTTGTCGGTCCCATTGGGAAGCGAAGCGGTCGCCCAAGCAACCAAGAATGTGGTAATGGAAGGGACGTTGACTCCCAATGGTGACATCGCGGATACAGCGGAAGTCATCCAGAGCGCCGTCTTAGGCGATGCCGCGGTGCCGCGCCCCGATGCCACGGGAGTGAAGCTGGCCAGCGCAGCGACGGCCAATACCACCGGCATCACCGTAGCACACAACCAGGGTGCTGGCACGTTACAAGAGAATGCCGTCTATCAATATCGCTTCGCATTTTTAGACGCGGCCGGGCAAGAGAGCCCACCCAGTGCCACACTTTCGGTCACGGTTCCAACTGGAAACGCGCTGCCCGACAATGTGATTTCGTTGACGAATCTCCCCACAGCGCCTAGCGGCGAGTATTCGCAAATGCGCGTTTACCGCACGAACGCCAATGGCACAGAGTTTTTTCGGCAAGCCACGGTTGCCACCGGAGGAACTTATGACGACAACGGCAGCGCTGTTCCTGGACCAACTCTAGACGCGGGAGTACTAAATGGCAACTATACGTACATGGTCACCTACCAACGCGCTGGCGATCCTGAGACCAAGCCCTCAATTCTGATCGGCCCGCAGAACATCGTCAACGGCCGCATTCATATCACTGATTTGCCGACACCGCCGGTACCTCCACCTACCGGTGGCTTCCCTGCATACGATACGATTCGCATCTACCGCAATACGTCGACCGACCAGAATTCGTTTTACCTCGTCGACTCCGTCTCGCCAGGGGAAGACTATACCGACTCAAAGACCGATGCGGAAATCAGCAATTTAACCGTCTCAGGAAATCAACAACTCGATTTGGATGGACCGACGATTGACAGCAATACATTGCTGCTCAACGTCACGCGCCGCGATGGATTGGATTACGTCAATCCGTTTAAGATTGGCGAATTATCGTTTGAAGCTCGCAAGGGCGGACGCAATTTAGAGGCCAAGACATTCCAGATAACGGCAACATCCACCGTCCAAGACTTGGTTAACTTCATGGAGCAATCCATGGGGATTCAGACCACCACGACGGACGCCGTACATCCCCTGCCGGTTTCGAAAAACAACATTCTCGGAGAATCCGGAACGCTCACGGCGGGTGCCTATATTCGCAATGGACAGATTCGATTTGTGTCTAATAACGGCAAGGACAACTCGGTCGACATCGATTTGACTAGCTTTCGCATCACCGACGATACTGGGGTAGTCGATGTACCCAATTTGGCTTTCGGTTCGGTTCAGGAAGCTGCGGGGCAAAGCGCAGTGGCCGACTTCGTTACCTACGATACGTTGGGTATGCCGATCCGTACGCGATTGACGGCTGTTTTGGAGAGTCGCACGGACTCGGCCACGACCTATCGCTGGTACGCCGACTCGGCCGACAATTCCCCGCGGGCTGGTAGCGGTATCTCCGTTGGTAGCGGCGTATTGACTTTCGACGGCAATGGCAACTTTATCTCGGCCAGCAACTCGACGGTCGCCATCGATCGATACAATCTGCCGAGCGTTTCACCCTTGGAATTTGATTTTGATTTTTCTGCCATCTCGGGCTTGGCTACTGAGCAAGCAACGCTCGCAGCAGCTAGACAAGACGGTTCCCCTCCAGGTACGCTAACTAGCTACGTAATTGGTGAAGACGGCACGATCCGCGGAGTTTTCAGCAACGGTATTTCTCGTGATCTTGGCCAAATGCGATTGGCACGCTTTTCCAATCCCGAAGGTCTTGAACAGCGTGGCCAAAACCTTTTCGCTCAAGGCATCAACACTGGCTTGCCTATCGAAGGTGGGCCTGGTGAAAACGGGATCGGGACAGTTGTTGCCGGTGCCCTGGAGTTATCGAACACCGACATCGGCGGTGACTTGGTCAACCTGGTACTCGCCTCTACTCAATATCGAAGCAACGCGCGAGTCATCACCGCGACGCAACAGTTGTTCGACGAACTACTTAACCTGCGTCGATAGTTGATGTGACTCGGTGAGTTGCCCGGGTTCGCCAACGAAGCGGCGTGTGCCGCCAATTGGCGATCCTCAAGAACGCAGAGTGGCAACCCATACCACGTTGCTGATCGGGGAAATTTCGTCGACGTATAATGCTTTGTCCAGCTTAAGAATTAGGGTTCGACGCGCGTCAGGAAAAGGTGTCCGACACCAGAAGTGCGAAGCACCCGCAGGGCAGTTCCGGCTTTTGGTTTCGGACACCTTTTCGCGGACCGCGGGATATCTAACAAATATCCCAAACGCCCACTTCCTTCGATTCCACCCACGGCGTCACCGCGGCATTAAAAGTCGCGAAATGCTCCGTCTCGCGATGCTTGACGAAGGCTGCACGATCATCGTAGGTTTCGTATAGCAGAAAACTACGAGGACGATCCGGCATAGTACACACGTCGAACTGGTGGCACCACTCCTCACGCTCGAGTGAATTCTTCGCTTGCTCCATCACCGCCGTTCGAAAATCCTCGACGTGTTCCGGCTTGATGTTGAACGTAACGTGAACAGCACAAGTTGGTTTAGCCATCAATGTTGTTTCAGAGTTCAGGTTTCAGGTTGCAATTTTCAGATTGAAATCTTCGCGGCTCACAATTCTCTTGTCAACATCTGCCTGTCCGATGGGACCAGATTAGGTCTAGCAAGCAGGTCGCACAATTACGAGGCTACCAATGAAGCTACATACTTCGAGGGACATAACATGCCTACTGTGTGGTGTTTGGTAACCGCACGCGTATTCTAAGCGAATTTACTCAAGTCCTGGCGAAACAAAAAACACCTCGGTCTATCCCTGTAAGTATGCGCTTTGCATAGCGCTACGCGACCCGCAGCCCCCCTTATGGAGATAGAAAATGATCTTTGGAAAGCGAACCCGCACTCTTTCCGTTCCCCAACGTCGCCGCAACCTTCAGCATCAATTGCGTCTTGAACATCTCGAACATCGTATCGTGTTCGCAGGGCTTTCCCCGATTGCGGTCAACGACTTATATCACGCCGTATCTGACCAGACACTCGACGTGGCCACCTCCGGTGTTCTGGCAAACGACAGTGATGCCGAGGGAGATGCCCTCCAAGCACTCGAATTCCGCGGACCCGCGCATGGTAGCCTGGAGCTCAACCCCGACGGCTCGTTTTCCTATACCCCCGAATCTGGCTTTAGTGGAACCGATGGCTTCATTTACCAAGTCGACGACGGCGAATCACGCAGCCACTTAGCTGCTGTGACTATCCGTGTCGTCGATGCCAACTCAGCTCCGCAAGGCCAAGCTGATAGTTACATTGCATCCGAGGATGTCCTGCTCAGCATCGGCGCAACTCACGGCGTGCTAGCCAATGACACAGATGTCGACGGCGATCCGTTGGAAGCAATTTTGGGCGAAGGCCCGTCGCATGGAACGTTGAATTTGAACGCTGACGGGAGTTTCAGCTACCAACCCAATGAAAATTTCAACGGATTCGATTCGTTTACCTACCAAGTAAGTGACGGCAGCGAATCAAGCGACTTGATCATGGTGGAACTGACAGTCGAGGCAGTCAACGATGCGCCGATCGGCGCGAATGATCAATACTCTACCAACGAAGATGAACCGCTTACCATAGTGACTGACTTAGGTGTGCTGGCGAATGACAGCGACGTCGACAACGATCCTCTGCAAGCGATTCTAGACGTGGGGCCTGAACACGGGACATTGGAATTCAACTCCGACGGAAGCTTCACCTACACACCTGACGAAAACTACTTTGGCCCCGACGCGTTCACCTATCAGGTAAGTGACGGCACCGAGTTAAGTCAGCTGATCGTCGTCGAACTGATGGTCAACGCGGTCAACGACCTACCCGTTGGTCAAAACGACGAATATGCGACCAACGAGGACGAACCGTTGACCATTGCAACTGAAGCAGGTGTGCTAGCCAATGACAGCGATGTCGACGGCGATCCATTACAAGCGATTCTAGACGTGGGTCCCGAACACGGGACACTGGAACTCAACCCTGACGGAAGTTTCACTTATACACCCAACGAAAACTACAACGGGCCCGACGCCTTTACCTATGCGGTCAGCGATGGCACCGACAGTAGCGAACTGGTGGTCGTTGAATTGATGGTCAATGCGGTCAACGACCTGCCTGTTGGCCAGAACGACGAATATACGACCAGCGAAGACGAACCGCTGACCATCGCAAGCGAAGCGGGTGTGCTGGCCAATGACAGCGATGTCGACAACGATCCATTACAAGCGATTCTAGACGTGGGTCCGGAACATGGAACATTGGAACTCAACCCCGACGGGAGTTTCACCTACACACCCAACGCAAACTACAACGGGCCAGACGCCTTTACGTATGCGGTCAGCGATGGCACCGATACTAGCGACCTGGTTGTCGTTGAACTGATGGTCAATGCGGTCAACGACTTGCCCGTTGGTCAAAACGACGCGTATGCGACCAACGAGGACGAACCGCTAACCATTGCAACTGAAGCGGGGGTGTTGGCCAATGACAGTGATGTCGACGGAGATCCACTGCAAGCGATTCTGGAGGTGGGTCCGGAACACGGAACATTGGAGCTCAATTCCGACGGGAGTTTCATCTACACACCCAACGAAAACTACAACGGACCCGATGCCTTCACCTATGCGATTAGCGATGGCACCGATACTAGCGACCTGGTTGTCGTCGAACTGATGGTTAATGCGGTCAACGACTTGCCCGTTGGTCAAAACGACGAATATGCGACCAACGAAGACGAACCTCTAACCATCGCAACCGAAGCGGGTGTGCTGGGCAATGACAGCGACGTGGACGGCGATCCACTGCAAGCGATTCTGGAAGTGGGTCCTGAACACGGAACGTTGGAACTCAACACCGACGGGAGTTTCACCTACACACCCAACGAAAACTACAACGGACCCGATGCCTTCACCTATGCGGTAAGCGATGGCATCGATACTAGTGACCTGGTTGTCGTCGAACTGATGGTAAATGCGGTCAACGATGATCCACTAGCCGCTGACGACAGTTATGCGACTGACAAAAACGAAACACTGACCGTGGCATCACCGGGAGTACTGTCGAACGACTCCGACGGCGATGGCGATGGGCTGACGGCTATTTTGGTCGACGCACCAACGCATGGTACAGTGGAATTAGCTGAGGACGGCAGTTTCGTTTATAAGCCAGCGGAAGGTTTTTCAGGACAGGATGAGTTCACCTATCGTGCCAGCGACGGCAGTGCGAGCACGTTGGCCGTAGTTTCGATTTTAATCCGTGGAGAAAACATACGACCACGAGCGGTTAACGATGCGTATAGGTTGGAAGCTGGCAGCGAACTTACCGTCGACGCGGAACACGGAGTGCTGGCCAATGACAGCGATGCGAACGATGATCCCTTGCAGGCGTTCCTGTTCCGTGGACCACAGCATGGCACGCTAGCTCTAAATCCCGACGGCTCATTCAATTACACGCCTGCTGAGGGATTTAGCGGTCAAGATTCGTTTCTTTATCGAGCCAGTGATGGTGCGTCGCGCAGCAAACTAGCAGTTGTCAGTCTCCGGGTGCGAGCGGCCGAAGCTCCCCAAGCAAATTCCGCCGCATCCTCGCTGGCTCTGACCGACGGCCTCCCACGCATTGCATCCGAGGCATCGAACTCCGCCAGGGAAGCTCACGATGCGGTCATGAGCGCGATGGGGATCGAGAACTTTTTGTTGACGGAGTTTGATGATTTGTTGACCTCCAGCTAGTAACACGGGTTGTTTTCCTTAGCATCTTATCTGTGGCTGCTCGCGATGAGATGGCGTTCGCTGATGCAAGCGATTGACCATTGGGGGCCTCTCACTATCGAGAGGCCCTCAACTTTAATCCCGATTTTTCATGACCTCGTGAGCACCCGGTTGTGAGCCATTGGGCGATAGCCGTGGGTATTGACGTGCACAGTTTAGTGCCGAAGGCATGGAATTCGATCGCCTGGGATGCAAATCCTGTGAGCTATACAAAAGTCTAACTACGCCGAAGGCGTTGAAGCTATTAGCCGGTGGTCGAGCGGAGCGAATACCACCGGATAACGAAAAACTACACGCTATTCGACCCCGAAGGTGGTCGCAGTCCGACCAGCCTGATCGCTGCGACACCCTTCGGGGTCGAAAAATCTGCGTGATCATAACGTAACCGTAGGTGCGCTAGCGCGACCTACGGCTAATATCTCAAATC